>CAIJPN010000134.1 GCA_903822545.1 uncultured Anaerolineae bacterium | reverse complement strand
CCATCCGCGCCGAGCGCAGGCGGCAGATCAACTCGAACCAGGTCACCCGGCGGGTGTACCTGCTCTC
The DNA here is from genome assembly GCA_903822545.1 of uncultured Anaerolineae bacterium. GTDB lineage: Bacteria > Chloroflexota > Anaerolineae > Anaerolineales > Villigracilaceae > CAIJPN01. Next base: position 34,227 of record CAIJPN010000134.1, on the reverse strand, counting down.
GGGCATCATCGTCTGCGCTGAATGTGGCCACCGGATGCGTGCCCAGAGCGCCAAAAGTGGCCGCTACTATCGTGATTCATCCCGGCTGGTGGGCAGTCACTGCCGCCATGACGGCAAAAGCGTCCGCGCCGATGTGGTGGAAGCAAAAATCTCCGAGCTGATGGAAAAGCTGGTGCTTCCCAAGACCTGGCAGGCCGACTTGCAGGAAATCCTGAACGCCAAGAAGGATGAGATCGACCCGCAAAAGGAAAAGGCGCGTCTCAAAAGCGAGATGCGCCGGATGCGCGAAGCCTACAAGCGCGGGATGTACGAAGACGATGAGCGCACCTTCTGGCGCGAAGTCGAGGCCCTGCAATCCCAACTGGATGCGCTGGAGCAACTCACCCCGCACGAAATGCGCCAGGCCGGGGCGGTGCTGGCCAACCTGCAAACCGCCTGGCGCGCGGCCACGATGGATGAGAAGCAGGAGCTCTGCCAGATCATCTTGAGGCAGGTGGTCTATGATTTCGAGACTGGGGATGTGGTGAAGGTGATCCCGAAGCAGGAGTATGAGGTGTTGTTTAGGTTGATGGCCACATAGAAGTTTATTAGACTTAGCGTATTATTGTTCTCGACGCTGCACATTATTTGCTCAAGTCATAGACATTTGTCTCATGTTTTTATAGGCAAATGTCTCATATATTTAAAGGTTAGGGGAGGTATAATTTCGAAGCCAACTCAATAGTTCACTAAATCACAAATAAAAGGTATAAAGTTTTGTTCTGAATGAGTGATAACTATTCGATCTTTTTCACTATCTTTGCACCAAGATTGGATAGTGGGGAACCATTTTTATACTTCAGATCCGTTTTCTTGAGGGTGACATGTCAGCAAAATATTCCTTTCTAAACAGAATCATTGCCGTTTTGGTCATTTTGACAACCCTGTTCAATGCAGCACAGCCAGGTCTTGCAGTCGCACAGGGCAATGATGGCATCCAACGCTGGCGCAATTCAGTCAGCAACCGGGTGACGCTCATAAGTGGTAGTGGAACAGCCCCAATCAAAGATTCCGGCGCAATGGCTGATGGATTATCCGGCCAGCAGCGGGTAGAAACTCTTCTAGAAAAGTTTGCCCCCGAATTTGGGATTAAAAACCCGGCTCGTGATTTGGTTTTGAGCCAGGAAACTGCCACAGGACAAGGCCGCACCAATAGCCGCTATCAACAAATGTATAACGGTATCCCGGTGGTGGGTGGGGAATTGATGGTGAATTCCGGTCGTTGGGGTGAGTTATATTCGATGAGCGGGGAAGTATCCCCCGGGCTTTCCCTTGATATTATTCCCCAAATCACTGCCAATGAAGCATCCACCAGCGTTGGGCAGTTGGCTGCAAAGTGGTATGGGGGGAAGGAAAGCGATTATCAGGTAACCCAGCCCGCCCTGTGGGTTTTTGATGAAAATCTTTTGATGCCCAGCACCCGTCCGACAGAACTGGTATGGCGTATGGAAGTGACGGCATCCAATGAAAGCCAGCCCTTGCGCGAGTTGGTGTTGGTCAATGCCAAAACAGGGGGAATCAGCTTGCACTTCAATCAAGTGGATACAAGCTGGAATGCTGCGCTTGCCAAACAGGATATCCTTCCCACTGAAACAGCCACCCCTGTTGAAACATTGCCCGTTACCGAGACAACTACGCCAGAACCTTCACCGACTCCTTTACCGATAGAAAACATAGTTACCACACCTGACTCGACATCGGTCCCAATTAATGGCAGCGAAGATGTTGTTGGGTTATCTGGGGTAAATCGATATGTCAGCAGCGCCAGCGGCAGTGACAGCGGAGATTGTAGCGTTTCTGTGACCCCCTGCGCCACTATTAACTATGCCATTTCCCAGGCTACGGCAGGGGATACTGTCTATGTGGCGGCGGGAACGTACACATCTGCCAGTGGAGATTATGTTGTAACAATTGACAAAAACCTGACTCTTTTGGGCGGTTGGAATGCCAATTTTAGCAGCCAGGATGGGTATAGTGTCATCGACGGACAAAGCACCAGAGGCGGTATTGCCAATAACACAGCTGTCACAACCATGCTGGATAAATTTATCGTTCGAAATGGGATGTATTATCGCGGTATCTACAACAGAGGAAATCTGACCATTCAAAATAGCAGCATCAATAATAATAAATATGGTGGAATCCATAATTATTATTATTCCAACCTGTCTATTATTAATTCCACCATCAGTAACAACTACTACTATTACTATGGTGGGGGGGTTTATAACGAAAGTGGGAATGTTTCCATTCTGAATAGCACCATTAGCGGGAATCGCGCCTATGGGGGTGCTGGTATTTCTGGTGCAAGCAGTATTCAGAACAGTATTATTGCAGGCAATACAGTGTCTTCATCATTCGGACCAGATTGCAATGGGACATTAACATCACAGGGATATAACCTGATTGGCATCACAACCAATTGTACGGTTATCTCGAATACTGGGGATTTACTTAATGTAACTGCCAACCTGGGAACATTCCTGCCCGCTGTGGGTTATCTACCCCTGCTGCCATCCAGCCCGGCCATCGATTCTGCCAACCCGGCCACCTGCCCGGCCACTGACCAGCGCGGCGCAACCCGCCAGGGAACTTGCGATATAGGCGCGTATGAATACCTGACGCCCGGGCCTGCTGCGCAGCTGAACATGGTGAGCACTGCAAGCCAGCACGTCTCTCCCGGCAAGGAATTTACTGCCTTCCAGGTTGCTGTGCTCGATAACCTGGGCAGCCCGGTTCCAGGGTTCAGCGTGACATTTACTGCCCCAGAAAGCGGCGCCAGTGGCACTTTTAAAGATACAGGGACAAATGTTTCCCGCGCACTTACTGACGATAGCGGTGTTGCAACCGCGCCTACTTTCACGGCCAATGCCGCAAATGGAACATATGTCGTCACTGCATCGGCCAATGGTCTGACCCCGGCAATTTTGAATCTAGAAAACCTGACCTGGTATGTTGCCCCCTCCGGGAATGATGCTAATAGTTGTAAAACTCCAACAGAACCATGTGCAAACATCGGCAAAGCTGTTTACAAAGCCGCCAACGGCGACCGCATCCTGGTAATGTCGGGAACATATGATACTGCTCTTAGTAGCTACGATGGCTATGTTGTCATCATAAACAAAGGTGTATCCCTATCGGGTGGTTGGAATAACAGTTTTACCAGTCAGGATGGGTATGTTGTAGTGGATGGGAAAAAAGCAAAACGCGGGCTGCAAAACATTTCGACAGCGCCGGTCAGCATTGAACGATTTATTATTCAGAATAGTAGCGCAGAAGGCATTTATACCAATGGTGAACTGGAGATAAAAAACACCACTATACGCTGGAATAGCATGGGGATTTCCCAAAATGGTGGGTTCCTGACAATTCGTGATAGCGTAGTGCACAATAATATTGGTAGCAGCAACGGGGCCGGCATCTCTTTATCCCAGGGTAATGCATCGCTGGTCAATGTTACCGTGAGTAATAACACAGCCAGTGGTAATGGTGGCGGCATTGCTGTTTATGCGAGCAACCTGACAATGACCAACGTTACAGTATCCAATAATACGGCAGCTTCTGGTGGTGGCATTTACCACTCATCCGGGAGCATTACCATCCAGAACAGCCTGATCGCCGCCAATACAGCCACATCTGGCCCAGATTGTTTTGGTGCACTATCATCGCAAGGCAATAACCTGATTGGTTCAACCGCTGGCTGTACAGTTACAAGTGTTGACGGGGATAAGTTCAATGTGGCGCATGGGCTGGGCACTTTCTTGTCAGGTTTGGGCTATCACCCGCTGATGGCAACCAGCCCGGCTATTAATGCTGCAAATCCGGCCACGTGCCCGAGTACCGACCAGCGCGGCACAGCTCGCAATGGCATCTGTGATATTGGCGCGTATGAATATGTGTCGCCGGGCCTTCCATCCAGCCTGGTTATTGTCAGCGGCAGCGGGCAGGAAACCTCCAGCGGGGCAGTGTTTGCCAGGCCGCTTGTTGCAGTTGTTCTCGATAATATGAACATCCCGGTGCCAGGTGTGAATGTTACATTTAGCGCGCCTGTCAGCGGCCCAAGCATCACATTTGCCAGCAACGGAACAAACGTAGTCTCTGTAACCACCGATGGCGGCGGTGTGGCGACATCCCCGCTGATGACCGCCAATGCGCAACCTGGGCTGTATGCTGTGGTTGCAACTGCTGGCGGATTGAATCAAGTCAATTACAACATCGAAAACATCCTGTGGTTTGTTGCACCTGGAGGGGATGACAATAATTCTTGCAAAGTACCCACAGCGCCCTGCGCTACCATCAATGCCGCGATTGGCAAAGCTGCCAATGGGAATACGCTGCGCGTTGCAAGTGGTATTTATAGCAGCAGCACTGCCGTATATATTAACAAAAAGCTGACCCTTTCTGGAGGCTGGAATGCAGGCTTCACCCAGCAAGATGGCATGTCAATCGTTGACGGGCAGGGGAGGAGTACTGGCATTTACAGCACTGCAACATCCACAGTCGCCCGGTTTATTGTCCGAAATTCAATGAGAGGCATTAACAACGATGCAAACAACTATACAACCCTGACGCTACTGGATAGCGCGGTTGTAAATAATACAATGGGAGGTATCGAGAGTCAGGGCAACCTGATCCTGACCAATGTCACCGTCAGTGGAAACTCGTATGCAAGTTCAGGGGGGGGAGTGCTTATCGATTCTGGAGATGCAGTCCTAACCAATACCACTATCATCAATAATCACAGTGCTCAGCAGGGTGGCGGTCTGTTTGTGGGTAGCAGCGGAAAGGCAACGCTCAAAAACAGCATCATCGCTGGCAATACAGCTTCTCCTGAGGGGCCAGACTGTTTCAACTACGGAACAATCACATCCGCTGGCTATAACCTGATCGGGACAACGAAAAATTGCGCAATCACTGCTCAAATCGGGGATAAATTCAACATTGCGGCAAAATTTAGTTCGCTTTTGCCAGAACAAGGCTACCATCCGCTGCTCTCCACCAGCCCGGCCATCAATACCGCCAACCCAGCCTGGTGCCCCACCAAAGACCAGAGGGGCGCGGCTCGCCAGGGAACCTGTGATATGGGCGCGTATGAATACACTACGCCTGGCGCAGCAGCCCGGCTGGCTGCCTACGATAGTTGGCCAAAATCCCTGACCCCCGGTCAGGTCCATGTTTTCAAAGTGATTGTCCTGGATGTGAAAGGCAGCCCGATTCCGGGCATCAATGTGACCTTGACCGCCCCATCCAGCGGCAGCAGTGGCATTTTCGAAAACACCGGAAGCAACACTACTTCGGCAGTGAGCGATGTAAACGGCATTGCCACTTTTTCGGCTTTTACGGCCAATGCAGAATTAGGGATATACAACCTGGTGGCTTCTTCTGCCGGGCTTACCCCACTCAACCTGGCGGTACAAAACCTGTCATGGTTTGTCTCTCAAGCCGGGAATGATGCTAACAGCTGCCAAAAGCCCGATGCACCCTGCGCAACCATCCGTGCGGCAATGGAAAAAGCCGCAGATGGGGACACCATCAAAATTAGCGCAGAAACCTATACCATCGGCGGAGTCTATGGGACGCCGGTAGTTAATCTCCTGAAAAGTCTCAATCTTTCGGGCGGGTGGAATGCTGGTTTCACATCGCAGGATGGGTACACAATCATCGATGGCGGTGATAACCACATTGGGGTCAGTGTCTACGGCGGGGTTGCAGGAAACCCTGCCAGTGTGGATCGATTCGTTATCCAAAATGGCCGTTTCCATGCTTCTGGGGCTGGAATTCGCAACTCTGGAGTGCTTATTGTCCGCAACAGCGCTGTCATCCAAAATACGGGTGGCGGGATATGGAGCGATGGTGATTTGACGCTCATCAACGTCACCGTCAGTCACAACACTGTTTCTTACAGTAGCACGGGGGCCGGGATTTTTGCTTACTACGGCAGCCTGACGGTTATCAATTCCACGATCACCAATAATTCATCATCGTATGATGGCGGTGGCATTTATCATTTCAACAACAATCCCATCACTATCCAGAACAGCATTGTGGCCGGGAATTTTGCCGGTCAAGATGGCCCCAATTGCAAGGGGAAAGTTATTTCGCTGGGGAATAACATCATAGATTCCATCCAGGGCTGTGACATTGTGGCCCAAGCGGGAGACCAGTTTGGCGTTGAGCCCCAACTGGGAACGCCCCTGCCAGGATTATGGTTTTACCCGCTGAAGCCGGCCAGCCCGGCCATCAACGCCGCCAACCCGGCAGCCTGCCCGGCCACCGATCAGCGTGGTGCGCCGCGAGTTGGTGCCTGTGATATTGGCTCGTTTGAATACACTCTTCCTGGCGCAGCAACCCAACTGCTCATTTCCGGCGGTTCAGGCCAGCGTGTGGCCCCCAACCTGGCGATGCTCAACTCGTTGAACGTGGTTGCCATTGACAAACTGGGCAGCCCCGTCCCGGGTGTCCAGGTGACGTTCACCGCCCCTGAAAGTGGGCCAGGCGGCCTGTTTATTGATACTGGTGCCAACACCACAACCATCACTACAGATATCAACGGAAAAGCCTCGGCCCGGCTAAAAACAAACGGGGAGTTTGGCGCTTATAGTGTGAAAGCCAGCGCGGGCGGGGTAAGCGCGGTTACTTTCAGCCAGGAAAATTTTGCCTGGTATGTATCCCCCACCGGCCTGGACGCGAACAGTTGCACATCCCCTGCCACCCCATGCCTGACCATTCAGGGGGCAATTGGCAAAGCCCTGTCCGGGGATACAATACTCGTGGCGCAAGGCACATATACCAGGGATGAATATGTATATGAAGTGGTTAAAATCACCAAAAACCTGACCTTCTTCGGCGGTTGGGATGCCAGCTTCACCAGCCAAAAGGGTTATGTTGTAGTCGATGGGCAAAATGCGCGCCGGGTCATCACAAACAGCGGAACAACCTCCCTGTTGGATCATTTCATGGTTCAAAACGGGAGTAACTCTGGCATTTACAGTAACGGGAATCTCACCATTCAAAACAGTGTTGTCCATCATAACCGGGGGACAAGCCAATTCACAACCGCATCATCTTATGCGGGGGGAATTTACACCACCGGTGGAACACTGGTCATTACGAACAGCACCATTCATGGCAACACCACTGGCGAACTGACATATGGTGCCGGGATTACGGTGGATGGTGGTGATGCCTTCCTAACCAATGTCACCATCACTGGCAACATCGGTAATGGCATTTGGGCAAGAGGGAAAGCCACCCTGCAAAACAGCATCCTGGCTGAAAACGTTTCCCAACTCCTGAACGCCCCCGATTGCAGAGGAAATATCGTCTCGCTGGGCAATAACATTGTCCAATCCACGCTGGGATGCACCGTTACTGCTGCGCAGGGCGATCAATTCAACGTCAACCCCGGCCTGGCCCCCTACATTGAAGTTTTAGGACTGCATCCGCTTGCGTCAGATAGCCCGGCCATCAACGCTGCCAACCCGGCGGCTTGTCCGGCCACCGACCAGCGCGGCGTTGCTCGTAATATCCCTTGCGATATTGGCGCGTATGAACATAGCGCACCTGGCGCGGCATCAGCCATGCACCCGGTTCAGGGCAACTCCATGCGCATCATTCCCAACAGTTCCAGTTCATCCCCACTATCGGTGATAGTGGTTGATGTCTATGGCAACCCGGTTCCAGGTATCAATGTAACATTCACCGCGCCCGAAAGCGGCCCCAGCGGGGTATTCAGCGCATCTGGCACGCGCACAACCCAGGCCAGCAGCACGCTAAATGGGCTGGCCAGCGCTGGTGAACTGGTTGCAAATGATATCCTGGGAGCCTATATTGTCAGCGCTACCGCGGATGGCCTGCAAGGTGTGGATTTTTCGCTCAATAACGGCGGTTGGATGGTGATTCCAGCATCCAGCGGTGGCAATGATGCGTCAAATTGCGCATCCCCGGCCACAGCTTGCGCCAGCATCCAAGGTGTGATGGCAAAACCGAATTTCAGGGATGGCGACCCCATCTGGATTTCGGTTGGGGAATTTGGCAGCGCATCTGATACCCTGGCGATCTCCATCTCCCGCCCTGTGGCAATTTATGGGGGCTGGAACATGGATTTCACCAAACAAATCGGCGCGTCCATCATCTATGATTCATTCCGCGCTGGCTCTGACCTGGAAGATATTACCCTCGATCACCTGACAATCAAAAATACCAATAACACTGGCATCTACTCTTATTTTGCCAACCTGCACATTTATAACACCACCATCAGCTATAACACAGGCGGCATTTATCTGTCTGAATCCAGCCTGGAGATGGTTAACAGTACCATTAGCAGCAACGGCGCATTAACCGGGTCGAACATACAGTACGCTCTGCATTTTGATCACGACTACAACACAGATGCCCAGGTTTGGATTGTCAACAGCACTATCGTCGACAATCTGAAATTGAATGGCGCCGCGATTCACAATTCAGCTACTGGTACCCACCCCATCCATCTGCGCAATTCGGTGGTTGCCAAAAACAAATTATCAGCCAATATCAGCCTTGATTGTGAAGGCTACCTGGCGCTGGAAGGCTACAACATCATCGGGCACACCGAAGGCTTGTGCATTCTCGTCTCTGTCACCAGCACAGATAGGATTGGCTCGGGTTACTACTCGAACGGTCAATGGATTTCAAACACCATCGACCCTGGCCTCGGCCCACTAACCGATTTCGGGAATGGTGTTTGGGCAAATTCTGTGCCGCTGGGTAGCCTGGTTATCGATAACGGCGGCCCTTCCCAGCCAGAAAATGGGCTGAACACCTGCCAGGTCACCGACCAGCGCGGCCTGGCGCGCCCACAAGGGAGCGCTTGCGATATTGGTGCCATCGAATACCAGTTCAATCGCGCTGATACCCTGTTGCTCAAAACCTATAGCGCCCAAAATACCACTGACCTGGGCAGCCAATTAATCTGTGATCAATCTGACCTATCTTGTGCTGCCGCTGGGAGTGACCAGCACGCCAAAATGGCTCACAAGTTTGCGGCTGGCACATACCAACTCTACAAAACAAAATACAACCGCAACAGCCTCGACAACCAGGGTATTGAACTCCTCTCGAGCGTACACTATCGCACGGGGTACGACAACGCCTTCTGGAATGGCTATATGATGATCTATGGGGATGCGCATGGTTTTGCCCTGGCCGATGATGTGGTGGCGCATGAGTTAACGCATGGAGTAACCCAAAACGAATCCAACCTGTTTTATTACTATCAGTCTGGGGCTATTAACGAATCGCTCTCTGATCTTTGGGGTGAATATTATGACCAGACTAATGAGCAGGGGAATGATGCAGCCGCGATAAAGTGGCAAATTGGCGAAGATGTCAGCGGGTTGGGGGCATTTCGCAGCATGAGTAATCCGCCCGCTTTTAGCGATCCAGATAAAATGAGCAGCCCCAATTATGCAAAAGGTATCGATGATAATGGTGGCGTTCACACCAATAGCGGCATCAACAATAAAGCTGTATCTCTCATGGTTGATGGCGGTGCGTTCAACGCCAAAACAGTTGCCCCGCTTGGTTGGGAAAAAACTGCGGCAATTTATTACGAGACGAGCATAAATATGCTTGCATCAGGTGCCGATTACTCTGATCTCTATTATGCTCTTCAACAAGCCTGTACCAATCTGATTGGGCAAAAAAGCATTGTTCCAGATGATTGCTTGCAAGTGAAAAATGCGCTGGATGCAGTTGAAATGAATTCCCAACCAGCCAAAAACTTCAACTCACACGCGCCTACCTGTGGCACCGGGCAACCCGTCAGCTTTGTTTTCTTGGACAATCTGGAAAATGGGTCAAGCAATTGGATGTTCCAAGCCGGAACCAGGCAACGCTGGCAAGTGGATTCCCCTTATGGAACATATGTTCATTCCGGGATTCACTCATTATTTGCAGCAGATTCTCCTGCAGCTATTACAGATGCTGTGGCAAGCATCCAGAGTGTTCTGGTTCCTCCCAAGGCTTATCTGCAATTTTGGCACGCCTACGATTTTGAAACTGCCGCTGGATCAATTACAAAATATTATGATGGCGGTGTTGTGGAATACAGCACTGACAATGGCGTCACCTGGCAGGATGCCAGCCTGCTCATTGATCATAATGGCTATAACGGTTCAATTTACTCGGGTTGGAACAACCCACTTAAAGGTAAACCAGCTTTTGTTTCAAGTAGCCACGGGTATATCAGTACACATCTGAACTTGTCGCCGCTAGTAGGAAAAATGGTTGCGTTTCGATGGCGTATGGGGCTGGATGATCTCGGTAGCAGTTTGGGCTGGTGGATCGATGATGTATCCATCTTTACTTGCACAAATACTTTGACATTTACAGCTCGTTCTTCAGGTGCAGAAGATGGCTGGATACTCGAAACCAGCGAAACCAGTAACAAGGGCGGTTCAATAAATACATCGGGCACATCGTTATTTGTTGGCGATGCTGTTGGTGACAAGCAATACCGCGCCATTCTATCCTTCAACACGGCCGGATTGCCAGATAACGCTGTTATCGTGGGGGCCACCCTCAGTTTGAAAAAACAGGCGCTGGTAGGTACCGATCCTTTTTTGACTCATCAAGGCTTGAAATTTGATATTCGCAAATCATACTTTGGCACAGCATCAACTTTAATCGGATCAGATTTCCAGGCACCCCCATCATTAATGACCGCAGGTGGCTTTTTAAGTAAGCCAATCAATTCCTGGTATTACGCTGTACTTAATACCGATGCCAGTGCATTGGTCAATAAGATCGGTTTAACACAATTCCGTTTCAGGTTTGCCAAAGATGATAACGATGATAATGGCAGCGATTACCTGGCCTTCTCTAGCGGAAATAGCTCATCTGCCAGTGCTCGCCCAACCTTGTTGATTGAGTATTATGTTCCTTAAGAAAATCCGGTACTACCCCAATCCGCAAGGGATCACTAAAACGCGCCGATTTCGGCGCGTTTTTATCAAACATTCTTCCAAACCAACCCGGAGTCGTAGACTGGCAAAACTTCCAGCCTTCTTGCACTCCCTATTAAAAGGTAGATAAATGAGCAGTTTCCCAACTTTCTCAGGGTAAACTCGGAAAGTAAAACCACATTAGGCGCCTATACCGCCTTGGAACTACCATCATTGTCCATACAGCTTGTGTAGTACAATAAAAATATATTGAGATGGAGATTTATGGGGTATCCGGGGATGGATCATTTTCGATGATGTGAGGGACTGATGAAATTTTCAAAAGCATTTTTCCGTTTTTTGACCGTCATCCTGGCCGGGATTTTATTGTTTGCCGGGTTGTTGCCAGCCAGGGCTGCCGGATCGGTTATTAGTGTCACGAACACCAACGACAGCGGCCCTGGATCACTGCGCGCTGCCATAGCGGCGGCAAACCCTGGGGATGTGATCCAATTCAATTTGAGCTACCCGGCCACGATAACGCTCTCCAGCACGATGCTGATCGACAAATCCATCAGCATCGTAGGCCCTGGCGCGGATAAACTGACCATCAGCGGGAATAATGCGGTTGGGGTGTTCAAAATTGCGAGCAGTTCGCCACTGGACGTTTCGTTCTTGCATCTGACCATCGCCGATGGATATTCTGGCAATGGCATTTATAACCAAAATGGCGTCACCACCATCCCGCTGACGTTGGATAGCGTTGTGATGATGAACAATGCCAGCGGGGCGCTGGTATCTGATGCGCCGGTGATCATAAAAAACTCCACTTTTTATAATAACCAGGGTACCGCCGTTACACTACGGAACCTGAACCCTACCAGGGTGATCCAAAACAGCGTGTTTGTCTCCAATTCTGGCTCTACCGGCGGCGCATTGCGTGTCGATGGCACCACCGAACTGACACTGACAAACAATACCTTTGTGGATAATCACGCCTCATGGCGCGGCAGCGCCATATATTCTGTCGCTGATGTAGCCGGAGCGAACACATTCATCCAGTGCGATCCCAGTGATTTTTACTGTCTTTACTTTGGCGGATTTTGGGATGGATTATCAATACAAAATGGCACGCCCTCGAACTTTGGCCTGGTTGGCCCGCTGTGGGACTCTGCGAGCGGGATGCTCGTGGTGGCGCTGGATGCAACCAGCCCACTGATCGATGCCGGTGATGACTTAACCTGTCTCACCACCGACATGCGCGGCATAAACCGTCCGCAGGGAGCAAAATGTGACCTCGGTGCGTATGAATACAACGGCGCGCCTCCCATCCCAACGCCGACTCTGTTATCATCCACCCCAACTTTTACCCCAACCGTAACAGTTACCCCCACGAATACTGCCACTTTCACCCCAACATCTACAAACACATCAACTTTCACACCATTGCCGCTAACCGCAACTTATACATCCACTCCGCTGCCACCAACTGCCACTTACACCTTTACCCCGATTCCGCCGACAGCTACAAATACACCTGAGCCCATGTCTGCACTGTATTTCAAACCATATGTCAACTATCCAGTTGGTGATGGTCAGGTGGTTGGCATTGCCGACCTTAATAGTGATGGGTTGGAAGATGTGGTCATGACATCGACGCTATCCAGCCAACTTTTCGTATTCAAACAAAAAGCAGATGGAACACTCAACACGGCAGTGGCGTATGATGTCGGTTCCCGACCTGAATCCCTGGCTGTTGGCGACCTTAATCATGATGGCTTAAAGGATGTCGTTGTTGCCAATTTTAATAGCAATACGATCAGTGTTTTTCTCCAACAACCAGATGGCACGCTCGCAAATCGCGTGACTTATGCAACCAACACCAGTCCGGATGCTGTTGCAGTTGGTGATCTCAATGCTGATGGTTGGGACGATATCGTCATCTCGCATTGGAATGCTGCCAATATCGGGGTTTTCATCCAAAACGCGGGCGGTACGCTGAATACCATGATGACATATGCCTCGCCCCAGGCTGGGTATGATGATATTGCCATTGGCGATATTAATGGGGATGGCCTGAACGATGCGATCAAGATGAATGGACAGGGCTTAAATCCTGACTTATCAGTGTATACACAATCGGTTTCGGGAACCTTGAACGCTGCAGTTTCCTACTCCATGTCTGGTAGTATTTGGGGGAAGGGAATTGGAATCGGGGATGTGACTGGCGATGGAAAAGCGGATGTAGTGATGAGCTATGGCGGTAATTCCCCATCATCTTTTGTGGCTGTTTTTGCCCAGGCAGGGGATGGAACCTTGAACGCACCGGTTTCCTATCCGGCGAATGATATTCCAGAGCCAGTGGAAGTTACAGATATGAATGAGGATGGCCGGCTGGATGTAACTGTTTTACATGGCGACTGGTCTCGCGCGAGTATATTCCTCCAGCAAAGCAACAAAACGCTCAAAGCGTACTCTACCTACTCTATTCCTCGTACATCCCATTACAAGCCGCAAGGATTGGCGGTAGGTGATATCAATCACGATGGTATGCAGGATATTGCCATTGCAGATTATAACTACGGCCTCGTAGTTCTTTACCAATCCTTGCAGCCTACGGCCACACCAACCCCCACCAACACTCCCAATTGGACACCCACAGCAACATTACCCCCCACACCCACAACCATACCCACGTTAGTGCCAGTTTGGGTTACCAATACCAACGATAGCGGCCCTGGCTCACTGCGCGCTGCGATAGCAGTGACGGGTATGGATAAAGCGATTCAGTTCTTTTTAAGCTACCCGGCCACGATAACGCTCTCCAGCACACTGTTGATCGATCACAGCTTGAACATCCAGGGCCCTGGTGCGGATAAACTAACCATCAGCGGGAACAACAGTGTGGGTGTGTTCAAGATAACAGATTCTTTTGGATCTGTTTCCATTTCCGGCCTGACAATTGCGGATGGTTACAACACCGGCTCAGGTGGCGGGGGTATCGAAGCCGAGGAAACAAATGATCTGGTTTTATCCAATCTCGTGATGAAAAATAACACCACCACTGGCAATGGTGGCGCGATTTATAACCACGGGGTATATTCATTCTGGGGTTGGACTACCAGTCGGGTTTATCTTAACAATTTGACCCTTTACAATAACCATGCCGGGGGGCAAGGCGGCGCAGTTTATAACGAGTCTCTCGCATATATAAAAAATAGCACCATATACTCGAATACTGCTGCCCGGGGTGGGGCGCTGGCCGGTTGGTACAATTTCGAAGATCCATACAATGGATACACCGAAATCATGCACAGCACTCTGCTCCAAAACCAGGCAACAGAATCTGGCAGCGAGTTGTATTTTGTAAATAACCGGTTTGCAACCGGCAATTCAATCGTTCTATGTGACCCATTCGACCCCGATTGTATCAACCTGAGTTACGGAGTGTGGTCCGGCTATTACACTGGCTCGCCATCTGACTTTGGCCTGGTCGGCCCCGTAAATGATCCCGTCGCCGGAATGCCAATATGGATTCTGGATGCTTACGGCCCATTCATCGATGCAGGTGACCCGGCTTACTGCCAGCCCACCGATCAGCGTGGTATGGTGCGTCCGCAAGGAGCAAAATGCGACCTCGGCGCGTACGAGCGGGATTTCTCCGAAGTGGTCATCAGCCAGTTCTATGTTTCAGGCGGGGGAAGCGGCGCGGCCTACAAAAATGACTATGTTGAGATATTCAACCGCAGCAACCAGGTTGTTTTGTTGGATGGCTGGTCGTTGCAAGCAAAGAACTTTTTAAACATGACTACCATCCCGTTGAGTGGTTCCATCGCCCCCGGACAATATCGCCTCGTCCAGTTGGCTGGCGGCACAGAAGGCACGCTGATCACGCCCGATTTCACCAGCTCGTTCAATCTGTATCCAAATGATGGGCTGATCGCCCTGGCAAACACCAGCAACCCTGTGATTTGTTCTGGCCTGGGTGGATTTTGCGGCGATACAACCGCCCTGGTAGATTGGGTGGAATATGGCAACAGCCATTATTTACCGTATTCCCCGTATCCGCCGGTTGCGCCTACGCCAAACCCGACCGGAGCCGCCTTCCGTATCGACAATGGTTGCACCGACTTCGACAACGCCGAAAATGATTTCTTCCTGGCTGCAGCCTCCCCGCGCAACGGAACATTTCCCTTCACCGATTGCAGCGCCCACTCAACCAGCACCCCCATCCCAACCCGGACTCCGTTCATCATTGTTGCCCCATCAGATACACCCACGCCTACATTGACGCCAACAGTTACTGATATTTTCACGCCCGAACCGACAGCCACCTTTACATCTGAACTGCCTACGGCAACATTTACATTTATACCTACTTCGACCTATACATCTACCCCGCTTCCCCCAACTGCGACATTCGCGTTTACGCCAACATCTACTAATACTTTCACTCCTCTGCCGCCTACAGCCACATACACTTTCACGCCATTACCCCCAACTTTAACTTATACACCTACCTCGCTTCCCCAAACGGCGATATTTACATTTACACCGACAGCTACTAATACTTTCACTCCGCTGCCGCCAACTGCCACATACACTGCCACGCCGTTGCCCCCAACTGCGACCTACACACCTACCCCGCTGCCGCCAACTGCAACATTTACACCGACGGCTACATACACTTTCACCACATTGCCCCCGACTTCGACGTTCACATCTACTCCCATTCCACCAATTGCGACATTTACCTTTACACCTACTGCGACTCACACCTTTACACCCTTGCCTCCCACTGCTACCGACACATCTACCCCGCTTCCCCAAACTGCGACATTTACATTTACACCGACAGCTACTAATACTTTCACGCCATTGCCTCCGACTGCAACCTACACACCTACCTCGCTGCCACCGACAGCTACTCATACTTTCACTCCGTTGCCGCCAACAGCCACGTACAATTTCACGCCATTACCCCCGACCTCAACCTATACAGCTACTCCGCTTCCCCCAACCGCGACATCTACGTTTACACCAACAGCTACTCATACTTTCACCCCGTTGCCACCGACAGCGACATTTACGTTTACACCAACAGCTACTCATACTTTCACCCCGTTACCACCGACAGCGACATTTACGTTTACACCAACAGCTACTCATACTTTCACCCCGTTGCCACCGACAGCGACATTTACGTTTACACCAACAGCTACCAGTACCTTAACTCGGCTGCCGCCGACAGCCACATACACTTTTACGCCATTACCCCCAACTTCGACTTACACATCTACTCCCCTTCCACCAACTGAGACGTTTACATTTACACCAACAGCAACCAATACTTTTACTCCATTACTCCCAACTTCGACCTATACAGCTACTTCACTGCTACCAACAGCGATATTCACGTTTACACCGACAGCTACCATTACCATCACTCGGCTGCCACCAACAGCCACATATACTTCCACGCTATTACCCCCAACTTCAACCTACACATCTACCCCACTGCCGCCGACAGCGACATTTACGTTTACACCGACAGCTACCAATACTTTCACTCCACTGCCGCCGACGGCCACATACACTTCCACGCCATTACCCCCAACTTCAACCTACACATCTACCCCGCTTCCCCCAACGGCGACATTTACATTTACACCAACCGTAACTGATACGCCAATGCCTTTACCACCTACTGCGACTTATACTTTCACTCCGCTGCCGCCAACTGCAACAGATACTTTCACGCCATTGCCACCAACGAGCACCTATACTGCCACATCAACCCCCAGCCTGCCAGATTTGCTTATCACGGGGATCTCAATCACAATTGAAACAGGCGATTCTTGTGGATACACATCCACAAGACTGGGTGTCCGCGTCTGGTTCCGCAACAACGGTTCAGCCGATGCCAAGCTTTTCGTGGTGGATGTCAATGGGGTGCAACAAATTGTCACAGATGGGCTGGCAGCCGGTCAGGGCGGCTCGCTCTGGTTTGCAGGCTATCGTTCAAGCGAAAATAACATTGTTATGGTGGATTCCACTTCCCTGGTTGTGGAAAGTAGCGAGAACAACAACAGCCTCTCACAAATGCTGCCTGTCCCAACCCTGCCACCTACCTGTACACCATCTGCCAGCCCGTCGCCAGATGTTACCAACACCCCCATCCCGCCGACGGCTACGCCAACTGCGACCGCCACACGCCCGGTCTTCACCTTTACTGCCAGTTCCGATGGCGCACAAGATGGCTGGATTCTTGAAAAAAGTGAAACCGCCAATACTGGCGGCAGCTTGAACACCACCCAAACCACATTCCCGCTTGGAGATGCCCTGGGAGATCGTCAGTATCGGAGCATTCTCTCGTTCAACACCACCGGATTGCCCGACAACGCCCAAATTGTCTCCGCAGTGCTCAAGATTCGACAATCTGGCCTCCCGGTAAATAGCAATCCCTTCTCCATTTTGGGGAACCTGCTGGTGGATATCCGCTCCCCCTGGTTTGGAACAAGTTCCACACTGACCTTAACCGATTTCAATGCCGCTGCATCAGCCCTAAAAGTGGGAAGCTTTAACTCAATCCCTTCCAGCGGTTGGTACAGTAGTTCATTGAATTCTATTGGGTTGGGCCAAATCAACAAGATTGGCCAAACGCAGTTCAGGCTGTATTTCACCAAAGATGATAACGATGATCTGAGTGATGATTATATGAAGTTCTACAGCGGTAATGCATCAGCCATCTATCGACCCAAGCTCATCATCCAATATTCATTGCCATAGATGGATTAAATCTGATTGATAGGGGTTGGAACCCCAAACCAGCCAAGAATGCTGCATCCTTGGCAATTGTGAATCCTGGGTTGCGTTTTGTGCAAAAATGCAACCCAGGATTATTTTTGTACAAAATATACTATAATTATTTTGTTGATTTCTTCTCTTTTAGAGCAGGCTTATGATCTCAAGAACCCTTTCTACCAAAATCACCGCCCTGGCGCAGAAATTCCAGGTCATCACCCTTACCGGCCCGCGTCAATCTGGAAAAACCACCCTGGTCAGGGCAGCTTTCCCCCACTTACCTTATGTTTCCCTGGAAGAACCGGACATCCGCCAGATTGCCCTTACCGATCCCCGTGGGTTTCTCTCCAATTACCCTGCGGGAGCCATCCTGGATGAAGTTCAACACACCCCTGATCTTTTCTCCTACATTCAGGGGTTGGTAGATAACAACCGCAGTATCCAATTTATCCTGACTGGCTCTTCAAACTTCCTGCTCATGGAAAAAATCAGCCAGACCCTGGCCGGACGCGCGGCAGTTTTACACCTGCTTCCCTTCTCTTTTGAAGAACTCACCCCAAGCACTGCTTCATACGAAAGCTTGATATTCAAAGGCCAATACCCTCGTATTTATGATCGCGACATCGCCCCAACTGATTTTTACCCATCTTACATTCAAACCTATGTGGAAAAAGATGTCCGCATGATCAAGAACATCGGCGATATTAATGCCTTCATTCAATTCACCCAATTATGCGCAGGCCGGATTGGGCAGTTGATCAATTATGCCGGTCTGGCATATGATGCCGGGATCAGCCCAAACACAGCAAAAACCTGGGTTTCCATTTTGGAAAGCTCATACATCCTATACCGATTACAACCCTATTACCGCAATTTCAACAAGCGGTTGGTCAAATCATCCAAACTATATTTTTACGATACAGGCGTTGCCTGCTCCCTGCTAGGCATTCGTGATGAAGCCCAGGTAGGACTACATTATATGAAGGGAGCGCTTTTCGAGAACTTCATCGTCACCGACTTTACCAAACGTTATGCTCATCGCGGTGAGAACAACCAACCATATTTCTGGCAAGACAATCATGGAAAAGAGATTGATTGCGTGTTGGTAGATGGCGAAAAGATCATTCCGGTAGAAATCAAGTCTGGAAAAACAATGTCTATGAGCTTTTTCGATAATCTTAGAAATTGGCAAAAACTTGCATCCTTGCCCAACGAACAAGGGTACGTGGTTTATGGTGGCGAGCAATCGATACAAACCAGTGCCGGGAAATTAGTGAGCTGGCGAGATTTGAAACAAATCACAATTTGAGTTGTGGACATAGTTCCAGACTTTTTCTGAACTTCCCCGAAAATCCTTGACCAGTTCTCTCAGTCGTTATAAAATCTCTTGGTCGGTGAGTAGCACTTCACCCACTGGACACCTTAACTCAACTTCATCGGAAACCACTTTAGAGTTACGCACCGCGAACCCGAATCTCGTCGGGTCCGCAGCTACAACAAAAGCCATTTCCCGTAAATGGCAACAGCGTGCTAGTTGGTTGAACGCCTAACAAAACGCTGTCCCGTACGAAGACTGTTTCTGCCGATAACAGGAACAGTCTTTTACGATTTATTGGGATAAGGGTATCCCACATCGATGCTGCTTGCCGCATCGCATTAATATCCCCGATATTAGCACTGTAAGCGTTT
The DNA here is from genome assembly GCA_903822545.1 of uncultured Anaerolineae bacterium. Taxonomy (GTDB): domain Bacteria; phylum Chloroflexota; class Anaerolineae; order Anaerolineales; family Villigracilaceae; genus CAIJPN01. Next base: position 14,770 of record CAIJPN010000134.1, on the reverse strand, counting down.
TCTAGCAAGTGCTTTTTTGCATTTAACTGCCTTTCCTTCTCTAGATCATACGCAGACCGGCTCAACTGCCCAGCCAGGTACAAATCCCGCGCTCGTTCAAAGCGCGCATCGGCCTGATCCATGCTGGCTTGCTGGCTTTCCAACGCTTGCACAACCTGTTGGTTGTCCAGCGTCTTGCGCAGCCAGTCCAGGAACATGGCCTCGATCACCGGCGCTTTCAGGGTGCACTGCGGACAATCCCCCGACCTGTCGATGCGCGTGGCATCCCGGTAGTAATGTTTCCTGCCGGTTCCATCACAGGAACCGCGCATCGGCCTGCCACAATAGCCACAGCGCAAAATCCCCGTCAGCAGGTAATCCCGCACGACCACCGACCCACGCTTGCGCGGTGAATAGGTGAACATCTTGCGCACTTCCTGCACCTGGGCAAATTTCTCCGGCTCAACGATGGCTTCATGCTGTCCAGGGAAGAGCTGGGGTGTTTTATCTGGGCGAGAGCCGTTGAGCTGCTTGCCATAGTAGGGAATCACGCCTGTGTAAAACGGGTTGTTGAGCAGCGCGCGCACAGAATCCTTCTGGAATGGGCCAGGAAGTGTTCGCCCAGGAATGCCACGCGTGCGAGGCCGCAGCCCGTTCTCATTCAGCGGATATTCGTTCAGCAAGACAGCGATCCCGCTATCAGAACCCTGGCCGTTGGCATACCAGTTGAATGCCAGCCGCACCACTTCACTTTCGATGGGATGCGGCAGCAGGTGCTTGCCATCACCCAGGTTGGGATTGCCAACATTGGGGCAGTAGTTGGGGCCGTTGACTTCTTCGCACTGAGAGCACAGCCCCCGGCAGTATCCAAAGGGCGGGTTGCCGTTCCACAAGCCTTCCCGGGCACGCTGGATCTTGCCTTTCCGAGTCTCCTGTTGCAAGTTGGGTAGGAAAGTGGCGAGTTGCCGCCCATTGATACACGGACGGTACTTTTCCACAGACCCCCCTCCGAACCGGACTTGACCCTTTCGGATCATCCGGCTCTCCAAAACTGATGTTTGGGATGGGATATTATCGTCAGGAATGAATTTCATGGTGGCATTCCTCACAGACAACCAGCGTTCTTCTTCGGATTTGAAGCATTCTCTCTACCCAGGCGGGTTTCTCACGGTTGCGCCACTGACGCTTGATGTCCACCAACTTTCTCACATGATGGACTTCACATTTTTCGGTTGAGCCGCAAAGTTCGCAGCGGTTCGCTTGCAATCTCCGTATCAGTTCCAACTTCGTTGGCTGTGGGAGTTCGTCTTTTACCGCGCGGTCGATGAGGTAGCCTTGCCCGACATCCACCCTTTTCAGGGAGATGCCGCCCCAGTACGCATACTGCTTTCCCTGTGATCCAGGAATTTCAACTGCCAGCACCTTGTAAGAGTGTCCATCCACTTCCCGCCGGGAGGCGTACTTGCGGTAGATGCTCTTTACCGATGTTTTGTGCTTGCAGGCCAGGGTTTTGGTCAAGGCAATTTCCATGTAGTACTTCAACTTTTGCAGGCGTCGCCGGTCGGTGGTGTATTTGTAGAATTCCGCCAGACCGCGAAAACGTTGCTGGTAGATGTTGACAATCGTTGCATCGGTGAATTTCAACAGGCTGTTATCGTGCGTTACTTTGCCGTTTTCCATGTAACGGGTTATCAGTTCATCCACCTTGCCAAAGGGAATTCCAAAACGGACATGACCGCTTTGAGAGCGGAGTTTTATCCTGGTTCCCTGGCGGGGTGAGAGTTTGTCATCTGCGTTGTACACGCTGAGGGCGTATCCCACGAAGCGGGCATACCCTGTCCGGGCGTGAGTGATGAGTGTTTTGGTGGGGCTGAGTTCAAGGTGCAGCTTTTCTCTCAAGAATGTTCCGATGGCTTCTTTGATGGCTTCCGCTTCGGCCTTTGTCCCGATAAAACACAGGATGAAATCATCCGCACAGCGAATGTACTGCAAGCGCCGGTAGTTGGGGTCGTACACATTCTGCGATGGCACGTGTCGCCGCTGGAATTCGATTTCTTTGGCTTTCTTGACATCGCCTTTCTTCCGGGCCTGTGTTACGGCGCACTGCAACCTTTTGTATTCCGGGTTTTCGGCTCGTTTTTCGCCTCGGCTGTATTGCGGGATGAGCACATCCTCGATAAAGCTGTCCAACTCGTTCATGTAGATGTTCGCCAAAAGCGGGCTGAGAATGCCGCCCTGCGGTGTGCCACTGTAGGTGCGGTTGTATTCCCATTCTTCCATGTAACCTGCTTCCAGCCCCATCCGTATCAGGTTGAGCAAGCGTCCATCCTTGATGTCCCTTGCCAGGATTTCCATCAAAACCTGATGGTCGATATGGTCAAAGCATCCTCGGATGTCACCTTCGATGAACCATGTTGCGCCCTTGAACTTGTATTTCATGGCGGCTAATGCGGTCTGGCAGCCACGTTTTGCGCGAAAGCCATGTGAACTGTTCCGAAATCGGGGTTCGTAGTAGGCTTCCAGCACCTGTCGCAGCGCCTCTTGCACCAGCTTGTCCGTGAAATTTGGAATGCCGAGCGGTCTTTCACCGCCGCTTTTCTTGGGTACTCGAATACGCCGGGTAGGATGGAACCGGAAACGCTCATTGCGCAGTTCTTCGATCACTTTCCGAATGCGCTCCAGGCTCATCCCATCCACTGTATCCCTTTCATCACTTCCTGCCGTCAAAGCGCCTTTGTTGCGGGCTATCTTGCCATACGCAGCAAGGAACAAGTCCTCGCTGAACAGGCTGCGATACGCGCGCTCCAATGGGGTTCGCTTTTCTCCCATCTTTCGCATTGCTTGTAGAATGTGTTCGGCTGTTTGCATTACGCATACCTCTCATTTCCTGACAAGCTCAGTTCCTAACTCCCTTGGCCCTGTGGTTGGCTTTCCCAACCGCCCCGGGTGGACGTGACCCCACCGACTACTATGGAGTTTCCGTCGCCATAGGGCTCGCGCCCCTTAGGCGATCCCGTTGTACAGTCATGTGTGACGTAACAGGATGGGTTAGGGTGTCTACTCATGGTTTTATCAGTCTCACTGACCTTGTTCCCGGCTGGGAAGATTTCGCAGCCCCAAAACTTCTGACTGCTGCCGCCGGGTCTTGACTTCAACTGTTGTGTCAAGGGAGTACCTTGTCTCCAACGACCATTAGACTTCAAGCAATCCAGCTTTACCCATATCATCCAGGCCTTGGGGCGACGACACCGGTAAACAGTTTCCCGGCTCGCCCCTTTTCCGACAGGCGATGTTCCCGTTCAGGTTTCCCTTTTCGGTAGGTCGGACGGCCTCACAGGTATGCTCTTCAACCTGTGGCGCCTTAAGCGCAATCAGCACATGCCATCGAACGGCGCACATTCTGCAAATAAATTTCTGCGAGCGTGCCCAGGATCGCCAGGGTCAGCTTGCCCCAGACGGTGGTGAAGTCCAGGCGTTCCTGCACCGAGACAAACGACACCCCGTAGCCGTTGATCTGGTCAAGGGCCATCAGTAATCCGCGCAGGTGGCGGTAGAAACGATCCAGCTTGTCCACGATGATGACATCAAACTTGCCTGCCTGGGCATCCTGGAGCAGCTGGTTGAGGGCCGGGCGGTTGCTGTCCTTCTTGGCGGAGATACCCGCGTCGGTGTACAGTTCCACCAGTTCCCAACCCTGGGACTGGACATGCTGCCGGATATTGGTCTCCTGGGCGGCCAGGCTGTGTCCATCTACCTGTTCTCGCATGGAAACTCGCCGGTATCCGGCGGCGCGCAAAGTTGTGTTGCGCATGGAATACGACCTCCTTTTTGGGGATGATATAATCTGACCCGCTGGGCCAGGCTGATAATTCTACCCTACTCAAAATTGGAGCCAAAATGACACCCAGACCCGTCTCTCCCAAGTTCCAGGGGGAACCCATTGCCCGCCAAAAACGCAAAGCCATGGCCGTCCCGTATGATCCAACCCCGCTTGTCTCACGCCTGAAAGAACTGATGAAAGCCCGCAACCTGAGCGGACGCGCCCTGGCCCTGATGTCTGGCCTCGATCACCAGGCCATCCGCCGTTTGCATACCGTAAAAACCCGCCCGGATATGGCGACCTGCATCCTGCTGGCCGATTATTTCGAGATCAACCCGAATGAATTCTTGAAACTGGCTGGCTGGCCCACTTTGCGTGCCTTTGAAATGAAAACCGCCACAGCTACGGTGGCCCAGGAGGCGGTAGCTGTGGCGTTGAGTGTATCCAGAATTCCAGACCCCAGGCGGCGCCAGCAAGTGGCGGATGCGCTCAAGGCCCTGGCCGATATGTTTGCATCAGGACAACCCCAGTAGCTCTCCAAAAGGCTCATGCGCCAGGATATGGCGCAATTCCCCATCCCGATCAAAATACAATCCGGCGAAAAGCGTGCCCAGCATGGCGCGTTTTTCGCCGTTGTTCAACTGCCTCCAGGTGCTGGCAAACGAATCCAGCAGGGGCAGGATCTCCCTGGCTTCAGGGCTGGCCGATGGTTTGAGCGCATCCAGGCGCTGGGTGATAAAGCGAGCCTGTTGTTCATAGTCACGCTTCGAGATGTGACCTTGCAGGTACAGATCCCGGTGCCGTTTGAGCGACTGGCGCAGGTTGTAGCCTTCGCGCTCGAACTCGCCCATGCCGTCATCGGACAGGTAGTAGGCCATGATGGCTTCGCGCCATTCCTGGGGGATGACCAGCCGGGACACCAGCTGGTTGACCTGGCTTTCCAGCCGGTCTGCGCGCAGGCTGGCATGGCGTTTGGCCAGGGCGAGATCGATTTCAGCGGGAACCAGGTTCAGGCCGGTGGGACGCGGCTTCCTGCTTGATGTACGCTTGCTGGCGCTGTCGTGCTGGTAGGCGCAGCGATAGTAGGCTGTGCCCTTGCCGCCGGTTGAACCACGCAGGCTGTATTCATGCCCGCTGGCCTGGTAACATTCCCAGCAGCGCCCGATCCCGCTCAGCATGTAGATGCGCTTGCCGTTGTCTGTGGCAATTGGGGTGTTGTTCTTTTGGTGACGCAGGTCGTTCACGGCCTGCCACTGGGCCACCGTGATCAGGGCTTCGTGCTGGCCTGGATGCAAGGCCAGTATCTCGCGCCGTTTCCCATCCACGTTGGGAGACGGGATGTTCTCAGGGTGTTCGATGTTGTCTTCGGTGTCAAACTTCGGGCGTGGGTAACGCGCGATCATTCCGGCATAGAAGGGGTTTTCGATGATGCTGCGAATGCTGTCCTTGCGAAACTCATGCCTCTTCATGGCCTTTATCCCCTTTCCTGCGCGGACGAAAACGCACCTGACTACCATCCGGCAGTTGCGCCAGGTGGTTGTTGAGATGGGCGGCGATCTCACGACAGCTCAGGCCTTGCAGGTACAGCTCAAAGATCAGCGGGATGACATGCCGGTCTACCGGGTGGGGAACCGCCAATCGTCCGCGTTGGCTTTCCGGGCGATCCGGGCCGCCATAGCCTGGGCAGTAGCCAGCCCCGTTGGGATCAGTGCAGGTGGAGCACAGGCCGTTACAGTAGCCGGTTGGAAGGTGCCCCAGGTGCAGCCCGGCCCGGCGGCGGGTGTTCAGGCCGGTGCGGGTGTTGCTGCTGGTCTGGTGCAGGTAGGACTCGGCCATGTGCCCAAGGACTGCCAGGGCCAGGCGGCCCCACCAGGAGGTGGTGTCGATCTGTTCGGTCACGGAGACCAGCTTGACGTTGTACTTCTTCAGCAGCCGGGTGAAAGCCAGCAGCGATTCCAGGTTGCGATACAGGCGATCCAGCCGGTGGATGACGACCACATCCACCCGGCCAGCCTTGATGTCACGGATCATTGCCTGCAAACCCTCACGTTTGCTGTTTTTCCCGGTGCGATCTGGATCGGCATAGCTGAGGATGGTTTCTGCCCCATGCGAGCGGGCATAACCTTCGGCATGGTCGGGCTGGGATTCCATCGAATAACCCGGGTGGTGCGGGTCAATCCTGGAGATGCGCGAATAGACCGCCCAGGTCAGGCCCCTGCGGGTGCCAAAGTTCGAGCCAAGTGGGGCGAGCAATTCTTCAAGATTACCGGGAGCTTTGAAAGTGGGATCATTGGGCGCGTTCATGCTGGCAGTCCCCGGGTTGAGTTGTGGTGGTTCGTTGTTTCAGGCGGCGGATGGCCCGCGCAAGTTGACGTTGGAAGCTATCGATGCGTTCTTGGTGGGACGTTGTTATGTTGGCTTTCATTGCAAAACTCCAAAAGGAATGGGATTTTGCAAACCGGTTTGCGATGTGACCCTGTTGATCAAAGGCATTGGATTATACATAATACACTTGTGAAATCAGTTACATAGATTGCGCGAATAGGTACTTTTTGCGCTTTCCGCGTTATGAGAAAAGCACAATTCGCACCCACGCTGGGTATAATCACACCAGGCTAATCATGATGTTCTGATAGGAGTGGAAAATGGTCATCGAAACTGCGTTATTTGCCGCTGCGCTGGTGGAAGTTGGGAAAAAGCTGGCCGAGAAAGCTGTTATCGAACCAGCTCTCAAAACAGGTTTGGAGCCGTTCCAGAAATGGCTGACCAGCGGGTACGATAAGAAAAAGGCCGCAGAAGAACTGCGCGCGACGACCCAGGATGCCCTGGATGATTTCAAGGCCGAGGTGGGAGACAAGTTCGAGCGTTTGAAAATCGTCAATTCCCTGACCGCACTCAACGCGGATGCACACCAACTACTGGCCGCCAGTGCAGTTGAAATGACCAGCCCCGAGCCAGGACATATTCCGGCAGAACTGCTCGCAGCCTTACACATGGAAGAAACAGACCGTCCCTGGCTGGCGCGCTACCTGACCTACCTGCGCAAGCACATCGAGAAAGCTGCCACTTTCCAACCGCTGATTACTTTTGCAAACGATATGGCCCGTAACCACCGCTTGGATGGTATCGCCACTGAGATTGCGCGCTTGGTTTCAGACACATCGCGCATGAAAAGCCTGCTCGAACTGCTGACCGCCGAGCGCGGCCTGACCGGGAGCGACCCCGCTGTGCTCGAGGCTTACCTGAAAGATCTGCGCACCAGCCTGGGGACGCTCTCCCTGCCGTTTGTGCGCAAAGGTCCAGCCAGCACGTCCACCGCCAAACTGACCAACGTATTTGTGCCGCTGTACGTGCGTGATGAAAAAGCAGAAGAACAGGCTCGCAAAAAAGCCGAAAAACGCTCGCCGCGCCCACAAGATATGGATAAGATCGAGGATGTGCGCCCGGTGGATTTTAATAACCTGCTGGCACGTTATGAACGCTTTGTGCTGATTGGCTTGCCTGGTTCCGGCAAAACCACCCTGTTACGGCGAGCAGGACTGGCTTTTGCCGAAGGCCGCGCCGAACAAGACCTGGGCTGGAAAGGCGCCCCCCTTTTGCCCATTTTTGTGCGCCTGCGGAACTTTGGCAGTTTCCTGGCAAAAAATAGCGCCGAGTTTTGCGAGCCATCCTCCGGTGCGCTGGTGGCTTACCTGGAACGGATGCAAAAAACCGGAAAACGCCACAGCCTGACTCCCGATTTCTTCGACAGCCGCCTGTCCGAGGGCAAGTGTCTGGTACTGCTCGATGGGCTGGACGAAGTCGCGGGTAACCGCGTTGAAGTTGCCCATTTTGTGCAGAAATTTATCGAGGAATATGGCAGGAATGGCAACCGGGTTGGCATTTCATCCCGCCCGCGCGGCTACGATGAAGATGTGCGCGCCCGCCTGAAAGAAGCAGACCTGGCCCTGGCCGAAGTGACCCCCTTGCAGCCCGCTGGCATCCGTCAACTCATTCAAAACCTGCTATGGATGGATGATGAAGGCCGCGAAAAATATAAAAATGACACCCATCTGGTTGAACGTGTGCTGGGCAACCCACGTCTGACCGAAATTGCTGGGGTGCCACTCTTTTGTTCGGCGCTGGTGCAGGTTTACAAATATCATGGTATTGACCTGCCTCAGCGCCGGGTGGATGTGCTGGCTGAAATTGCTGATTTGCTGCTCGGTTTCTGGCACGCCCAAAAGGATGTCGCCGAATCCCATGAAATGGCCAAAGAAGATGGCACGGAGCAGCACTATGATGGCACACAAGAATCGGTTGAGTACAAGCGCAACCGCCTGGCGCACCTGGCCTACGGGATGCAGACCGAGTTGAAATCGGTCGAAATCAGCGAAACCCAGGCCCAGAAGTCTCTGGCCGCCTACCTTCAGGAAATTGAAGGCGCATCACCGATGGATGCCAAACGATGGGCAAAGGGTTTCCTGCGCAATTCGCACGACCGCAGCGGTATTCTGGTGGAAATCAGCCCCGGCACCTACTCCTTCATCCACAAAAATTTCATGGAATATTTCGCTGCCACGGCCCTTATCCAAACCCTGGATGATCCAGTGGATGCGGCCCTGGCAGTTCTGGATGAAGATCCGACCTGGTGGGATGAAATGCTGTGCTTTGCCGCGGCGCACCCCTCCGGTTCAGTACTCTATAAAAAGTGGACCCCTGCCCTGCTGGCAGACGCGAGCCGGTTTGAGCGCGGCTCCGAAGCCTGGGCGCGCCGTCTAACGATTGCAGGCATGATGGCGCGTGACATGACCAACCGCCTGCCGCATGCCCAGCGCGTTGAAGTTCAAAACAGCCTGTACCAGGCTGCCACTGATACTGGACTCCCCGCGCCAACCCGCGCCCATTTTGCAGACTTGCTGGATGATGTTGGCTTGTCGCGCGAATTGGATAAAGATATTTGTACCTTTATCCCCATAGAACAAAATGGGATTTTGTTCTACCTGGCGCGTTACCCCGTCACCAACGCCCAGTATGCCCGCTTCTTGAAACCGGAGAACTTTGCCAACAAAGACCTGTGGGTGGACTTCCCCAAATACGCTGAACCCGAAAAGAAGTATGCAAAGATTGGCAATTGGGGTGATGAAGGCTGGCAATGGCTAAAACAGGCTCTTTCAGATGCGGCCTTCCAGGAAAAACAAGATATCGAGGTAGAAAATGGGGTTGTTCTCCCGCGCTACTGGAAGGACGCGCGTTTTGGCGCGCTGCGCCCGAACGCGCCGGTAGTGGGGATTTCGTGGTACGAAGCCAACGCCTACTGCAAATGGTTGGCTGCCAACTGGCGGAGTTCGCTGGAAGCTGAACAAAATTCAGAATTCAAAAATCTGAATTCTGAATTGAAATTCCGCCTGCCCACCGAAGCAGAATGGATCCTGGCAGCGGGCGGCGAACAAAATAACCGTTTCGCCTTTGGCGAGTTGAAAGACCTGGCCCGGGAAATTACTCAACATGCCAATACGTCAGAAAGCGACATTGGGCGCACCACGCCGGTATGGATGTACCCACAGGGATCCAGCGATCCTTACAAGCTCATGGATATGTCTGGCAATGTTTGGGAGTGGCAGGCCAATTTCTACAATAAAGATCACAATACGCTACGGCTGCGCGGCGGCTCGTGGCTCGGCAATGTAGTCTTCGCGCGTGTGTCCCTCCGCGGCAGCAACCGCCCGTACGGCCGTGGCAACGGCTTCGGTTTTCGTGTGTTGGGTTTGTTTTCCCCGCCTAATTAAGGTTTTGTTTCCTGTGGCCGCGCAGCGGGTTTTCTGTGTTCTGTGCTCTTACCCTTCCCCGCGAAGCGGGTCGCGTTAAATTTTCAGGCGCTGGTAATAAAACCAGCGTCTGTTTTTATACTGAACCATGGAGGCTTATGAAAACGTACCGCCATCTCTACCCGCAGGTCTGGGATTTTGAGAACCTCTACCTGGCCTACCACAAGGCCCGCAAAAAGAAACGCAGCAAGGCCTATGTCGCCCAGTTTGAGCGCCATTACGAGGAAGAATTGTTTACATTGCAGCACGAGTTGCGCGAGAAAACCTACCAGCCCGGCCCGTATGCCAGTTTTTATGTGCATGAACCCAAAAAGCGCCTGATCTCTGCCGCCCCGTTCAGGGATCGGGTGGTACATCATGCCCTGTGCCAGGTCATTGAACCCATTTGGGAGCCGCGTTTCATCGATACCAGTTATGCCAACCGGGTTGGAAAGGGCACCCATCGCGCCCTCGACAAAACCACCGAATACGCCCGGCGCTACCGCTGGTTCTTGCAATGCGATGTCAAACAATTTTTCCCATCCATTGATCACGCCCTTTTACGGGCAGAGCTGGCCCGTCTGATCTCCGATCCAGACCTGCTCTGGCTGTGTGATGTCATTTTGAACAGCGGAACAGGCGTCTTGAGCGAAGAATACGAAATGGCCTGGTTCCCCGGCGATAACCTGTTTGCAGCCGCCCGGCCCAGGGGATTGCCCATCGGCAATCTTACCAGCCAGTTCCTTGCCAACGTGTATCTCAACCAGTTTGACCAGTTCGTTAAACGCGAATTAAAATGCCTGGCTTTTTTACGCTACGTTGACGATTTCTTATTGTTTGGTAACGATCTCGATCAACTCTACGAATGGCGCAGCCAAATTATCACCAAAATGGCCTCCCTGCGCCTGACCCTGCACGAGGAGAGCGCCCTGGTCTACCCCACAGCATCCGGTATTCCGTTTCTCGGTTTTCGCATCTACCCGGAACATCGCCGCATCAAAAGCCGCAAAGTCATCAATTTCCGGCGCAAAATCCGCGCCAGGCTGGCCCAGCGTTTTTCGTACCCAGCCCTAAAAGCCAGTGTTCAAGGCTGGGCCAACCACGCGCGTTACGGTGATACCTGGGGGCTGCGCCGAAAAATGTTCCGTTTCACCGTTCCGCCAGGAGCGCAACATGGATGAATCGCCCTTATTTGTGCGCACACATGATTTTTTGCTCTGGCTGCTGCCGCAAGTCCAAAAATTCCCGCGCGCCTATCGTTTCAGCCTGTCCGAACGCATCCAGCGCACCGGCATGGATTTCCAGGATCACATCATCGCTGCCGGGAAATCGAAAAACGAAGAGCGCCGCGCCTGGCTCAAAAAGGCCGATATTGCCCTGGAACAAATGCGTTTCTGGCTGCGCCTTTCAATCGAACTGGGATTAATCAATATCGGTCAGTACGAACATGCCGCCCGTATGATGGTGGAAATGGGGCGGCTGTTGGGAGCATGGATTAAACAGGCCTGAGCGCCTGGATAATTGGGCAAAGGTCATGGGGGCTGCGCGGCGGCTCGTGGAACAACAATGTAGACAACGCGCGTGTGTCCAACCGCAACAACAACCACCCGAACAACCGTAACAACAACATCGGTTTTCGTGTGTTGGGTTTGTTTTCCCCGCATAATTTGTCTGGCCAGCAGTATGTTCAGTTTGCAAACTGGCATCGAGGCCAAATTAGCTGACCTTCTGCCCGGCGAACCTTCTTTCGGGAAGGAGCCAAATACAAAACATCCCCGCCCGTTCTAGTAGCCGAAGGTGTATCCTGTGGATAGCCGAAGGGGTATCCTGTGGATAGCCGAAGGCGTATCCTGTGGATAGCCGTGAGAGCCACCGTCCGGGCGGGGAATTCATTTCCGGGGTGGGCAGAACTTACGCAGCTATTATATAATCATCTTATAGCAACAATCCTGCTTTCGTTGCGACTGATGGCGTGGAGAGATATATGAAAGAGTGGAAAGATATCCTGCTCGAACTGGCAAAAAAGCTGACAGCCATGTTTGCATTTGTGGTGATTTTGGTGATTGTGATTGCCTTATTGGGTAATAACATCCCAGACACATTCAGCACCCTGGTTTACATCCTTTCGATTGGTGGGCTGCTGGTCTATGCCGCGCTGCAATATTTGCAACTGCGCGGCAAGTATCAGCGCGATGAAGCCCCAAAGCTACCGGTAGAACAGGCAGCGCCGCCCAAACCAGTTGAACCCGCCCCCCAGCAACCCCAACCCGCTGCCCCGCCACCTGCCGCGCCGGATGTTTTCACCGCCCGCGAAGCTTACCTGCGCGCCATTTTCAAAGAATGCAGTTCGGTGCGCCTGGCCGGGTTGGACCCGAATGCTTCTGACCCCAACCGCAGCGGGATTTCACTGGAAAAGCTGTATGTTTCGCTGGATACGACCACGCCAAAAGAGAAGCCGGATAGAAAAAACAAGAAAGAGCAGGAAATTTCAATCCGCCCAGACAAGGAAAGTGAGCCCCTGAGCGCGCTGGAAGCCTGGCTTGCCAGCGACCAGCGACGCATGGTGCTATTGGGATTACCCGGCACGGGGAAATCAACCTTTGTGCGCTACCTGGCGCTGACGATGGCCAAAGCCGAACTTTTCCGCACTGCCGAACTGCCCAAAGGCTGGCAGGGACGCCCGCTGCTGCCGTTCATGCTCTCGCTGGGGCGCTTTGCCGAAAGCCTGCCAGCCGGTTGCCGTAAGGGTCACGCGGCTCTGGTGGAAAATTACCTGGTTGAAACCCTGAAAAGCGAAGAATCCACCCAAAGCTTTGCGCCGCTAGCCCTGCGCATCTTAAACACGGAAGGCGCCCTGATGATGTTCGATGGGTTGGATGAAGTGGCCGAACTGGCTAAACGCCCATTGGTGGTGCAGGCCGTGGAAGATTTTGTCTTGAAATATGGCCGGAATACCAACAACCACTTCCTGGTCACCTGCCGCACGTATTCGTATCGCAACGATGCCGATTGGAAACTGGCAGGCTGGCCCAGCCACGAACTGGCCCTGCTCAACCGGGAAAAGATCGAGTATTTTGTTAACGCCTGGTATGCCGAATTGACCCAGATCGAACCAGCCCGAAAAGCGGAATTTGCGCGAAAGCGCGATGGCCTGCTCCAGCATCTCCAGCCCGATGACCGCCGCCGTTTGCTGGATATTGCCGCGTTCCCGATTATCCTGACCATTATGGCGATTGTGCATACCCATTACGGCGACCTGCCCGATACACGCGCCCAGGTTTATGAAAGCTGCGTCAAGCTGCTGCTGATCCATTGGCAGGATAAGCGCCCTGTGCAGGGTGTGGAAACCCAACGCAGCATCCTTGAAGCGCTGGATGTCCCCGAAAGTGTGCTGCTCCAGGCCCTGTGGGAAGTGGCCTATTTTGCCCACGAGGGCCGCCAGGCCGGGGATGGACAGGCCGCCCTGGTAACGGAAGACCTGCTGGATGGAAAGCTCAAAATCTACCTGAAAGAAAGCGCCAAAGTTGAGACTTTCCTGAAATACTGCGAAAGCACCAACGGCCTGCTGATGCAGCAAGGCACACTGGCGGCGCCGGGGCGTCCATCCCGCAAAGTGTATGCCTTCCCGCATCTGACCTTTGAAGAGTACCTGGCGGCGCGCTACCTGGCAAACGAGGAGCCTGACGAAAAGGCTTATTTACTGGCAGGGGTAAGCGACCGTTGGCGCGAATCCATCAAACTGCTGGGTGAGCACCTGTGCTTTGGCTCGCCCCAGCGCGGAACTATGGAAACCTGGCTGGATGCGCTATCCAGCCCGCCCGCAACCGCATCTGCGGAGGAAAAAGCGCGCATGGCCTGGCTGGCCGGGGAAATGCTGGCCTTATTCCGGCGCGCTTTTCCCAACAAGACCGCCCATGCCGATGGGCACATTCTCGTACAACTACGTGAACAGGCTGTTGCCGCCCTGCCCGATGCTCGCATCCGCGCCAATTGCGCTGACCTGGCTGATGAACTGGGCTACCAACCCGATGACCTGCACAAATTTATCCCCATCGAACAAAATGGGATTTTGTTCTACCTGGCGCGTTACCCCGTCACCAACGTTCAATATAAGCGCTTCATTGAAGCGGAAGATTTTCACGCCGAAAAATACTGGACGGGCTTCCCAAAATACGCCGAGCCGGAGAAAAAATCCACCAAGATTGGCGATTGGGGTGATGAAGGCTACCAGTGGCTCAAACAAAAGCTGGATGAGCGGAATAAAGTGATACCTGGCTCTTGGTCTGATGCGCGTTTTGGCGAAATGCGCCCCAACGCACCGGTAGTGGGAGTTTGTTGGTGGGAAGCCAATGCCTACTGTAAGTGGCTGCTGGCGAATTGGGATAAGCTGGATGAAGGCAAACAGGGCTTACCAAGGCCCAAGGAAATCCGCCTGCCTACAGAAAGCGAGTGGGAACTGGCGGCAGGTGGCCCTGCTGGAAATCGCTTTGCCTTTGGCGAACTGAAGAAAACAGATGAAATTACCCGCCACGCCAACACCAGCGAAAGCGGTATACGCCGTACCACCCCGGTATGGATGTACCCATCCGGAGAAAGTCCAACCAGAGTAATCGATATGTCTGGAAATGTTTGGGAGTGGCAGGCCAATTATTCATCCACTTCACGTCAATATCTGGGGCTGCGCGGCGGCTCGTGGGACTTCAGTGTAGTCAGCGCGCGTGTGTCCGGCCGCAGCTACTTCCACCCGAACAACCGTTACGACGACATCGGTTTTCGTGTGTTGGGTTTGTTTTCCCCGCCTAATTAAGGTTTTGTTTCCTGTGACCGCGCAGCGGGTTTTCTGTGTTCTGTGCTCTTATCCTTCCCCGCGAAGCGGGTCGCGTTAAAAATTTTGTGAAACAGGCTGCGTTGCACTAGCCAGGTAAGCAAAAATCCCCGCCAGTTTCGTCCCGGCGGGGATTTTTGTTACCTTCTCTTCTTCTTTCCTCCTTCCACAACCACCATCTCCCCGAACAGGGTCATCTGCCTGGGGGCTTCGGTCACCACCACCAGGGTGGGACTGGCGGCCACCATGCTGCCGGTGGGCGCGGTGCTGATGGACACCTGGCGTTCGCTGCCATCTGTGAAAATGCCGGTGAGTTTGGCTCCCTGGGCGCTCAAAACCTTGCCTTCGAGCGCGGCCTGG
>CAIJPN010000133.1 GCA_903822545.1 uncultured Anaerolineae bacterium | reverse complement strand
GGGTCGAGAATTTCTCTGTCGGTACGCCTGTCAACGCTCGCTGTTGACGATCATCTCGGATTTCTGGGATCACTTGGTAATCTCCTCGCAAGGTTTTACCCAAATGTACCAGAATTCACACTAATCAGGAACAACCCTATTGCACGGGGCTGAGAGGAAAACGCGGGTTTGTGCGCCGGTAGCCAGATGCAGTTAATATCTTATCCGCAGGCCAAACCTGCTCTTCCGAGATGAGCAAGTCAATATCGCGGGTGGCGCGCAGCCCAACATCTCCGTAAAGTTGTTTGGAAAGCTGCGGTCCCTTAATCGGGCAGATGGAAACCCCGGCAGGAGAGAGGATTTTATCCAGACGGATGATTTCTGCATACAACAGCATTGCCATCTGGTGATTCTCCTGGGCATCTTTTTTGAGCGCATCTTTAGCCCCTGCTGGAATCAATCCAGGAGCATGGCGGTTAAGATTAGTGTACAGGATGGCAGCCAGCCCATGACGCCGGGCAAGTTGCCCAACCCCGGCCCAATCCAAAGGCTGTACACAAAGTTCGCGCAAGCGGTCTATTTCATTAGATTGTAATGGAGTCAGCGCCCCGGCCAACATTAAGCGGATTTCGGGTGAAAGATTGGTTTCCATCAGGTTTCCTGGTAATAATGCGCCTGGGTGTGATACAGATGAGCATAGCGCCCGGCCTGCGCCAAAAGCGCCGCGTGCGTGCCGCTTTCCACGATGCGGCCCCGCTCCAGCACGTAGATTTTGTCAGCCATTTGCACGGTGGAAAAACGGTGACTGATCAGGATGGCGCTGCGGCCATCCAGCATGGCGCGAAACTCGGTGAAAAGTTGCGCTTCGGCCAGCGGGTCGAGCGAGCTGGTGGGTTCATCCAGCACCAGCAGGCTGGCTTCGCGCCAGAAAGCGCGCGCCAGGGCAATTTTTTGCCACTCCCCGCCGCTAAGTTCCTGTCCTTTTTGGAACCAGTGGCCGAGCATTGTCTCGTAGCCCTGCGGCATCCGGCGGATAAACTCATCCGCGCCGGAGCGTTCGGCGGCGCGGGCAATTTGTGCCGGGTCGGGCGGGGTTTCGATGTTGCCCAGCCAGATATTCTCGCGCGCGGTCATGGCATAGTGGGCGTAATCCTGGAAAGTCACGCCAATTTGCCGCCGCCATTGCACCGGGTCGAGTTCGCGCAAATCCACGCCATCCACCGCAAGCTGCCCCTGGGTGGGGTCATACAGGCGGCAAAGCAGTTTGATGAGCGTGGTCTTCCCCGAACCGTTCGCACCCACCAGGGCGATGACTTCGCCGGGCGCAATCTCCAGGTGGATGTTTTCCAGCGAGGGCTGTTCGCGGCTGGGATAGGTAAACCCAACGCCCCGGAAGCTGATTCCGCGTCGAATGGGCTGGGACAGCGGCTGGGGCTTGGCGGGCGCGCTGATTTTTGGCGCAAGATCAAGGAACTGGTACAGGCTGGTGATAAACAGGTTGTCTTCATACAGCCCGGCCAGCCCTTTCAGGGTCATTTGCAAAAAGTTCAGGCCATTTTGGAAAGCCAGGAAATAGACCATCAAATCGCCGAGCGTGACCGCGCCGCGCAGGGTTTGGCGGGCGATCCAGGCCAGCGAGCCGAACAGGGCGGCGGTGGTGAGAACCTGGGTCGCCAAATCTGCGCGGACGCGGCGGCCTGCCAAAACCAGCTTGCCAGCGCGGATTTGTTCGCGCAGTTCGCGGTAGCGCGCCTGGAAAAGCGCCCCCAGATTAAATGTGCGGATTTCTTTGGCGTAGGGCACATCGGTCAGGATGTTGTGATAGGCCCAGGCGCGGCGCTCCTTTTCGGTTTGGGCGCGTTCAAAGCCATACAGCCGCTGCGAATGCCACAGCCGCACCAGCGCCCCCGGCAGCGAAGCCAGCACCAGCAGGGCAGCCAGCCAGCCGTTGAAGGAAACCAACAGACCGAGAATCCCCAAAAGCGACAGGCAGTTTTGCGCCACCTGGATCAGCCCGTTGACGATACGCGTGGGCCGGTACAGGGCTTCTTTTTGGGCGCGGTGCAGCGTGTCGTAATAGCCGGCGTCTTCATAATATTCCAAATCAACGGCAATGGATTGGGCGTGGATGATGTCGGCAATCGAGTCGGTCACTTGCAGCGATTGGGCTTCGGCGGCGTATTCTCCCAGCGAGCGCGCCAGGGCGGTGAGCAGGGCCACGCCCCCGGCCAGCACAATCCACAGGGATGCGTCGCCGAGGGCATTGCCAGCCTGGGCCGAAAACCCGGCGCTGACAGAATCCACCACCCGTTTGAGCAGGTAGAGCGCCGCCAGCGGCAGCAAGCCCTGGACGAGAATCATCAAGGCGTTGAGCAGCGTCCAGCCGGGGGCAACCTGCCAGACCAGGCGCACCGCGCGCAGTACGGAAGGCAGTTGCCGGAAGGCCAGGCTGATTTTTTGGTTGAAGGTGTGCATATTCACAGTTTGAAAACGGCAATCACCTGGTAGCGTTCATGCCCGGCAGCGCCGGTCAGGATGTTCCCTCCGCTGGTCAGCCAGGCGTGGGCGGCATAGCCACCTTTGGATGCCGGGTCTTTGGCGACGCCAAGGGTTACCTGCCCTGGGATTTTGCGCGCTTTGAGCAGCGCGGCCCCGGCCAGGGCTTGTGCCAGGCAGGTGCTGACCCAGGGGGTGCGGCGCGCGCCAGCGGCCACAGCCCAGGCAACCTTTTGGGTAACGGTAGACTGCTCCGGGGCGGGGAAATTCGCTGTTTGGCCGGGTTCCAGCCCCAGCCAGCGGGCAAGGGTCTGGAAGCGGAAGAAGGCGATGGCGGCCTGCATCCCCGCCAACCAGAAAAAGGCTTGGATGAAGAGCCACACATCCGCCAGGCTGCGGCGCGGACGGGGGTTAGCCGGGGAGGACATTTACCAGTTTTTCGGCGCTCATTTGATTCAGGAAGGCCAGCACGTCGGCTTCGATTTGGCCGGGCTGGGCGCGAAATTCGCGGGCCAGTTGGGCGCACAGGTCGCGGATGGTGACGGGGGTTTCGATGATTTCCCAGATGCGGCGGCCAATTTCATCGAGGGCGACGTAGTTGTTGGTTTCCATGTTGAGAATCATCAGTTCGTTGTCAATGTTGGAGGCCAGGGCGTCAGGGACGCGGCTGACCTGGTCGGTGAGGGTGATGGGCATAGAATTCTCCTGGGTTGTTGATGTCGTTGCGAGCAGCTTCACCGCGAAGCAACCGCCTGTTAAACGAGATTTTCTGCTCAACCAGTATGCGCCGATTAATCGGGGGCTGCTTCGTCGCAACGAACGCTCCTCGCAGCGACATCGCTAAAAAGGGGATAAATCATCATCCAAATAACCAAAACGCCGCATGGTTTCGGCGTGCGTTTCTACAATTTGCCGGATTTGCTGCGGGGTCAGTTCGGCCCGCCAGCCACCGACTTTGCCCTGGCGGAAAAAACCGCCGCTGGCGCTGACGGGGCGCTCGCGGAAGCCTTTTTCGCGCTCCTGTTTTTGGAGTTCGCCAAAGCTGGAAAATTCCACCGCTTTTTGGAGCCGCGCCGCTTCGGGCGGGATGCCGCAAAAACCCAGCGCCGCCCCGAAAACGGTTTCCGGGTCGCGTTTCAGTTCTTCGTAGCGGATGACGTGAACCGGCAGCCCCGATTCATCCACCCAACTGCGGACGTGATTGCTCCAACTGCCAAGGAATTGCGCCAACTGGTCGGCCAAGCCGTCGAAGCGGCGCGACATGGAAAAGTTGGGGTTGCACAAATCCTGGACGGCTTTTTCGGCACTGGTCCCAGTGTGGTTGGCCCACGACAGGGTCACATCCAGCGGGTTGCGGAGGAGATACACCACCCCGGCGGTCACATCTGCGGGGAAAAGCGGCTCGTTTTGGTCGGTGCGCTTTCAGGCGTCGTGGGTTTTCATGAAAAGCGGCTGGGGGTTCTCGCGGACGAGACAACGATAAACAGCGGGGCGCAGCCTTTCCACCACGACATCCGATAAAAGCGAGGCTTCGACCCCGGCCCACTCGTCGAACCACATACGCGCGCTGGCAATCGGGCCGCCGTCAAGCTGGTTGATGTCGGCGGGAGCGTCGGCGTTGCGCTGGTAGTTGGTCAGCAGGGTGCGGAACCAGGTGTTGCCAGATTTGGGGTAGGAGGCGAGCCAGGTGATCATGGGGCAGTGATCAGTGGGCAGTGATCAGTTTTCAGTGTGGAGGATGATGTCAGTCACTTCGTCCACGCTCCAGCGCGAGGCGGGGCGGGTGAGACGATAGACGGCGGTTTGTTCAATGAAGGCGCTGAAGAGCGGGAAAAGCGCCGGGTGTTCGGCGGGCAGCATCGGGCCATAGATACAGGATTGGGCAGCGATAAATTTTTCGGTTCCGGTCAGTTTTTCGAGGCGGATTTGGTCTATATCGGCTTTTTCGAGCAGGTAGAGGGCTGAAAGCGGAGCCGGGGAGGGGTGCATTTGCTCGTGGGTCGGGACGAGGGCTTTACCCGTCCGCCATTGGTGGCGCGGGTAGGCGCGGATGTCAAAATCCAGCCCGGCGGCGGCGTCTTCGAGCAGGTTCATCTGCGGGACGCCGGGCAGGGCTTCCACCCGGCCCTGGGCGTCAAACTGCAAAACGGTGATGTCGTCGGCCAGCATGGAGCAGCCGCGCTGGAGCAGGGCGGTGAGCGTGGTGGATTTTCCCGCGCCGGAGACGCCGCTGATGGCGACCGCGCCGCCGGGAGTGTAGGCCGTGTTGGCGTGCAGGACGAGTTTTCCGCGTTGGCGCAGGGCGGCGACGATGACCGAGTCGAGCAGGGCCAGGGCCAGCAGGTCATCCTGGGCGGCGGGGCCGCGTTGCAGGGTGATTTTTTGCCCGTTTTCCACCAAAAAGCGCCCGGCGCGTTTGCCGCTGCGCAGCAGGTAGAGGCCGGGGGCGGCTTCCCAGTTTTTCTCCTGGGCATGGGGGGCGGCGAGATGCAGCGGAACTTCGCCTTCGACGACTTGCAGGTCGGGCTGGGTTCCGGACGCGGCGGGGGTCAGCGCAGCGCAGGGGAAGGGTGTGGCGAGGGTCAGGCCGTAGAGGGTGTAGGTGTACATGAGCGCTAACAAAAAACTTTTCGTACACGGATTGGACGGATTACACGGATTCGCACGGATTTTTTAGCTTCAAAGGGTTTATCCGTGTTCATCCGTAAATCCGTGAAATCCGTGTACAGGTTTTCGCGGGCAAGCTCACTATTCCGTTTGGCGCGGCGCGCCCTCGGGCCAAAGTTGGGAAACTTTGGACTCCAGTTCGGCAAAATTCCATTCGCCGCGCAGGCGGTGGATGCGCTGGAGGGGGACGGTTTGGGCCAGCAGGCTGGTCAGGCGGAAATGGGCGCGGCGGTCGAGCAGGGCGTCGGCGATGTGCGAGTTGTAGAGCAGGGCATTCAGGGCGCTGACATATTTTTGTCCGCGCAGGGGGGCGTTTTGGGCGGGCGGCTGGTTGTGCGGGCTGAGCCAGGCCAGGCCGCGCAAGGGAGCAGGCGCGGCGGCAAAGGGGGATGCGGGAAAGGCGCGTTTGCCGTTTTCGAGTGATTCCGCTTCGGGGGCGGGTTCCAGCCCCAGTTTTTTGAGCGAATCGCCCCACAGCAGGATTTCGGGATGAAGGGGGTAGGCTGCCGGCTGTTGGTTTTCGCCCAACCCGACGGCGGCGAGGTCGTCTGAGAGCATTGTCCAGCCGTGTTGGAGCAGGTGCGCCAGCAGGGTGGATTTGCCGGAGCCGGAGTCACCGGCGAGGAGGAGGGCCCCTTCGACAATGTCATTACGAGCCGCCGATGGGGTTTCGGCGGCGAAGCAATCTCCAGTCACTTGGGCATCTTCCGTTAAACGGGAGATTGCTTCGGGCTGTCGCCCTCGCAATGACATCACGTCGACAGGAGATTGCTTCGTCGCAAAGTGCGCTCCTCGCACACCTGCCCTGGCGGGCGGTGCCAGGGATGATATAGCCGCCGCGTGGAAGGCCAGCATTCCGCGCTGGTAGAGCAGGGCGGCCAGGGGGGTGGTTCGGGCAAAACGGGCAAGTTGGCTCTCGCTGGCGGTAGGAGCGGCGTCAATGACCAGGCGTTGGCCGTCTTCGCTCAAGTAGCGGCCTACGCCAGGGACTTCGAGCAAAAATCGGCCCGGCGCGGCCTGCCAGAGCGCGCCGCTGGCTGTCGGGGCGGGCAAGGCCGGGGAAACGGGAGCAAAGTCAACGGTGAGCGGGGTCAGCCAGGAGGGGAGCATAGGTGGAAGGGTTGCGGGAGGGCGGTTGAATCAGGCCAAAAGCGCCAAAATCGTACACGGATTACGCGGATTTTACGGATTTACACGGAAAAACCTAAAAAATCCGTGTCATCCGTGAAATCCGTGTCCACGATGGTTCTATCACCGGCTGTAAAACTCATTGACCCACAACCCGGCCATGATTCCACGGGTGAGGATGGTGATGGCTTTGTTGAAGGCTTCGCGGGTGTCGTCGGTTTGGATTAACTGCCAGGTGGCGCGCATGTGGGCGGTGTCGAGGTATTCGCGGGCGGGGCCGCCTTCGATTTCGGCCAGGGCTTGCTCCACTTCGGGGGCGGAGGCGCGCAGGCGCGGGACGAGGTCGCCCGCCTGCCTGCCGCGCCGCCGGTTGAGACGGACTTCATCGGGCAGGCGGTCTTTCATCGCTTCGCGGATGAGCCAGCGGTCGAGGCCGGTTTGGGGGTCGATGAACACGTCATCTGGCACGGAGAGGGTGAAGGCCACCAGGCGCGCGTCGGCAGTCGGGTCGCGGATTTCGAGGCCGTGCGCCGCGCCCATTTGGGCGTGAGTCGCGCCGATGAAGGTTCTGCCGGGTTTCAGGATGGCGAAGCGCTGGTCGAGGGCGGTTTGGGGGGGCGGGTCCGTTTCCAGGCGCAGATTGAGCAGGTCGAGACGGGAGGCAAGCTGCGGGTGGATGGCGCTGGAGCGGAACCAGTCCGCAGGCGCGCGGGAACGCTCCCAGGCGCGAATCAGGCCGGAGGGGGCGAGTCCTTTTATCCGCTGCCTGAGCCATTTTTGCCAGCCCAGGCGCCGGATTTGGAAATCCAGCGGTTGGGAGAAAAGGTCGCCCGTCCAGGAGATACCGGCGTTGCCGTTTTGCCCGTTGAGAATGACGCGGCAGCCCTGGGCGGCGGCGGCGCTTTCGAGGGCGTAAATCCAGAAGAAGTTCCCGGCGGCGTGGGCGGGTTCGTCGTGGATTTGGAGGGCGCGGCGGATGGCCTGGAGCGGGGTCACGTCCACCGCCGGGATGGTTTGCAAGTCGATATTGCCCGCAAGTTGGGCGCTGGCCTGGGCGTAGGGCAACTCGTCGCCAAAGTTGCTGCCGACGTAGGGGGTGGTGTCGTAGAGCGGGACGGAGGTGTAGGAGCGCAAGCGCTGTCCGCTGGGGCGCAGCAGCCGGGCGGCGGTGACGCTGACGGAGTTGGAGTCGAGGCCGCCGGAGAGGGTGGAGGCGACCGCCCTCACCCCCCGGCCCCCTCCCCCGGTGGGGGAGGGGGAGATTTTCTCCCCTCTCCCCTCGGGAGAGGGGCCGGGGGTGAGGGCGGGTTCCGGGAAGACCCGCAGGCGGGCTTCCACTGCCGCGTCGAATTTCTCGCGGAAGGCTTCGACGTAGTCCTGGCGGTTGGGGAGGCGGACTATAGGGGTGTCTTCCATGCGCCAGTAGAGGCGAGTTTCGGATTTTTCGGGGGTGACGGTGAGGCTGTGGGCGGGCGGCAGGCGTTTGATTTGGGGGTAGATGGTGCGCCCGTCGTGATAGGCGGGCCAGGAGACCAGGACTTGCGCCAGGTAGAGTTCATCCATCGAGAGCGGGGCCAGGTTCAGGTTGAGCAGGGCGCGGCGCTCGGAGGCGAAGGCGAAGACGCGCGCATCGAGGTAGTAGTACAGGGCGGTGTTGCCAAAATGGTCCCGCGCCAAAAACAGCCGCCGCTCCGCCGGGTTCCAGACGGCAAACGACCAATCGCCATAAAGATACTGGACGCAGTCTTCGCCCCAGCGGAGATAGGCGAGGTAGAGGAGGTGGGAGTCGGGCAATGCAGAATGATGAATGCGGAATGCAGAATTTCCCAATTCATCATTCTGCATTCCGCATTCTGCAATTATCTCTTCCCTGTTATCCAGCCTGGCGGTGGCGGTGAAGGCCAGGCGGCGGGTGGAGTCGTGGAGCGGCAGGCTTTCGTGGATGCTCTCGGGGGTGTTCAAGCTGCGGGCCTGGCCCAGGCCGCAGACGCCTTCGCGCCACAGCCCGCCGCCCTCGTGGCCCCAGGGGGCGCAGGCGTTTTGCAGGGTGGCGAGGGCGGTTGCGGCGGCGAGGCTGCCATCGCGCTGGAAGATGCCGAAGAGGGCGCTCATTTTCCTGCTTTCAACAAAGACTGCGATAAAAAGTGACAGCCACTTGCGAAGTGACTGTCACTTTGAGCTCTACTCTTTATTTTCTGGTAAAAGGCGTTTATCAACATTGACCTGATGGATTGCTCGACGGCGATGCGCAATCAACCCCGCTACCCCCACCATTCAAGGTTCGCTTCAAACTAATAGACATTATCGGCAATAGTAAAATAGGGCCATGCTGACCTACAACGAACTCAAAGAAAAGCCCAAAGAATTTTTAGCAGCAACCGGCCTGATGGCAAACGAATTTGAAATGCTGCTGCCAGTCTTTCGCCGCAAATAT
>CAIJPN010000132.1 GCA_903822545.1 uncultured Anaerolineae bacterium | reverse complement strand
TGATATGTCAAACTGCCTTTTTGCAAGGAGTTCCCTCACCCCGGCCCTCTCCCAAAGGGAGAGGGGGGTAATTCCCTTCCCCCGCCGGGGGAAGGGCCAGGGATGAGGGCGATTGCGCCAAAGGTAGCAACTTGAGTTAAAAAAGGTTGGCAGCGTGCCACAGCATGACCTGATGATTTCCAGTTCAGAGGATATCCTCGTTTTCGTGCCTGAGGTAGGCTTCAAAGATACTGCCGAGGACTCACGTACCACAGTCGCTGCCCTGCGCGAGTATGCCAAAAACCTTGGCAAAAGATGCGGGCTGGTCATCATTGCCAAAACCTGCTGGCCCAAGAGGCCGAATCGTGCCGCACCTACGCTGAAGGCATCACCCCAGGCCTGTTTTTTGGCGTTACGATGGTGGTTTCCAGCCCGCTGGCGCGCGCCATTGGCAACGTAGCCATACGCTTTACTGCCATGCCCATCCCGTTTGTTCTTTCTGAAAACGTTGAAGCGGGCATTGCCTGGATGGAATCCCAGCGCAAAACATAGCGAGATTACATAGAACGTGCCCCTTTCCCACCAACTCAAAGAATGCTTCCAACAGCTGGCTGCGGGTGATTATTCATATCGCCTGCCACGCACCTTCGCGCAAGATGACGAGGGTGAAATCATCTTTTCCTTCAACACGGTCGCCGAAAAACTGGAAAAAGTGACTGGAACGATGCAAGCCAATGAACTGCGCCTGAACAATGCGGTTGATTCCATTCCAACGGCATTGTTGGAGGCTGGCGCAGGAAACCTGAACGTTCACGTTGAGCGTGATTTCCGCGGCGACCAGGTTGACGTGCTGGCCTTCCTGGTAGATACCACCATCAGTGAGTTGCGGGTGGTGGTGGAAGAAAACCAATCCACCAATTTACCATCGAAGGCCGAGCCTGAAAAAATCTGCTCAGGAGAATAATCTATGAGCGAACAAGGTCTTAAAAACTCAACCCATCGTGGCAAACCAGGCGGCAACCGCCAGCGGCCCTGTCACGTACAAAATAGAGACGAATGTCATTTGCGCAAAACCTTGTAAAATGCTAAATTATTAAGGTCTGTGATTTTTTACACGAGGAGTGAATATGAAACCTGTCACATGGTTGTACGTAGGGGCGGTCATCCTGTTTTTAATGTCAGCGTGCGGTATAGGGATCGGCGGATTTATCTATCTGGGCTCCACGGCGGGTCATCCCGAATGGGTGCCGATGGCAACGGGACTGATGTGCTTCGGCGGGCTGGCCCTCATTGGCGGCATCGGGGCGATTGTGTTTGCCGTGCGCAAAACCGGACAGGAAGCCGCCGCCACGCAAAACGTCACGTTAAAAGTGGATTTGCCCGGCCAGACAACTATCGAGCAGATGAAATGTAAATCTTGTGGCGGCGCAATCACATCCAACGATATCAAAATGATGGCAGGCGCGCCGGTTGTCACCTGCCCATTCTGCGGAACCACCTACCAGTTGACAGAAGAACCAAAGTGGTAAATCAGGTTAAACCTGCCGGTTTCTCCCGGCAAAGACAGTTCCCCGGAGGAACGCCATGAAAAAACGGATTGTTGCCTTTTTGATTGCCCTAGCCCTGGTGCTTGGGCTGACTTCCAGCGTACTGGCGCAAACCTACTCATTCCGACTTCCCAAGGAAGTGGTTAACGTCTATATCAGCGAGCAGGGCATCATGCGAGTAGACTATGCCCTTACTTTTTCCAACAACGCCGGGGCCATTCCCATCGATATTGTGGATGTGGGCATGCCCAACAACGGCTATGTTTCATCCAGCATCAGCGCCAACGTGGATGGGAAGGGTGGGCTGAATATCTCCAGCGATTACCAGGGAAAAGGCTGCTGCGGTGTGGCGGTGGAATTGGGCGGGGCGGCCATCCAGCCCGGGCGCGGCGGCACGCTGAATGTGCGGATCAACACCATCCGCGATATGCTGCATCCCGATTCGAGCGATGAAAATTACGCCAGCTTTGAATTTTCCCCTACCTGGTTTGATAGCGAGTTTGTCTCTGGCCCAACCGACCTGACGGTGATCTTCCACCTGCCGCCAGGGGTACAGCCCGAAGAACCACGCTGGCACCAGGCTCCCGGCGGATTCCCGTCTGAACCCCAGACCGGGTTCGATGAGCAGGGCCGCATTACTTACACCTGGCGCAGTACCAGCGCAAACGGTTACACCCAGTATCTGTTTGGAGCTTCTTTTCCAAAAAAGTACGTTCCGGCCAGCGCCATCACCCAACCATCCATCTGGGAAACGCTCGGCATCAACCCGGAAGATCTGCTCGGGTTTGCCTTCATGTGCTGCTTTGGGCTGATTTTCTTCGGTTCACCCGTTCTGGGGGTAGTGCAGTCTAACCGCCGCAAGATGCAGTACCTGCCGCCCAAGATTTCCATCGAAGGGCACGGCATCAAACGTGGCCTGACGGCTGTAGAAGCGGCCATCGTGATGGGCCAGCCGCTCGACAAAGTGATGACTATGATCCTGTTCGGAGTGGTTAAAAAAGGCGCGGTACAGGTTGAAAAGAAGGAACCGTTGACGCTTAGTTTTGCGACCCCAATGGTGGAAGGGCTGCGCGAATACGAGAAGGCTTTTGTGGATGCTTTCCGCGAAAAAGAATCGGCCAAACGCCGCCGCCTGCTCCAGGCGGTGACGGTTGACCTGGTGAAAAGTGTCACCGAAAAAATGAAAGGTTTCAGCCGCAAGGAAACGGTCGATTATTACACTTCGATCAATGAAAAAGCCTGGAGCCAGGTTGCGGCTGCCGGTACGCCTGAAATCCAGAGCCAGATGTTTGAAGAAGCCATGGAATGGACGATGTTGGACAAGGATTATGATGATCGCGCCCGGCGCACATTCACCGGCCCGATCTTTGTACCCACCTGGTGGCATCGCTACGACCCGGTTTATCGTCACTCACACGCCATGCCGATGTCCTTCCCGACAGGTGGTTCCAGCGGCGGCGGGCGCGCGACCCTGCCCGGCGCGCAGTTCGCAGCCTCGGTGGTGGGTGGTGTGCAGAGTTTTGCCGGTGGCGTGATCGGCAACATCAGCGATTTCACCAACGGCGTGACCAATGTCACCAACCCCCCGCCCCCGCCGCCGAAATCGGGCGGTAGTTATCGCTCTGGTGGTGGAGGATGCGCCTGTGCGTGTGCCTGTGCCGGTTGTGCGTGCGCCTGTGCGGGTGGTGGACGGTAGTTAGAAAGTGGAAAATTATAGGTAGCAACGATGCTTAAAGAGAGTTGGCAGGCTAAATTTAAAGGTTTTTGGATGGGGACGAACAACCCCAAGCCTTCAGCTGTGAATTTGCAGCCGGAGTTGTTTCACTATGTCATCGAAACCCCAGGCGAGAAGAGCCGCATTCATCTGCGCATTGACGCGGATGGAACTGGGACGCTGATCGTCAACGCCAACCGCATCATGCACTTGAATCCGACTGCGGCGTGGATGGGAAAGTTGATTTTGAATGGAAAAAGTGATGCGGAGATTTTGAAAGATGGCGCGAAGCGCTGGAAGGTAGAAAGTAGAAAGTTGATGGATGATTTATCTACTTTCCATTTTCAACTTTCCGAGTTGCTGCGGCCCGATGGGGCCTGTGCCATTCACGATTTGGAGTTGGAGACGACTGCACCGTTCTCAGCCCGCCCATCTGCGCCGTACCGCATGGATCTGGCGCTGACGTACCGGTGCAATAATGATTGCCATCACTGTTATAACGTGGAGCATCCTTCCCTCACCCCCGGCCCCTCCCCCACGGGGGGAGGGGGGAAAAGCTCCCTTCCCCCTACGGGGGAAGGGTTGGGGATGAGGGCAGAACTATCTACCGATGACTGGAAAAAAGTCATCGACAAGTGCTGGCAGTTGGGTATTCCGCATATCATCTTCACGGGTGGGGAACCTACTTTAAGGGATGACCTGCCAGAGTTGATCGCCCATGCCGAGGGCAATGGTCAGATTACCGGGTTGAATACCAATGCCCGGCGGCTGGCTGATCCGAATTTTGTTAAACGGCTGGTGGATGCGGGGCTGGATCATGTCCAGATAACGGTGGAATCGGCGGACGCCGACATCCACAATAAGATGGTGAATGCCAGGGCATTTGAGCAAACCATCAAAGGCTTGAAAAATGTGCTGGAAACGCGCCTTTACGTGATGACCAACACGACGATGCTGCGCGATAACGTGGCGAGCATCCCCGCCACGCTGGATTTCCTGGCCGATTTGGG
>CAIJPN010000131.1 GCA_903822545.1 uncultured Anaerolineae bacterium | reverse complement strand
GTTATCCGCTACGAATACACCATCAACCAGATCATTTTCGAGCCTGCCATACCCGCCGAAATGTTCAACATTAACCCGGCCAACCTGCCACAATTCAGCGACGCTTATGGCCAGCCCTATTCGCCCGTCCTGGCCGGGCCAACCGCCGCTGTAGATGCTGACCCACTCGGACAAATCTACTTCTTCGCGCTGGATGCCAACAACCCTGGCGGAGCGCGCCTGCTGCGCCTGCCCGCCTCCTGTGTCACC
This sequence comes from uncultured Anaerolineae bacterium, assembly GCA_903822545.1. GTDB lineage: Bacteria > Chloroflexota > Anaerolineae > Anaerolineales > Villigracilaceae > CAIJPN01. Next base: position 41,312 of record CAIJPN010000131.1, on the reverse strand, counting down.
GGCGCATCAGCCTGCCCCAACCCGCATGAGATTGCCCTACCCGCCCGCACCTTCTCCAACAACGGGCCCGCACTCGCCTGGTCACCCGATGACAGCCACGCCGCCTACCTCGCCCAGGTAGATGCACCCATGAAAATGTTCATCTTTGACCCATCCACCGAAAAATTCAACCTGATCGTCGATTTTGGCAACTACAACCTGCCTTTCATCGACCTGCCCTCCTGGTCTGCCGATGGAAAATGGATTCTCTTTCGCGCCCAAACCGGTGACGGGCGCGACGACTATTTCGTTGTCCAACCCGATGGCTCCGGGCTGAAAAATGTCACCGCTTCGGCCCAGCTTTTTGACAAAGACCGGCCCTTCATTGTGGATGGCTGGATCACCAACAACATCATCGTGCGCTCGGCAAGGCCCGGCTCCGAATCCAACGTTTACCTGTTGCGCGTCGATGATGGCCGTGTCAAACCGCTGTTTGACACATTCACCACCAAAGCCACCTTCTACCCTTCACCCGATGGCTCACTGCTGGCCTTCGACGAGTACAATTACGACAATCCACTCCACACCCTGCGCATCATCGCCCCCGATGGCTCTGGCCTGCGTGACCTGGCCACCTTCCGCACCACCATCTACCCGGTCGTATGGGCTGCCGACAACTTCACCCTGGCCTTCGCCGTCTACGGCGAATCACCCGTCAACAGCGGCATAACATCAGCCGCCACCGTCTACGTTATGACCCGTGATGGGCGCGGCTTCATGCAGGTTTACACTGGCGATGCCATCAGCAACCTGGCCTTCTCGCCAGATGCCCAGACATTGCTGGTGGAAGATGGCGGCCAGAATCGCATCTTCGCCATCAACCTGACTACGCTCGAATCACACCTGCTCCAGGCTCCCAACCTGAATCTCAACGACTGGTTGCGCCAACCATCCTGGAAATAACCCATGCTCAAACGCCTTCCCATCCTGATCACCTGCCTGCTCCTGGCCGCTTGCGGCACCCTCGAAATATCCATTTACCAGACCCCCACACCCGATGCCGCCCCACAGGCCACCCTGGCAGCCCTCGAGCAACAGAACATCCAGCTTGCAGCCACCGTGGCCGCCCTCGACCCGGCCAATCTCTCGCTCAACCTCGATTCCCCCTCTGAAGTCATCCGCATGAAACTGCTTTACAGCCACACCTTCTGGCGCAACATCTTTGTCGATGGCTCAGTCACCTGGAACATCCCCCAAACCGGAAGCCAGCCCAGCCAGACCATCCACGAACAATTGCGCATCGACCAAACCATCCCGGCCTTCCAGCGCATCGGCGGCCCGGCGGATGCGCCAGCCCAATACTTCAGCCTCAGCGATGGCAAAAACATCCTGCAAATGGACCTGACCAATGGCCTGACCGAATCACGCCCACTGCCCGAATTCGCCCAAAACACCAGCACTTACGCCCCCTCAGCCACCATCAGCGACACCATCAACCCGCACCCGCTGAGCGGCACCATCGGCTCACCACTCAGTGAGATCATCTTCTCATCAGGCTTTGCCCAAACCGAGGGCACCTTCAAACCCGTGGGCATTGAATACATCGCCGGTCGTGAATGCCTCATCACCGACTTCACCCGTCCCGACCTGCCACGCCTATCACGATTTTGGGTTGACCTCCACACCGGCATCATCCTGAAATATCAGAATTTTGAAAACCCGGGCGAGATTTTACAAAACGAATATAAAATTTCCTACGTGGAATATGATTCAGCTACCACTGACGATATTTTCAACCTGAACATCCCCGCCCTGCCGCAGTACACCGTTATCACAGGCATTTCCCCGGCTCCAACAGCCTCCCCGGCCCCCCCCCCAAGCGCAGACGACCCGCTCGGGGCAGTCTACTTCACCATCACCGACCACAAATATGGACAAGAAACCTACAAACTGGCACGCCTGCCCGGGTCATGCGTCGCCGGGCTGGTAAGCTGCCCCACCTTTGAAATAATGCCCTACCCCATCACATCCCCGCCCGAGGTACTGGAACTATTCTGGGCACCCGATGGGAAATCCGCTGCCTTTGTCGCCCCCACCGGCCCCGAGGCAGCCAACATTGGCCTATACCTGCTCGATCCCGGCCCCTTTCTCGCAAAAAAACTGACAGAATACACCATCATCGACCCGCCATCCTGGTCTCCTGACGGGAAATGGCTGGCCTTCCGCGTGCAAGATGGCAACGGCGGCGAAGAAATCCACGCCATCCGCACCGATGGCAGCAGCCTGACCAATCTGACCGCAGATTCTGGCCTGCCAGCAACCTCGCGCCCCTATACCATCAACGGCTGGCTGGGCGGTTCCGTCCTGCTGCACGCGCGCGGCGTAGGAACCGGTTTCTACCTGTATAACCTGACCACCGGCGACGTGCGCCAAATCCTTAAAAACCTCCCGGCTGAAGCTTCAGACCTGTACCCGGCGCCCAACGGCGCGCTACTGGCATACATTGAAACCAACGGCAAGAAATCCACACTCAAAACCACCACCCCCGATGGCTCCGCCCAACGTGAACTGGCATCATTTTCCAACAGCAACATTTACCCCATCATCTGGTCTCCAGATAGCCTGCGCATCGTCTTCGGCCAGGGCAACAGCGATTTAAGCGGCGGCCAGGCTATTTACCTGCTCAGCCGCACCGGCGAAGACTTGCAAAAGGTGAGGCACAGCGTTTATGGCAACATCATCAGCATCCAATTTTCGCCAGATGGCAATTACCTGCTGGTGCAAGACGATGATTCGATTGGACGGCACCTGTTCGTGGTTAATTTATCCACACTTGAGCAGCGCAAACTCTCAGCCCCCGGCCTGCCGCTGGATTGGTGGTGGCTGGCTCCCTCGTGGAAATACTGAAAACCCCTGTTACCATCACAAAAAACAAGTTTATGGGGTCAACTCTGACGGTTTGAAACACGGCTGGTAATCAGCCCCCACAATGAGAACATACTGCACCTGGGCCTTCACGTCTGGCACCGAGACTAAGGCACTATCGGGCAGGCCGAGCACAGCCAGCATGGAGGCTGTGCGGGTGCGATCCTGGTCAGGGGTCAGGTCGTAGAGCAGGGTTTGGGCGTGCTGGCGGTTATCAGCATCGGCATACGATGTTTCATATCCGGCATAATTCAGGCGTTCGGCCGCCAGGGCATCCCACCCATCGATGAATGAGCCATTCTGGATTTCGATTTTGAACGATTGACGTTCCGCCTGGCGCGGGGATGGGTTGTGAGCTTCGGTCAACATGGCCCGGATGGCCTGGTGGTTTGGCAGGAGCACATACGCGCCGCCAGGAGTGGTCCAGGGTGTCACCAGGTCACCGGCGATGTAATAGCCGCGAATATCGGCATTGCTCAAGTGCAGGGCCAGCGGTGAAAGCCCCAGGATGGCATCCAGCCCCAGATCGGTGATGATGGTAGAGCTAAAATCGTTGTAAAGCTGGGGGATGCGGCCTATCGAATCAGTGCGCAGGGCCTGGGCGTAGATGGCGCGGATAACTTCCTGTTGGCGGCGTCCACGATCAAAATCACTCGATTTTTTGCGCGAGCGAGCGTACCAGAGCGCCAGGTCGCCATCCATGTGGATCAGGCCCGGGCCTGCGGTGTAAAGTTCCCAGTTGTTTTCGTTTTCGGGATCAAGCTCAGGGGAGATTAAATGCCAGTCGGTGTAGGGGCAGGCAACGGGTATGTCTACGCCACCCAGGGTGTCAACGATGCGTCGGAATCCATCGAAATCTACCAGGGCGGTATGGTTAATCTGAATCCCGAGGTTGTAGAGTAATGTGTCTTTGAGCAGGCCGGCACCCCCGCCGGGGTAAGCATTGAGTTCCCCAAACTGGTAAGCGGTGTTGATGCGCTGCATCCCAACGGTGGGAATGTTGACCCACAGGTCGCGCGGGACGGAGAGGAGCGCAACCTGCCCGTCTTTGGGCCGGACGACGGCGATCAGGATGCTGTCGGTGCGGAAGGAGCTGCCCGAACGCAAGTCGGAGCCAAGCAGCAGAAAGGTGGTGCTGTCGGTTGATTCAATGACCGGCTGGGGTTGGGCGGCAATGGCAACTGCCGGTTCAATGGTCGGCGGGGGGAGCTGTGGGGTGACGGTGGCCGGTATGGGCGGCAGTGTGGGGCTGGGCTGCGCTCGTGATGGTTGGAAAGGGGTCAGGGTGGGGTGAGGAGGGGCGGTAACGAAGATGTACGGCAGGGCTGCCGGGGCTGGTGAATCCAGGCAGCCTTCCAGTAAAAAGGTAATGAGCAAGAGGAGATAAGCGGCTTTCTTCATAAACAAGCGTAGTGACGACTTTCGTCGTCACTACGAAGGCGGGCTGTTGGGGTGCAGGGTTATGGTGTGGCCACAGTGGGAGGAACCGGGGTTTCCGTGGGTGGCGTTTCAGTGGTAGGCGATGGAACTTCGGTGGTTGGCACTTCATTGGTTGAGGTGGGTGTTTCCGTAACAGGCTCGGGGGTGCCTGTATCCGTGCTGGTAGGCTCGAGGGTCGCCGTGTTGGTGAAGGTGGGCGGGTAGGTAGCACTCGGCCAGGGAGTCAGGGTGGGCACATTCGGCACTTTGAGCACTTGGCCAACTTTGATGTTGGTAGTAGTCAGGCAGTTGGCAAGCATGAGTTGCGTCACAGAGACACGATAACGGTAGCCAATTTGGGTGAGGGTGTCACCAGGTTGGACGTAGTAGTTGATCCAGCCTGGATATGGGCCGCATGGAATGGCTGTGGCGGTGGGGTTTGGCGGTACGTAAAGATACGTTCCCGGGACAATTTCATTGCTCACCAGGCAGTTGGCGTTCTTGAGTTCATCCACTGAGTTGATGTGGAAGGTTGTGACCAGTGTTTCAAGCGTATCGCCTGGTTGGATGTAGTACGAAACCCAGCCTGTGGGCGGGGGGCAAGCTGTTGGTGGTGGCGGCGGGGTGAAAGTCTGTGTTGGGGTGGGTGAAGCTGCCGGGGTTTCGGTATCAAGCGGCAGGGTTACAACCGGCACATTGGTCGGCGGGAAAGTGACTTCGATAGCTGTTTGTGTGGCGGTTGGGAGCAGGGTTGGGAGAGCCTTCCCCTCGGCCAGCGATAATGAGATAGCGCCGACCACGGTGACGATTGAAAATATCCCCAGGAGTAAACCGCCGCCTATTTGACGCAGGGATTGCATATCTGCCTCGTATTAAGACTCAGCGACAGGCTGCTTGAATGGCAGGATGACGCTGAAAGTCGAGCCGAAGCCCATTTCTGTATCGACATGGATGCGCCCACCCTGGGCCTCGCACAACGACCTGGCAATGGACAACCCGACACCGGTATCGCCAACACCCTGGAGGAGGGAATTTTCGGCCCGGTAACGACGAGCAAAGACTTCCGGCAGGTCTTCCGATTTGATGCCGCCGCCGCTGTCTGTAACCTGCAAAACAACGTAATCCTGGCCTTCTTCGCGGCGCGTGCGCACCCGCATGGAAACAGTTCCATCGGCAGGAGAGACGGCCCCAGCGTTTTGCAGCAGGTGGATCAAAATCTGCTGGATGGATTCACGGTCAGCCTGGATTGGCTGGATGGTTTCTGGCAGGTCAATGCGCAAGGCAATGTTTTTCTCGCGTAGTTGGCTGCTGGTGTATGCCATGGCATTATCAATGATCATGTTCAAATCAACATCTTCAGACTTGAGCGATTTCAAGCCAACTTCCATGGTTGTGATCTGGATCAGGTCATCGATGAGATGCCCGATGCGTTCGGTGGATGTTTTGATGCGCTCAACAAACTTGCGCTGCAAAGAACCCAAAATACCTACCGATTCGCCCAAAAGCAGGTCTGTGTAGCCGACAATCGATGACATGGGTTGGCGCAATTCCTGGGCAAGAGAAGCAACCACGTCGGTTTTTTCGCTGCTCAAATTGCCGGTGGTGGGGCGTTTTTTCAGTTCAAGGATGCGAATGTTGGCTTCAGCCAGCGAGTTTTGCAGGTAGGCCACTTCTTGCAGTGTCAAACGCAGTTCATTTTCAAGGTACTGGTAATTGGCATCGCTGCTCTTGGCGTCTTTCAGCCCGGCCAGTTTTTCGCCCAGCTTTTCGTTTTCCTGGGTAAGCGTTTCGATCTGTTCAATCATCTCGCGCTGGTGTTTGGCCACATCGGCCACTTTTTCAGCTTCGAGCTTCATTTCATTCATCTGGCGAATAGTCTCAGCGTTAATAGACTGTACCCGCGCCAATGATGAGCGGGCATCTTCGGCTGCAAGTGTGGCCTGGTTGCGGGCATGCTCAAACTCGGCAATCTTTCGTCCGCGCTCAATGATGGGGGTGAAGTTAATGGCAATGCTGGAGAGAAAAGTCTGGTCGTCGGCATTCCACAAGCGGTTGGAATATGGCGAAAGCAGCAAAACACTGCCAATTGTGCCCTTATCAGATGTGATCGGTACATTCAGCAGGTTGCCAGGGTTGCTCAACCCAAGCATATCGCCCAAACCTTGCAGGTCAGAAGAAGTGGTGCTGGCCGGCAGCCGCAGCGGGCGTCCGCGTAAAATCGCCCCAGACAGCATTGGCATGCTATCTTTAGTAAGTTGGCCGCCCTCCAGGCTTTCCTCGCGGATCAGGTCATAGCCGCTGGCCATTAAAAGCGAGTTGCGATCTTCGCCGATAAAGATCAGGAAACACAGGTCAGAAAGCATGGCCTGGGCCACAGCGCGTGAAATATGCTGGTTTATCTTTTCCGCATCCACCTCGGCGGCCAGGGTCAGCAGCGTTTGCAGGGTTTTTGGGTCCGTGCTGTAGCGACGGCGCTCACGCACCGGGCTGCTGTAATCAGGGCTTTTCATGTGCTCTGAAACGTTTTCTTTGTAAACTTCCACCGTGCGGGTTTTGGGGCTGTCTGACGGGGTGGGAAAGCGCGCCGGGAGCGTGAGCAAGATCGGGTAAGCTGCCATGCTGATCAGCCGCACCATGCCCGAATAGTCACTATCCCCACTGGGGATGATCAATTCGAGAACATGCCCCACGAACAAGATGATCACCATCGACATGCCATTGGCCCAGCCCTGCGGCTTGCGTGTGAACAGGAAAACCCCGCCCGCAGTCAGGATGGCAATGCCCAGCACTTCCCAGATAATGTACTGAACACTATTGTTATATGCCACCAGGTTCGCATCGCTGCTGCGCGAGACCACCCCCAAAATAAGCCCGGTGAGCGTCAACAGGCTGGCAATCATGGCGGCCATATCGCCAGATTTGGAAGGTTCCGGGTAAGCCCAGACCCACACCACCCACACCAGGCTGAAAAACATGATCGCCCGGTCAAGCGGGGGCAGCAGCACTTCAGCATCGACCAATCTCTGCCAGACCAGCGCGCTGGCAATAAACAAGACAATCTGCCCGGCCAACAGCAACAGCAGCCCGTTCAACATGCGCCGAACCTGTGGATAGCCGGTTGAACGCCATTGCGCGATTGCCATGTACAACGTACCGGTAATCGAAAACATCAAGGCAAGATGATAGATCAGGTTGCCCGGTGAAGTAGTCAGCAGAGTGAAAATTTGATCAAAGAAGGTCATATCATAAAAGCAGGAGATCGTCCCGCAATGTCCCAAAACAAAAATATGCCTGGAATGGCGATTTCTTTCGATTATAGCATGGCTTACAGGCTGACGATGAATAATCCGGCAGGTCGTATAATATCGTCACGAAAATGGAACGAAAAGTGCTCTTCACTCGCATCATGCTCACCATCCTGGCCCTGGCATTGGGCACGGCGCTCTATACACTTGTCGGGATGCAGCCATTGCTCCAGGCCGAAATTTTGGCGCACCAATCGCCGATGCAGGCCGCCGAAGCCAGCCTGCAAGCGCTGGAATACTTCCCGTGGCGAGTGGAATTGTACGAACAGGCCGGGAACTATATGCTCCAGGCCGGGCAGCCCACCCGCGCCATCGAGCTTTACACCCAGGCGCGCGCCAGCGGCTCCCTTTCAAGGGATGGCAGCCTGGCGTTGGGCGATGCGTACTGGCAGCTTGGCGAGCTGGAACAGGCTGTTTCAGAGTGGCAAACGCTTGCAAACGGCAGCCAGCCTGCGGGGCGGGTTTTTTCCAGCCTGGCGCGCGCGTACCATCAGCAGGGCGCATATGAAGATGAGTTAACGGCCATCACCCAGGGGTTGGTCATCCAGCCTTTAAATGCAGATTTGAACACCCGTTACGCCATCCTGCTGATGAGCACTTCACCCACAGACGCCATCCCCGCGCTCGAACATGCCGCTGCGCTCGACCCGGCAGCGGCCTCCCGTTTAACCAGCTTTATGTTTACGCTGACGAGCGCCCTGCGCACAGATAACCTGGCCTACCAGCTCACCACCAGCGGGCAAGCACTGGCCGAAGATGGCGACTGGCCGCTGGCGCAGCGCGCTTTTGAGAATGCCGCCCGCGCCAACCCGCGCTACGCCCCAGCCTGGACCTGGCTGGGCCAGGCACGCCAGCAAACCGGCACACCCGGCGCGCTGGAAGCGCTCAACCAGGCCCTGCGCCTGACTCCTACCGACCCGGGTGCGCTTTCAATGCGTGGCTTGTATTACCAGCAGCATGGTGATTACCCGCGCGCGCTGGCTGATTACCAGCTGGCAGTGGCCGCCGACCCGCAAAATATCATCTGGCAAATGGCGTTGGGCGATGTCTATGATCGCATCGGCAACCTGAATGGGGCGCTGCTGGCTTATCAAACAGCCACCGAAAGCGCGCCCGCTGACCCACAAACATGGCGCGCACTGGCGCTGTTTTGCCTGAGCCGCGATATTTTCATCGAGGAGCTTGCCTTCCCCGCCGCAAAAAAGGCCCTTGAGCTTGACCCTGGCAACCCGCTCTCTTTAGATCTGCTGGGACAGGCCAACATGGGGCTGGAAAAGTTCAGCGAAGCCGAGATCTTATTCAAAAAAGCCATCGCCACCGCGCCGGACGATGCTTCGCCACACTTTCACCTGGGGCTACTCTACCTGCATCTTGGCAAACTACCCGATTCTGAGCTTGAATTGCGCACTACGCTGCACCTCGACCCCTCTGGGCAGATCGGCGAGCGGGCCAGGCGCATTTTGGAGCGCTACTTCCCATAAGAAAAGGCGCAGCGCCTCATCACAGGCGATGAACAATTTGCAAGAACCACCACAAAATGCATTTTTATACGCTGCGCACCCCGTTCTCTGTGGCATAATGGCTTTGAATTCACCTTCGCCCCAACCTGCCAGGAAGGTTTTTGGCGAAGACAGTGCAAACCAGACAAATTTATCGATATGAACATCTACCTTGATACCATTGGCTGCCGGTTAAACCAGGCAGAGATCGAACAAATGGCCCGCCAGTTTCGCGCGGAGGGGCATACCATTATTGCCGAAGCTGCCGGAGCCGACCTGGTGGTGATCAACACCTGCGCAGTCACCACCGAAGCCGCCGCCGATTCGCGTCAGAAAATCCGCCAGGCGGCCCGGGCCGGGGCCGGGGAGATCATCCCCACCGGCTGCTGGGCGACACTGGCACCCGAACAAGCCCTGGCACTGCCAGCCGTGCGGCGCATCGTCACCAACCCGCATAAAGATCAATTGGTGACCGATCTTTTGGGGCTGCCCGAGGAATATTTCGAGTTGGAACCACTGGCCCGCGAAATCCTGCCGGGCCTGCGCCACCGCACACGGGCCTTCATAAAGGTCCAGGATGGCTGCGACAACCACTGCACCTTTTGCATCACCAGCGTGGCGCGCGGCGCAGGGCGCTCGCGCCCGGTGGATGAAATCCTGGCAGATATCCGCGCCGCGCTGGCGGGCGGCACGCGCGAAATCATCCTGACCGGCGTGCATCTTGGCTCTTGGGGCCAGGAGTTTTCCAGTCCGCGCCACCTGCGCGAACTGATCCAAAGCATTTTGGATAAAACCGATACGCCACGACTGCGGCTTTCTTCGCTGGAACCCTGGGATCTGGATGCGAGCTTTTTCTCGCTCTGGCAGGATGCCAGGCTGCTGCCGCACCTGCACCTTCCACTTCAATCTGGCAGTGCCGCCACCCTGAAACGGATGCTGCGCAAAACCAGCCCCGACTCGTTTCGTGAACTGGTAGCAGCTGCCCGCTCAGCCATCCCCGGCGTGGCAATCACCACCGATGTAATTGCCGGGTTCCCTGGCGAAACGGATGAAGAGTTTGCCGAAACCCTGGCATTCATTAACGAAATCGACTTTGCGGGCGGGCATGTTTTCAGTTATTCGGCCCGGCCGGGCACACCAGCATCACGCATCAAAGCCCAGGTGGCGGCAGATGTCAAAAAAGCGCGCAGTACCCGGTTGCGCGCAGCTTTCAGCCAGATGAGTGCGTGGTATCGCGCAAAATTCATCGGGCAGGTTGTCTCCATTTTATGGGAATCGAGCAGCGAGTTGAATGAGCGCGGCTGGCAGATGGAAGGGTTATCGGGAAATTACATCCGCGTAAAAGCCACTGCCCCGTCGCCGCGCTGGAATCAGGTGGATGAGGTGCGCATCAATGGGTTGAGTGATGATGGGCTGGCAGGTGAAATTCTCGGGTTGGAATAGCACCGATCTGATACAGATCAAAAGCCGCGAAGTTTTGCGTTCGCGGCTTTTTGTTGGGGAAATGTACGGGGTTATTCGTATTTCAGGGCCAGCACGGGGATCATGGTGGCCGCGCGCAGGGCCGGGTACAGGCCAGAGATCAGCCCGATAATGGTAGCAAATACCAGGGCGAAAATGGGCAGCCAGAGTGGGGTGGAAACCGCTACACTTGGCGGCATCCCGCCCTGGGTGGCGGTTTGCCCTGCTAAGTAAACAATCGCCACAACATTAAGCCCCTGCCCGGCCAGCCAGCCGATGATGACTCCGCCCAGGCCGCCGACAAAACCAATACCCGCCGCTTCTCCCAGGAAAATCGCCAGCACATCCCGGTTGGTTGCGCCGATGGCTTTCATCAGTCCGATTTCGCGGGTGCGCTCTAGGATGGCCATTGCCATGGTGTTGGCAATGCCAATAGCGGCTACCAGCAGGGCGATGGCTCCCACCCCACCGAAAATCACCTGCAAGATCAGGTAGAAGTTGTTGATGCCCTCCACAAATGATTGGGGCGAGAAGGCCTGGAACCCAAGTTCGGTGATTTTGTCAGTGGCGTCGAGCACGTGGTTGACATCATCCACTTTGACGATCACCATGCTGTAGCCATTTTTGTTGTAGTTAATGCGCTGGCCGGTAGCCCATTCGTTGATGGCTTTGACATCTTCCAACCGCATATACACCGACCAATCGGGGCCACTGCGGGTTTCTTTGAGCACGCCCGCTACGCGAAAGGTGATGGTCTTTTTGATCTCTGCGCCGCTGGGATCCCACTTGATGAAGACAATTTTGATTTTTTTATCATACAGATCGGGCGGCGGAGGTGGATCCTGGCCGGGGCGCAGGCGCGGGTTGTAGAAGTTGGAGGGGATCATCGAGCCGATGATGATTTCACCTTTTTGGAGTGTGGTGGAACCCTGGGTGGCTGATAAACCCAGTTCGGCCAGTTCGCTGGTGCCAACGCCAGTGGCGCCAAAACCGCCTTCCAGTTTGTCGTAGTAGGCCATCATGCCGGCGTTCATGTATTCATGCGGGATGATGGCTACAACACCAGGGATGGCGCGGATTTCTTCGATGGCCTGGTTGGTGAGCAGCTTGGGCTGGGATGGCTGCCCGCCTTTTTCACCGCCGCCTTCGGGGTAGGTCGGTGAAACGCTGATCTGGGTCAGGTCGCCGATGCCATAAAGCTGCTGGTTGGCATTTTCTTGCAAACCAATTGCCAGGGATACCAGGATGACCACCGCTGCTGTGCCAATGACCACGCCAATGGCGGTCAGGGCCACACGGCCTTTGCGGCGGCTAAGGTTGCCAGCAATCAGTTTGAGCAAATCCAGGAATTTCATGCTTATCCCTTTGGCCCGATGATGACTCCACCACCACCGCCGCCACCCGGAACGGGTTCAACCGGGGCGCCTTCTTCGGGTAGGGTGGGCAACACCGGGTTGGAAATGCCACTATCCAGCCCAAACAGACCCAGGATGAAGCGCCAGGCTTTTTGCACGAACGTTTCTTCGGTGGGGATGAATTCACCGCCCCCAGACTGGCCGCCATCGGTGGGGATATTGGGATCGTAGGTCGGCTCGACAGGCATCTCCAGCACATCCAGGGTAATGGTTTTGGTTACCTGGCGCGCCTGGCCGAAATCGTCGGTGTAGTCGATGATCACGTTCAGATCAAGCGGCCCCGGGGCGTTGGGGTTGATGGTGGCATCGAGGGTGGTGTATCCGCCTGCTTCGAGGGAACCTACCAGCAGGGTGCCATTCTCCACCAAACCGCCGATGGTTTCGATGCGCAAGTTGGCCAAAACAGCCATCCGCTTGCCGGTGTTGAGTACCTGGAGCGGCAGCGGGTTGGGCTGGCCGGGGTAGATCGGGCCAAGCTGGGTGTAAAAGTTAATATCGACTTTGGGCAGGTTGTAAACCAGCAGGGTAATCACCTGTTCATCTGAAATGGAGTTGCCTTCTGCATCAAAATGCAGGAAGGTGATCGGCATGGAATACGCGCCCGGTTCGGTGGAAACGTTGACGATCAGGTTTTGGGTCACTTGCAGGGTTGCGCCCGCGGCCAGGTCACCGAGCGATTGTACGTTGGATGAGCCCAGCGGGGCAAATTTATCGAATTGGCCGCTGCCACCAGAGACTCCGCCTGGCTGGGGTGTGCCTCCGCTGCTGCCACCCCCCCCACCCCCGCCAATGATCATGATGACGCGCTGGGCGGTGGTATTGCCCATGTTTTTAACCACGATATTCAGCCCAAATTGCAGCCCGGGCTGGAGCGGATCGATGCTGGTGCTGTACTGCGTTACAACCAATTGGGAATTTTTCATGGCAGTGGGCGTGGCGGTAGAAGCTGCCACATAGCCACCACTGGATTCAACTGGCAGGGTGAGTGTGAATTTTTCAGAATAGGCGGTCCCGGACTCATCGTAATAGGTCACCGCTGCATCAGCAGTGATGGAATTTTGTCCATAGAGCGGCTCTGTCAGGCGCATCTGCTGCGAGGCTTCGGCGCGATTATCACTGCCAATTGTGCCAACTACATCCACGCCGCCGTTTTTGAGCGGAGTGAGATTGGATGATGTAAAAACAACCTGCACGTTGTAAGCCGTCTTTTGACCGGCATTTTGCAGCCGCACCACCAGGTTAAAATCAACCCCATAGCGGATGTAATCGCCGCTGATACGGTAGGTACTGAGGGCAAGCTGGGGGCGACCAAACACCTGGGGAGTGGAGGTTGGCTCTGGGGGCGTGGTTGGTTCGGGTGTGATAGGTGTGGCAGTAGGAACCACAATTACGAGCGAGTTGTTCAATGAGACACTGGTTCCACCGCTGAGTACTGTTACGGTATAGATGCCAGGCGGCAGCCCCGTGGGAACTTTGGCCGTCAGCGTGGCAGCATCTACAAAAGTGGTTTGGATGTTGCCATAGGTGCTGAGCGAAACCTGGGCATCCGCAGCAAAATCTGCCCCGGAGATGGTAATGGTATTGTCAACAGAGTTAACCACCTGTCGAGGTGTAACAGATGTAATGCCCAGCGCCAACGCCGAAAGCGGGGCCAACATCCCCAACGAAATCACAACCATAACAACTGCTGAAATAAAAATGCGCTTATTCATGAGCTTCTCCAAGATTTGCGGCCTGTTCAGTAAATTTCAGCGCATCCAGTGACGCGCGTTCGTATTCGTCCTCGCTGACAACTTTTCCATCGAGCAGGTGGATTTTATGGGTGGCGAAATGTTTCATGCGCGGGTCGTGCGTCACCACCAGCACAGTGCGCCCGTTCTTATGGAGTTCGGCCAGCATCTGCATGACACTGATGCCGCTGCCAGAATCCAGGTTGCCGGTAGGCTCATCAGCCAGGATCATGATCGGGTTGTTAACCAACGCCCGGGCAATTGCCACACGCTGCTGCTGCCCGCCAGAAAGCTCATTGGGCTTGTGGTGCATCCGGTCCGCCAGCCCCACCCGTTTAAGCAGCTCAGTCGCGCGGCTATTGCGTTCTTTTGGGGCCACCCCGGCAAATTGCATCGGGAAAGTGACATTTTCCAGCGCATTCATGCTCTGGATCAGGTTAAACGACTGAAAGATAAACCCCACACTCTTGCGCCGAAAAATCGCCAGTTGATTTTCATCCATCTGATCCAGCCGCTGACCGGCCACATCAATCTGCCCCGCCGATGGCCGATCCAGCCCGCCAAGCAGGTACAGCAGGGTACTTTTGCCAGAGCCAGAAGGCCCCATCACCACTGTAAAACTATTCTGCACAATTTCCAGGTCAAGACCATCCAACGCGCGAACAGTTGTTCCGCCCATCTGGAAATGCTTTTTAAGCCCGACAATGCGAATAAAAGCTGCACTCATTGGGAGATGATCATCCCCCCGATCTTGGATGCCAGCATCCCAAGCCCGGCCTGCGCTGCCAGGGCAGTCAACAACACCCCAACTGCCACCGCAATTGCCTTGCTGCGCGAGAGGCTGTCACTGACCCGCACACCCACGATCACCAAAATCACATGCCACAGCAGGAAGATATCGCTATTGGAAAGCACCTGCGCGAAGAAAACATCGCTGCCCTCCGTGCCGGTCACAAACCCCGACAAACCCTGGCTGGTAATGGTATGCTGGACAACCAACATATACACCACCCGCAAAATATCCCGCAGCGCAAAAGGCAGACTGCCCCAGCCCACCACATTCAACGCGGTAGTCATCGTCCCGCGCCCACCCAGCAAAGTAGAGACAAGATGCAACAGCCCACTGACGATGGCCCATCCCATCCACAGGCTGCTCAAGGCCCCCACCGCCGGGATGATGTAAACAAACGTGGGGCCTTGTGTAGCCTGGGCAGCCTGCATATAGTTTTGCTGCATCTCAGGCGTCCACCACTGCCAATCAGGTGGAAGCTGCACCTCACCCATGGCCGCTGCCTGGGCCTGTAAATACCCGGCCACGATAATACGCACCAGCACTGTCAGGCTCAGCACCAGTAACGGCGTGCGCCAACTCGCAGTGTTCAACTCGGCCAGGCTGGCAAAAGCCCTGCCCGGGCGAAACAAAACATCAAAAATACGTTTGATGGGTGATACGGATTGGGGTTGGGAGGTGGGGGATTCGGTCATATATCAATAATTCTATCATCTGGGATGAGTTGAGAAAATATGAAATAGGCTCATCCCAGAAAATATATCTTTCTCATGGGATGTGCCATAAATTTACCCGTGCATAGTAGGGGATGCACCCATATGAGATATGGACGAATAGAGAACGGTAAATGTTCCCGGAAATAAAAACTACCAGCAAAAAATGCCAGTAGTTTTAGCAACATTCAAAATTAAGGTTGCTATGCAGGCTCAGGGCTGCGATGTTATACCAGCAAATCCGTCTTCACTTTCCCGTCAGTCTCAGGCTGTGGATACGCCTGTATGAAGGTATCTGTTTCGCCGAGCAGGCGGAAGACCCAGCCAATAAAACCAGTACGCATTTGCATCCCGCCCTGGGATGCGTGACAAAAACTGGCGCGGTTTTTTTGTTCGCTGACAGTGCGATAGTCAATGCGAACATGCTGGGGAAAATCCACGTTGGCGAGGGATTCGAGGTCGATATCGCCGTTACGGCCCCATTTTTTGGGGTCTTTTCCAAAGAGCTTGATCAACCCGACGCCAAATTTGAGAAATCTGCGCGGGATGGTGTGGAAGTAGAGTCGAGCAGGAGTAAACGGCGACCCAAGTTCAGGGCGGAAAGCGGGGTCGGAGGCATGCTTAAAGGCCAGGACTGTTGCTTTGTGGATGTGAATATGATCGGGGTGACGGTATCCGCCAATCGGGTCGAAGGTCAGCACCACATCTGGTTTGAGATCTCGGATATATTTAACCACTTTCCCGGCTACTTCTTCCACCGGATGAGAAACCTGGGCATCGGGATGGTTATTGTCTGGGCTGCCAGGCATCCCAGAGTCACGGTAATCGAGGAAGTAGACGCCTTTCAGGCCAAGATGACCGGCGGCGCAGCGCAGTTCGCTCTCGCGCAGTTCGGCGATGCTGGCGAAACCTTGCATGTGTTCGGGATCAACGGTGCCCACTTCGCCGCGTGTGGCACAGACCAGGTAAACGTTGCAGCCTTTTTGGGCGCAGAGCGCGAGAGTGCCACCCATGCCAAAGGATTCGTCATCGGGGTGGGCCAGTACAGCCAGGATTGTGCTTGTCATGCTTGCTCCAGTTTGGATAGAATGTATCGATTCTACCTGCCCACTCTTAATAAAATATCAGAAAATCGCAAAAGACCCTTTAAAATCCCAAGCCGCCTGTGGGATGGCCCAATTCCTGGCGGCTTGTTTGATGAGAATGCTTGATTTTTATTATACGGACGCGATTAAGAAAATTCTGAACGATTGTTAACTGTTTGGCGAGAAAGCAGTTCACTTTGCCTGTGAGCACAACCCGAGGGCAATTTGCCTGCGGAGTTTTACCAGCTCGGGAAACTGATAAAAGAACCGGACCTTTTGACTGGCGGTGTCCTGCACAGTGGGCCTTTCTTCAAGGATAAAGATAGCAAAGCTTTCGGCGATATCTTCTTCGGGGCTGGTAACGGCATAATCGCTGACGAACTGATCGTGGTAGCGGGCATAAAATTCGTCGAGCTGCACATAATATTCATCTTCGTCTTCGATGGAGTCGATTTCCAGCCATTCATTGTAAAGATCGATCCAGTATTGTTCGACGAACAGGTTCAGGTATGCGCCAGGCAGGGTGCAGCCTTCATAGGTGAAGTAGGTATCGCTCGACAGGCTTTCTTCGTAATAAACATCAGGATCGTCCGGAGCGTTGAAGATGGCCAGGTTGGGTTCGATCTGGTCTGGGTTGAGGGTCAGCAGGTGAGCAAATTCGTGGATCAGGGTGAAGGTCAAATCTTGAGGGTTGTCGGAGTCGGCGATATCCACCTGTAGATTCCATTTTTCGGGGGACTCGTCTGACTGGTAGACGGATGCGAGGATCTCGTCCCGGCCATCGGTGCTGATGACGAATTGTTCCAGGATGGTGCGCTGGTCGTTGGGAATGAGCGCGGCAAAATAACGCCAGATGTTCTGGTGGGCGCTGGTATTGTCGCGCATTTTCTTCAATTTTTGCGGGATATTCTCTTCGAAAACCGGGTCGATGATCTGGTCGCCGCTGATGGTGTAGGTGGCGAGAGTGATTTCTTCATCCTGGCTGGCAGCATTAAATTTCTGGCGCAGGGTGTTGGTTGCGCTACGATTGATGATGGAGCCCAGGTCGGCAACGCAGGCGGTAATACAGTCACCATTAGGGCAGCTCGCGCTTTCAGTTGGGAGGCTGATGGGCGTTTCTGTCGCTTCTGGCTGCGGGGTGGGAGGCTCAGGGGTGGGGGCAGCTTGTGTAACGGGGGCGGGTTCTGGTGCGCCAAAGATGATACGTTCGAAGGTGACGCAGGCCATGGTAATCATCAGACTGGCGACTGCCAGCAACAGGATGGGGGTCTTTTTCATAAGTCTTCCTTTCATCCTGGCTTTATATCACAGGATGGGCTGCTATGAATCAAAAAAACGCCGCTGGGGCGACGTTTTTTTTGTCTGGGGAGTGGCTTTATTCGACAATACGCATTTTCTCTTCCAACCAACGCACAACAGCTGAAAGGAACAACGTCATGGCAAGGTAGAGAAAAGCCATGATGTTGAAGGTTTCCAACACGCGGAAGGTGCTGGCGCGGCGCAGACGGCCCAGTTGGGTCAATTCATTAACAGCAAGCACAGTGGCAAGGGATGAGTCTTTGAGCAAGGCGATGAAATCGTTGCCGAGTGGCGGCAGCACACGGCGAATAGCCTGGGGCAGGATGACATATCGCATGGCCTGAAAATAGCTCAGTCCAAGTGCACGGGCAGCTTCCATCTGACCTTTGCCAATGGACTGGATGCCAGCCCGGAACACTTCACCTTCATACGCGCCGTAGCCTACAGCCAGGGCGATGATGGCGCGCAATTCCATCGGCACATCGCGGATGGAAACGTCGATACCAAGACTGAGCACACCTTCGATGAAAAGCGGCACAAGCGCAAAAGCAATGTAGAGCAATAACACAACCAGGGGAATGCCGCGCACAGTTTCAACATAAAGCGTGGAAATGTTGAATAAGAATGGGTTTTTTGAAACACGCGCCAGCCCGGTAAACAGCCCCAAGATGGTGGCAGCAATATAGGCAAAAAAAGTAATGCGCAGGGTGGTAACAACGCCATCTTTAAGGAAAATGAAAGTTTCGTTGTAGTTCTGATCGGTCAGGATCAGTAGAGAAATTGAAAGACCTGCAAAAATCAAAAGGATGCCCCACCAGGGCATTTTCGAAAGATCGACGCCAGGGATCAGGCTAGGGCGTTTGGGCATTTCTATGGGCGATTCCATGGTTGCTCCTCCATAAAAAAGGCCGGGTGAGACGGGCTGGGTCTCACCCGGCGGTTTGACAGAAACGGTATTAATGAGTTACTGGCTCAGGCCCCATTTTTTGTTCAGGGCATCCAGCGTGCCATCGGCTTTCATGGCAGCCAGCGCAGCATCAAAAGCAGCTTTCAACTCAGATTTGGGCGGGAACACAAACGCCAGTTTTTCGTCAGAAGTGATTTGTCCGGCAATCTTCAATTTGCCTTCGTTTTCACCCATAAAACCAGAAGCGGTGACATTATCGACCACAACAGTATCGATATCGCCAGCCAGCAGGGCCAGCACAGCCCCGCCGAAGTCTTCAAAGGACTGCACTTCACGATCGGTGAAAGTTTCTTTGGCTACGATTTCATTGGTGGTGCCGATCTGCGTGCCGACGCGGGCGTTCGCATCAGACTTGAAACCGGCCAGGTCGCGGGACTCATCAGCGCGGACGAGCAAAACCTGCCCAACCTGCACGTAAGGGGTCGAGAAATCCACAATTTTGGCGCGTTCTTCAGTAAAAGTCACGCCATCGGCGAGAACATCAAACTCGCCCGATTGCATGGCGGGGAAAATGCCATCCCATGCAGCCTGGGTAAATTCAGGCACGCAATTAACCCGTTTGCAGATTTCTGTAACAGCTTCATAATCCCAGCCGACACCCTTGCCGGTAGCTTCGTCAATACTATTGAAAGGCGGGTAAGCATTTTCAACAGCCACAGTAATTTTCTTTCCGCCCAGATCAGGAAGCCCAGCGCCAGACTGCCCACTGGCCTCGGTAGCAGCAGCACCACCACCACAAGCCGTCAACAACAGTGAGGCAATCATCATGAGACTAAGCAGCGAAAACAGCTTCTTCATTTCTCTTCTTCTCCTTTTTGGTAAATAGATTAACCGTTTCTGAAAGGCCGAAACCTCAGCAATAAGAATAGACCAACTCCCGCTTTTCTGCAAGGGAAAAAGTCTCATTCCTATCATCTTTTTATACGTTCTTTATCGAAGAATACCAGCTCTTGAAGACCTCCCGCGCAAACCTGGATGCGCAATACCTTGGGCTTTGCAACCGCCCAGGCTGAGACATCGAGGCAGAAACTCCCCAAAATTCATGGCAGAAGCGAAGGATGGTAGAATCCAAACCATCATTCCCACAGGAGAATCAGCAAATGAGCGCAATATTTCCAGGTGCCGACTGGCTACAAGCATTCGAACAAAAACTGAATACCGATGAGCGTTACGGGCAAATCGCCAGCAAATGGGAAGGTGATATGTACTTCATCATCGAACCCGAAGGCAATCTCAAATCGCAAACGGTCATGTATCTTGACCTATGGCACGGCAAATGCCGCGGCTCAGAAATCGTGGCCGACATCACCAGCCACAACCCGGCCTTCACCCTCAAAGCCGGATACGTCAACTTCGCCCGCGTACTCAAAGGTGAACTTGACCCCATGCAAGCCATGCTCACCCGCAAACTGGATGTCAAAGGCAACATGGCCGTTATGATGCGCAATGTCCCCACCGTACTCGATTTTGTGCGCTGCGCCCGCGAAATCACCACCGAAACCCTCTAAATGCAGCCCATTCTCAAAATTAACCTTTCTTCAAGGGAAATCGAGACTTTCACCATCCCCCCAGCGTGGGAACGAGACTATTTGGGTGGATCCTCGCTGGCAGCTCGCATCCTGTGGGACACGCTCGCCCTGTCGCTGGATCCCCTTTCAGCGGCAGCCCCCCTGCTGATCCTTAACGGCCCACTCTCCGGCACTGCTGGCCCAACCGTGGGCCGCTTCGTCGTCTGTGGCAAGAGTCCCGCCACCGGGCTATGGGCCGAATCCAACTGCGGAGGCTTCTTCGGCCCCGAACTGCGCCAGGCCGGCTACGACGGCATCTGGCTGACCGGCAAAGCCGACAAGCCCGTATATTTATGGATACACGACAGAAATATCGAAATACGCCCTGCAGAATCACTCTGGGGACTGGACACCTACCAGCTACAAGACGCCATCAATGATGAGATAAAGAGGCAGGAAGAGCAAGAGACCGGTCAACCGGAAAACCGAAAAACCGGCATACGGGTTCTCGGCATCGGCCCGGCTGGCGAAGCCCAAATCCCCTACGCCCTGCTGTTGTGCGATCATGGCCGCGTAGCCGGGCGCACCGGTCTCGGCGCGGTAATGGGCAGCAAAAACGTCAAAGCGGTGGCGGTCAGGGGCACAGGCAAAGTCCCGGTGTTTGACCCGGCGGCCTACGCCCCGCTCCGTTCTGCCGCCAACCTGGCCCTCAAAAGCGACCCGATGACCAGCGTAATGAGTTCGCTCGGTTCAGCGGGCGCAGCTGATTATTTCAACTATCTTGGCGAACAGCCCAAGAAATATTTCAGCGCCGGAACTCTCGAGGATGCCGATAAAATCTCCGGGGCGAGCATAGCCGAGACAATCCTGGTGGGCAAAACGGCCTGTCACAGCTGCGTCATCGCCTGCGGGCGCGTGGTGCGGCTCGATGATGGCGCAAAACGCAAAGGGCCAGAATACGAAACGCTGGTGGGTTTTGGCCCCAACCTTGGGTTGACCGACCCCGTCACCGCCACCCGCCTGGGCGAGCTGTGCGACCGCTACGGTGTGGATGTCATCTCGATGAGTGGCACGATTGGGCTGGCTTTCAGGTTGTATGAACTTGGGTTTATCGGAACAAAGGATACGGGTGGGCTGGATTTGTCGTGGGGAAATGCCGCAGCCGCCGAATCCTGCATCCACCTGGCGCTAAAACGCGAAGGCTTCGGCCAAATCCTTTCCAAAGGCGCAAAAGCCCTGGCCGAACATTTCGGCGCGCCGGGTGAAGCCATCCAGGTCAATGGGCTGGAGTTGGCATACCACGACCCACGCGGTGCTTCGGGCATGGCGATTGTTTACGCCACCTCGCCGCGCGGCGGGTGCCACAACCAGTCTGACTATTTCCTGGCCGACATTGGCCAGGTGGATGCCAGCCTGGGTCTGGAGTTCTTCGACCGCCACGCCGGGGCCGAAAAAGCCGCGAATGTGGCAAAACACCAGGATTTCCGCACCGTGAATAATGCGCTGGTGCTGTGTGTATTTGCCAATGTGCCGCCGGAAACCATGCTGGAACTGGTCAATGCCGCCTGCGGCTACGACCTGACGCTAGAAGATTTCTTGCGCTGCGGCGAACGCGCCTGGAACCTGAAACGGCTGATCAACCTGAAGCTGGGCCTGACCCGCGCCGGTGACACACTGCCCGCGCCGCTGCTGCGCACCCTGGAAGATGGCGGCGCAGCTGGCTATGTTATCCCGTTCGATAAAATGATGGCCGCCTACTACACCGCCCGCAACTGGGATGCCAATAGCGGCAAACCAAATTCCAACAAACTGTCAGAATTGGGCATTTTGGGTCTGGCGCAAGAAGCAGGGTTGTAATATAATATCTAGATGTGGGGGCACAAAAGTGTCCCCATTTACATTGGCAAGTTTCCTACCCTGCCCGTGTCAAACGAGAAGAGCCACACCCCCTGCGGCAGCCCTCGTTCGGACGGCAGGGTGGGGCTTTTAATACAAGTATATGAGTTTTGTTGTATGGACGCAGCCAGCCTGCGTCCTTTTTGTTAAGTGGGATAAAATGCTGGTTATATCCCCGGAGGAACCCGATGAAACTTGTTACCGTAAACGAAATGCGCGCCATTGAACAGGAAGCTGATGCGAATGGCCTGACGTATGCCAAAATGATGGAAAATGCCGGCAAGGGCCTGGCTGATGAGATCGAAGCGTTGGCTTATAGTGTGGATGAAGAGCGTGAGGTCTTCGCGCTGGTCGGCCCCGGCAATAATGGTGGCGATGCGCTGGTAGCGCTGGCGCACCTGGCTGCCGAAGGCTGGCGCGCACGCGCTTACCTCGTCCGCCGCCCGGCAAAAGATGACCTGCTGGTGGAACGCCTGCTCAAAGAAGAAAATTCCGAAGTGCTGAATGCTGGCGATGACAAAGATTTCGAGTCGCTGGAAGCTTTCATCGGCACAGCCGATGTGGTAGTGGATGGGCTGCTCGGTACCGGATTCAAACTACCGCTCAAGCCCGAAATTGCCAGCGTGATGGATGCTGTCAACCAGGCTATCGCCAACCTGGCCTGGCCGCCCTACGTGGTGGCCGTAGATTGCCCTTCTGGTATTGACTGCGACACCGGCGAAGCCGCCCCGGAAGTCATCCCAGCCTCGTTGACCGTCAGCATGGCAGCGGTGAAACAGGGACTGCTCAAATTCCCGGCCTTCGAACTGGTTGGCGAACTGCGCGTGGCCGATATTGGCCTGAGCGATGAAAAGGCCTGGCAGGAAATCAAACATACCGTTGTGGATGATGAAATTGTGGCCGATATCCTGCCCGACCGTCCCGGCGATGCCCACAAAGGCACTTTTGGCACCGCGCTGATCGCTGCTGGTTCCATCAACTACACCGGCGCTGCCCTGCTGGCGGGCAAATCTGCTTATCGGGTTGGCGCGGGATTGGTGCAGATGGCTGTTCCCGGCGTGCTGCACACCGCCCTGGCCGGGCACTTCCCCGAAGCCACGTGGATCATGCTGCCGCATGAAGGCGGATTTGTCGCCGAATCTGCCAGCGATGTGCTGGCGAAGAACTTCGAGCGCGCCACCGCCCTGCTGCTGGGCCCCGGCATGGGAACAGAAGACACCACCCGGAAATTTATCGAAAACCTGCTCAAAGGTAAATCGACTTCCAAGAAAACCAGCACATCCATCGGCTTTGTGCGCGGCGAACCCGCCGCCAAAGCAGACTCAAAAGCTGCGACTTTTCCCGCGCTGGTCATCGATGCCGACGGGCTAAAATTGCTCACCAAAATCGAAGATTGGGCCAAACTGCTGCCCGCCGAAGCCATCCTGACGCCGCATCCCGGTGAAATGGCCGTCCTGACCGGCCTGGAGAAAGATGAAATCCAGAAAGACCGGCTCAACCTGGCCCTAAAATACGCCGCCGAATGGGGGCATGTGGTGGTGCTGAAAGGCGCGTTCACCGTCATCGCCTCGCCGGATGGACAGGCCGCCATCGTCGCGGTGGCAACACCCGCCCTGGCGCGCGCCGGAACCGGCGATGTGCTGGCCGGGCTGATCACTGGCCTGCGCGCCCAGGGCGTCAGCGCCTACGAAGCCGCCGTAGCCGGGGCCTGGATCCACGCCCAGGCCGGGCTGGTGGCATCCGAAAAGCTCGGCAGCGAAGCTTCCGTGCTGGCCGGTGATGTGCTGAACGCCATTCCGGATATTTTGAGCGGATTCTAGGCGATCAACAAAACAGCCACAGAGACACAAAGAACGCGGTTTTTTCTTTCGCCTCGTTCTCAACGGCTCTGTGGCTGATGCTTATGCCCCTTTGGGGGCTTTTTTTATTCTTCCGGGTAAACCTTCCAGCCCAGGTTACCCAGTTGTGCCACATCCAGCGTTTCTTGGGGAATATTGATGAGCAGGGCATTGGCTTCAGCCAGCAATTCATTGGTTGCGGCATCGTAAATCCCGGCCCAGCCTTCGGCGCTGCGACTTTTGGAACGTCCGGCTTTACCGACAATGCGCAACGGCTTGCCAATCGGCACGTTTTTGCGATATTTGACTTCCAGCTTGGCGGTGAACATGAAACGCGGATTATCTGCCGGGCCCATGTGGGCGCGCCCGCTGATTTCATCGAGGATGGTGGCTACGATCCCGCCGTGGAGCACGCCTGGGAAACCCTGGAAATGCTCGGGGGCGGTGTAGGTGGTTTCGATAACGCCGGGTTCAATCTCATAGATGCGCAGTTTCAGCCCGACGGGATTTTCCAGACCGCAGATGAAGCACATTCGGGAGTTTGGCTGGGGGTTGTGTGTGGTCATATCAGTTTTGTCTCGTTTCTCATCTTTTTAGTAACAAACAAGGTAGGGGCGACCCGTTGTGAGTAAGAAATTGTTCTTTTATGCCAGGGTTTCTTGCAAAAACGCACCTGGTTATGCCCTGGCGGGTCACCCCTACAGGGTTTCAAACCAAAAACAGCAGCGCTTCATTTCGTAAAAATGGATACCAGGGCAAACAGCCCAAAGATGACGATGATGCCGCCGGAGATGCGGTTGACCCAGGTCATGGCGGCCAGGGTGAATTGCTCGCGGAATAGACCCACTCCCTGACTCAAGATCAGCCACCAGGCGGCGGAGCCGAGAAAAACGCCGCCAACCATGCTGGCCGCACCGACGAAGTCCCCGCTAGTCTGGGCCAGGCCTAACCCGGCAAAGGCCGCGGTGAAGGAAATAATGGTCATGGGGTTGGTCATTGTCAGGAAGAAAGTGCTCAGGTACGCGGCAAAAAGGCCCACAGGGCGGGTCTCTGTTGCTGTCTGGGCGGGGCGTGAGCGTAAGGTCTGGATTCCCAAATAGAGCAGGAAAAGGCCGCCGAGCAGGCGCATCCACATTTGCTGCTGGATGAGCAGGCTGGAAATGGCCGCCAGCCCGAAAGCGGCGATGCTGCCGTAGATGGCATCGGCGGTGGCGGCGCCCAGGCCGCTGAGCAGGCCGCGCAGGCGACCCTCCGCCAGGGTGCGTCGGATGCAGAGCACGCCGATGGGGCCAACCGGGGCAGCGATGGAAAAACCGAGGATGAGACCGCGCAGGAACAGGGATGTGAGCATAAGCAAAGCCTTGGGGCGGGGTGAAAAGCCCCCAATTAATACCACAGAACAGCTTTATCGCCCGGCAGGACTGGATATTTTTGTAATATTGCAGCTTTATCAAATATTTTGACTTTTCATCAAATTTATTGACTTAATATCAAAATAATGCTAAGATATTTGCAGCGGCCCCGGACTCCAGAGATATTCGACTCCGGTACGCTGGTAAAAGGAGCCTATGCCATCTATCCCACAAACCTGTCCCAGTTGTTCGGCCCCGCTGATGGTGACGCAGTTGACCTGTTCGGCCTGCGGCACAGGCGTGGTAGGCCGTTTTGAGCTCTCCCCTTTTGCGCGGCTTTCCAGTGACAGCCTGCGCTTCCTGGAGGTGTTCGTGCGCAATCGCGGCAATGTGAAAGAGATGGAGCGCGAAACCGGCGAATCGTATTGGGCCATCCGCCGCCGGGTAGATGAAGTTATCGCCGAGATGGGCTTCGAGCCAGCCCGCGCCGAGCCGCCCGCGCTGACGCGCCAGGAAATCTTGGAAAAGCTGGGCAGCGGCGAAATCGATGTGCCCGAAGCCACCCGCCTGCTGACGGAATTGGGCAAGCGGAAGTAATATTTTTGCAGGAGTTTCACTTCAAAGTTTTAAGGAGAAATCTGATGGAACTAAATAAAGCCCGTTTAATGATCCTGGATATGGTTTCCAATGGCAAAATCACGGCGGCAGATGCCGAACAACTGCTCAAGGCGCTGGATGCCAGCTACAGCCCGGAAGAAACACCAGAAGCCGCGCCAGCCCCCATGCCGGAGTCACAATCAGAAAAGCGCGCGGCCAAATCATTTGGCGATTTGGCCGCAGCCCTAAAAGAAGCCGGGATCGGCCACCTGACCTTGAGCGATGTGCAAGAGTTGCAGGTACATAATGTCACGCCTGAATATATCCGTGAAATGCGCGCGCTTGGCGTAGAGCCTGACGGCCTGGGCGAATGGATTCACCTGCGCATCCTGAAAGTCACCCCCATGTATGTGCGCGAACTACGCGAACTGGGCATCCGCGACCTGGATGTGGATGAACTGGCTGAACTCAGCCAGCATAACATTTCCTCGCGCTTCATCACCGATTTGCGCGCCGCCGGGCTGAATGAACTGGATGTGGACGAGTTGATCGAACTGGCCAACCACGATGTTTCACCGCGCTATATCTCGGAGCTGGCCGAGCAAAACTTAAAAGACCTGGATGTGGATGACCTGGTGGAACTTGCCAACCACGATGTCTCGCCCAAAATGATTGCCGAACTGCGCGGCCTGGGGTTCGACGACCTGAGCGTGGATGACCTGGTGGAATTGAGCGACCACGATGTCTCGCCGCGCTTTGTCTCAGAGATGCGCCAGTTGGGGCTGAAAGACCTGGACGTGGATGACCTGATCGAATTGAGCGATCACAGCATCTCGCCCAAATTTGTCAACGAGTTGCACCAGTTGGGGCTGAACGATTTTGATGTGGATGACCTGGTTGAGTTGGGCAACCACGATATCTCACCGCAATTCATCGCCGCGCTGCGCGATCTGGGTATGCAAAACCTGGACGTGGATGAACTGGTCGAACTCGCCAGCCACGATGTAACCCCGGAATTCATTAAATCTCTGCGCGATTTCGGCCTGGACGACCTGGACGCCGACGATGTAGTTGAAATGGTGAACCACAACATCAGCCCACGCTACCTGAACGAGATGCGCGAAGCCGGGATCGATTCGCTCGACCCTGATGAAATCATCGAGCTGCGTGTTGCCAACGTCCAGCCGCGCACCATCCGCGAACTGCGTGAAATGGGTTTCACCGACCTGGATGTGGACGAACTGGTCGAGATCACCGTTCACCACGTCACCCCGCGCTTCATCCGCGAAATGCGCCAGAAATTCGGTGAAGACCTGGCCCTGGAGCAGCTTATCGAAATGCGCATTCACGGTATCGACGCGGATGTGCTGGACGAACTGCGCGCTGCCGGGCTGAAAATTGAGCGCAAGTAACCAAACAAAACGGCCCCGCATCCAAACTTCGGAAGCGGGGCCGTTTTCCGTTAAGTGGGCCGAATCAAACCTTCAAGTTTCCCAGCAGCCCCCAAAGCCCACGCATCAACCCGTGACCGAAATCCGGGTTCAGGAACTGGTTCGGGCAGCTGCCGGGGATGACGCTGATGTTGTTTGCGCGGCACACCCTGACAGCTTCCGCTGAGACGCTGGTAGCGGTCGGCATCAGCCCGGGCTTGGTGCCCATCATGCAGTGCATCCAGACATGCTTAATGCCCAGTTCCACACACTGCTGGACGATGAGATCGGTCACTTTGGGGCCAGCCAGGATGAAGACCGCCTCCGGCTTTTCGGGCATGGATTTCAAGTCGGGGTAGCATGGCTCACCTTTGAACTGGCTGATGCGGGGGTTGACAGGAAAAACTGTATACCCGGCAGATTTGAACCTGTCATACGCCAGGTTGCAGCCGGTATCGCGCTGGTCAGAGACACCGACAACGGCAATTTTCTTCTGTGCGAGAAAGGTTTTGACAAGAGAATCGATTTCTGACATAATGTTTTATCCTTTGTATTGATTGTAATTCAATTTATGCTCCAATCAGATTGTTTTGGCCCGCCCAACATGCCCAGACAAGTCCATACAAGGATATGTGATAAGATTACCAAATCTTGGAGAAAACCTGGTATGAAATCCTTAAAATTCTCGATCCTGGATGGTAATTTTACTGTTCATCGCCTGCAAATGGGCGCAAATATCCCTAAAAGTGTGTATAAAAGCCCATTTTTCAGCATCACAGGCACCGAAGATGAGCTTTCCATCGTTGCGAATGAGAATATTTTGATCGAAAATGGAAAAAGTGAGCCTGGCTGGGCTGTCTTAAAGGTGATTGGCCCGCTGGATTTCAGCGAAACTGGCATTTTGGCCGGGATTGCATCCACTCTGGCAGCAGCGGAAATCAGCATTTTTGCGGTATCCACTTTTGAGACGGATTACATCTTGGTTAAACGGGAAAAGCTCAAAGCGGCCAAAGAGGCCCTGGGAGCGGCGGGGCATAAATTTGCCAGGGCCAGCAAAAGCAAACCAACGGAGCCAGAGCCGCAGGGCGGGTTTCTACAAGATGGTTACCAGGCCCTTTTGGAGAAGAATCTCCCGGCGATCCGCCAGCTTTTATCCGACAAAATCGGCCCAGGTGTGCTGGCAACCCTGACAAGCCCAACCGCTATCTCGATGACCGTAGGTAGTATCTATGAGTTCCTGCCCACTGCGGTGCGGCTGGTGGTTCCGCGCCAGGCGTTTGTGGATTTTTGCGTGATGAATATCGATAAGCTGCGGCCCGAACCATCCAAGCCGAAAGCCAAAAAATAACCCGTGGGGCGAATTGCGAATTCGCCCGGTATTCGCGTTGCAGGATAATACCCTGCGCCACATTTGAGGAGTGATGATGACTGAAGAAACCAAACCTGCTGAAACCAAAGATGAGAAAAAACCGGAACCGAAAGATAACCTGGTGGTGAGCCAGCATAAAATCATGATTGGCGGCGAGGAGCTTGCGTACACCGTCACCACTGGCACGATTGTGCTCAAGGAAGAAACCGCCGACCGTGAGAAAGATTTTGAAGGCGAAAAACCCAAAGCTGAGTTTTTCTTTATCGCTTATAGCAAAGATGGCGTGACTGACCCGGCCACGCGCGCGTTAACGTTTTCGTTCAACGGCGGCCCAGGGTCATCTTCGGTGTGGCTGCACCTGGGGGTGCTCGGCCCGCGCCGTGTGGTGATGACTTTTGAGGGTGACCTGCCCAAACCGCCCTATAAACTCACCGACAACGAGTTTTCACTGCTCGATAAAACCGACCTGGTGTTCATCGACCCGGTCAGCACCGGCTACAGCCGCCCGGTAGCCGGTGAAAAGGCCAAACAGTTTCACGGCATCAAGAAAGATATTGAAAGCGTTGGCGATTTTATCCGCCTGTACACTACCCGTTACAATCGCTGGCTTTCACCCAAATTCCTGATTGGCGAAAGCTACGGCACCACCCGCGCCAGCGGGCTTTCGGGGTATCTGCAAAATACACACGGGTTGTACCTGAACGGTATCATGCTGGTTTCGACGGTGCTAAACTTTGGCACGATCGACTTCACCCCTGGCAACGAACTACCCTATGTGCTCTTCCTGCCGACTTACGCTGCCACTGCCTGGTATCACCGCGCCCTGCGCATCCGCCGCCCACTGCAAAAGCTGGTGGACGAAGTGCGCGAATTTGCCATCAAGGAATATGCCCCGGCCCTGATGAAAGGTGATGCCCTGACCAAACGCGAACGCGCCGCCATCATCGAAAAACTGGTACGCTACACCGGGCTTTCAGCCGAATATCTCGAGCGTTCGAACCTGCGCGTTCCTGATTTCCGCTTTTTCAAAGAGCTGCTGCGCTCACGCGGACGCGTGGTGGGCCGCCTCGACAGCCGCTTCCTGGGAATCGATAAAGATACTCTCGGCGAGGGCAGCTACAACGACCCGTCTTACACCAACATCATGGGCCCTTACACAGCCGGGTTCTACGATTACATCCGCCGTGAGCTGAACTTCGAGAAAGACATCCCCTACAATATCCTCAATGGCGGAGTCTGGCCATGGAGCTATGCCGAGCATGAAAACCAGCACGTTTACGTGGCCGAAACCCTGCGCGAGGCCATGACAATCAACCCGCATCTCAAAGTTTTCATTGCCAACGGCTATTATGACCTGGCCACGCCCTTCTTTGCCACCGAATATGTTTTCAGCCACCTGGGGCTGGATGAAAGCCTGCGCAGCAACGTCAGCATGGGTTACTACGAAGCCGGCCATATGATGTACATCCACATGCCCGCACTGGAGCAGTTGAAGAAAGACCTGGCAGCGTTTATCGAAAAGTCGAAATAAAGCTGCTTGAACTCAAATCCAAACCCATTTACAAGCCCTTGCGCCCACAAGGGCTTGTTTTTTTATCAAACTGTTATAGTATATGTGTATACGAAGAAGACGAGTTCTAAAACTCGATTTTGTTTTTTAATCACGGAGGAAAAATGGCATCAAGTATTGAGTTTCAGGCTTTTTTTCGAGGCATTGGAGGTACAGGTTGGCAGTCCAACGGATCATCAATTTCTATGCCTGGTAGTTTCCTACAAGCCATCCAGGTCAGGCTGGTCAACCCGTGGCCGTTCGCAGTGATCACCTATGATGTACACTCCATTAAGGCAGGTTGGCTGGGATCTGTCTCTGGCGACAACCTGGCAGGAAACACCATCAACCCCAATGATTACCTGGATTCCCTCTGCATTGACATCAGCAACCGCCCACCCGGATTCATAGCCTCGCTGAACATTGTTTATAAAGTCCAAACGCAAGGAGTTTGGGGGTTAGAAAAAAAGAACGGATCTTCCACCAAACAAGGCCAGGGTATCGAAGGAATCCAAATCTTCCTCCAATAAAACAGGATGAGCTATGACAAAATCCAGTAAAAGCAAGACGAGTGCCAAGGAGCAAACCTCCTGGTGGACCACCCTGCCTGGGATACTGACTGCCATCACAACACTGATTCTGGCCATCAGCGGGCTGATTGGCGCGATCATGGGCATCGCTGCCAAGTGGCCCGAATGGTTCCCCCCACCAGCCGGGAACTGCTCAGAATACATGGATAACTTTCTCAACAGCGCACTCCATCTGGGGAAAGAAAACCAAACCCTCTTTGAGATCAGCTCAAATACATCTCTAGAAAATGTGCGCATTATTGTGCTGGATGATGAAACTGGCGAAATTGGAAAGCTCAAATTTGCATACGAAACCGCCAATGACCGGTTTGAAATCCTATCGGTGGTAGATACTGAATGTCGGGCAATCCAACAAAAAGAAGGTCAAAATGCTTTCTATGTAAAAAATGGCGAGGCATTTCCCTTAAAACTCGTTCAAAGATACACCTTGACTTTGACATTCGCGAACAACATTATCTCGGGCACCTTTGAAAAGTAACCTCCACCCTGACTGGTGCTGCCGTTAAATCAAAATGAACATCTACTACTCCGACTCCCATCTCCTGCACGCCCCACCCTTTGAGATTTTCGACGGCGGCGAGAAAATCCCTACTTTTGAAGTGCCCGAGCGCGCTGAAAGGATCCTCGCCGCGCTAAAAGCGGATCCACGCTTCAGCATCCACCCGCCCGAAGATTTCGGCCTGGCCCCCATCCTGGCCATCCATGATGCAGATTATCTCGACTTCCTGCGCAGCGCCTTCGATGAGTGGCAGACCGAACCCACCGACTACGCCAAAACCGCCCTGATTCCGGCCACCTTCCCACCCGGCGGATGGAGACGCAAACCCAGGGGGCTGCTCGGCAAAGCCGGATACTACGTCATGGATTTGGCTGCGCCCATCACCGCCGGAACATATCCTGCCGCGCTGGGCGCAGCCAATTGCGCCATCAGTGGCGCAAAACAAATTTTGGCATCCTCTCCCACCGCGAGAGGGCAGGGGGTGAGGGTGCCATCCGCTTTTGCCCTGTGCCGGCCTCCCGGTCACCATGCCGGGCGCGCCAACTGTGGCGGATACTGCTACATCAACAACGCCGCGGTTGCCGCCAACTGGCTTTCAGCGCACGGAAAAGTGGCGCTGCTCGATATTGACTATCACGCTGGAAATGGTACCCAGGATATTTTCTACGAACGCGCCGATGTATTGAGCATCTCCATCCACGCTGATCCCGATTTCGAGTACCCTTACTTCGCTGGATACGCCGACGAAACGGGAGCAGGCGCCGGGGCGGGTTTCCATCGCAACTTCCCCCTGCCCCTCGGCGCAGATGATTCCGTCTACCAGAAAGCGCTCGACCAGGCGCTTGAACTCATCCAAAACTTTGCCCCAAAATTCCTGGTGATCTCTGCCGGGATGGACATCTACGGCGAAGACCCGCTGGGCAAAATTCGCGTCACCGCCAGCGGAATCGAGCAAATCGGCGCAAAAATCGCCGCGCTGGGCCTGCCCACGCTGGTTGTGATGGAAGGCGGCTACAATAATGATGCGCTCGGAACCAATGTCGTTAACTTTTTAGGAGCATTTTTATGAAGAAGAAACTCCCCCGCATCTTCCTTGGATTGCTCGCCGCCGCGTTGATCTTGCTGCTCGGCCTGATTCAATCATCCACCCCTGCCGCCAAACGCCCCTATTACACCAACCCGCGCCCGGCCACTATGGTCATCGCCCACCAGGGCGGGGATGGCGTCTGGCCCGGTGACACGCTCTTCGCCTTTGAAAAAGCCGCCGCCCTGGGTGTGGATGTGCTCGAGATGGATGCCCACATCACCAAAGATGGCGTGATTGTGCTAATGCACGATGCCAAAGTAGATCGCACAACCGATGGCAGCGGATTGATCGAAGACCTGACCCTGGACGAGTTGAAAAAACTGGATGCAGCTTACGACTGGAGCAATGACGGCGGACAGACTTTTCCCTACCGAGGACAGGGCGTAACGGTACCGACGCTGGAAGAGCTTTTCCAAAAATTCCCGCAGATGCGCTTCACCATCGAGATCAAAAAAACCACCAACCCCATCCAAAAGCCATTTTGCGAATTGATCCGCAAATACAATATGCAGGATAAGGTGCTGGTGGCGTCCTTCAACGATGAATCCATCACCAGTTTCCGCGAAGAATGCCCCGAAGTGGCAACATCGGGCGCGCGGACTGAAGTGACCAGTTTCGTCATTCTTGGCAAAATCTTCCTGAGCGGGATCATTTCCCCACAATTCCAGGCGCTGCAAGTGCCCTACGAAACATCCGAGTCATACGGCATCCCGGTTATGACCGAACGCTTCATCAGGGAAGCCCACGCCAAAAACATCGCCATCGAACCCTGGACGGTGAATGACCCCGAACTGATGAAACTCTACATCTCCTGGGGCGTTGATGGCATCATCACCGACCGGCCAGATTTGATGATGGAAATATTGGGAAGGTAAGACTACTCCATCCAAACAGTGCGGTCTTCAAACGAAGGCCGCTCTTTCTTTTCCACAGGCGCATCGGGGTAACCAATGTAAATAAACGCCAGCAGCTCTTGCTCGGGCGCAAAACCCAAAAAGCGCTTAATTTCCGGGTCGCGGGCCGTATCGCCCGTGCGCCAGATAGCGCCCAGCCCCTCAGCATGCGCCGCCAGCAGGATATTCTGGCAGGCCGCCGCAGCCGCAGTAATATTCTCCATCCGGTCAACCTTGGGTTCAGCGGGCAAATCTGCCGCCACCGCAATAATCAGCGGCGCGCGCAGTGCCTTGGCGCGTTCCTTCGCAAGGTTTTCCTCGGCCAGCTCAGGGAATTTAGCCTTAAGCGAAGCCGCCATGACATCCCCCAGGCGGCCCAGAGCAGCGCCCGTCAGCACCACAAAACGCCACGGGCGAACTTTATAATGATTGGGAGCCTGCGCCCCAGCCGCCAACAACTTCTCAATAACGGCGCGCGGAAGCGGGTCAGCTTTCACCCTGCCCGTCGCCGAGCGCCCGTGAATCAGTTCAAAAGCATCCATAAAAACTCTCCTTCGCATATTTTGAAACATCGGGCCAAGTCTAGCATATAGATATAAAATAAGTGTATGAAAACACTCCGATTTTTGACCCTGACCATCAGCCTGCTCCTGGCCTCCTGCAACCTGCCCGGCGGATCGGCCGCCCTGCCGCCAGCCACCGTTGAAGCCATCGTCCCCACGCTGGAAGTGCCCACCGCCACCCTGACCGCCAGCGCTACCTCGACATTGGCCCCCACCGAGACTTTCACCCCCACCCCAACCAACACCGACACCCCCGCGCCGAGCGCCACCTTCACAGAAACCCTGACGCCCGAGCCTTCGGCCACGCCCACCTACGCGTTCCCGCAGGTGGTGGTCAACCAACAGGCGCACTGCCGCTACGGCCCGGCCAAATCGCACCTGCACGCCGCAGATTTGTACCCCGGCGATACTGGCACCGTGCGTGGACGATTCCAGTACAGTCAGTGGCTCTACATCAAATTCGACAAACTCAACTACTTCTGCTGGGTCGCATCCAATGTTGTCACCGTCACCGGCGACATCAGCCTGATCAACTACGCCGAAGTCCACCTGCCCGGCCCGAGCGTACTCTACAAACCGCCCCAAAACGTAGTCGCTACGCGCAACGGCAGCAAAGTCACCATCACCTGGGATCAAGTCAAAATGACATCCGATGATGACCGGGGCTACTTCCTTGAGTTGTTCGTCTGCCAGGATGGCAACTACATCTGGTGGACATTCTCCTACCCCGACCAGTTCACCACCAGTTACACGGTCAAAGATGAAAAAGGCTGTCCAGCCTTCTCGGGCGGACAGCTCTATGCGGTGGAAAAGCACGGCTATACATCGCCGGTCACCATTGCATGGCCGCTGCCGTAAAAATACTTCTCACCGATCCCCTCTCCCCGTTTTTGGGTTTTCCCGAAGGGAAAAAGTCGCCTTTAGGCGGATTCCTACAATCCGTTAAAATCGTGTCTTCTCGCAAAAACGGGTGAATTTTGCCCTACAGGAAGTGACTTCACTGCAAAAAGGTTATTTTCACCACAAAGACACAGAGACACGGAGTTTTTGAGTTTTTCCTGGCGAAAAATTCGCGTTTTTGACAACAAACTGGCGTTTTTCTCTCCGTGAACTCGGTGACTCCGTGGTTTTATGCTTTTTGCAGTTCACCACGGAGAAAAACCTTAAAAACTTCGTGGTTCCGTGCCCCAGTGGTTTGCTGGGTTTTCCAGACCGGTTTTGCGGCCAGCAAATCTTTGCGTCTCAGCCACTTTGCGTTAAGCAGCGCCCCGAAATTTTGAGAAGATGCTAATTTTTGATTTACTGATACATCCACAAACGTTATTTTTACTGACTTGACTTTTCCATCTATATGCCGTATTCTGTTTTTCGTGGGTCATCGCTGGAAAAGTTTTGGATTGCATCCAGTTTTTATCAGTGAAAGCCCGTTTTTATCAAAATTCAATCCGGGGTTCACAGAAGAAACCATTACCGCTGGGAATGTGGAGCGCGCAGAGATAAAAAGGCACAAAATTGGCAAAGAAACAGCCTGTTTCCTGCGGAAATGTTAAAAGTCTCGGCATCCCCCCCGACCCAGTTTGCCATATGTGCCTGCGATACAGTGCGGGCAAGACCGGCTGCACCAAATAGCTTTGATATTTCCAATTAAAGAACCCCAACTCATATTTACATGAATTAACCGTGCCAATCCAGGATTGAGACTCTCATGACTCTGCACACCTATCTGCCACAGGATCGATTGCGCGCCCTGGTCAATAACCAGACCCTGCCAGATCGCACCAACGGGGCCGCGCTTTTTGCCGATATTTCAGGCTTCACCCAGCTGACCGAGTCCCTGACCCAGGAACTCGGCGTGCGCGCTGGCATGGAAGAGCTGACCCGGCAGATCAATACTGTTTATGACGCCCTGGTTAACTGCATCGAACAGCACGGTGGCAGTGTCATCGGTTTTGCCGGGGATTCGATCACCTGCTGGTTTGATAAGCATGAACTTGGCCCCGCCCCGCAATCATCGTTCGCGGCAATTTTTGCGGCGCTGGAGATGCAATCGGCCATGCGCGCTTTCCCCAGGCTGGCGCTCAAAGTCGCGGTGGCAACTGGCCCGGCGCGGCGTTTCCTGATCGGGAATCCTGAAATCCATTACCTGGATGCGCTGGCTGGCGCTACCGTGGCGCGCACCTCCACCGGCGAGCACCTGGCCGAGAAGGGCGAAGTGTTGGCAGACGAAGCTACCACCACCCTGCTTGGGGCTGGGCTTACCCTTCGGGAGTGGCGGGCGGATTCGGTCACAGGTGACCGCTTTGCAGTGGTGGATGGATTTTCCATAACGGATGGAAGCTTCCCGGTGCGACAAAGCTTATCCACCGCCCCCAAACTGCCCCCCGCAGTTGAATTGCTGCGGCCGTACATTCTCCCGGCTGTTTATGAACGCGAACTTGCGGGACAGGGGTTTTTTCTCACTGAATTCAGACCGTGTGCCGTGTTGTTTGTGCGATTCATGGGTATCGATTACGATGCTGATGTCGCCCGTGACCACCTGGATGTATTTATCCAGCAATTGCAGGCAGTTGCCGCCCGTTTTGGCGGCGCGCTTTTACAGTTGACGATTGGTGATAAAGGCAGCTATGTGTATGTCAATTTTGGCGCGCTGAGTGTCCATGAAGATGATCCTTATCGCGCTGTTCGGGCCGCTCTCGAACTGAAACGGCTCTCGAATTTGGAACTGCAAATGGGCATCACCCAGGGCGTGATGCGCGTGGGCGCATATGGCGGGCAGATGCGCCATACCTATGGCGCGCTGGGCGATGATGTCAACCTTGCGGCGCGTCTGATGCAGATTGCCGGTGAGAATGAGATTCTCATCAGCGATCGGATCCAGAAGAGCCTGGCAACCGATTTTATCCTTGAACCTCGCCAGCCCCTGTTTTTGAAGGGCAAAGCCGAGCCGATGACCCCTTATGCAGTTATTGGTGAATTGCAGAAACGCGCCATCCGTTTGCAGGAGCCGGTGTATGCACTCCCGATGGTGGGCCGCCAGGAAGAATTACAACTCATCAAAGAGAAGCTAGACCTGGCGCTGCAATCGCAGGGTCAGGTGATTGGGATTGTTGCCGAGGCTGGCATGGGAAAGTCGCGGCTGGTGGCCGAAGTGATCCATAATGCGCGCAAAAAAGGTTTTGCGGGCTACGGCGGTACATGCCAGTCTTCAGGGACGAGTACGCCCTACCTGGTCTGGCAATCCATCTGGCAGGCTTTTTTTGACCTGGACCCGGAAATGTCTTTGCGCAAACAACTGCGCATGCTGGAAGGCGAAATTGATGATCGCGCCCCCGAACGCGTGGATGCTCTTCCGCTGCTGGGGCTGGTGATCGGCCAACCGCTGCCCGAAAACGATTTTACCCGGGCGCTAGACCCCCAGGATCGCAAAATTGCGCTTGAAGCACTGCTGGAAGCCTGCCTGAAGTCTGCTGCCCAGGAAACACCGCTTTTGATCGTGTTGGAAGACCTGCACTGGATCGATCCGCTCTCGCTGGAATTGCTCGATACACTCGTCCGTATCGGCGCGGGCATGCCCATTTGTTTTGTGCTGGCTTACCGGCTTCCAGATGGGGTGCGCTACCAGACACCGCGTATAGAAAAAGCGCCTAACTTTACCAAACTGGAGCTGAAAAACCTGCTGGATGGCGAAACCCGGCAGTTGATTCGCGCCAAATTGGCCCAATTGTTCCCCGAACGAACCGGGAAGCTGCCCCAGGCTCTCCTGACCGAACTGGCGCGCAAAGCCCAGGGGAATCCATTCTTTATCGAGGAATTGCTTAACTACCTGCACGATCGCGGCCTGAATCCTTATGATGCGCACATTCTTGATCGCCTGGACCTGCCAGCCAGCCTCCAGACCCTCATCCTGAGTCGCATCGACCAGCTTACCGAGCCGCAAAAGGTAACCCTGAAGGTTGCCAGTGTTATCGGGCGCGTTTTCCCTGTGGCATGGCTGCGTGGCTACTACCCCGAGTTGGGCAATGACGATGCGCTCAAAGCAAACCTGATGGAACTCTCTCACATTGACTTAACCCCGCTCGATACACCCGAACCCGAGCTGGCTTACCTTTTCAAGCACATCATCACCCAGGAAGTGGCCTACGGGAGCTTATCGTATGCCACCCGCGCCCAGCTTCACGAGCTGCTGGCTCGTTACCTCGAACAGACCTATCCTGATAAGCTGCCACTCGAAACCCTGGCATTTCACTACAGCCACAGCGAGAATCAAGACAAAAGACGGGAATACCTGCGCAAATCGGGTGAAGCGGCCCAGGCGGCTTTTTCCAACACCACCGCCCTGGATTATTTCAAACAAGCCCTGGCGCTTTCCCCGGATGATGATGAGAAGATCACGTTGCATCTCAATTCGGGCACAGTTTACCAACTGATGGGTGATCGGGAGCATGCCCGAAACCATTACTTGCAGGCTTATGAAATTGCCACAAACCATCAGTGGGCGCATCGCCTGGTGGAATGTGAAATCAAACTCAGCAACGCCTGGACTTTACGAACAGACTATGCCCAGGCCCTGGAATGGCTCGAAAAAGCGCATGCCCATGCCACTCAGGCCAATAAATTGGATGGCATTTGCGATGCGCTTGGCGAATTTGGTATTGTTCACTGGCGGCTGTCCAATTATGAGACTGCCCGTCAGTACCTGGAACAGAGCCTTATCCTCGCCCGCCAGATTGGGGATAGGAAAAAGGAAACCTATGTGCTCTCTGTCCTGGCGCAGATTTTTGCCCAGGTGGGTGATCTTGCCAAAAGCCACCAGTTATTTGAAGACGCTCTCGCAATTGCCCGCGAAGTGAACGACAAACGTCGCATTTCTGGCGCGCTCACCAACTATGCCAATACCTACTATTACGAAGGCAACTATGAGCGCGCCCAGCAACTGGTGGAAGAAGGGCTGACGGCGGTCCGCGAGATTGGTGACAAGCGCGGGACGGCCATTTTGCTCAACAACCTGGGTAATCTCTATTACATGAAGAATGATTTCGACACAGCCAGCAAGTGTTACCAGGAAGCACTCATTCTTGGGCGCGAATCGGACGATAAATACCTGAAAGCCCTCGCCCTGTGCTCGCTGGGCATCACTGTATTCCGGCAGGGGCATTTCATCCAGGCAGACCTGTTCTACCGTGAATCCATGCTGCTGAATCGCGAAATGGGCGACAAGGTGGGCCTGGCGCTGATGAATTGTTACCTGGGACTTTTGGCGCTCGCCAAAGACCAGGTGGATTCTGCCCGCGCTTTTTTTGTGGAAGGCCTGATGATCGCGCACCAGAGCCGTATGAAATCGTACATTATTTACAACCTGGTCGGGCTGGCCTGCTTCCACCTGGCTATCGGCGGGCTGGAAAATGCGGCGAAACTCCTGGCTGCATCATCAACCGCTGCTGCGGCGATTGGTTTCAAGATGGAGCCAGAACTCCAGGAACCTTTTGACAAAACCCTGGCAGAAACCAGGCAAAAATTGCCCGCATCGACTTTTGATGTTGCCTGGAAAGCCGGCAGCGAGCTGCCCCTGGATGAAGTCGTGCAGTTTGCACTGGCTTGAATTCCCTTGAAAAAAGGCTATCCAAAAAAAACGGCCGTTTTCAGCAGGAGTGAGTTGATGCTGTTTTTTTATCAATTACCTGGTGTGCCCCTGACGGGTGGCGAAGGAGTCTAATTACACAGTTCAAAATGCGGGTTTACTCTTTGACGAGCCCCTAATCCGCTGAACTGATACAAAGATGAACTCAAATGGCTACCTTTTGCAATTGCGTTTCGGCTTCACCCTTTTTACAGATTGCCGCTCTGCCTGTACAGTGCGCTAACCGAAGTTTAAAGGATTATAGTCAAACTCGTTGTCATTATTATTTGGCAATATCCCCAGTCTAGTCTACAATATCCATTGTTAAAATTCTTGATTTTGGAGGCGAAATGAATGCTCGTAAGTTGTTTACCGGGGGGATTATCGTAATACTTGCACTGACTTCTATCCTGCCCACGATGCAAGCCCAGGCCGATGCTGTCTACCAAACCTTACCGTTCTCGCAAAATTGGACAGATACTACACTTTTGGCCGTTAGCGACAGTTGGGCCAGTGTCCCTGGCATTACGGGTTTTCGAGGTGATAACCTGACAGCCGTCAACGATGTCGATGCGCGAACCGTGATTGCTGATGATACGCCCGGTGTCCCGGATGTAAACGCCAACCAGATGGCTCCCAATGCATATACAACCGGTGGCGTAACTGAATTCCACCTGACCGATCCGGTGGTTGCCATGCAAGGCTCTAGCACGGCAGATGCCCCCTACCTGCAGATCTATCTCAACACCAGTGGGAAAACTGACATCACTGTCGCCTATGATGTACGCGATATGGATGGTTCCATCGATAATGCTGCTCAACAGGTGGCGTTGCAATACCGGGTTGGCACAACAGGTGAGTTCACGAATGTTGCAGCAGCCTACATCGTTGATGCAACTTCCGGCCCAAGCCTGGCAACCCTGGTAACGCCGGTCAGTGTCACCCTCCCGGCCGCGGCAAACAACCAGGCGCAACTCCAGTTGCGTATCATGACAACCAATGCCACCGGGAATGATGAATGGGTTGGGATTGACAATATCTCCATCACCGGCACAGATCTGCTCGTAGATACGGCCCCCTCTGTTTCTGGCACAACGCCCACCGATGCCGCCATAGATATTGCCCGCAACAGCAACATCACCATCAACTTCAATGAAGCTGTGACTGTCACCGGGAATTGGTTCCAGATTGACTGCTCCAGCAGTGGAACTATCAATGTAGCTGACACAGCAGTGACAGGTGGCCCCACCAGCTTCACGATCGATCCAACAACAGATTTTGCCTTCGGCGAAACCTGCACAGTGACCATTGCTTCTGCCCAGGTGACTGACCAGGATGCAAATGACCCGCCAGACACCCTGGCTGTAGATTATTCCTTCGGTTTCACGGTAATCGAGGATGTTTGTTCCCTGCCCTACACCAGCATTCCCTCCATCCAGGGCAGTGGCGCAACTGTGGCCTTAGCGGGCACGCGCACCACCCAGGGCGTGGTGGTTGGTGATCATGAAGGCGCATCCCCGGCCTTGCGCGGATTTTTCATCCAGGATCCGGTTGGTGATGGCGATCCCGCCACATCGGATGGGATTTTTGTTTTTGAAAGCAGCAATGCCAACACTGTCAGCCTGGGTGACATCGTACGTGTGACAGGCACAGCCGGTGAAAACCAGGGACAGTCGCAGATTTCGGTTGGCACCATTGTCAAATGCGGTACAGGAACTGTGACCCCCACGGATGTCACTTTCCCTGTCGCTTCGACAGGTTTCCTCGAGCGTTATGAAGGTATGCTCGTGCGGCTACCGCAGACCATGTATGTTACCGAGCACTTCCAGCTCGGGCGCTTTGGCCAGGTTGTGCTTTCTGTAGATGGCCGCTTACAGCAGCCCACGAATGTCACCACCCCCGGCATTGCTGCCAATACCCTGCAAGCTGCCAACACC
>CAIJPN010000130.1 GCA_903822545.1 uncultured Anaerolineae bacterium | reverse complement strand
TCGGGCTGGCATACGGCATGCTGATATGGCCAGTCACATCTTTTTTAAAGGCGTAAATCGCCCCAGGCACAACGGAGGCTGTCTTCTCCAACTGTTTCTGGAGCTTTATGGTATCCAGCAAAGCCATTTCGGCCTTTTTGCGTTCGGTAATGTTGCGGACTATCGCAATGACCTCATTGGCTCCACTGGGGGCCATGCGGGCTTCAAAATCCTGCATTCCAGCATTGGTAATGGGTAATTGATATTCAAATGTTTGCATTTGGGATGTAGATAAAGTTTTTTCGAGCTTATCCTGGATCAGATCGGCAAATTCTGGCGGGGATATATCGCGGTTGCGCTGCCCGATCAGGGACACCGACTGTTCATACAAATCCTTCGTAGCTGCTTTGTAATCCAGGAAAGTCCCATTGCTGTCCATTCGGAACATCATATCTGGAATGGCATTGAGCATAGCCCGGGCGCGAGCTTCACTTTCGCGCAGCTTTTCATCGGCCTGCTTATACTCGGTAATATCTCGCATAACAGACAGCTGGCATTTCTGCCCATTCTCCAAAATAATCACTTCGGCAGATGCCTGGGCGTGGCGAATTTCGCCCGATTTGTGCCGGTACCGTATATCCATGTTGCGCACAAAACCCTGCGTTGCCAGCGCCTGCTCTATGAGACTGCGGTCTTCCGGCATGACCAGAACTCCCCATGCTGGTGAAGGTTGATTGAGCAATTCTTCGCGGGTGTAACCGGTGTCGCGTAAAAAGCTGTCGTTCACATCCAGGTAACGCCCATCCTCCAGTGAATTCAGCACGATCGCATCGGGGCTGGAAAGGAATGCCTTGGAGAATTTCTCCTGGCTGGCGCGCAGCGCCTCCTCCGCATGCTCCCGTTCGGCAATTTCCACTTTGATGCGTTCCAATGCAGTGCGGGTCTGCTTATTAACGGAATAAGAAAATATGCCTGTCATGCCAAACAAAAACACAAACGTAATCCATTGGCTAAAACTGAGGGTAGTGTTGGCTTGGGGCAGCCATCTGTTGGCTTCGCAAATCATCAGGATGCCGATGGCCAATGAAGAGACCAGGATGGCCCGCGCCACACCTCGTTTGCCATACAGGCCGCCGCTGACGATGATTGAGCCAACAAAAAATGAGGCGATTGGCAGCAGCACCGAGCCGCGCACGATCACCATCAATATTGGAAAAAGAAAGTTTTCAATCACCACCAGGGAACTTGCCAGCTGCAGCTTGCGGGCAAGCAGCAGCCAGTGACAAACCTGGTTCATCATCAACAGGAAAAATAACGATACCAGCGGCAACGCAGGATCGAAAGGCGCGATTACCAGGCTGGCCATGCCAAGCAGGGCAAAAAGATCCAGCCCCAGGATGACCGCGAGCACAAGGTGGGCGCGGCTATTTTTCTCGGCGTCATCCGGGAAAAGATCAGGAACTATCCAGTGTTTTAGCAAAGATTTGAAAGGCATCGTGCTCCTCATAAACAAAGCAACCAACCACTTTACTTGAGTTTCTGCTAACTGATACAAAAAAAGCCATGGTAATGGGTTCAAATCATGGTGATCTTGTTTTGCGAAAGACAAAATCACGAGATAAAGCCATTACCATAGCGAATCATACCATAGCACTCTTGACAACAATCTGTTCAAGATGGCGCTGACATGGTTGCGCACAGTGCCTACGGAAACGGGAACAACGCACAGCACTCGCTGTGCCACCTTCACCAGCTTCTGCCGCAGCTAAGCCATCAACTTCCTGAAACCCCTATGGGAGCAGGCCCACCCGCACCTGCCCCGCCCCCACACGCCCGGCCTCGCTAACCAGCGCAATCCCGCCGCCGGTCAGCAGACAAGAATCATCTTCTACCGAAAAAAGCAGCACCCCGTCCACCCAGGCAGAAATTTTGTTACCCTGAACATCAAGCCGCAGGGCATATGGCTGGCCAAACTGCCACTCAAACGGCTTTTCAGCCAGAATAGTTTCCCCATCCAGCCGCCTGACCAGCCGCGCCGAATTTTTCCCGGTCAACAGCAGCGCGTAATAACGTTCCAGCCCATCCACACGCGCCGCAAGCCCGAAGGCATCCAACAGGTGGGGCGTCATCACGGTCTGCACGCTGTAATCCATCC
The DNA here is from genome assembly GCA_903822545.1 of uncultured Anaerolineae bacterium. Taxonomy (GTDB): domain Bacteria; phylum Chloroflexota; class Anaerolineae; order Anaerolineales; family Villigracilaceae; genus CAIJPN01. The sequence continues at coordinate 19,940 of CAIJPN010000130.1, read as the reverse complement.
ACTCGCGTGTGCCAGTCATCACCAGCCCGCGCCCAAAATTCTGGATGATGCGAAAAGCCTCGCCAAACTCATCCGTGAACACATCGGCGGCGTTAACCCACTGGCGCTTCCACATGTGCCCGGGCGCGCGCTGGAAGCTGACATCCGGAGCGCCATCCCAGGTCAACCAATCAAGCTGGAGAATGCCTTCGGCGGCAGGTTCTGTGTCTTGCACCGAAACCGGAGCTGCCTCGGAAATGGAAATCCCGATCGAGGTGATGGGTGCGCCACCCAGGTTTGGAACCCGCCATTCGAGCAACTCCCACGTCCCAGGAGATAAGACCTTTTCCGCGCCGAAGCTGGCTACCGTTAAATCATCTTTGCCATAATGCTGAAGCGCCAATCCCACCCGCACCGATTTCCCATTACCAGCGCCCGCCCCCACCCTGGCGCGGATAACCTGCCCCGGATAGAGCGTTGGCGATGCCAATAGCTCATAACCAGGCATGTTAATCGCTTCGGGCGGGATAAAGGCCGGGGTCAGCGCCGAGGCTGATTGGCCGGGTTCCAGTTTGTAGCGTAGTTCCAGCGCCCGTTGGTTTGAATCGAGCAGGTGCGGGGCATTTTCCAGCGTACCTGTTCCATCGAAACGGAAACCCTGCACGGCTCCGGGCAGCGAAAAGTGGAAGCGTGCCCCGGCCTTGGGATAAGCCCATTTTTCCCCGCGCAGCGCGTAAGCGCTTGCCACAATAAAGCCCGCTTCACGCAAGGCGTCGCTGATGGCGCGCCCACCATCGGCGGTGGGCAGGTAGAGCCGATCAGCCACCGGGCCGCGCCAATCGGGGCCGCCATCAAAGGCGGCAAGGCCGTTACGCACGCCCAAAATACAGCCCACGTTGGCGGCATTGCAATCGGTATCCCAGCCGCAGGTGTTGACGATGGTCTGGGCCAGGCTAAAATCGCCGTCACTGTAGAGCAGGGCCAGGATAATCAGCCCATGATTGGGAATGATGTGGCAGTTGCCGCCATATTTGTCGTAGCCATATTTTTCAGCCAGTTTAGCGCGGGCGGCGTACCAGTCGCGGGGGGTAGCAGCGTGCCAGGCGCGAATGTCGGCAATCAGCCGGGCTGTGATCGAATCCGCTGGAATCAGTTCCAGGGCGGTGTCCAGCAGTTTATTGAGGTCGAATTCCACAAATGCCTGCGCCACCATTGCCGCGATGACCTGCGCTCCATAAATGGCTTCGCCATCATGGCTGACGCTGGCGGCGCGGCGGGCCAGGTCGGCGGCCAGCGATGGGTTGCCGGGACAGACCATGCCCCAGCCATCGATGAAAATCTGCGCCCCAATCTGCTCGGCGACCACCTGCCCGTTCAGTGCCATCGAGCCGGAGCGCGGGGCGGGGATGCCATGTTTGAGCCGCAGGTAGGCAGTGTGTTCGGTGGAATTGCCAAGACCGCCCCACCACAGGATGGTACGGTTTTCGATGATGTAATTCAGCCAGGTTTGCCCGATTTGAGCCGGGGTCAGGTTGGGCGAGTTGCCATAATCGGCCAGGGCGCGCAAGAAGGTGAACGTACCCGAGATGTCGTCATCGGTAACCACCAGCAGGTGGTTGCGGAGGGGCAGGTCGGTGCGATCATGTACGTAGTAGCGGATTTCGCCCAGGCTGGCGAGGATTTGCTCGTGAGTCCAGCCCTCGAAGGGGCGGCCCAGGTACACGCCGATAATCTTGCCGAGCACCCCGGCATAGACACGTTCGTAGTAGTCAGGAGGAATAGGGACAGCCATATTATGGGGCAGTCACGCTAAAAACGCCAGTCTGACGAATGTCGCGCGAGGAAGCGCCGACCAGCACCTGGTATTGGCCGGGGATGACGGCCCAGGCGTCCTGCTCCAGGCTCCAGATGGAGAAATCGGCGCGGGTCAGGGTAAAGGTGACGGGGCGGGTTTCTCCGGGGTTCAGGGTCAGTTTCTGGAAGCCTTTCAACTGCCGGGGCGGTTCGCCCGCCGGGGCGGGGAATCCGAGATAGAGCTGGACGACTTCGGCGCCGGGGCGCTGGCCGGTGTTGGTCACATCTGCCGTTACGGTGACGCTGCCTTTTGCGTCCGTCTGGGCGGGGTCGATGCGCAGGTTGCTGTATTCAAATGTGGTGTATGAAAGCCCGTGGCCGAAGGGGAACAGCGGCTGGATGGTGTTGGCGTCGAAATGGCGATAGCCGACCAGCAGGCCTTCGGAGTAGGAGACTTTTTTGCTCACGCCGGGGAACTGCCCGGGGGTGCTGGCGGGATAATCGACTTTTTGGCGGGCAAAGGTGACTGGCAGCCTGCCGGAAGGCGAAAGGTCGCCAAACAGCACGTCGGCCAGGGCGTTTCCGGCTTGCTGACCGGGGATCCAGCCGAGCAGCAGGGCGGGGACATCGTCGGCGAAGGGCAGCAGCACCTGGGCCGGGCTGTAGACCACCACGATGGTGCGCGGGTTGGCGGCGGCGACGGCGGCGACCAGTTCGGCATCGGGCAGGTCGAGGGTCTGGCGGTCGCTGCCTTCGGCGGAGTTGACGCCCGCGATGACGATGGCAACATCCGCTTGGGCGGCGATGGCGGCAGCAACCTGTTTTGAGTCGCTCTCGGGGGAGAACCAGGTCAGGCGCAACTCGCCGCTGGGGGCGGTTTGGGCATATTCCACGCGGATGGCGTAGGTTTTGTTGGTCACCAGGCGCAGGCGCAGCAGTTTGGGGGCGCTGCCGTTCCAGTTATCCAATTCGAGTTTGTCGTTGATGAACAGGCGGCTGTGTGGGCTGAGTGACAGGTTGTACATGCCCGCCACTTTGGGGGACAGGATTCCGCTCCAGCGCGCTGACCAGCCGGTGGGGTTGACGCCTGCGGCGGGGGCGGCGCTCCAGGTGGAGTCGATGTTCGGGGCGGTGGAAGCCAGCGCAGGGTCGCCGGAAAGGTCGGGGGTGTTGAAAAATTCGACGGTCAGGCCGGGAGCGGGGAAGTAATCGGGCGGGATGGGCTGGCCCGGCTCGAGGGTCAGGTCAAAGTACCGAACCGGGATGCCGCTGCCAGCGCGGGTTTTAATCCCCTGGAGCGGGGTGACGATGTATGGGGCGTTGACATGCCCCGAGCCGCCTCCCACGATGACAGGGTCGACATCCGCGGCTGCGCCAAAAACGGCGATGGATTTGATTTTGGCGGGGTCGAGCGGCAGGAGGTTCCCATCATTTTTGAGCAGCACCATACCCTGCGCGGCGGCATTACGGGCCAGGGCGGTGTGTTCGGGGGTCTGGACATCGGCGGTGGGCGAGCCAACCGGTTCTCGGTCGAACAGCCCGGCGCGGAACATGCTGGTCAGGATGCGCGTGACCATGTCGTCGAGGCGGGCTTCGGGAACCTGCCCGGCTTCGACCGTGCCTTGCAGGGTGCGCCCCCAGTGCGTGCCGCCGGGCATTTCCATATCCAGCCCGCCCAATGCGGATTCGATGGTGCTGTGGGTGGCGTTCCAGTCGGACATGATCCAGCCGCTAAAGCCGAGTTCTCCCTTCAAGATGTCGTTTTGGATGATGGGGTCTTCGCAGGCGTAGACGCCGTTGACTTTGTTGTACGAGCACATGACGGAGCCGACGCCCGCCTCGACCGCGGCCTTGAAGGGCGGCAGGTAGATTTCGCGCAGGGTGCGCGGGTCGATTTCGGAGCTGGCGGAGGTGCGCTGGGTCTCCTGCTCGTTGGCGATGTAGTGCTTGGCGACGGCGATCAGCCCGGTGGATTGGATGCCGCGCACTTCGGCGGCGGCCATCTGGGCCGCCAGGAAGGGGTCTTCACCGTAGCCTTCAAAGTTGCGCCCGGCCTGCGGGACGCGGACGAGGTTCATCATCGGGGCCAGGTGGACGTTGACGCCTTTGCCGCGCTGTTCTTCGGCCATGAATTGGGCGTACTGCTGCATCAGGGCCGGGTCCCAGGCGGCGGCGACGGTCAGCGGGGCTGGGAAGGCGGTCACGTTGTTTGCGCCGTTGCCAACGCCGGAGGGGCCGTCTTTCATGTTCAGTTCGGGGATGCCCAGGCGCGGGATGGCCGAGATGTGGCCAACGTAGCCGCCGTCATTCCCGGCCTTGTCGCCAGTGACGAAGGCGATTTTCTCTTCGAGAGTCATCTCTTTCACGAGCAGTTGGGCGCGTTTTTCGGGGGCCAGGGCCGGGTTGCGCCAGGGGTATGGGTCGCGGAGCAGGAACCACCAGCCGAGGGCGGCGAGGGTGATGAAGAGGATGGTGGCGAGCGAAATTTTCAGGGCGGTTGGTTTGGGCATGGGAACCTTGGGTGAAAGATGAAAGTATTTAGCGCAGGGCAGCATCTAACCGGCCCAGCCAGTTGATAAACAACCCCGGCCACTGGTTGGTGCCATCTTCGGCGCGGCCCAGGCCAAAGCCATGACCGCCCCTGGGGAACAGGTGCATCTCGAAGGGCACGCCGTGCTGGCGCAGTTTTTCAGCATACAAGGTGGATTCTTCCACCGGGCACATATCGTCATCACAGGCGTGGACGAGGAAGGTGGGCGGCGTCTGTGGCGTGACCCGCTCCAGCAGGTTGTTTTCGGCGGCTTCGGCCTCGGTCACTTTGCGGAAGTAGAGCAACTGCTCCAGCCACTCGCGGTTGGCGTCAGACGGGGTGGTAACGCCATAAATCAGCCCGGCAAAGCTCGGGTTTTCGTCCGGGTCTGCGCTCGGGAACAGGCTGGCGACAGTCGACAGGTGGCTGCCTGCCGAAAAACCGACCAGCCCGACCCGCTCCAGCCCGGTCTTTTGCCGGAAAACTTTCAGCGCCCGGCGCGCATCGGCAAGCGGAACAAGCTGCGGGGAATCTGACGAGGCCAGGTTGGGCAGGCGATACTTCAGGCTGGCGGCAGAAATCCCGGCCGCGGATAACGCCCGGGCCACGTCATATCCCTCGTGGCCGATGGCTTCAAACTCGTACCCGCCGCCGGGCACGACGATGACACCGACCCTTGCGCTTTCAACTGGGTACAGGCTCAGCGTTGGCTCGGTCACGTTCCAGACGCGGGGAATGCCCCAGGCTTCATCTTCATACTCCACCAGGTTATTGGTTTTGTAAAACGGCTTTTCCAGCCCGTCCCAGATGCGGCAGGTTTCCATACTCATCCTTTCAAAACATCACCACGGAGACACTGAGAACACAGAGAAATTACAAATCTCCGTGCGCCCCGTGTCTCCGAGGTTTTTCCACCGGCTTATTGTCAGGCCAATTCGACAAACCGCGCGCCGAGCGGCTCGATGACCGGGTTCACCGGCCCGCCGGTCAGCAAATCGGTGCCGGCGACAGTCACCGTCACCGCTTCGGGCAGGTGATTGAGAATGCACAGGTATTTTCCTTTGTAGATGACCTCCACCCCGGCGGGAACCGTTAAATCGGGCTGGATTCCGACCTCGTCCGTTACCCGCTTCATCAGCGTGGACATGGCCTCCGCCGTGAGCCGCGTTCCGATATAAAAGGCATTCCCCTCCCCGTAGCGGTGACGGGTGACCGCCGGAGCGCCCGCGAAAAAGTTGCCGGTAAACGTTGCCAGCGCCTGCGCACCCTCCAGGTGGATGACATCCGCCCACAGGTCGGCGGCAAACTCCTCGCCTGTATCAAAGCGGACGGTGTTTTCCTGCCCGGGGACGAATTCTTCCACCACCAGCCCGAGCATTTTGCGGAAGGGGGCCGGGTAGCCGCCAATCCAGATGTGCTCGTTCTCGTCGGTGATGCCGCTGAAGAACGACATCAACAGCGTGCCACCCTGCTCGACATAACGGGACAGATTCTCAGCGTCCGCGCCGCGCACCTGGTACAGGTTCGGGACGATGACCAGCTTGTATCCGCGCAAATCGGCACCAGGGCGGACAAAATCAGCGGCGATGTTGCCCAGGTATAACGGAGCATAATGACGGGCGACCTGTTCCATCTGGCGGACATCCATTGACGGTTTGGAATCGATCTCCAGCGCCCACCAGCTTTCCCAGTCGAAGACAATCGCCACTTCGGCCTTGATTTTGGCATCGAGCAGCGGGCTTAGACGCTTTAGCTCGGCCCCCAACCCGGAGATTTCGCGCCAGACCCGCGAATTTTCCACGCCGACATGCGGAACCATGCCGCTGTGGAACTTTTCCGCGCCCGCCTTCGACTGCCGCCACTGGAAAAACATGATGCTCCCTGCGCCGCGCGCCACGCATTGCAGGCTCCACAGGCGCATCAGGCCGGGGCCTTTGGGCACGTTGACGTTGCGCCAGTTGACCGCCGTGGGGGCCTGCTCCATCAGCATCCAGGGAGCGCCGTTGCCCAGCGAGCGCATCAGGTCGCTTTGCAGGGCCAGCTCGCCGCCGCTGAAAAGCGGGGCTTCGACGTGAGCGCCCAGCCGAACGTTGGCCGGGTCGGGGTAGGCGTCCATCGAGATGACATCTTCGTGCTGGGAGAATTTCCAGTAATCGGTGGCTTTCCAGAAGCCCAGGAAGTTGGTGGTGACGGGGATATTCGGGGTCAATTCGCGCAGGATGGCCTTCTCCATGTTCATCAGGTCGAGCAGGGAGTCGGACGAGAAGCGCCGCCAATCGAGATTTTGGGTCGGGTTGGGAAAGGTCGGCGCGCGGCGCGGCGGGTGGATTTCGTCCCAGTCGCCGTAGCGCTGGCTCCAGAAGGCGGTGCCCCAGGCATGATTTAAGACTTCGATCGTCTGGTAGCGTTTTTTGAGCCACTCGCGGAAGGCGGCGGCAGACACATCGCAGAAACACTCGTCGGTGTGGCAGCCGTACTCGTTGTTGATGTGCCAGATTTTGACGGCGGGATGCCTGCCGTAGCGCTCCGCCATCTGGCGCACAAGCGCGGCGGCAGATTCTTTGTACGCAACGCTGTGCGGGCAATAGGCCTGGCGTCCGCCCGGCCAGTAAGTGATGCCATCGGCGTCAACGGGCAGGCTTTCGGGGTGATGTTTCGCCAGCCAGGGTGGCGGGGAGGCGGTGGCGGTGGCAAGACAGATTTCGATGCCATTTTCGGAGAGCATCGAGAGGATCTTATCCATCCACTCGAAGGTGTAGACGCCTGGACGCGGTTCGAGCTGCGCCCACGAGAACACGCCCAGCGTGACCAGGTTGACGCCCGCCTGTTTCATCAGCGCCATGTCATCAGGCCAGACGGATTCGGGCCATTGTTCGGGGTTGTAGTCGCCGCCGTAAAAGATGTGGGTTTGGGGGAAGGGGAGTTTTTGCATGGATGTCTCTCAGTCAGCCCCCATCCCCCGCCTTCCCCCATTTTCCAAAGAGCGGGAAATAGGGGAAGGAGCCAGATGCTCCTCCCCCAAAATCCCCCGAATTTGGGGATTTTGGGGGAGGCCGGGAGGGGGCCAGGTTTTACTTAATCGCCGCGCTGCCGCCGATGACGCCGAACTCGTCCATGTATTTCTGGCCGAAGAAGTAGGTCACCAGCATGGGCAGGGTGAGTAGGAGCGAGCCGACCATCACCAGGTTCCAGGGCGGGACCTGGGCCGAACTGCTGGTGGCGCTCAGGATTTGCAAACCAAGCGCGAGTGGCGCTTTGTCGAAATCGTTGATGTAAATCAGCGGGCCCATGAACCAGCCCCAGTTCCAGGTGAAGGTGTTGATGGCGATCGCAATCAGGGCGGGCCTGATCATCGGGAGGATGATGCGGTAATAGATGCCGAAATATCCCAGCCCGTCGATCTGGGCGGCTTCATCCAGCTCGGTTGGGATGCGGGCAATGAACTGCCGGAGCAGGAACACGTTGAAGGCGTTGGTGAAAAAATTCGGGACGATGAGCGGCAGCAGGGTATTGATCCAGCCCAGGTAACGGAACAGCATGAAGGACGGGATCATCGTCACTTCGCCCGGAATCATCATGGTGCTGAGCAAAATCATGAACAGGATGTTTTTGCCGGGCGCGCGCAGGCGGGCGAAACCGTAAGCCACCATGCTGCTAGAAACAAGCTGTCCGATGATGGCAAAAAACACCAGCGTCAGGCTGTTCAGGAAGAAGCGCGCGAAGTTCAGATCCATCTGGAAAATACGGATGAAGTTTTCGAAGTGGAATTCCTGTGGGAGAAGCGTGAACTTCGCCAGGTAGGTGGTCTGGTCGCTGGCCAGCGCGATCGAAAAAACATACAGCAGCGGCGTGCCAAGCAGGGCCGAAAGCGCGGTGAGAATGGCGTAGGTGGTTATTTTTTCAGGGAGCCGGATGTTCAGGTTCATTTCTTCACTTCGCTTTCATAGTACACCCACAGGCTCGACGAGCGGAACACCAGCGTGGTGAAAATCAGGGCGATAAAGAACAAGACCCAGGCGATGGCCGAAGCGTAGCCCATCTTGTACCAGCGGAAGGCGTTATCAAACAGGTAGGGCACAATCATCTTGCTGGCGTTGTTCGGGCCACCGCCGGTGACGATGTAAACTTCGGTAAAAGTTTGCAGCGAGCCAATCAGCCCCATCACCAGGTTGAAGAAAATCACCGGGCTGAGCATCGGCAGGGTGATGTACCAGAACTGCTGGCGCGAGTTGGCCCCGTCGATGGCCGCCGCTTCGTAAAACTCCATCGGGATGCCTTTCATGCCTGCCACCAGCAGCGTCACGCCACCGCCCACACCCCACAGCGACATCAGGATCAGCGCGGGCTTGACCCACACCGTCGAAAGCAGCCAGGGCGGCCCATCGATGCCGAACAATGCCAGGAACTGGTTCACCAGCCCGGCATCTGGCGCGAGCAAGCGGATAAAGAGCAGCGAAGACGCCACCACCGGCACAGTAGCCGGGATGTAAAGCAGGGTGCGATAAACACGCATTCCGGGCAGGGGTTTGTTGAGCAAATTCGCAATCAACAACGCGCAGATCATGCCCAACACCATACTGGTCAGGCCGTAGTAGAACGTATTGCCCACCGTTTTCCAGAAAATTCGATCCTTCGTGAACAGGTCAATGTAATTCTGCAGCCCCACGAACTTCGGCGCGTTGAACAAATCCCACTCCGTCAGGCTCAGGTACGCCGAATACACCATCGGCCCCAGCGTAAAGACCAGGAACCCGAAAATCCAGGGGGAAACCATGATGTAAAACCACAGCGCTTCGCGTTTTTTCATAATTCACTCCACATGTCATTGCGAGGGGCTGAGCGGAGACGCGCTCTATGCGCCGTAGTCGAAGCCCCGAAGCAATCTCCCGTCGCTTGTCGCTACCCGTTTAATGGGGTTTTCAACACTATGGGAGATTGCTTTGGGCAAAAACCGCCCTCGCAATGACATCGTTTATTTTGAAAATACCAGCGTGGTCACACTCTCGGGCGGGAACGTGAACCCGGGCGGGATACTACCCTTCAGCACTTCCCCGAGACTTTCCGCCCCGGAAGTTTCATACTGACCAAACTGCGTCATCCCGGCTGGAAGTCCGTTCAGCTTCGCCGTTACGGGCTTTTTACCGTTATTGATGACCACCACAACCACCTCGGCATTATCCGGCGACTGGTAGGCGCTGACCGTTATATCCGCCGCTCCCGCCCCCGCGCCGATGCGGACGTATCCGGGACGCACGTAGCGGCTGAAGTTGCCCAGCGCCCACAGGCGTTTGGTTTCGATGACGGCGCGGTCGCTCAGGTTGACGTAAATCAGCCCATCGCGATAGAAATAGCGTGAAACGGCAATCCAGTACTGCCACGAAGTCACCCCGCCGAGGGTCAAATCTTCCTGCACAGTGTTAGCCAGCGTCAGGGCGGTTTCCATGCCAGTATCGCGGCCTTCCTTCATTTCCGTCCACTCGGTCTGCCAGATCTTCGTGCCAGGGAAGTTGCGTTCGAGGAAATTCACGATCGGCGTTTTGTCTTCAGCCTTCGACCAGTACGAGTGGATGGCGAGATGCGGCAGGCGCGGGGCAACTTCGGGGTCTTTGAGCAGTTTGTCGATGTAAACCTGCGACTTTTTCCACTCACCCGATTCAAAGACCGAAACCTGCACATCGTCCGAAAGCCCGTTTTTATCCAGCGCGTGGAGCAGGGCGCGGGTCACTTCCAGCACTTCCTGGGGGCCATAGTGGCAGCCTTCCTGGCCTTTGGTGTAGTTCCAATCCCACTGCGGCTCGTTGATCGGGCTGATGTAGCTGATCGGAATGCCTTCCTCCTCCCGCAGGTGGCGGACCACATCCACCATGTACTGCGCGAACTCGTCGTACATCTCCGGCTTCAGGTTGGATTTGCCATCCTTTTCACCGGTCGTCAGCCCAGAGACGGTCATCCGCGCCGGGGGGCTGTTGACAAAAGCGACGAACATCTCCGCGCCCTGGGCCTGGGCGGCTTTCATCACCCACATGGCGTTGGCGTCACGGCTCCAGTCGTAGACTCCGGGCGAAACTTCAAAGGTCTCGGCCGTCCGCCACGGGTCCTGGATGTTGTCCGCCAGCCCGCCGCCGATGTTGTAGCGATAAATCGTCAGCCCGATGCCGGTTTCGCGGTTGTAGAGCAATTCCACGATGCGGCTGCGCTTTTCGTCCTCCCAGCCGCCCACATCCTGCGCCCACCACGCGGCGGATGCGCCGAATCCTTCGATAGTCTGGTGTTTTTCATCGGGATTGATAATGATTTCGTCAGCGGGCAGGTTGGGTTTATTCATACAGGCGGCCAGGAAAGAAAGCATGAGAAGGATGGGAATGAGTTTTTTCATCATTGGATGGAAGGCGCCCTCACCCTCCGCCCTCCCCCGGCGGGGGAGGGGACTTAAACCCCTCTCCCAATGGGAGAGGGGCAGGGGTGAGGGATTTCGCTTATTTGAACAAATCTTCCAACAACGGCTGGGTGATATCCAGTGATGTTTTGGCATCCTTGGTTCCCAGGAACAACTCAGCCAGGTTGTCGCCCAAAACAGTCTGCATCTCGTTCCACTTCGGGGAGAGCGGCAGGGAAAAAGCGATGTCAGCAGAATCAGCCAGGGCTTTCAGGTTGATTTTCTTGTCGCCAGCCCAACCGGCGTTCAGGAATGCGTCGCTGCTCAACACTTCAAAGTTGGCGGGAGCATCCTGCTTCATGGTGACAATCGGCATCGAGCCTTCGGCGCCGGTCAGGAAGTCAATTACCTTGAAAGCCTGTTCGGGGTATTTGCAGCCCTTGGCGATCGCCAGGCCGCTGCCAAACAGCACGGTGGCGTTCTTTTTGTTGCCAAAGAGCGGGGCGATGTCCCAATTCAGTTCTTTGATTTCCGAAAGGCTGTTGACTGCCCAGAAACCGGTCATGCTCATCGCGGCTTTGCCCTGCGCAAAAACCGGATCGGGGCCGCCCTGGCCCATGTTGGCGTAGTCTTCAGGAGAGGGGGCCACTTTGTACTTGTAAACCAAATCCTGGTAGAACTGCATGGCTTCGATGGCTTCGGGAGAATTGGCTACGGGCTTGCCGTTGGCATCCAGGATGGCGCCACCGTTCATGTATATGAAACTCATCCACCAGGGCCACCAGTCACCAGCCGCGAAACCATAAACTTCCACTGTGTCGCCATTGCGGACGGTCAGTTTTTCAGCAGCGTCCAGGAATTCCTTCCAGGTCCAGTCTTTGCTGGGGTAAGCGAGACCGGCTTTGTCGAACATATCCTTGTTGTAATACATCACCAGCGCGCCGCCACGGTCGGGCATGGCATAGAGCTGCCCCTGCCAGGTATATGCGCCCACCAGACCACCCGTGCCACCATAGCGCTTGGCCAGGTCAACCCCGGCTTTGCTGACGTAGTCATTCAAGCCGATAATCTGTCCCTTGCCCGAGTAGCCATGCACATCTTCGGCCACCTGGATGATGCAGAGTGATTCGCCGCCCGCCATCATGGTCTGCACCTTTTGCGAGTAATCGCTGGGGATGTAGAGCAATTCCACCGGGATTTCAGGATTCTTGGCCTTGAACAGGTCGAGGCGCGCCTGGTACACTTCCGGGTCCAGCTGGCTGCCCCAAACCGTCATCACCAGCGGTTCGGTAACTTTCGGCGATTCAGTCGCGGCGGGTGCGCCCCCGCCACCGCAAGCGGAAAGCAACAGGCTGAAAACAACCAAGGCAATGAGAAGTTTGTAGAGTTTCATTATCATTCTCCTTATAAAAAGTGGCGCGAGATTTATCTCGCAGTTTGGCGCGATATGAACCCTTTTCGGGGGCGATGCATCGCGTTATGGCTGAATATTTTTTGCGTGCTTCAAGAAAAAATCCCAGATCAGATCGTTGCCCCACGGGCTGGAGCCGCCGGGCCAGGCGTGGCCGGCATCCCACCAGCAGGAGACCACTTCTGCACCGGTTTTGCAGTTCTTGTGCTGGGTGCAGGACAGGCCGCTGATGCCGTCCGCAATTGTCGGGTAGGGGGTGACTTCGTCCGAGCAGCCCTGGGATTGGTCGCTGGCCCACAGCCCGGTCAACTCATCCACTGAAGTGTAAAAATAGCCGTCGGTGGATGTTTTGCCGGTCACATCCACATAATCGTCCTCCCGGCCATGGATATACAGGAGCGAGGTCGGGTCGGATGAATCCGGGGCGCAGCTGAAGCCTTTTGCCAGCGTACCCGCTACCGGGGCGATGGCCGCGAAGCGCTCGGCCAGGGAGCAACCCAGGCGGTTGGTAAACATCCCGCCGTTGGACATGCCCGTCGCGTAGACGCGGTTCAAATCCACGCACAAATTTGCTTCAGCTTCATCCAGCACCGCGTTGATGTAGCTCAGGTCGTCGTTGCATGTGCACCAATTGCACGAGTCTTTGGTCACTTCGGGGCCGCAGTCAGACGGGACGGCATATTGGGTGTGGTTGGCGGCGCAGATGGGGCCAGCCGGGCCGGGCGAGGCGTTGCAGGTCAGGTCATTCCAGGATGTGATCAGCTTGCCATCACTCTTGAAATTGGTGGCCTGCGGATAAATCACGATGTAGTTGTATTTATCGGCGTGGCGGCTCATGCCCGTGCCGCTCTCCATGCCGCCGGCCGTGTCGGTGTAACCGTGGATGCTCAGCACCAACGGGGTGGGCGCGTTGGGGTCATAGCCGCTGGGGATGTGCAGCAGGTAGATGCGTTCCTTCCTATTGACGTTAATCTTCACGGTGGATGTTGCCCCGATAAACGTTTCTGGCTTTTGGCCGCATCCCGCGCTGGGGCGGGCCGGGGCGTCGCTGACGGTTTGCCCCAGCGGGTCGGCCTTCGTTTTTCGGACGGGGTCGGCAGTCGGGGCGGGCGGCGGCATGCGCGTACCGGGGGCGGCTGGGGCGCAGGCGGCCATGGTCAGCAGGCAAAAGGCCAGCAAGAGCAGGATTCTCAAAACGGGGGCAGGTTTCATCATCTATCTGATTTCAGGAATGTGGAGGTAAGGACGACCTGCCCAGCGCAAATTTTCAGCTTTTCTGGCAAGAAAACCTGGCAAACGGGCTTGTTGACAGGCCTGGGCGAGTCGCCCCTAAGTGATTACTTCGGCTTAACCACTTCGATGCCCAGGTCGGTCTGCCCGACGTAGGTCCAGGTGGCGTTCATCGAGCTGTCGGCATTGAACTTGTAGGCCATCACGGAGCACTCGTTTGCGCCATACGCCACCGAAACGAGGTTGCCGTTCTGGATGCCCACGCCGGTGTACTCGCCGCAGTTGAACCAATACCACTCGTAGACACCCTCAGCCTTTTTGGTGACCTGCAAGCTGCATCCGTACTCGCTGCCATCGGGATTTTTGCCCGCGGTGTTATACAGGCCTTCGATGCCGTTCATCTTGGCCTTATCTGCCGGGGTGGCCACATCCGCGCCAATGCCCGATGCGGCCATATCGGTCCATTTGCCGGTCAGTATGCCGTCAGCGCCGGTGATGTACGAAACCGCATAGCAGGCGTCACTGCCCCAGGCCACCGTCACGATGTTATCCTGCTGCAACCCGACACCCTTGTACTCGCCGCCGTTCCAGCTCCAGTCGAAGGCTTCACCCTTGGCGGTTACATCGAGCGTGGCTTCGTAGGTGCTTTTATCGGGGTTGGTACCCTTGATGGTGTACGAGCCAATCACGCCATCGGCATCCGGGGTAGGTTGCGCGCCGCAGGCGGTCAGCGCCAGGCTGAGTAAAACAAACACAATCGACAATTTTTCCAGTTTCACTTTTTTCTCCTTTTGAAGATTCGGGCGCGCAACAGGCGCACAAAGCAGACCGGAACGATTGCCGTTTCGGTTGATCCAGGTGTAGATTGTTTTCTATCGGATCATGACGGGCTGCCGCCCGGCTTCTGCCAGGAATTCTTCCAAAACAAGCGTAGCCGCCCCAAGGCTGACCGGGTTGCGCGGCAGATCGCTCAGCGTAAACTTGACCGCTCGAAACGGTTGGGATAACGATTGCTGTTCAACCTGCTTGAGCAGTTCGGGCAGGACGACCGGCACGAGCGAATCAGCTACCCATGAACCCAGCGTAACCAGTTCAGGGTTGAAAATATTGATCAGGCTGGAGAGACCCGCGCCCAGGTAGGTTGCCGTTTTCTGAATCACGGCCAGCGCCACCGGGTCATTTTCCCGCGCTGCGGCTGCAATTGCTTCGATGGAGCGGGTCTGGTTTTCGGGGAATAACAACTTGCTTTGCGGGTCAATCTCGGCCAGGGTTTGCAAGATGCCCGGCGCGCCGATATAGGCTTCCACACAGCCGCAGCTGCCACAGCGGCAAGGGCGGCCACCCGCCACGACAATGGAATGTCCCCACTCACCCGCCGTGTTGCTTGCGCCGTGGAAAAGCTGTCCATTAATCACCAGCCCCATGCCCACACCCGTTCCCCAGACCATCGCCGCCATCGTTTTAGTTTCACGCCCGGCGCCAAACCAGGCCTCGGCAATCGCATTAAACTTGAGTGGGTTGTCCATGTAGAGCGGGACTTTGATTTCTTTCTCGAGCATGGCTTTCAATGGCACATTGACCCAGCCCCAGGATGGCGCAAAAACCGAAACACCAGTCGAATGCTCGAACGGCCCCGGGATGCTGATGCCAACCCCCACGACTTTTTCCATGGACAGTCCGGCTTGCGCCAGCAGGCTATCCAGTCCCGTCACAATGGCTTGAACAATGTCTTGCGGTTCTTTGCGGGTCAGGGGCAATTCAACCTGGTGCTCGGTGATGTTTTTGAGCGCCAGGTCGTACAGATCAAAGTGGATATATGTTTCGGCAACGTCGATCCCCACACAGGCGCCGAAGGCAGCATTGACGGATAAAATCGCCGTTGGGCGTCCCCCTTGCGAGGCGGCCATACCCGCTTCCATAATCAGGCCTTCTTCCAGCAAATCCGTAGCCAGGTTGGCAACTGTGGCCATGCTCAGCCCTGTCAACTGGCTTAATTCCTGGCGAGTGCTGGTTGTGCGCAACAAGATCTGGTGCAAAACCAACAAGCGGTTCGCTTCGCGAATGTCGCGTGTGGTGGGTTGGGTTTTGTCGAGAGGGGAGTTTGAGATCATAGGCCATCTATTATTACAAGACTTATTATATTACTTAGAATATGTCGTGTCAAGATTTATTTCCATTTTTGGCAGGTTGGCTTGTGTAGCATCGAACCGTCGCGCATCAGGCGCTGGAAGCATCTGCAAAACGCTCACCGAGGCTGATTCCGTTCTATCGGGCGATCATCAGTAGCCCTGGAAGCAGCCCAAATCCTCCTGGCGGTGTATTCGGCCAGGCTGTTAGTTTTGCCGGTGCCGCGCGCATCGCGGGTAAGCTGCGCGGTTCACCGCCTTCCGCTGGGATGATGTATGGAGTTTTTCCTGGCGGAAAATTCGCGTTTTTGAAAACAAACTGGCGTTTTTCTCTCTGTGGTTTTATGCTTTTTGCAGTTCACCACGGAGAAAAAACTGATAAAAAAACTCCGTAGATCAGTGCCTCGGTGGTTTCCTGGATTTTCCAGACCGGTTTTGTGACGAGTAAATCTTTGCGCCCCACGGTGACGGCTTAATTTTACATGAAAACGATTGCCTGGATGCAAAAAAAGGATAAGCCATCGATCGTTCCGGCTCAGAGAATGATGATACCGGCCCCCGGTTGGGTAAAAATGCAAAAAGGGGCATCCAGGCCGGGCTTTTCTGCTACACTAAAGAAAGTGAGCCTGTGAATGTTTTTTCACGTGCGGGAGATTTTCCATGCAATGTCCACAATGCAAAGCCCCCAACCCTGAGAAAGCCAAATTCTGCCAGGAATGTGGCGGAAAACTTGTGGCAACCTGCGCCAATTGCGGAGCAGAACTGCCTCCCAGTGCCAAATTTTGCCTGGAGTGCGGGGGAAAAGTTGCCGCGGCAGAAAAGCCAAAGGCGGAAGTCAATTTTGAGCGCCTGATCCCAAAAGAATATGCCGAGCGCCTGCGCCATTCTGCCAGCAACCAGCCAGCCAACGAACGCCGGTTGGTGACAATCCTGTTTTCGGACATCAAAGGCTCTACGGCCCTGGCCGAACGCATGGATCCTGAAGAAGTGCTGGAAATCATCAACGGGGCGTTTGATGCCCTGATCGCGCCGATTTACCGTCACGAAGGCACGCTGGCACGCCTGATGGGAGATGCCATCCTGGCTTTTTTCGGCGCGCCGGTGGCGCATGAAGATGACCCCCAACGGGCGGTACGCGCTGCGCTGGAAATCCAGGCCGGGGTGAGCGAATACGCTGCCAGGCTGGCAAAAGAGCGCGGGATTGCGGGATTCAACGTGCGGGTGGGCATTAACACCGGGCTGGTAATTGTCGGTGAAGTGGGATCAGACTTGCGGGTGGAGTACACTGCCATCGGCGACGCCATCAACACCGCGGCGCGGATGGAGCAAAATGCCCCGGTGGGTGGAATTCTCATCTCCCAGGATACCTACCAGCATGTGCGCGGGCTGTTTGATTTCGAAGCCCAACCGCCGCTGATGGTCAAGGGCAAATCCGAACCGATCCAGACCTACGTGGTGACCGGCCAGCGCTCCCGGGCCGGATTACGCGCCCCGGAACGCGGCATCGAAGGGCTGCAAACCCCGCTGGTAGGGCGCGAAACTGAACTACTCTGGCTCAAAAACATCTACCAGGATGCACTGGAAGAAGCCCAAACGCGCCTGGTGACGGTGGTGGGCGAGGCCGGGGTTGGCAAATCACGCCTCCTGGATGAATTCCTGGCGCAGTGTACAACCAACCCCGGGTTGTGTATGCTGATCGGGCGGGGCGCCCCCGAGACACAGTCACAGGGCTTTGGCTTGTGGCGCAGCCTGTTCAGCAGCCGCCTGGAAATCCAGGAAAGCGACAGCGCTGCACAGGTTAGTGAGCGCTTCCGGCGCGGCCTGGCCCCCGATCTGCTGCCCGGCCAGGCCGAGGTGGTGGCGCGCTTGCTCGGTTTCGAGACGGCCTCCGGGCTGGCCGATGGCGGCAAGCTGGAAACCCAGGGGGCGGATTGTATCGAAGACTTTTTCCGCAGCCTCACCAGCCGCCAGCCTTTGCTGGTGGTTTTGGATGACATCCACTGGGCCGATGCAGCCAGCCTGAATTTGGTGGACAGGCTGGTGAATGCCCTGCCCGAGCGCCGCCTGCTATTCCTGTGCCTGGCGCGCCCATCGTTGTATGAAGCCCGCCCGCACTGGGGCGAAGGCCGCGAGTGTTACGAACGGCTGGACTTGCGCCCGCTCTCCCGGCGCAACACCCGCCACCTGCTCGGCCACCTGCTGCCGAACCTGACCCCCGAACTGGAAGAAACCCTGCTCAAGAATGCCGATGGCAACCCCTATTACACCGAAGAACTGGCGCGTATGTGCCTGGATCTACTGGCGCGCGGCGAGCCAACTATTAACCTATTGGCTCGCATCCCCGCCACGCTAACCGGGGTATTGCAGGCTCGCCTGGAAACACTTTCGCCCATAGAAAAGACCGTTCTCCAGCAGGCTTCGGTGGTGGGCCGCGAATTTTGGGATGCCCTGCTCTCTGACCTGACCCTGGCCCAGCCGGAACAGCCCGCCCGGGCTGTTGCCCAACACCTGGAAAGCCTGCGCAGCCGGGCGATGGTGGCGCAGCGCGAACGCTCCAGCTTCCCTGGCGCGAGCGAATACACCTTCAAACACGCGGTTTTGCAAGAGACAGTTTACGAGACCGTGCTGCTCAAACAGCGCAAGCAGTATCACACCCAGGTGGCCGCCTGGCTGGAAGAACACGCCGGGGATCGAGCCTCCGAATACTGGCCGCGCATCGCCGCCCACTATGAGCGTGCTGGTCAGCCCGAGAAAGCTGCCGATTTCTGGCAGAAATCGGCGGAGAATGCGGTGGATAAAGGGATTCAACTGGAGGCCGAACAAGCCTATCGCCGCGTTTTGGATTTGCTCCCGCCGGATACACCCGACCAGGAGATTGAACTCCGTTTGCGCCGGGCGCGAATCTGGCTGGAGCTGGGTCGTCTGCACAATACCGACAACACCTTCGAGCAATTAATTTCCTGCCTGGATGAAAGCATTCGAATTGCGTCAGAAGATTCCGGATTGCCGGCCCTGGCGGTGGTGGCACAGGCTTACACAAACCTGGCTATCTCGCACTCCTTTTCGCGGAACGATTTCCTACAAGGGCAGGAATTCATGAACCAGGCGGAGCAGTTTGCCCGGAAGAGTGGCGATATCCTTGTACTGGCGGATACCCTGTCAGCCCAGGGGGTACTGGCGGTTTTCCAGCAAAAACTGACTGATGGCGAGAAATATTTCCAGGAAAGCGTGGAAGCGTTTCGCCGCTGTACCTTCCCATCTGCGCGAGAAGCGCGTTTATCGGGCTACCGCAACACCTTGCTGGTATTGATTCGCCTCGAAAAACGGCGCGGCCACGAAGCGCAAGTCCAGGCATATACCAATGAAGTGCTGGACTTTTGCCGTCGGGAGACGGGCGGCCTGGAACATCCCCATGCCTTATACGCCCGCTACCAATTGGCCATCTTGAATGCCAGGGATGCCGAAGCGGAAGCCCTCGCGCGCCAAGGGCTACAGGCTGCCAGGGATTCGGGGAACCGGGACAGCTTCTTTTACAGTGGCGAACAAATTTTCATTGCCTGTCTTCTCCAGGGGCGGTTGGATGAGGCCGAACCCGTTGCCCACGAAATGCTGGAACGGTCACGCGCCTGGCAAAACCAATTCCTGGAAAAAGATTCTCTCTGCTACCTGGCTCAAATTTCCCAGGCGCGCCAGGATTGGCAGGCTGGGCAAACCTGGCTGGAACAGGCGCTTGCTGTTGAAGAGCACCTGGCGAAAGCTGATCCGATGCAATTCGACACGATTTTGTTCGCCTACGCCGGGCATTTTTATACCGCTATGGGGAACTGGTCACGAGCCTGTGACTATTTTTATAAGGCACTGGCTTATCCTGCCCTGGCAAATTATGCCCCGGATATCGTTGGGCTGTTGTTGCGTCTGGCCGGCCCGCTGGCCTGGCGCGGGGAATTCGAATTGCTGGCAGAAACGGTTGGAGCGTTGGAAAGTATGCCCCTGCTGTATACGCCCTGGAACGAACGCCGCTTTATCTCCCCGGTGCGGCATCTGCTTGACCTTGCTGACCCAACCCTGGCAGCCGCCCACCAGCGCGGGCTGGAGCAGGGAGCCATGCCGCTGATCCAGCGTTTGGGTACAGCCACGATCGGCCAGGGATAACTAAAAGGTACTTGCCCCCACTACTGGAAAACAGGAGGTACCATGCCATCCCCCAGTGGAAACGCCTTAATTATCGGGGTTGGCGAATACCAGCATATCTGTAAACACAACCTCCCGGTTGCGGCGCGGGCTGAAAAATAGCGCCTACGGACTGTATGAGCACATCTATTCCAGCGCAAAAGACGCTGCCAAAGAGCTGGGAGCAATCTATTACCCACATTTTCGAGTGAGTAGGGAAAGCGGTTAGACTTGTGAGCATCCTAAAGAAACCAAGCGAGAAGAGAGAGATGGCAGAGAAACCGCAAACCGCAGAAAACTCGTGGGCCGTTGAAGAATTTGGAC
>CAIJPN010000129.1 GCA_903822545.1 uncultured Anaerolineae bacterium | reverse complement strand
GAATGCGCAGGTCGATGCTCTTGAGTACGGTGAATTCGCCAGCGGCATTTTTGAAGTTTTTCACCACGCTGCGGATGTCGATCATTGTATCGGATGCGGCGGCCACAGCGTTGGAATTTTTCACATCAACGGTGGGCCGGATGAGGGGCGGTTGGTTCATGCGCGCCTCCTTGGGGAGGCCGGGGCTGCCGGGGTAGCCGGTTCAACTACCAGCGCGGAATCATCCACAATTTCCCCATCCGCAATGATCAAGTGACGGCTGAAGCGTGGGGCCAGGCTGTTGTCGTGTGTCACCATCACTATTGTTTTACCATTTTGAACCAGGTGCTCGAAGACGCTGAAAATGTGGTCGGCGGTGACCGAGTCGAGGCTGCCGGTGGGTTCGTCGGCCACGATGATGGCCGGGTCGTTGGCCAGCGCGCGGGCGATTGCCACACGCTGCTGCTGCCCACCGGAGATGTAGGCCGGTAGTTTGTTGGCGTGCTCTTCAATTTCCACCAGCCGCAGCAGTTCCAGGGCGCGTTCGCGGCTGTGACGCGGATGGTACAGCCCGCACAAATCCATGGGCAGCATGATGTTTTCAACCAGGGTCAGCATGGGCAGCAGTTGGAAGGACTGGTAAACCACGCCCATGGTACGCCCACGCCACAACGCCAGGGTATTCTCGCTCATTTGATGCACAGAAACGCCCGGCCCGCCCGCAGATACGAGCACTTCGCCTTCGGTCAGATCATCTACACCTGTGATCATGTTGAGCAGGGTGGATTTTCCAGCACCCGATTTGCCGATAATGCCGAGGAATTCACCGGCATAGATGCTGGTGTTGATGTTGCGCAAGGCCTGGAAATCCCCGGCTTCGCTGGAATATATTTTAACAACCCCGCGCAATTCAATCAGGGGGGAGGTAGCACTGGTTTGCGACGGGTTCATGGTGTTCGACAAGGTGCAACTCAAGATTGGTAAGTGAAAAAATTCCCGTTGGGCGGGGGCAAACCCATACGTTTATTGTAGTTGATAAGGTTTCGTGAAGTCAATCAAAATCGTGTTAATTGATAGGGGGAGGCTGGCACAATTTATTCCAGTTAGCTATAGTCAACCGGTGCTTGATGGCGGGCGGATGTTCGCGTACAATTATTTTGTGGCCGGTTGGGATACCCCGGTTATTTGATTGAACATTCATCCGCCGGGTTTGGGGAATCTGGCTTTTAAAAGGAGGGCAGCGGGGACTCTGCCCTCCTTTTTATTTAACCTGGATGAGTTGGCTTTCACTGACCAGCCACTGCATGGGGATATCGTGACTGTGATGAGGCAGTGAATCGAACAAAAGGGCCTGGAACGTGATCCCCAGCGTGGCTCCGCCAAAGGTTTCCAGAAACCGGTCGTAATACCCGCCACCATAGCCAAGTCTTGTCCCGGCGCGGTCGAAAGCCAGCCCGGGCACCAGCGCCAGCTCGATAGCAGAGGGCGAAATCTCTGGCAGGTTGGCCGCGGGTTCAGCCATACCAAATGGATGCACGACCAGGTTGTGCGGATCGTAAGGATGGAAAACCATGCGATGATTTTCTTCAGGGATAATGCGCGGAATCAGCCAGCGCTTTTGTGGCTGGAGCGTTAACAGCAGTGAAAGCGCCACTTCGCTGCGCATCGGCATGTAAGTCAGGATGGTGCTGGCGCGCTGGAAAAGTTCCCAGCCTTCAATACGCTTGCAGATTGCCAGGCTGGCTTCACGGCGCGCATCTACCCCCAGCGATTTACGAATATCTTTGCATTTTTGCCGTAATTCAGCTTTTGGGTCGTTTATCATAATAAGATTATATTCTAATAAGCCACAGAAACACGCAGCCCAAAAACTTTGAAAGCAGATTGCACGGATATTTCAACGCGTTTTTGAGAAATTAATTTGCGCAGGGGGCAATGCGGAGATTTGTGGTTGTGTGAGCCTGGCTGGGGAAGGTAAACGATCAAGCAGAAAGTGCGGTTGGGGTATACTCGGCCTTACCATGCTCAATTTTACTGACCCTGCCCTCAACCTGGCCCTGGCGCTGCTGCCCTACCCGCTTAACGATGCCGATAAGGCCCGCGCCCTGGCCTTGCGCCCGCTGGTGCAAGATTGGGAAAAATTCCTGTTCTGGGCCTGGCGACATACCATTGTGGGGGCAATATACGCCAACCTGAAATTCCTGCCCGCCGATTTCCTGCCCGCCGAGGTTTTCCAATCGCTCAAACAATCCGCACGCCAGGCCAGCCTGCGCAACATGCAGTTGATCGGCACAATTACCAAAATCGACCGGCTTTTTCGCGCCAACCAGATCGATTACTACTTCCTGAAAGGCCCGCTGCTCTCAGAATTTATCCACAAAACCTATAACCTGCGCGCATCGAGCGATGTGGATCTGTTCGTGACCCCCGAAAACTTTGCCAGGGCCGATGCCCTGCTGCGCCGGGAAAATTACCAGCGTTACGAACCATCCATCGAGCTTTCGCCGCTGCAAGACCGGGTTTTCCGGCGCTACCATCACCATTTTTGCTACTATGCCCCCCAAAACCATGTGTCGATTGAACTGCATTGGGCGCTGACCGATCCCCATTACATCGGCCCAAAAACCAGCCAGGCCTGGTTTGCGCGCGGGATTGAGATCAGCACCCCTGAGATCAAGACCAAAACCCTCTCGCGCGAAGATTACCTGGCATACGCCTTTGCCCATGGGGCAATGCACAACTGGGAACACGCCAAATACTTTCTCGATATCCTCGCCATTTTGCGCAACCCCGCTGGCCTGGATTGGGAACAGATTAGGGCTGCGCTGCGCGAAGAAAACCTGGAGCGGATGGCCGGGCTGGGGCTGCGGTTAATGAACCAGCTTTGGGATGAACCTGTTCCAGAACCGTTAAAAGGGTTGACCGAAACTTCCGCAGTGATACGGTTTCTCGAATCGTACTGCCTGCGCGCCCTGGAAGAGCCTGTCGCGGACGAATCAATTTCTCCGCGCCGGCACCTGTTCTGGATTTTGCTCAAACCCGGCTGGCGTTTCCGACTGTTCCACCTGAGCACCATCCTGGTCTCCACCCGCGACTGGAACCTGGTGCCTCTGCCAGATTTTTTATTCCCGCTCTATTTTTTCATCCGCCCGTTGGCCTGGTTGCAAAACAAATGGGCCAAACGCGCTCACTGACTTTTGCCCGGCCTGCCACCTGATGCGATAATTTGCTGGTTGGCAACCAGCGTGCGATAAAACTCGTTTTCGGCCAGCAGGGATTGGTGTGTGCCAACCGCCACCAGGCGGCTCTCGTTCAGCAGCAAGATGCGGTCGGCGTTTTGGGCGGTGGATAAGCGATGGGCCACCACAAAAAGCGTCTTGCCGCGCACCCGCTCAGGCAGGATATCCCATATCGATTTTTCGGTAATACTATCCAGGGCGGAGGTGGGTTCGTCCAGGATCAAAATATCAGGAGATTTGATCAGCGCCCGGGCAATCGACAGGCGCTGTTTTTGTCCTTCCGAAAGGTTGACACCTTTTTCGCCCACATGAGCATTGTAGCCATCCGGCAGACTGGCAATGAAGTCGTGGATCCCGGCGATGCGGGCGGCTTCGGCCACCTGCTCGGGGCTGGCATCCGGGTCTCCATAGCGCAGGTTGTCGAGGATGGTGCCAGAGAGCAGCACGGTATCCTGTGAAACGTAGCCGATGCGGCGGCGCAGTGCGCCGAGTTCATAATCGGAGGCCGGGCGGCCATCGAACCAGATTTCCCCGCTGGTGGGCTGGTAAAAACGCAGCAGCAGGCTGATGAGACTGGTTTTGCCCACCCCGCTGGGGCCGACGATGGCAATCTGTTCGCCCGCGCGGATGTGGCAGGATACGGCGCTCAGCACCGGCTGGGCGCTTTCGTAGGCGAAAGAAACTTCGCGGAATTCGACCTCGCCGCGCAGGTGCTCCACAGGCAGCCCCGCGCCGGTTTGTTCGGGCATGATCTCGTAGAGCGTCATCACACGCTCCATTGAAGCCATGGCCGCCTGGAATTGCAGGTTGATGTTGGCCAGGTATTGCGCCGGGCCGTAGACGTAGCCCAGGTACGAGCGAAAAGCCATCAGCGAGCCGAGAGTCCACTGGTTGAGGATGACCAGGTACGCACCGCCCAACAGCACCAGCATATTGACGGCATTTTGCAGGATGCTCAGGGAGATGTTGGCCACCAATCCGACCGCCATCTGCACCAGGGAGGTTTCCTGCACCGAGCGGAGTTCCGCGATAACGCGCCGGGTTTCGCGTTCTTCGGATGCGAAGGATTTGATCAGGGTGGAGGATGTCAGCGATTCTTGCAGCCGCCGGGCGGCCTGGGCCTGCTGTTCCATGCGGCGGTGGCTGAGCGCGCGGGTGCGCTGCGCAAAGAAACGCACCCACAACACCAGCCCAGGGATAACTACCAGCGCCACCAGCGCCAGCCGCCATTCCAGGTAAAACAACAGCGCCACGCCACCGATCAGCCGCAATAAGTTACTGACGATGTTAACGATGGTGCTCGAGAAGAACCATTGCAGCCCCGAAACATCCGAAGACAGGCGCGACATCAGGTAGCCAACTTCTTTCTCATCGAAAAACGATTTGGGCATGTGCAGGGTGCGGGTGAGCAGGCTGTGCTGGATATCGAGAATAACGTTTTGCTCAAAACGGGTGAAGTAATAGGACTGCATCGCCCCGATCAACATACCGCCCAGCACCAGGCCGATCAGCAGCATGACAACGCCCGGCAGCAGGTCGATGCGCCGCTGCATAATGACATCGTCGATGAGATAGCGGGTGATCATGGGTTGGGGAAAGCCCATCAGCGAGTTGAACAGCAGCAAAACTGCGCCAAACAGCCCAATGCGCCAATGCCGCAGCACGAACGGACGCAGCAGGCGCAGCCCATCGCGCATCCCAGTTGGCCTGGATGCCTGCCCGCTCAACGAATCAGATGGGACTTGCTTTGAAAAGCCTTGTTTCAGGTAATCGATCCAGGATGGCATGAGTTTCTCTTTACAATCAATCTTCTGGCTTGGAAATGATCAGGTCATAGGGATGTTCAACCTGGAAGGCACCCGAGGCTGGCCGCCAACGCGCCACTACACGCCCGCCGCAGATATATTTGACCAGGAAATCTTCCCCGGCGGCGAACTTTACACGCTGGATGGGCGGATTCCAGGCCAATCGGGCCAGTTTGCTGGAACGCAGCACCCGCCAGGGAATCCGGCCCAACCAGCGCAGCCACATCCCAGGCAAGAGCCTGCCACGGCGCAGCCAACCCGCCAGCTTTGCCTGGAGCAAACCGGTTTTCCCACCCCAGATTTTTACGCGTCGCCCGCGCCGCTCAAAGGCGATCACCTGGCCCAGCAGCATCCCCGGCGTAACCAGGGTTTGATCGGGATGGCGGTTGGTATCTCCGCGTGTGCGCAGGCCCTCGGGCAGCACTTCAATGATGCGGTGCACAATGGCGGAATCGGGTTCCTGCGGGCAAAAAACGATCACATCACCGGGAGCCAGCAGGGTGAAATCCGCCATTTCGATCACCAGGTAATCGCCAGGGCGGAAGATCGCCAGCATACTGCTGCCACGGTAGAATCGCCACAGGTCGGCGGGGGCGGTGAGCGGATGACACATAACCCTATTCTAACAAAAACCCCCGCCGCATGTGCGGCGGGGGGTGGAAATACAATGGATTGGTTGCAATTAAAAAGACGGGCCGGTGCGGCAGCCGTCGGGATCAACATTACCACCTGCACCTGAAACGCAATAAAATGGGGCAGTTCCTGAAGCGCAATCGCTATTACTGTCAGATGGCCCGCTGCCAGACATACATGGGGGAAGCAGGGCCCATCCAGACGGGCCAGCATAGCAACTTTCTCCGCCATTTGCCGCTGATCCGCTAATGCACGCATTAGGGCCTGCGCTGCCTCCTTTTGCCGAACGGGCGCGCGGGTTCAAGTTCACCACCTGGGGTTTTTGGTATTTCATGGGTCATCTCCTTCTCATGATGCCTGCAACGTATCCCGGTTTTAGCCGGGTGATTGTGATTAATATAATTTATCATGGAAATTTCGTTTTTACATAACAAAAACAAGCTCTTCCAGAATTCGCGTGATACCACCCCAGATGTGGCGGCAGTTGTACTGCCGCCACATCTTTCACGGAAATTATGGGAGAACCTAGAATACGGGTTTTACCGGATCATGGGGCTTTTTAGCCAGGGGAAGCTTGGTTTGATGCAAATAAATGGATAACGATCATTTCCCGCCCGGCCCGCATCGCCATTCACTACGCAAAGACCCACCGAGCGATTGCGCAGCCGAAGGGCTTTAACAGCCAATAAATAGCCTCCGGGCTGCGCTTAAAGGAAATATCGAATCCTGGATGCAAAACAGGGGCAAACCAACCCGCGCAGGTGCTATACTTAATTCAGGCTCTCCCGTTCATAATAGGGAACGGGTAGGGGCGACCCGCCCCGTGCGAAAAATCGTGGCTTTGTGTTTGAATTCCCTGCAAAAAAGCGCCTGTTTATGCTTTGAAGGGTCGCCCCTACAGATTTTCACACCAAAAACGATAGAGCCTTAATTCATTAGTTTACACCCTGATTTCACTTGTGGAGGAGAACAAGCCATGGAAATTAAAGATAAACCCCAACAAGACCCGGTAGCCAGCCTGTACCTGGTGGATGCCTACATGCGCTGGGCGCTGCTCGGCGCTGAAGAAGTCGTCGGCAAACAGGGGCTGACGGTTTTACTGCGCAGCCACGGTTTGGAGCGGTTCATCGACAATTACCCCCCAGAAACGCTCAAAATTAGCGGGAACATCACCCTGGGCGACTACGCCAAACTCAGCGCAGGCTTGCTAACCTTCTTCGGGCGCGCAGGAAAAAGCATGGTGGTGCGCACCGGCAGGTTGACATCCAAATACGCCATCGAAAAGCAAAGCGCCGTATACAACGTGGCCGCCAAAACCGCCGCAAAACTACTGCCCTGGGGCATGCAGGTCAAGATGGTGCTGGACAGCATGGCCGATGGCTACAACAAACTCTACGCCGAAAACGGCCAGCAGCTTCACTTCAAAGTGGAAGACCGAGGACACGCCTGGGCTTTCATCTCACTGGAATGCCCGCTCTGCGCCGGGAAAACCTCGGATGTGCCCATGTGCTGGGGCCGCATCGGCACCCTGAAAGAATCCGTCACATGGCTGACAGGCCGCGAATTTGAGGTGGAAGAAGTGGAATGCCGCGCCACTGGCAGCGTCGCCTGTGTCTGGGAAGTCAGCAAATCCCCGCGAGAATAAAAATATCATTTCAAGATGCAGAGAAAGGGCGCAAGCCAGCGCCAGGCAAAAGCGGCTATGCTATACTTCACCTAAATCTAATGTTACCAAAGGCCAGGAACAATGGATAAAACGATCATTGAAATCCCGACTGAATTATTGAATATCGCCCGGCTGTCCGCCGATGAAGCCAAAACCGAGCTTGCCATCCGCCTGTACCGCACCAATCGCCTGACTTTCGAACAGGCCAAGGAACTCGGCAATATTTCAGGCACACAGTTGATTCAACAGCTTTGGGAGAAAGAAAACCAGTTCGACCTGAACGATTTTCTCTCCTGGGCATCCCACGACCTGAAAACCCCGTTAAATGCCATCATCGGCTTCTCAAAAGTGGTGCTCAAAGGCATCGACGGCCCCGTCAACGAATTGCAAGTCACCGACCTGACCGCCGTCAACGTCAACGGGCAACGCATGCTGGCGCTGCTCAGCAGCCTGGTAGATATCGCCCGCCTGAACAACGCCGAAGTCAAGCTGACCCTGACCCAGGTGGACTTCTCCACCTTCATCGCAGAAGTCGCCAAACGCTGGACAGCCCAAAACCCCGCCAAAGAACTGGCGCTAGATGCCAACCTGCTCTCCCCCATCATCGACGCCGAAGCGCCCCGCCTGCGCCAGGCCATCATGGGACTCGTCACCTACACATCGCTTTTCATCGATAAAGGCAGCATCCACCTGAATGTGGCCGATGACGCCTCCGGCATTAACGTCACCATCCAGTCCAACGGCGAAAAAGCCCGCGATAAAAACGTAATGGATGGAGCCATGCACAGCTTCTTTGGCAAGAGCATCATCGAACTGCACGGCGGGCGCATCGAAATGATGCAAGAAATGGACGATGGAGCCATGGTCATCCTGTCCCTGCCCCGCCACCGGGATTAAAACCAACCATAAATCATCAGGAGGATGGTCATAGACCATCCTTTTTTGTTATAGAATAGAAGCATCATCGTCTTTTGGTGTATAAACCTGT
>CAIJPN010000128.1 GCA_903822545.1 uncultured Anaerolineae bacterium | reverse complement strand
TGCGGAGTTATCAATATACAATTCTTTAATTGCCAACGTTGAGCAAATCCTGGCCGCCAAACGCGCCGACCCCGCCGCCGACACAAGCGCGCTGGAGGCGGAGATTGACCGTCTGGTGTACCAGGTCTATGGGCTGGGGGAAGATGAGATTGCGATTGTCGAGGGGAGATGAGCGGGGTGTTGGATCACGATTGGCGCGAAAGAGCACGAAGTCCGCGAAAAGTGCGGGCGGTTCGTGTTTTTCGCGTTCTTTCGCGTTCTTTCGTGGTCTTTTTCGCGTTCTTTCGTGGTCTTTCGTGGTCTTTCGTGTTCATTCGTGTTCCAACAGTTTAACGCTTATTCCAGGATGATAACCCATGAGCAACCCACTTTCCCATAAGGGCTATGATTTCAGCCAGCTCACCTACGAAGTCATCGGCGCGTGCCAGGATGTGCAGCGGCAATTGGGATTGCACTGCATGGAGGTGGATTACCAGCGCGCGCTGGCAATTGCGCTGGCAAAGCGCGGAATCAGCGCCCGGCGCGAAGTCGAAATCCCGCTGACCTATGAAGGCGTCGTCATCACCAAACGGCGGGTCGATTTCCTGATCGAAGCGGGAGAAGATACCTTCATCATCGAAACCAAAGCCGCCAGCGTCATCAAACCCGAAGATATAGAACAATGCCTGCTCTACCTGCACAAAGGCGGCTACAAACTGTGCCTGCTGGTCAATTTTGGCGAAAAACCGCTCAAAGTGCGGCGCTTTGTGCATACGCCGGGCAAAGATACCGGGCTATAATGACAAAGGAGCGAAATAACCCTATGGATAAATCCCAGGCACAACTCTTTCGCAATCGCTGGCAGGCAGTTGCGCAAATCGGTCAAGAAGAAGCCCGGCAAGCCACGCTGGAGCTACGCTGGCAGCAACTTAATTCCATCTACGGGCTTTCCAAAGGCTTGAACTTGAAATCCAGCCATGCTGGTGAAATGGAAGTGTATCAACGATGGGCAAAACTCAAAGACAAATTCCAGCAAGCCTGACAACCTTCCTTGCCCCGCTCCAGGGGGTGCAAACCCTGCTGGATGAATTCGGCGGGCGCGGCGTCATCATCGGCGGCATCGCCGCCAGCCTGCTTGGCCAGCCACGCCTGACCGCTGATGTTGATGCGGTCATTTTGCTGGAATTGGATGAACTCCCCAACCTGATTCAGCGCGCATCCGCTTTGGGCATTGAACCCCGCATCGCCGATGCCCAGGGCTTTGCCCGTTCAAACCGTGTACTGTTATTGCGCCATATCGAAAGCGGCATTGACATCGATTTTTCGCTGGGATTACTCCCCTTTGAAAACGAAATGGTGCAACGCAGCCACCCCTTGCTGATAGGCAGCCTGAAACTACGCCTGCCCACCCCCGAAGACCTGATTATCCTCAAAGCCGTGGCGCACCGCCCCAAAGACTTGCTGGATATCGAAGCCATCCTTGCCAACCAGCCCACACTTGACCAGGGCTACATCCGTAACTGGGTGCAACAATTTGCCGAAGCGCTCGAAATGCCGGAACTCTGGCAAGACCTGCAAGTCCGCATGAAATCATCCAAAAAGTGAGCCAAACAAGGTGTTTTATGAACGATAATCGGCTGGTGTACCAGGTCTATGGGCTGGGGGAGGATGAGATTGCGATCGTGGAGGGGAGGGCGGGATGAGCGAGAACAACAAATCCGAAAATCAAAATATCCAAACCTGCCGTTCACTCATGTTGCCAATAACAGGCTGTATTATTGTGTTTATCGCTTTGATATGCCTTCTGCTTATCCTGCTGTTGGTATATGGATGGCAACTGATTTACATCATTTAGGAAGGAAGATTATTGCAATGAAAAATTTCTTGAATACACTCTTGATAATCACGCTCGTTTTCTTGCTGGCAGGCTGCGGAACACAGTCATCCAGTGGATACGCTATGCCACAGCAAATTAACGATCCCGTACTTACTCTTTTACCTCCTACTTTTGAAGAGCAAATCGAACGGGTAAATAACTGTGATGGTGCCAGCCCGAATTATGTGGTCAGTTGTAACTACTCAGGCATAGCCGAGTAGGGTTGCAGAAAATAGGAAAGTCGTTGACAATTGGGAACATGGCAACATTGCAAATACCAACTGACGAAGAAATTCGCAAAGTTTATGAACAAGGGCCGGAAGCGGTCATTGCG
>CAIJPN010000127.1 GCA_903822545.1 uncultured Anaerolineae bacterium | reverse complement strand
GAAGCCTGATTTCATGTCCACCATCATGCCCTGGAAGAGCGTAAACGGATCACCGGTACCACTGGTAGCCTGTTTCTTTACATTGAGCGTGACTTTGGTAATGACCGCATTATCTGGCAAGGCTGCGCCAGTGCTGAATGACAGGATACCGCGGTACTGCTTCTTGGTGGCATCATCACCAACGTTGAAGGTGGTGCTTAAATAATCCACCTTCCCACCCTGGTTGCTGGTCTCGGATGATTCAAGTACCCAGCCGTCTTGGGTGCCAACGGAGTTGAACTGTAATGTTTGAGTAGGAGGAGCTACCACAGTGTAGGTGGTGGTTCTTTCAGTTTTTATGCCTTCGTAAGTCACTGAGCCGATAAGTGTATAAATGCCTCCAGGCATCCCCACTGTATCGGAAATTGCCCAAGTCCATGTCCCAGATCCGGTGGTAATGGTATATGTAGAGTTGTGAATAATCACATTATTGGGATCTTTAATTGTAAATCCGATAACTGTTTCCGCATCAACTCCAGTTGTATTTTCAACATCAATAGCCCATTGTATTGAATCCCCAGGGACAAATGAAGATTTGGAAACCCAATTACCATCAAGCGAACTCGCACCAACTGCACGTATGGCAGGCGGGCAGGCTTGTGGGGTTGTGTTGATGGTGCTGCTTGCATTCGATTCTAGAGAGCCTTTATACGCTTTGACATAGTAACTGTAATTTCCATTGCAGGATAATCCGCTGTCTTGGTATGTCAATATGGTGCTTCCAACAGAGCCAACTGTAGCGCCATCCCGATAAATCCTGTACCCATCTATGTTGCCAGGTGCATCCGATGATGCATTCCAAGTCAATTGGATTTGGTCAGAGGTTGGCGCTGTTGCGGATAAATTTGCTGGCGTGCCTGGTCGGATATTCAATATGCGGGTTTCACTCCATGCGCTTTCTAGCCCGGAGCTATTTTTTGCCTTAACATGCCATTGATATGCTCCACCCCATTGTGTACCAATTGCCCAGGATATGTTGGATGTCCAGCCAGAGTTTATGTTCGTGCCAGGGCCTCCCCAGAATTCGGCGTAGTATTGTGTGGCGCCTGATGATGTATTCCAGGAGAGCGATACCGTGTCTGTGCGGTTGAGTGTAATAGCGTTGGCTGGGCCGTTTAGTATGGGCGCGCCTGGGCCACAAGATGGCGTTGTCACATTTGCTGTATTGCTCACATCCGATTCGATGCTGCCACGATACGCTTTCACGGTATAAGAGTAGGCTGTATTTCCGATTAATCCAGTGTTCTGGTAACTTGTTATACCGCTACCAAGGGTGGCGATTAAGCTGCCGCCTCGATATATCTTGTAGCCTTCTTCATTTCCTGAATTGTCGCTCCATGCAAGATTGGCCTGACCGCATGATGGCGCTGAAGCGGTTAAGTTGGTTGGGGCAGCTGGGCGAACTGTAAAGTTCCATGTGCTGCTCCAGTTGCTTTCCCCATTGCTGTTTCTGGTTTTTGCATGCCAGGAATATGTGTATCCTGCCGATAGGGAGCCAGGGTTATAGGATGTGCCAGTTTGCCAGCCAAAGCTCAAGCTACCCCCGGGGCCTCCCCAAATTTCGCCATAATATTCACTACCTGTTGCTGACCAGGCGAGATTGATGCTCTGCCCTTCGTTAAAGAACTGCCCATTTGCCGGGCTGGTCAAGGAAGGAGATTCTGGAGGGGTAGGGCATGAGCCTGAACAAACCTTAATTGAACTAATCCCATTTCGTAAACCTTGGGCTAAAGCATTAATATCACCATACATTGCTGGGCCTGCCACCTTCCCGCAAGCCCCACTGAAATTCGCATCACTGCAGGCGATAATTTCATAGCCGTAGTTTATTTTTATAGATTCTGCCCAATCATTCTTTCCTATTGATGAAAAATCAGTTATGGTCTGGTTGCTCTCGTATCGCTCACCATTGTAATCCCCCAAGTCATATAACTGATAAGCCCAAGAGTTATCTTTTGTTTGGTAATAGCAGGCCTTTCGTGTACCTTGAATCGGATCAGTTCCCCCAAAAGCTGATGTTGTACAGGGAATTGCGAGCGATATATCACTTTTATAAATAAATGAGCCACTAGCGCCATATGCAACATCAGCTCTACCTGAGAAATTACAAGTACCGTCTTCATCTGCGCATTTGGTATAGCCGGTTGGGCCGCCACTGCCGCCAGGCTCAATTCTAAAACGCCTCACCGACCAGCTTGCTCCGGTTGGAGCATTGGCAGCCCTGACACCCCAATACAAATCACGATTATTCCATTGAGTACCTATCGTGTCGGTGCGCGATGTGCCACCTTCCCCGGTATCCACAATAACTGAACCGCCAGAATCCATGTTGCTTGTATCTTTGATGCGGAATGTATATCCGCTAAAAGTACAGCCGCTTAATGCTGACCAACCAAAGCTGATCGTTTGACCAGAAGAAACATAACCATCATTTGGGCTATTCAGCGATGGTCCCGAACAGGATCCACCACTGCCACTATTACTATCATGCAAATAAACGCTAATTCCAGAATTAGAATTAAGAAACCAATTGGTAATAGTATTGGTACGTGTGCCAGTGGCTGATGAATTCTGCTCAATCGTGGTATAGCTCCCATTCCCACTTCCATCAATCGTTACAGAAGTAATGATCGCTGTGTGCCCTACTGTTCCAGGGCCGTTATAACTAACGATATCGCCAGCAGCAAGCCCAGAATTAGCCGTACCATTAGTAACTTTTTTTAAGTTTGGAAGTGCATTATCGTAGACATTAACAACATTAATTCCATTAGCACTTTTGGGAGGGATACCATAAAGTTGCCACAGATAACGTTTGGGCAATTCAGCACATTGAAATTCTAACTGTGCGGTTCCTCCTGCCCCTCCAAACGTAGTTGGAATTCCATACTGATAAGTTCCCGTTCCAACCCCTCCCGGCCCACAAGCAACCAAGCCTCGAAAAGTTGCTCCTAATCGATACGCGCTTGTACCGGTTAATTGTAAATAGAGATTGGTATCACAATCTCCGTTCCACCAACTTGGGGTTGGCAAGTCACCCAGCGCATGCACATCATCGCCATCAGGTGGTATAGGTATTATCTTTGAGCGTTCTCGCAGGCTGGTAGATGTGTTTTCAAGGCTTTGGCTTTCCAAGGATATAACACTGATGGAATCCATCGCAGCTTCTCGAGATGCCGCGCTGTTGAAATCTCCATAAGAATATGAATAAATCATCCAAACTCTATTGCCTGCTTCGACAATCCATTCGGTCACTAATTTTTGACTATTGATCGAATGTCCATTTTTGTCTGGCAGGAGATAGGTAGTTCCAGTCTCTGAATTCCCAAAAATTGAAATCGATGGGCTATCAATGGAAAGAATTAAATCTGGTGTGTATAAATCCAAGGTAGCTTGCCTGTACAAAGCGGCAATCCCGGCTTTAGCGGTCGGTAAATTATCCACTGCCGGGTTGACACCATAAGGAACCGCATAGATACTGAACTCTTGATGCGGGTCCATTTTTATCCACACACCCGACTGCACCCAGTCAGTTTGCTCGGCGTTGGATGAATGATCTGGATTAAACGGCAGGCAGAGTTGAAAACCAACCCCATCGAGACTTGCAGCTTGCAACGAACCGTTTTTGCACTGGGTTGTTTGAGCATGGGCAATTGAGAAACTTCCAGCGTCAAGCACAATATACGAACATAGCAGGAACAAAAAAACAATAAATGTTTTATAAACAGATTGGAAGTTTAGGTTTTTTTTAATCATAATCTCCCCGGGGGTTCCCAGATATGTGCCACTGACTTCGGCAGCATTCTGGCACGCTGAATAACTGCATAATGATTAAATCAACCATAATGAGTTTTTAATAGTAATATTTGTCACTTACTATTTGTGACAGACAGTAATGCAATGCACAATATAAGCTGTGTGGTTTGTCAAGAAAATCATTCTTTGTTCTACAACCTAGAATTTGGCCTTTTTGAAAATCCATGATTTTAGCCGCAAATAAGTGTCGATCCATATTGATTCAGCGGATATTTGGCCAGAATTGCAACCAATATTTGTTCAAAGCGGCACCCACCACTGGCTTTTTGCATTAAAAAATCAAAATGGCCAAAGGCCAACTATGAGATAAAACGCACTTTTTGGACGGTTCGCTCTCTTTATATCTTTAAGATACGATAAGGGGGAACTTATGCACACCACAACTTTACATAAATGGCAGCACAGCCATGCTTTTACTGCGGATAATCGGACAAACGAGCAAAAAACCCGGCGGGTGGTCATGCTCACTGCCGTTATGATGGCACTCGAAATTTCCGCAGGAACCCTTTTTGGCTCAATGGCTTTGCTGGCAGATGGCTGGCACATGGGCACCCATGCGGCAGCGCTGGGCATTACCCTGTTTGTCTATCGCTGTGCCCAGTGTCATTCCTAAAATCCGCGCTACGCCTTTGGAACCGGGAAAATCAACACCCTGGGCGGGTTTACCAGTGCCGATATTTTGCAGGGGGTCGCCCTACTCATGGCTGGCGAGGCCATTCAATGATTGTTCAATTCCCATCTTATTCAGTTTGGTGAAACCATTGCGGTGGCGCGCTGGTGTTGGTGGTAAACCTGGTGAGCGTGCGTCTGTTGGATGATGAACACACTCACGAACATGAACACAACGAAGACCACCATCATCATTTGGCGTCTGACCACAACCTGAAAGCCGCCTACTTGCATGTGCTGACCGACGCCTTGACTTCTGTCCCGGTGCTTGTTGCCTTGCTGGCGGGTTGTTTGTGGGACAGTGTGTGGATGGATGCCCTGATGGGTATTGTCGGCAGCCTGCTTATTAGCCATTGGGCCATTGACCTGCTCAAAGATACCAGCCACATCTTGTTGGATGGCAGTTCGGACGAGCATATCAGTGAAGAAATCCGCACTCTGCTGGAAGCAGATGCCGACAACCTCATTTGCGACCTGCACTTCTGGCAACTGAGCGAGAGAGCTACAGCCGCCATTATTTCGGTGGTTACGCATTATCCCTGTCCGGTGGTAGAACACCAATGCCAACTCATTGAGCCGGTTCACGAATTAAAACATATCACCATTGAAGTACACACCATTACCGATATACCTTGTATCCCGGTAATGGATGAAAAACTGTAGTCATTTTGAACAAACGACCATTCACAGCCAGCGGCATGCCAAATCTTGGAAACCCAATAATAAAGAAGCCCCCGAACTTTGCATTCGGGGGCTTCTTTAATCAATTCGGGTTTACTTACGGCTTTGGCATGAAAACGAAGGGGGTCACACCAGCCTGGAAGGCGTGGCGAACCTGGGCGTTCTCGAAGAGGGCCAGGCCAAAGTGGTAGGTAGTGGCCAGGTCGGAGAACTGCACATCGGTTTCGGATCCGGTGGTCAGCTTGCGGCTGAATTCAATCGTCCACATGCCATCTTTCCACATCCAGGCGGCGCTAATGTCGCCACGGTCGCCAACGATGGCAGATTTGATGATGCCGGGCAGGTAGGAACCAACCGGCATGGCGTCCAAGGCGGCCTGGTCGAGGGCAATTTTTTCACTGTCAAGAATGAAGCCAGGAGCGCCAGTGGTCAGGTCAACGGATGGGGAAGTAAAGCCGGGCTTGCTTTTGTCGGCAACTGTCTTGGAAGCATCAGCAGGATCGGGCATGCTGGCAAAGTTATCGGCATAGCCGCCGGAATCTTTCTTGTCGCTCTTGCGGCCAGCTTCCTTGGCTTTTTCGGCGTCAAACTTCGTCCAGTCAAGATACTGGTCATCAATCTGGCCGAGATTGCGCACAGATTT
This sequence comes from uncultured Anaerolineae bacterium, assembly GCA_903822545.1. Lineage (GTDB taxonomy): Bacteria > Chloroflexota > Anaerolineae > Anaerolineales > Villigracilaceae > CAIJPN01. Next base: position 2,553 of record CAIJPN010000127.1, on the reverse strand, counting down.
CCAGTGCCAAATATCGCCCTTTTCACCTTCGGCGGAGGTGTATTTGTTACCATAAGGCTTCATGTCGCTGTTCTCGCCAGCGTGGCAGGCCGTAAAGCAACCGGCGGTTTCAAAATTCTTGATGCTGTTATTGATGTTCCAGATCAGCGCCAGTTTGTCTTCATAGACGCTGTTGTTATCGCCGCCCTTATCGTTGGGGTCTTTAATCTGCTTCCAGGAACCATCTTCCTGTTTCTGCCAGGGAGAGCGGAACCAGGATTCGGTTGGATCGGCATACATCAAAACGAAATAGACAGTATCGGCGGTGTAAACAGATTTGAGTTTGGCTTCGGCTTCGTACCCATTAAAGCCACCAGAGACCTTGATAACGGTTTCCTTGGCATTGGCCCAGGCGGCGTCATCGGCCATGCCATCCAGGCTGGGGGCGGCATCTACGGGGTAAGCAACCAGAGCGTTTTCGGGGGCGGTCCACGCCGGGGTTGCGGTGGGCGGCACTTCTGTCGGCGGGACAGCAGTTGGCGGGACAGCGGTTGGTGGGACAGCGGTTGGTTCCGCGGTGGGGGTGGTAGCAGGGGCGCAGGCGCTCAATAACATAGAGGCCAGAACCAGCAGGGACAGGATTGCGGAAATCTTTTTCATCTCATTCTCCTTGGGGTGAAACTTGTTATAATTGGGTTATATTACCCAATCTAGCCCAATTCTAACCCCAATAAAAGGGCACGATAGTGACAATTGTCACCAAAAAACCGTGAGAAAATAGCCCAATCCAAAAGGGATACTCCTGTCACATGATGTTGTACTATACCCAATAGATGAATTCGTTTAACTGGATGTTTGCGGTTTATTTCGTTTACGGGCTGGCATTTTTCAGCATGGGGCTGGTGGTGCTGATGGAACTCGTCCGTATTCCACCCCAGGCGGGGCAGGTGCATTTGCTCAGGCCGCTGTGCGTCTTTGGGTTCCTGCACAGCCTGCACGAGTGGCTGGAAATGTTCCTGATTGCGCTGGGCGACGTGCCAAAGTCAACCTTTTTCACGATTGCCTGGATGCGCATTCTGATGTTGGCTGTTTCTTTTGTCGCGCTTTGGATCTATGGTCTGGAAACCTACCGATTTGCTGGCCCGCGCTCCAACTTCCTGACCATCTTTGGGCGCTGGACGCTGCCCTTCTACGCGCTGGCGATCACTGTGGACGTAGCCTTTTCTTTTTGGAGCGGGAATATTGGCATTTTCCAGATATTCAGTGCCCTTACCCGTTACTTGCTGGCCGTTCCGAGCGCCGCGATTGCCACCCTGGGGCTGCGCGCAGCCGCCATTAAAGCCAGGAACGATGGGAGGAGTCCGTTGGATGTGTACCTGACCTGGGCCGCGCTGGGGTTTGCCGCTTACAGCCTGACGCAGCTCTTTATCCCGTACATGCACACGCTGCTGGCCAGTTTCCTGAGCGCAGACGCTTTCCTGGTCTGGACGGGCATTCCCATCCAGGCATTGCGCACATTCACCGCGCTTGCCATCACGTTCAACATCTTCCAGGCCGTGAATTTCCTGGAGAAAGAGCGCCAGTCGCAGCTGGAACAAGCCCAGGCCGAGCGGATGAAAGCGCTCGAACAGCAAGAAACCCTGCGTCGCGAGTTATTACAGCACACCGTCCGCGCCCAGGAAGATGAACGTGCTCACATTGCCCGCGAACTCCACGACGAGATGGCGCAAACCTTGACCGCTTTTTCGCTCGACTTGGGCACGCTTCAAAGCATACTTGCCAAAAACGCCAAGGCTGCGCCCATTTTGGCGCGGTTGCAGGGGTTGGCGCGCCGGATGTCACAGGGCATGTATGGCATGGTGCGCTTCCTGCGCCCGGCGCACCTGGACGAGTTGGGGCTGGATGCGGCCTTGCGTTACATACTGGAACATGAATTCAAACTACGCGGGCTGGCAGCCAACATCGAGATTGTGGGCCACGCCCGCCGCCTGGATCCGCTTGTGGAAACGGTCTTATTCCGGGTGGCGCAAGAATCGCTGACCAATATCCAGCGCCACGCGCAGGCGACCGAGACGCAGGTAGTATTAACCTACGAAGCAGATTTGGTGCAACTGTGCGTTAGCGACAACGGCCAGGGGTTTGACCCGACCCAGGTTTTTGTTCCACCCCATGGGTGGGGGTTGGCCGGGATGAAGGAAAGAGCCGAATCAATGGGAGGCAGGCTGAAGGTGGAGTCTGCTCCTGGTCGAGGCACGCTGATCGAAGTGGTGATTCCCAGTGAACCATCCAAAGGAGCAAAGGAATGACAAAAATTCGTTTAATGCTGGTGGATGATCACCAGGTGGTGCGCACCGGGCTAAAATCGTTCATGGAAACCCAGCCCGACATGCAGGTGGTGGATGAGGCCAACAACGGGCGCGAAGCGATTGAACGCGCCCTGGAGTCGCGCCCGGATATTGTGCTGATGGATGTGACCATGCCGGAAATGGACGGTTTGGAAGCTACCCGTAAGCTAAAGCGCCTGTGGCCGGAGTGTGTGATCCTGGCGCTTACGGTGCATGAAGACAAGTTCTT
>CAIJPN010000126.1 GCA_903822545.1 uncultured Anaerolineae bacterium | reverse complement strand
TGCAGGCCAAACGCACCAGCATATTACACCGCTCACCGTTGTTCAGAAGCAAATCCTCGCAATTTGCGATATGCCTGTTTCGCTCTATGATTTGCTTCCGCTCAATCTTCTAAACTCAACTTGAAATGACCGAACGGAAAGGAATAATCTCTCGCGCGCAACCCCATCGATGGTTGGAGGAATTTCAGCGGAGTTGAAAAGCCTTGTAAAGCTGTACGATGGGATTGTCAATTCACCTGGCGGGCAAATGCCTGATCAACATATTTTGTTGTGTACTGATACCTGGCTGGGTGAGTTTGCTGCGCAATGCGTTTGCTCCTGGCTAAAACTGCAAGGAATGAATGCCCGTGTGGAAAGATTCCCCGATTTGCAAACAGCAGAACTGGATGCCTTCCAAATTGCGCTAACTGATCTGGTCACCTGGTGCAGCGAGAATATTCCTAACAACCATCAGGCAGGATACAGGGTTATCTTTAATCTGACGGCAGGATTTAAGAGCATTCAGGGTTTTTTGCAAACACTGGCCATGTTCTATGCCGACGAGAGTATTTATGTCTTTGAAAGCCCGGATGCGCCGCTTTTACGAATTCCACGCTTACCCGTAAAAATGCAGCCAGACGAGACAATCAAAACTAATTTTAAGGCTTTCCGGCGGCTGGCGAATAGCCTTGATGTTACACCTGGTGAGGTTGGGGATATTGAAGAAACCCTATTGATGCATTTGGGTAACGATGTAACACTATCCACCTGGGGCAAATTGATTTGGGATCAGACACGCCATCATTTATATGAACAGGAAATTTTGCAAACGCCAAGCACAAAAGTAAAGTTTGGTGTTAATTTCCTTAAGAGTGTCAGCGATTTGGAACCACAACGCGTTGCCCAAATCAATGAAAAAGTTGATGCGCTTTCTGCTTACCTGGAGGGCAAGCGCGCCAATTTGCCATCTTTGGATTTTAAGGCATTGAAAGGAAACCCTATACCACCCATTACTCATGAATTGGATGCATGGGCTGACCAAGATGCGAAGCGGATGTTTGGTTATTTTGAGAGCGATGTCTTTGTAATAGACCGTCTGGATAAGGCTTTACATTGATTTTCATTTTTGAGTTCTCAACCCTAAAATCGGAATCTAATTTATGATCCTCCTCAACTTCTCCCATCCCATCACCCCCGAGCAGCAGGCGCAGATTGAGGCGCTGGCGAAGAATTCGGTGGAGAAAATTGTTGCGGTGCCGATCCACTTCCAGCAGGATGCGCCGTTTTTGCCGCAGTTGCGGGCGGCGCTGGAGGCGGTGACTTTTTCGCCGCAGGAGTGGCAGACGCTGCCGATTGTGGTGAATCTGCCATCGTTCAATTATATTTCGGCGCTGACGCTGGCGGAGCTGCATGGGCGTATGGGCTATTTCCCGCCGATTGTCCGCTTGAAGCCGGTGGAGGGGGCGCTGCCGCCACGTTTTGAGGTGGCGGAGGTGATTAATTTGCAGGCGGTGCGCGATGATGCCCGCAAGTTGCGTTATTGATCTTGGCCGGTGTCGGGATGTTTTTCGATTGGATGGTGTGTGATGGTTGACCTGGTTTCTATTGTTTTGACGTTGAAGGCTTTGCCTGCCCCTGAGCGGGCGCCGCTGGATGGTTTGCATTGGTGGGGCCGGGCGGCGCAGGCGCTGTTGTTGGATGTGGTGCGCGAGCAGGATGAAGCGCTGGCTGCCGGTTTGCACGCAAATGCCCCTCACCCCGACCCTACCCTTACGGGCACACGTCTCCCCCTGGGAGAGGGGGGAAACGTGTTTCGCCCGTATACGGTCTCTTCGTTGATGGGGCGGTTTGCCAGGGGGCAGGTGCTGCCAGATGGGGAGTATGTGCTGCGGCTGGCGGCTTTTCGCGCGGATGTGGCGGAGGCGCTTTTAACGGCGACAAAAGATTCAGGGCGGTTGGCGCGCGGGACTACGCTGGAGTTGGATTACCTGCCGTTTCGGGTGGAGATGATCCAGCCTGGAGATTCTCCCGATTCTCCTTCGCCCTGGGCTTGTGTGACGGGTTTCCAGGAGCTTTCGGCCCCGTTTTTGCTTTCGACGGCGAATGCGCCCAGGCGGATTGCGCTGCAGTTGACCAGCCCAACGGTGTTTAAGAGCGGCGGGAAGCATGTGCCGTTCCCTGCGCCGGAGCTGGTGTTTGGCAGCCTGCTGGAACGCTGGAATGCGTTTGCGCCGGTTTCTTTCCCGGCGGAGGTGAAGCGTTATGCCGAGGAATGCCTGGCGGTGAGCCGCTATGATTTGAAGACGGTGCCGGTGCCGCAGAAGGGCGGCGGGCTGCGGGTGGGGGCGATTGGGAGTGTGATGTTTACTTCGCTCTCGTATGACCGCTATTGGATGAGTGTGTTGGCGACGCTGGCGCAGTTCAGCCTGTTTTGCGGGCTGGGCGCGGGGACGGCGCAGGGCCTGGGGCAGTGCCGGGTTATGGATGTGGGCAGTTAGCTGGTTGGCAGGTTGAAAGATTTTGGTAACTGGAGGGTTTATGTTGAACTTTAACAATTTAGTGAAAAGGAGGTAGGGCTATGCCTCCTTTGTATCTTGTGCAGCAGAATACGAAGATCCGCATTCGCAACCGGCGGGTGCAGGTGGAAGATGAGTCTGCCTGCCGTGGTAAGGTGCGCTGTGTTGGCCAGGGTGCGGTGACACGGGCTCCTGGGCTGGTAATTGTGTGATTTTTGCGCACCCCCCTGCCCTTTTTGTCGGTTTTGGCGGCATTTTAGGGTGGGGGTGCGCAAGGATAGGAGTTGGTTTGAGATTGTGTAACTGGCTTTTGCGTTTTTTGAGTTTGGCTGATAAAATGGCTTTTAAACGGGTCGCTTTTTTTGTGAATGTGTAAGTTGGTTTGCATGGTAGTTTCAGGGTTCCAAACAAAAAATGCCCGCAAGGGCATTTCGACTATGTCAAATGTATCGTAGAATTCAATTGTAGAGTATGTTCCAAACAAAAAATGCCCGCAAGGGCATTTCGACAAGCAGTAAAACAAAATTCCAAAAACAAATAGCACGTTCCAAACAAAAAATGCCCGCAAGGGCATTTCGACGGACGTTCAACCCGGCATTGAAGCCAGACAGCAGTTCGGAGTTCCAAACAAAAAATGCCCGCAAGGGCATTTCGACTGAAAGGGCGTTCGGCGGGCGTGTAAAGGGTAATAAGTTCCAAACAAAAAATGCCCGCAAGGGCATTTCGACGCTTCACCGAATTGTCAATAAATTCCTGGGCCGCCTGTTGTTCCAAACAAAAAATGCCCGCAAGGGCATTTCGACTATTATCACCTGATGAAAACTCTAGAATCGTATAATGCGTTCCAAACAAAAAATGCCCGCAAGGGCATTTCGACCTCCTGGTATGGGTACGCTTTCCCAATACGGATATGCAAAGTTCCAAACAAAAAATGCCCGCAAGGGCATTTCGACTTGTATTTTATCCTTATTTGATGGGCTATAAACCCAAGAAGTTCCAAACAAAAAATGCCCGCAAGGGCATTTCGACGAAAGTAGGGTTATACTTTATTGAAACAACCGTCAGTTTCAAACAAAAAATGCCCGTTTACCCCACGCTTTTTGCGGGGCAAGGGCACTGGAAAAGGATCAAAGCGGAAGGTATTTTCCTAAAAAGGAGGAGTAAGTGGGAAAACTCAGGTTGGTCATAATTGCAGTAATCCTGGTTGTAACCCTGACCGGATGTAATTCATCCGGTGACGCTGGGAGCGATCAAAGTTCAAGTTATTGCGCAAGGGGTATAGTTGTTTACGCTTCGCCAGATTACATCATGTCTATTTTTATCATCCACGATCTATCTAATCTCAAACCGATGCCTTATGATGACGAGTGGATGCAGTTATCGGATCATGAGTTTGTAAGGCGTGAAGATCTCTTGTGCAAGTGACTGGCTTCCAAGTTTCCAGATCGCAAATTGTCCCCAACCTTCCAACATCTCAATTTTTTAAGACCCCGTTCACGATGAACGGGGTCTTCCCTTTTGCGCAACCAGCAAACATCTGACCATTTGGTGAATACTTACACAATGGTATTTTTCGCCCTTATCGCCCGGAATACCGTTGCAATTGAGTGTTTTTTTCGGGGGATAGCATCATTCCCGTCAGGCTATCCCAGGTTTACTCATCGGAATCTCGTATGAGCAGCTGCTGAAGGCTGTCCATCAATTCAACCTCCTCAGGCTCAATTGGCCAGACATCCTCCCCATTTACCTTGATTTTGATTCCAAAAGCCTGCAACTGAACCACTACATCAAATATATCGCGTATCCCCCGGCCAAAACGATCCAACGCGGAAATATAAAGCACGTCAAATTTGCCTTTCCGCGCATCCTGTAACAACGCGACCAAGCCAGGGCGATTCTCAAGCTGACTTCGCCCAGAAACGCCAAGGTCTTCGTAAACATCCACGATTTGAATGCCATCGCGTTGCGCTTCAAGCTGCAATCGCTTTATCAGATCACCCAAACCAAAGCCATCTTCCTGGAATTGGGATGCCCTGCGCAAATAAATCACGCCCACTGGGTTGTGCAAACTCATCTCATCTCCTCAAGTGCAATGATATTTTAGCTATTTTATCCTGTGGTTAGATGGATTTCACATTCAAGCATAGAATTGATCTCTGCACCCACCAAGTCATAAAGCTCCATTACAAATGTCATAAACCTACAGCCAGGGGCGAAACTCTAAGGGTTTGCTAACCAAAAACTTCACAATCCTGCCTCGATGCAGAAAACTTGTAACGCTATAGTTGGGCAACTTCGTCCGGTGAGCGTTACTTGTCATGAACATTTCCTGTCTGGGTCTCAACCACACCACTGCCCCCCTCGCATTGCGCGAAAAAATGGCTTTTAGCGAAGAGCAGGTTCGCGCCACGCTTGCTCGCCTGAGTTGCGGGCATCTCGCCAGCAACCTGGCCGAGTTGATCATCATCTCAACCTGCAATCGCATCGAGATGTATGCAGTTTCCAACGTTCCTGTTTTTGGGGAAATGGAGATGGTTTTGTCGGACGCGAAAGGCATTTCCCGTTCAGAACTCCATCCGCGCATGTACCGGTTTTCCGCCATGGAGGCAGTTTCCCACCTGTTTGATGTCGCCGCCGGGTTGAATTCACTCGTTATTGGGGAACCCCAAATCCTTGGGCAGATCACCCGCGCCCTGGAGCTGGCTCGCGGGCAAGGCGCTTCTGGGCCGGTGCTGAACCGGCTCTTCCAGGCCGCCATCCATGCCGGGAAGCGCGCCCGCACCGAAACGGCCATTTGCCGGAACCCGGCCTCGGTCTCGTCGCTGGCAGCCTCGGTGGCCGAAAAAGCCATCGGCGAGATACAAACTGCCAGCGTGGTTATTCTCGGGGCCGGTGAAATGGCCGAATTAACCGTCGAAGCGCTGCGCAAGCGCGGGGTGGAGAAAATCCGCGTGATCAACCGCACGCTGGAACGTGCCCAGGCTCTGGCATCCCGCTGGGGCGCAGAATCCGCCACGTTTGAATCGCTCGAAAAAAGCCTGGCCGAATGCGATATCCTGATCGCATCCACCGGCGCTCCGCACCTGCTGGTTTCTGCCGAGATGCTGCGCGCCGCCAAGCGCACCCGCCCGCTGGTGCTGATTGACATCGCCGTTCCGCGTGACATCGACCCTGACTGTGCGAACCAGCCACAAGTGAGTTTGTTTGATATGGATGGGCTGAATGCGCAACTGGAACACTCGCTCGCTGAACGTGAAATGCAGGTTCCGCAGGTGCAGGTCATCCTGGGCGAAGAGCTGGATAAGTTCAGCGCATACCTGCAATCGCTGGAGATGCTGCCGCTGATTGCCGGGCTGCGCCAGCAGGCCGAATCTATTCGCCAGGCCGAGTTGGAAAAAACCCTGCGCCGCCTGCCCGACCTGACCGAAACCGAACGCGCCCGCATCGATGCGCTGACCCAGGCGCTGGTCAAGAAATTGCTTGAAAGCCCCACCAACCGCCTGCACGCCGAGGCTGCCCACCCCCACGCCCCCGAATATGCCGCCGTTGCGCGGACGCTGTTTGGATTAGAAGGTTAACCTGGAACCCTTATGAAGCTCATTTTTGCAACAAGACCCTCCGCCCTGGCTCGCTGGCAGACCCAGTGGGTGATTTCTGCACTGCAAGCCGCCCACCCCGGCCTGGAATGTGAAGAAAAAGTCATCACTACCCAGGGTGACAAGATTTTGGATAAGCCTCTGCCGGAAATCGGCGGCAAGGGGCTGTTCACGCAAGAACTGGAGAGCGAATTGCTCTCCGGCGCGGTGCATTGCGCCGTCCACTCGCTCAAAGACTTGCCGGTGGAAAGCCCGGCCGGGCTGACGGTGGGCTGCATTCCTGCTCGGGCGGAAGTACGTGATGCCTTGATTTCGGGGCGCGGATATGTGTTGGCGACATTGCCCGCCGGGGCAGTGGTCGGCACCTCCAGCCTGCGGCGCGCCGCCCAGGTTTTGGCCGCCCGGCCCGATGTCAGCATCCAATCGCTGCGCGGGAATGTGGATACCCGCCTGCGCAAAGCGTTGGAAGGCCAGTATGACGCGATTATTCTTGCCGGAGCCGGTCTCACCCGCCTGGGGCTGGATAGTCACATCACCCAATGGCTGCCGTTGGATGTGATGATCCCCGCGCCGGGGCAGGGTGCGCTGGCCGTGCAGTGCCGCGCCGATGAAGAATCCACCCTTCGCCTGCTTGCCGCGCTGGAAGATGAATCCACCCGAAAGGCGGTCACAGCCGAGCGGGCGTTTCTCTCCGGGCTGGGGGGAGGCTGTTCGGTGCCGGTGGCGGCTTATGCAGTCACCAGTGATCAGTCATCAGTAATCAGTTTGACGGGGTTGGTGATTTCACCGGATGGGCACAAGATGATTAAAGTCGCCAGTGATGGCGAAAATGCCGAAAAACTTGGACGAGAACTTGCCAAACAAGCTCACACGCAAGGCGCGCATCACATTTTGGAACTTATCACTGTTCACTGATAACTGATCACTATGAAAGTCCTCGTCACCCGCCCCCGCGCCCAATCCGCCTCCTTTGGCGCAGCCCTGCAATTGGTTGGGTTCGAGCCGGTGTACTTCCCGGTTATCGAAATCCGCCCGGCGGAGGATTTGTCCGCGCTGGAGGCAGCGCTGGCAGAAATTGAGAAAGTTGCATGGGTGGTGTTCACATCGGCGAATGGGGTGGAAATTGCGGCAGGAAAGATGAAAGCAGAAAGAAAGTTTTCAGCGGTGAAATTTGCCGCTGTGGGCAAGAAAACCGTTGAAGCGCTGCGCCGCTACGGCATTGAGCCGTTTTTTGTGCCGGAGGAGTTTACCGGCGCAGAAATTGTCCCGGGGCTGGGCGACCTGCACGGGAAACGGGTATTGCTCCCATGTGCCGAAATTGCTCGCAAAGAATTGCCCGAAGCCATCGCCGCGGCGGGCGGGGTTGCGCATGAGGTTGCCATCTATCGCACCCTGCCCGCCGCAGTGGATGCCAAGGGTCTATCCGAGCTCAAGGCGGGGGTGGATTGGGTGACGTTCACCAGCCCCAGCACCGTTCAGAATTTCGCGCAGGTTTGCCGCCAGAACGGGCTGGACCCGCTGGACCTGCCTGGAAACCCAAAAATCGCATGTATCGGCCCGGTGACGGAGATAACCGCCTGCGAGGAAGGTTTTACGGTGGCAGTGACGGCGGCGGAGTATACGACGGATGGATTGATTCAAGTAATGAGTAGACAAGTAAACAAATAGACAAGGTACCTGTCTATTCATGCACATCTCATGGAGAAAACATGCTTAAAGAACTTAACCTGCAAGAAACAATTACCCATCATCAACCGCTCATTACCCGTCCAAGACGGTTGCGCACTTCCCCGGGAATCCGCGCGATGGTGCGGGAAACGGAGTTGAATGCCCGCGATTTTATTTATCCGCTGTTTGTGCGGCATGGTATCGGGCGGACGGAGATCCGCTCGATGCCGGGGGTGGCTCAGTTATCGGTCGATGAAGCGGTGCGCGAAGCGGAAAAAGCGTTCAGCCTGGGAATCCCGTCTGTGATCCTGTTTGGCATTCCAGGGCGGAAAGATCCGCTTGGGCTGGAGAACTTTGCCGATGACGGGATCGTTCAACAGGCGATCCGGGCAATTAAACGGAACATCCCCGATATGGTTGTTGTGACGGATGTCTGCCTGTGCGAATATACCGATCACGGGCATTGTGGGGTATTGAACCGTAGGGGCGAGCCGTTGGCCCGCCCCTACATGCCAGATGGATATGTTTTGAACGACCCGACGCTCGATATTTTGGGCCAGGTGGCGGTTTCACACGCTGAATGCGGCGCGGACATTGTGGCCCCCAGCGGCATGATGGACGGGATGGTGGCTGCCATCCGCGGCGCGCTGGATGGGCGCGGCTTTGAGAATACGCCAATTTTGTCGTATGCGGTCAAGTATGCCTCGTCGTTTTATGGCCCGTTCCGCGATGCAGCGGAGGGCGCGCCGAAGTTTGGCGATCGCAAAAGCCACCAGATGGACCCCGGCAACGTCCGCGAGGCGCTGCGCGAGGCCGCGTTGGATGTGGAAGAAGGCGCGGACATGCTGATGGTCAAGCCGGCGCTGGCTTACCTGGATGTGATCCGCACGGTCAAAGATGCCTTCCCAGAGCTGCCGATGGCGGCTTACAACGTCAGCGGGGAGTACTCCATGATCAAGGCGGCAGCGGCCAACGGCTGGATCGATGAAGCCCGAGTGACGCTCGAAACCCTGACCGGCATGAAACGCGCCGGGGCGGATTTGATACTTACCTATCATGCGGTGGATGCCGCAAAATGGCTCAAATAATGGTTCATAAACCATAACTCTCAGGTCAGTGACTTTCGATATATGACTTATGACTCTAAGGAAAAGAAAATGACTGTAGAGACCCTCGCCCCCCGCGCCGCAGCCGAGCGGACTGCCAACAACGAACGCATGGTTCACGCCGATTTCCACCTCGCGCCTTTTACCATCGCCTGGGAAGTGACCCGCGCCTGCGCTTATGCCTGTGTCCACTGCCGGGCAGATGCGCTGCATCATCGCGACCCGCGTGAGCTTTCCACTGTCGAAGCCAGGGCGCTGATCGACCGGCTGGCGGCTTTTGAAAGCCATCCGATTTTGATCTTCACTGGCGGCGACCCAATGATGCGCCCCGATTTGTTCGAACTGATTGCTTACGCAGACAAGCGCGGATTGCGCTGTTCGCTGACCCCCACCGCCACCGCCCTGCCGACCGTCGAGCGGTTGGAGCAGGCACGCGATGCCGGTATCCGCCGGGTGGCGCTCTCGCTCGATGCGCCACGCGCCGAAATCCACGATAACTTCCGGCAGGTCAAAGGTTCGTGGCAGCGCACAATGGATATCTTGCATCGCGCCCAGGGCGTCGGGTTGAGTGTGCAGGTCAATACAACGGTGGCAAAGCATAACGTGGATATTCTGCACGAGATGGTTCCGTTCATCCAGGAAGTCGGCGCGGTGCAGTGGTCGGTTTTTTTCCTCGTCCCGACCGGGCGTGCCATGGCCGAGCAGATGATCTCCGCCGAACAGCACGAAAAAGTCTTCCACTGGCTGTACGAACTCTCGCAAAATGCGCCGTTTGACATCAAAGGCACTGCCGCCCCGATGTACCGCCGGGTTGCCATCGAACGCAAACGCGCCGAATCCGCCGGGAAGCCGGTCACTTTTCAGGGCGCGGGTTTCCGCTACGCCGACGGCCTGAACCGACCAATGAAAGGCGTCAACGATGGCAACGGCTTCCTGTTCATCTCTCACATCGGCGAAATCCAGCCGAGCGGTTTCCTGCCGGTCACGGCGGGCATGGTGCGCGAGCATGACATTGTGGATGTTTACCGCAATTCCCCCATTTTCAAAGACCTGCGCGATTATTCCAAGCTCAAGGGCGCGTGCGGAACCTGCCAGTACCGCGATGTCTGCGGCGGCCAGCGCGGACGCGCCTACGGTCTGACCGGCGATTATATGGAAAGCGATCCGGCGTGTGTGTTGGTTTCCAGTAATCAGTTGTCAGTGAGCAGTGATCAGTAAATCTGGAGAAACAACCATGCAACCCATAACAAAAACACTGATTACTGATGACTGTTCACTGAACACTGGCAACTTCCTGAAAGCCTGCCGTCGTCAGCCCACCGACGTCACCCCCGTCTGGTTCATGCGCCAGGCCGGGCGATACATGGCCGAATACCGCGCCATCCGCGAGAAATATTCGCTGCTGGAAATCGTCAAACAGCCCGAACTGGCCGCCGAAGTCACCCTCCAGCCGGTGCGCGCCTTTGGCGTGGATGCCGCCATCCTTTTTGCGGATATCCTGCTTCCGCTCGAACCGCTTGGGCTGGATTTTGAGTTTGCCCGGGGCGAGGGGCCGGTCATCCACAACCCCATCCGGGCACTGGCTGATGTCCGCGCCTTGCGCCCCTTCCACGCTGAAGAATCTCTCTCGCACGTCATGGACGCCATCAAGCTTTTGCGCGGCGAACTGAAAGATACCCCGCTGATTGGCTTCTCCGGCGCACCCTTCACCGTAGCCTCGTACATGATCGAGGGCGGCGCTTCGCGCGAGTACAAAACCACCAAGCTGATGATGTATTCCACACCCGAAGTCTGGCACGCCCTGATGGAAAAACTCTCCGACGCCCTGGCCGACTACCTGACCGCCCAAATCCGCGCCGGGGCGCAGGCTGTCCAGTTGTTTGACTCATGGGTTGGCGCGCTCAACCCGCAGGATTACGCCGAATTTGTCCTGCCGTACTCCCAGAAAGTTTTGAAAGCGGCGCACGAAACCGGCGTCCCGGTCATCCACTTCGGCACCGGTGCAACCACATTGCTGCCGCTGATGAAACAAGCCGGGGGCGACGTGCTCGGCCTCGACTGGCGCATCCCGCTCGACGACGGCTGGAAGCTTATCGGCCACGACCGCGCCGTGCAGGGCAACCTCGACCCCATCACGCTCTTCGCCCCGCTCCCCGAACTCAAAAAACGCATCCACGACATCCTGCGCCGCGCCGAAGGCCGCCCCGGACACATCTTCAACGTCGGGCACGGAATTCTACAGCACACACCAGAAAACCATGTTCGAGCAGCGGTGGATTTTGTGCATGAATACCATTTAAATCCGTAAACAAGCAAACAGGCACGCGTCTGCTTGTTTACGGATTTACTCTCCGAAGGAACACTCATGAGATTAATCATCATCGGCGGCGGCATCGCCGGCCTCTCTGCCGCGTACTATGCCACAAAAAATACGCAATTTGACGAAATCACCCTGCTCGAAGCGGACTCCCGTTGGGGTGGCAAAATCTCCACCGACCGTGTTCACTATAACGATGGCGATTTCATCATCGAAGGCGGCCCCGATACCTTCCTCGCCACCAAACCCTGGGGCGTGGCGCTCTGCAAGGAACTCGGCATCGCCGACCGCCTGCACGGCACCAACCCAAAGACCAAAAATACCTACGTTCTGAACAAAAACCGACTGCTGCCGTTGCCCGAAGGCCTGGCAATGATGATTCCGTCAGACATCCCTTCGGTGCTGCGTTCGCAGCTCATTTCCTGGCCCGGCAAAATGCGCATGGGCTTTGATTTTCTCCAGCCCGCCAAATCCATCAACGGAGACGAATCCCTCGGCAACTTCGTCTCCCGCCGCCTGGGGCGTGAAGCCTACGAAAACTTGATCGAGCCGCTCATGTCCGGCATCTACGCCGGGGATGGCGACCAGCTTTCTCTGGCCAGCACCTTCCCCTACCTGCGCGACCTGGAAATCAAATACGGCTCCCTGGCGCGCGGCGCACTCGAAATGCGCAAAAAAATGCCATCCACCCCAGGCTCGCGCTCCGCCTTTCTAACGCCGACGACTGGTTTGGCAGAAATCGTTGAAGCATTGGTTGAAAATTTAAGGTTGAAAAGTGTAAAGTTACATCTCAACACTTCCGTGACCGCAATTCATAACCTTCAACCTTCAACCTTCAACCTGGAACTTAGAAATGGGGAAACCCTCCAGGCGGATGCCGTTATCCTCGCTACCCCCGCCCCCATCAGCGGGAAGCTGCTCGGAGCAATCGATCCGAAACTGGCTGCCGATTTACAAACCATCCCCTACGCCTCGACCGCCACCGTTTCCCTCGCTTACCGGCAGGCTGACCTGTCCCGCCCGCTGGATGGCTACGGATACATCATTCCCCGCCGCGAGGGACGCAAAGCCCTGGCCTGTACCTGGACCTCGACCAAATTCCCGCACCGCGCCCCCGATGGCTACGCTCTCATCCGCGTTTTCGTGGGCCGCGCCGGGCAGACCCTCACCCCCGGCCCCTCCCCCTTTAGGGGAGGGGAGAATCCCCCTCTCCCCCCGGGAGGAGAGGGGCTAGGGGTGAGGGATGATTACCTCCTCGCCCTTGCCCGCGAAGAACTGCAACTGACCCTCGGCATCACCGCCGAACCCATCGTCAGCCGAGTCTTTGTCTGGGAAAACGCAATGCCCCAGTACAACCTCGGCCACCCTGAACTCATCAAACGCATCAATGCAGCCCTCGAAAACATCCCCGGTCTGGCGCTGGCAGGCAACGGCTATCGCGGCATCGGCATCCCGGATTGCATTAATTCCGGCAAGCTGGCGGTAGAAAAGTTATCAGAAAAGGAGATGATGAGATAAGGGGTTCTCTCCTCATCTCTTTTTCTCCTTATCCCCTATTCCCATCATCTCATTTCCCAAACCCAAAACTATGAATATCTCCAACTCCATTTCCCTCTTCCAGCAAGCCCAAGCCCTGCTCCCCGGCGGGGTGGATTCACCCGTGCGCGCCTTCCGCGCTGTGGGCGGACAGCCCCTGTTCATCGACCGCGGCGAAGGGCCGTATCTCTTCGATGTGGATGGCAACCGCTATATCGACTATGTGCTCTCGTGGGGGCCGTTGATTACCGGCCATGCCCATGAAAAAGTCGTGACCGCCATCCAGCAGGCCGCCGTCAAAGGCACTTCCTACGGCGCGCCCAGCCCACTCGAGGTCGATTTGGCCCGGCTGGTGATGGAATTTATGCCCAATATCGAGATGCTGCGCTTCGTCAACAGCGGCACCGAGGCCACCATGTCTGCGCTGCGTCTGGCGCGTGCCTACACTAGGCGCGACAAAATCATTAAGTTTGACGGTTGCTATCACGGACACGCCGATTTGCTACTAGTCCAGGCTGGTTCGGGAGTCGCTACCCTCGGCTTGCCCGACTCCCCGGGCGTGCCCGCTGCAACGGCTGCCGATACGCTCGTGGCGAACTATAACGACCTGGAATCGATCGAAGCGCTGTTCAAGAAGCATCCTGACCAGATTGCAGCCGTCATAGTCGAGCCGGTGGCGGGGAATATGGGCGTGGTGCCACCCCAGCCCGGCTTCCTGCAAGGGTTACGAGACATTACCCAGCGTGAAGGCGCGGTATTGATTTTTGACGAGGTGATGACCGGGTTCCGTGTCCACAAAGGCGGGGCGCAGGCACTTTACGATATCAAACCCGACCTGACTACGTTGGGAAAAGTTATCGGCGGGGGCTTGCCCGTTGGAGTGTATGGCGGCAAGCGCGAAATTATGCAGATGGTGGCACCATCCGGGCCGATGTACCAGGCCGGAACGCTGGCGGGCAATCCGCTGGCGATGAGTGCGGGTATTGCAGCGCTGTCATTGATTCGGGATGAGCATATTTGGGTTGAGTTGGAAGACCGGGCTCGGCAGCTGGAAGCGGGAATCGCAGCAGCGGCAGCAAAAGCTGGTATTCCGATACAACAGACACGGGTCGGCACAATGTTCACCACCTTTTTTAGCGAGATCAAACCCATAGACTGGAATTCCGTCAAAACAGCAGATAAAATCCGCTTCGGTAAATTCTTCCAAAAAATGCTTGAAAATGGCGTTTACCTGGCTCCATCGCAATTTGAAGCTGGATTTTTATCAACCATGCACGGAAAAAACGTGATTGATGCAACAATTGATGCGGCTGAAAAATCTATGATGGTATTTTAAAAACCTGTAATTCTGTTTTGAGCGCCGGAGTGGGCTACCGTCTCGGTGCTTTTTCCCCCCTGGTTGGAAGCATTGCCCGGCCTGTTCGAGACCAGCCACCAGGGTTTCATCTACCACAATGGACAGGATTCTGCCTCGGGTAAGTCCTTTGAGCTGGGAAAAAGCTGCGGCAGCTGATAGATCAATCGAATGTGTCATCAATTCTCCAAGAGAGATACAGCGGTTGGCTTTGTATCTAGATGCCGCCCAGAGATTTATGTTACTTTTTGTCACTTTTTTATGGGGCGTACATCCAAAAAAGGGTATAGCCACAATCGGCTAGGGATAACAAAAACGCGCCGATTTCGGCGCGCTTTTTGTCCAAAACCGCGTTGGGCCGCCCAGAACCAGCCCGGAGTCGCGGGCTGGCATGCATTTTCAGCGATCTTGCCCCCGTTTTCCCGCCCTGCCCCATTACAAGAGCGGATAACTGAGCAACTCCCTCACCGTCCAGCGACGACTTGCCTTCGGCTTTTTCCGATGCAACTGCAACAATTCTCGCACCAAAATTGCGACCACCAACACGCTCAGGATGATTTCTCGGGTACGCGATCGCTTTTTCCTTTTTCCAGAGTTCTCAAAGCACCTATCCTACCACCAACCCCCTTTCCCTGCCTATTATCCCTAGCCGATTGTGGC
>CAIJPN010000125.1 GCA_903822545.1 uncultured Anaerolineae bacterium | reverse complement strand
TTGGACGCGCCAGCTTCTCTGACCTGAACCGAAACGCTGACAGGCTGGTGCTGACCATCAGCAACATCCCAACCCCCGCGCCGGGTACCCGCTACGAAGCCTGGCTGCTGCTCGACGAAGCCAAACGCAGCATCGGCACAATCCAATTTGACCAACCCGGGCAGGGAAAACTAACCTACATCGATGACCAATCGCGCAACATCCTGGGGCTGTCGTCCTCGCTGGAAATTTCGCTGGAACCCGACCCAGACCCGAACACCAACCCATCGGGGAATGTCATCTATTCGGCGGTGCTGCCCCAGTCGGCCCTGCCGCACATCCAGCACCTGCTGGTATCTTTCAGCGGCGCGCCCGGCCAAAAGGCCCTGATAGCCGGGCTGAAATCGACCACCACCAGCGTTTCCACATCGGCCCAGGCGATGCAGGATGCCTTCAAAAATGGCGATGAAGCCAGCCTGCGCAAAAAAGCCGAGGAAATCATCAACCAGATTGCCGGCAGCCAGAATGCAGACCAGCACAAAGACTGGAACGGGGATAACACACTGGATGACCCAGGCGATGGATTTGGCCTGCTGAGCAATGGCGAACAGCCAGGCTACATCCACGCGGTTATTTCACACGCCGAATATGCCGCCAATGCCCCGGATGCCAGTCTCAACATTCGCGCTCATGCCGAACATGTGATTACAGCCGCCCAAAACATCGAAGATTGGGCCGTGGAACTGCTGGTGCTGACACAAAAAATTACCAGCCTGCCCATGACCGATAAGGACATGGAAACATCCGTCAACCAGGCCTATGAACTGGCGCAGTTTATGCTGAGCGGGCACGATATGAACGGCAACGAGCTGGTGGAACCAATCCCCGGCGAGGGCGGCGCGAAAACGGCTTACGAACACGCTTATTACATCTCTGATATGTCGATTTATCCCGGCGTCGGGCGCTTCCCACCGACAGCCGGGCCGCAGCCCATTCACAGCGATAATTCCATGCCGGTCAGCGGCCCCGACCCGGATTATCCGCCGACTCCCTCCAAGCCCTGATCTGCGCCCGCAATCATGCGCGCCGCCAGGACAATCGGATGCTCGGCCCGCGCCTGCACGCCATCCGCCATTTGGGCGCGGCACGACGCCCCCGGCGCCGCCACTGTCATATCTCCCCGCTCCGGGGAGATATTTTTTTCCCTCAGGGCCGGGAACAGCACCAGTTCACCGACCGCCATTGAGACATCATAATGCTCCGCTTCATATCCAAACGCCCCGGCCATGCCGCAGCAGCCCGAGGGGATGATTTCCACGCTGTAGCCGAGAGCGCGCAGCATTTCGGCGCTGGCGGCCTGCCCAACCGGGAAACCATCGGGGTGGGGCGGTTGGGCTTTTTGGTAGCAATGTCCATGCAGGACGGTGGGCAGTGGATGGTGAACAGTGGAAAGGGGAAAGTGAGTGATACGTTTGACACCATCTTTGCCCGGCCGGATGAGAAATTCGTCCAGCGGCCAGGCGCGGGCGGCGAGGGATGCGACTTCGGCGCGGCGGTTGGGCAGCAGGTCGAAGAACTCGTCGCGCAGGGTGTAAATTTCGGACGGTTCCAGGCCGAGCACGGGGAGAGAATCATCCGGGTCGAGGCTTCGGATGGCGTCGAGAATCCTTTCAGCGTGGCGGCGGGCCGGTTCGATGAAGCCTTTGGAGAGCAATGTGCGCCCCGCTCCGTAAAACGGCAGCGGCGTGATGGAAATTCCGCAGGCGGTGAGCACTTGCAGGGCGGCAGCTTCGATTTCTGGCTCGAAGAAGTGGGTGAAGGCGTCTCTTAATAAAATCGCGTTTTCCGGTGTTGCGGTTTTCCGGTTTTCCGGTTGGCCTGTTTTGCGGTTTGCGGGTTGTTCGGGCGCGAATTTAGGCAGTTGGCGGTTGGGCGAAAGGCCGAAAAGCTGGTTGATGAGCGTTTGGGTGGGCGTGAAGCTGTTCAGGGCGTCAATCAGGCCGCCGAAGGGGGCAAAAATGCGCGCAAAATCGCCGATATTGGCAAAAAGATAGTCGCGCAGCGGGCGGCGGTGGGTTTTGTAATACTCGTTCTGGAACTCGTATTTCAGTTTTGCCATATCCACGCCGCTGGGACATTCGGCCTTGCAGCCTTTGCAGGCCAGGCACAGGTCGAGCGCGCCTTTGGCGGCACCCTCACCCCCGGCCCCTCCCCCGAAGGGGGAGGGGCGCATTCGGTTCCCATCTCCCTTCGGGAGATGGGTTAGGGGTGAGGGAAAAGCGATCATCGCCCGCAGCAGGTTGGCGCGGCCCCTGGTGGAGTTCATCTCCTCGCGGGTGGCCTGGAAGGATGGGCACATCACGCCGCCGGATTTGCGACAGACGCCCTGGCCGTTGCACTGCTCGATGGCGGTATCCAGCCCGCCGTTGCGAGAAAAGTCGAGGGCCGGGGGCCAGGCGGCAGCCTGGTAGCTGCTTCCATAACGGAGCGAAGCATCCAGGGCGGGAGAAGCGGTGATTTTGCCGGGGTTGAGCAAATTTTCGGGGTCAGCAGCGCGCTTGAGCGTCCGAAAAGCCTCCATCACTTCATCCCCATAAATTTTTTGCAGGAATTCCGAGCGCAGCAGGCCGTCGCCGTGCTCGCTGGACATGCTGCCGCCGACGCGCAGGGTGATGGCGAGCGTGGCTTCGGCGATTTGGCGCAGGGATTGCAGGCCGGGCAGGGTTTTGAGATTGAGAATCGGGCGGATGTGCAGGCAGCCCGCCGAAGCGTGGGCGTAGATTCCGCCCTGGGTGTGGTGCGCCGCCAAAAGGGCTTCAATCTCCCTGATAAAGTCTCCCAGCCGCTCGACCGGGATGGCGCAGTCTTCGATGAAGGCCACCGGGCGGGCCGACTGCGGGCGCGAATCGAGGATACCCAGGCCGACTTTGCGCACCGCCCAGATTTTGGCCTGCTCGACCGGGTTGGAGGCAATGTGCAGGGTTTCGCCCACACTTTTGGCTTTTTCGGCCAAAAGCGCCGGGTCGGCCCCGGAAAATTCGACTACCAGCAGCGCGGCGGGATCGCCCGCCAGCCAGGACATTTGCCCGGCGTAAGCGGGCAGGCTGCGCGACAGGCGCAGGATCATCTGCGGGATGAGTTCGATGGCGGAGGGCTGGAGTTCGAGCAGGCGCGGCACATCATCGCAGGCGGCGGGGATGCTCTCGTAAGCGAGCACGGCCAGGATGGTGTGATTCGGCTTCGGGACGAGATTCAGCGTGGCGCGGCGGATGACTGCCAGCGTGCCCTCGGAACCGGCCAGGAGGGTTGAAAGGTTGATAGTGTCAGGTTTCAGGTTGGCCGGGTAGCTTTCGCCAGTCCACTGCGGCGGCGTAGCGGGCGACCAGGGCAGCAGGTAGTTGAGCCGGTATCCGCCCGAGTTGCGCCAGGTTTTGGGGTAATTTTGTTGGATAGCGTTGGCGTAGGTTTCTCGAATTTGTGCTATTGCGCTATGTAATTTGGTAATTGGTAACTGGTAATTGGGATGTGTCGATTCACTTTCCACTTTCCAATTACCGCTTACCACTGAAATTGGAATTTCCCCCCAGGTAGCGAGACTCCCATCCGCCATGAGCACATCGGCTGAGAGCAGGTGGTCGGCGGTCATGCCGTAGAGGATGGAGTGCGCGCCGGTGGCATTGTTGCCGATGACTCCGCCCAGGGTGGCGCGCTCTGCGGAGGCCGGGTCGGGGCCGAACATGAGACCGTGTTTGGCGGCGGCTTTGTTCAGGTCGGCCAGCACCACGCCCGGCTCAACGGTGGCGCTGCGGGTTTGGGGGTTGATTTCGAGGATGTTGTTGAGATAACGGGAGCAGTCGAGGATGAGGGCGTGCCCGATGGCCTGCCCGGCCAGCGATGATCCGCTTCCGCGCGGCAGGATGGGGACTTTGTAGCGGGCGGCCAATTCCACGGCAGCGTGGAGTTCTTCCTGGTGACGCGGGAAGGCCACGCCAAGCGGCTCCAGCTGGTAGATGCTCGCGTCGGTGGAATACAGGGTACGGGTAGCCGAATCTGCGCGGAGGATGCCGGGGCGGGTGAGTTTTTCGAGGTTGTGGATGAAGTCGAGGGGCAGGGTCATGGGGCGATTGTAATGCGAAAAAAGAAGATGAGATGATGAGATAAAGAGAAGCGTTCCGGACTGCTTCCAGAACGCTTCTTTTTATCTTCTTACGCTTTACTCGTTAGTTACTTGGCTTTTCCCTGGTTTGCCACCGCTGCCGCGGCTTTGGCGACCGCTTCGGGGTCGCCAAGGTAGTAGCTTTTGACCGGTTTCAGGTCTTCGGTCAGTTCATACACCAGCGGGATGCCGGTGGGGATGTTCAGTTCGGTGATGACATCGTCGGAGATGTTGTCTAGGTATTTGACCATGGCGCGCAGGGAATTGCCATGGGCGGCGATCAGTACGCGTTTGCCCGATTTAATCATCGGGGCGATGGTGCTGTGCCAGTAGGGCAAGACACGGTCGAGGGTCAGTTTGAGTGATTCGGTTCCGGGCAGTTCTTCCGGCTTCAAACCGGCATAGCGCCGGTCAAAGCGCGGATGGCGTGGATCGTCCAGTTCCAGCGCGGGCGGCGGAACATCATAGCTGCGCCGCCAGATTTTCACCTGCGCTTCGCCGAATTTTTCGGCCATTTCGGCTTTGTTCAGGCCTTGCAGGTTGCCATAGTGGCGTTCGTTAAGCTGCCAGGCGCGGATTACGGGAATCCACTCCAGCCCCATCGCTTCCTGCACAAGCCCCAGGGTTTTGATGGCGCGCTTCAGGACAGAGGTGAAGGCGATGTCAAACTCATAGCCGCCTTCTTTGAGCAGTCTGCCGCCGGTGCGAGCTTCGTTCATGCCCTGCTCGGTCAGGTCAACATCCGTCCATCCGGTAAAGCGATTTTCCAGGTTCCAGGTGCTCTGGCCATGGCGGACGAGGACAAGTTTGTATTTAGTCTCCATATATTCGTTTACTCCTTACATGATAAGGGGCACAGCAATGCTGTGCCCCTGAGGGTTGCAGTGAGTTGCAAAGGAACTAGCGGATGGCAGCTTCGGTTTCGGGGTCAAAAATATGGAACTTGTCCATATTGAAGGCCACCTGCACCTGTTCTGCAACCTTGAAGCTTGTGCGCGGATCAACGCGAGCAACAAAGTTCTGGCTGTTGGCCACCAGGTAAAGATAGGTTTCGTTACCCATCATTTCGATGACATCCACTTTGCAGGGCACATTCTCAGCGTGGATCGCCGGGGGCAGGAACTGCGGGTTGTGAATATCTTCCGGGCGAATGCCAAAGACAACCTTTTTGCCGGTCAACTTCTGGTAGACCGCAACACGATTTTCGGGAACTTTCACCGAGAATGCGCCAGTATCAACAAACAGGTTGCCGCCATCCTGTTTAAGGGTGGCCTGGAAGAAGTTCATCGCCGGGGAGCCGATAAAACCAGCCACGAACATGTTCGCGGGGGTATCATAAAGCACCTGGGGGGTATCCAACTGCTGGAGCATGCCCTTGTTGATCACAGCGATGCGCGAAGCCATGGTCATCGCTTCCACCTGGTCGTGGGTCACATAGATGAAAGTGGTTTGGAGGCGCTGGTGCAGTTTGCTGATTTCTGCGCGGGTCTGGACGCGCAGTTTGGCATCCAGGTTGGAAAGCGGTTCGTCGAAGAGGAAAACTTTCGGGTTGCGAACGATGGCGCGACCAACGGCCACACGCTGGCGCTGACCGCCGGAAAGCTGACGCGGCTTGCGCTCGAGCAATTCATGGATGCCCAAGATGTCAGCAGCTTCACCAACGCGACGCTTGATTTCATCTTTGGGAGTCCCACGCAACTTGAGACTGAAGGCCATGTTGTCATAGACCGTCAGGTGTGGGTAAAGCGCATAAGACTGGAATACCATGGCGATATCCCTGTCCTTGGGTGGGATATCGTTGACGACTCGGTCGCCAATTAAAATCCGGCCGCTGGATATTTCCTCCAGCCCCGCAAGGAGACGCAGGGCAGTGGTTTTACCGCAGCCGGAGGGGCCAACAAAGACAAGGAATTCCTTATCCTGGATGTGGAAATTCAGGTCGTTCACCGCGCGAACATTCCCAAATTCCTTTACAACATGATCATAAGTAACGCTGGCCATTCAATCCTCCGTTTCGGGTGAGTATAGTGGTTCTATTATAACTTCGTTTTTCGAAATCACGAGAACTTTCTTCCGGGCTTTCAAAAAACCGTAGACAGCGCACCCCCAGCAAAATCAACTTTCAGAAACCCATGGGATTTTCCTGGAAGTTGGTTTTTTCAGTGTAGAATCGCCATATGACCACTTCCGACGATGTCACCCCCGTCCGCCAGCAATACCTCGACACCAAGCGCCAGTACCCCAACGCCATCCTGTTCTTCCGCCTGGGCGATTTTTACGAAACTTTTGACGAAGACGCCGAAACCGTCTCACGCGAGTTGGATATTGTCCTGACCTCGCGCCCGGTGGGCAAAGGCGTGCGCGCCCCGCTGGCCGGCATTCCGTACCACGCCGCCGAAAACTACATCGCCAAACTGATCGAAAAGGGCTACCACGTCGCCATCGCAGAACAGGTCGGCGACCAGCCAACGAAGGGCATTTTCCCGCGTAAAGTGGTGCGTGTTGTCACCCCCGGCACGCTGGTCGAACCCGGCCTGCTGCCCGGCGACTCGAACAACTACCTGGCATCCATCGTCTACGACGACGGGAAATGCGGCATTGCCTATGTAGACATCACCACCGGGGAATTTGCCGTCACCGAACTGGATTATGTGGATGGCGCGCCCGCCCGCGCCGAGTTGACACGCCTGCGCCCGGCGGAAATCATCCACCCTGACACATTCGCCCTCGCCCCTCTCCCGGCAGGCGAGGGGCGCAAAATCGAAAACGTATTACCCCTCTCCCCTCGGGAGAGGGGCAGGGGTGAGGGAAGCCATGCCACCCCCTTACCGGCCTACCGTTTCGAGCCAGGCCGCTCCACCGAGATTTTGCTCACGCATTTCAACGTTTCCACGCTGGATGGTTTCGGGCTAAAGGGCTACCCGCTCGCCATCCGCGCCGCCGGGGGGATTCTCCAATACCTGAAAGAGACCGAGCCCCAATCGCTGCACCTGCTCACCAGCCTGCGCGTCTACTCCACCTCCGAGTTTATGGCGCTGGATGCCGCCACCCGCCGCAACCTGGAACTGACTGAAACCCTGCGCGGCGACCTGAAAGGCTCACTGCTTGGCGCGCTCGATTGCACCGTCACCCCCATGGGCAAGCGCCTGCTGCGCCAGTGGGTCAGCCAGCCGCTGCTGGACGTGCCAAAAATCGCCACGCGCCAGAACGGCGTCGAGTTTTTCTTCCACAATTCCATGCTGCGGGC
>CAIJPN010000124.1 GCA_903822545.1 uncultured Anaerolineae bacterium | reverse complement strand
GTCCAAATTCTTCAACGGCCCACGAGTTTTCTGCGGTTTGCGGTTTCTCTGCCATCTCTCTCTTCTCGCTCGGTTTCTTTAGGATGCTCACAAGTCTAACCGCTTTCCCTACTCACTCGAAAATGTGGGTAATAGATTGGGTAAGTGATAAGTGGCAAGAAAAAAGGGGCAAGTTATTTGGGAAGGCGGCTGGCGAGGACTCGGGTCATCTTTTGGAGTTCGAACAAGTTATCAAGCAGTTTTTGGGCGAGTTCGCCAGATAAAAAGTTCAAATCACGCGAAACGATAATTTGCGTTTCCAATTCGGCAATTGAACCGAGCGTAATGAACAAAAAATGACGAAATTCTCCTGGATGCTGGCGCGCCTGTCCTTCTGCAATATTTGATGGTATCGAAACCGCCGCCCGGCGCATCTGCGAGACAAGCCCGTATTTTTTACTTTCAGGGAATTGCGCAGTTACTTGATACGCCTGCTTCACCAACTCAATTCCCTTTTGCCACACAACCAAATCCCGATAACTTTTAATCTCGCTCACACTTACCCCTTGCCACTTACCACTTTCAACTTTCTAAAATCACCATCCCGCACCGTCACACCAATCGCGTCCAGGTGTTCCATCAGCGCCAGGGCGTATTTGCGGCTGGTGCCAAACAAATCGCGGATTTCGGCGGCGCTGGCCTGGCCTTTGGCAGCGATAAACGCGCGCGTTTTGGCAACCATCGCATCATAATCACTCTTGCGAAAGACCACTTCGGGTGAAACCTGCACCAGGTCGCCCACATCCAGCATCACGGCGTAAATCTCATCGCCGACTTCGTGCTGGCAATCCTTCACCGAGGGCGGCGCATACGGCGAGGCGGCGAACAACTTCAGCAGCGCATCCACCTTGGGCTGTTGGAAAACCGAAAACTTAACCACATGCGTGGGCAGGTTGACCCATTTTGGGCCTTCCACCAGCTCGCCGCCCGCGGCAAAATGCGCCACCAGTGCGTTGAACAGGCGCGGCATCAGCTTCAGGCGGCTTTTCAACTCCTCGCGCGGCATCCCGCGCCGCAGCGGGAAGGTGGCATGGTAGGCCGAGAGCGCTGAAAGTACGGTTTCTTTCACAGACACATATTGCGTGGCGGGAATCACCAGGTTTTCAGGGGAAAGGGGCAGATTTGCACCCTCGAGCGGGATCAGCCAGCCGGTCTCAACACACGCTGCCAGTGCCTCCTGCGCGGATTCGGACTCCAGCCGGGCCTTTGCCAGCACATCTTTGACAAGTCCCGCCCCGTGAGCGATGGCCGCCTGGAACAACACTTCGGCTGGCGTGCCTTTCGAGAGCGCTTCCAACCCGTTGAGCACTTCCGCGTCGAAGCGTTTGTGCCGTTTCGATGGATGTGGATCGACCACCTGGCCTCCTCCTAATGTTTCAGACGGCGAGGGACGCCGCAAAATATACCGGTCGCCGCGCACCACCACCAGCGGGTCGCGCAGCTCAAGCTGGATCCAGCCTTCTTCGCCCTGATTCAGCATATCCGCGCCGAGAATGCGCAGGTTGGCGATGGTTTCACTTGTGCCCGCGAAGACTTTGACTTCGGTGGCATGTTTGAGCGGCGCAGATATATCTTTTAGCAGCCGGAAACGCGCGTCGATGCGGCGCGTGGGCTGGTAATGGCCGGGCGTGGCAATCACCTCGCCGCGCGCAATCTCTTCCACTGCCACGCCAGAAATATTCACTGCCACGCGGCTGCCTGGGATGGCGGTTTCTTCTTTTTTCTTGTGGGTTTGCAGGCCGCGCACCCGGCCTTTGCGCGCCGATGGCAGGATTTCTACTTCGTCGCCCACCGAGAAATGCCCGTCGAGCAATGTGCCAGTGGTGACTGTGCCAAAACCGGCGATGGAGAAAACTCGGTCGATGGGCAGGCGCGGTCGAGCGAGGTCCAGCCGGGGGGTGGTGTTTTCGAGCATCTGGCTGAGGGAGCGGGTTAACGCATCGAGGCCCGCGCCTGTTTTGGCCGAGACTCGCGCGAATGGCGCTTTTTCCATAACGGTACCTGCCAGGGCGGCGCGAATATCCGTTTCAACGAGGTCAATCCAGTCGTTGTCTTCCACCATATCAATTTTGGTGATGACGACGATGCCGGTTTTGACTTGCAGCAGGTCGATGATGGCCAGGTGTTCGCGCGTCTGGGGCATGACGCCCTCGTCAGCGGCGATGATGAGCAGCACGGCATCCAGCCCGCTGACGCCCGCCAGCATGTTTTCGATGAAATCGCGGTGGCCGGGAACGTCAACAATGCCAACTTCCTGGCCGTTGGGCAGTGTGAGCCAGCCAAAGCCGAGGTCGATGGTCATTTCGCGTTCGCGCTCTTCTTTCAGGCGGTCGGGGTGGACGCCGGTGAGCGCAGCGATGAGGGTGGATTTGCCGTGGTCTACATGTCCGGCGGTGCCGATGACTCGCATGTTATTTTTCCGGTTGGGGCGGGGTTATTCTGCCCCAACTATAATTATTTTGTGCGCGAGCGGCCCATGACGCGCTCGGAGTTGACCAGCCATTCGTGGGCCCAGTTCATCATTTCTTGCAGGTGGGTTTCGGTGACTTCGGTGGTCTGGTCGAGCAGGTCTTTGAGCACCTGGGTGGCTTCGTCGATGTCGGCGATGCGCGAGGCGGTTTTGTCGATGTCGAGGCGCAGGTCTTTGAAGACTTCGTCCTGGGTCAGGGTGAAGTTTGTCCAGCGTTTCTGGTCGTCAGATTTGAAGGTGACCCATTCCTGGCGGAAGCGGTCTTCGGCCAGGCGCTGGATTTCGGTGATTTCTTTGATGCGGCGCTCCATGCGGGTGTTCATATCGTCAAAGGCTTCCTGTGAGCGTTTGACGGAGCGCTGCATTTCATCCAATGTGGCGATTTGCTGGTCGAGGATGGATGTCTGGCGGGTGAAGTTCTCGAAGCGGATTTGCATTTCCTTCCAGCCGCGTTCGCGCTCCACGGTGGAGAGGCTTTGCTGTTCGATGAAAACTTTTTGGGCTTGTTTGCGGTCAGCTTCGCTGGCCAGCATTTCGTTGACGCGGGTGTCGATCATGCGGAAGGAGTCGGAGCTCAGGTCGGCTTTTTCGCGGGCTTCTTCGATGCGTTTGCGGATGGCGGCCAGTTCGCCTTGCAGGTCAGCGGTGCGTTTGTAGTCGTTGCGACGGGCTTCATCCACCGCGCGGATGGAGCGCTGGAGGTCTTCATCGACGTGGCTAAACTCGTCGATGCGGCGGCTGAGTTCGGTGATGCTGCGCATCAGGCGGGTATCCTCGTCCACACGGGCCTGGATGCCCTTGCGCAGGTCTTGCATCGATTCGATGGTGTTGCGCAGGTCGATGAAGCTGCGGTTGATGTTGTCGATTTCAACGCGGCGGCGGTTTTCTTGTTCGCGGTCGTATTTTTCGCGGCGTTTTTCGATCTCTTCGAGGGCTTTGTTGAATTCGCCGCGATACTGGCCCACCAGGTTGTCGAACAAGTCTAGCCGGGCTGTGGCGGATGTAACGCGCGAGATGTTGGTTTCAACGGTTTTCATATTGTCGCGCAGCAGGGCGAAGGTTCCATCAGATTGGGCCAGTTTTTCCTGCAATTCGTTGATGGTTGCGCGGTCTTTGCGATGCTCTTTTTCGAGCCATTCGACACGTTTGATGAGGTCTTCTAGTTCCATGTGGAAATCTCCGGGGGAGGGGTCGTCATCATTATATACGAGGAGTCCAAAATCTCCAGATTTTTGGCATTTTGTGCGGGAATCTAACCTCAGGAGACGTTGGATTCTCGGGCGGGGTATTATCTTCCTAAATGCTCGAATATGAAGGGCAGGTTGGCAAGCAGTGGTTGGGCCCACTGGGGGAATAATCCGAGCACGATGATGGCTAAGATTCCAAGCCCGAGCAGGATGCGCTGTTCCCAGGTTTCGTGCGACTGCCAGGGGGTGTTTTCGGGTGACATTGTCAGCACGGCCAGGGTGCGGAAGGCCCCGAACCATAATCCCAGGCTGGATAGTCCCAGCCAGAAGGCAGCGTTGGCTGATTCTTCGGCCAGTTTGCTCCACAAGGCCTGGCGGATGGGGAAGCTAGCCAACAGGGGCATTCCGCACACCGAAAGGTGTGTGATCACTACCCCGGCGGTTGCCAGCGGGAAGCGCCGGGCCAGCCCTTGCAGGTCGACGAATTTGAGTGAAGGTGCCTGTTCTTTGAAAACGGAGAGTGCCATGGCCCAGATGCCCAGCACTACGGCGCGCGGCAGCAGCAGGTAGAAGAATATCTGCAACCCGGCGGCCTGGTCGCTGAGGCTCAAGGCCAACAGGGCCAGCCCGGTTTCAGTGACGGTGGCGTAGGCCAGCATGCGCCCGAGGTGACGCTGGAAGGTGGCCCACACGCCGCTGGTGACGAGCATCAACAGGCCGACGATGCGAAGTACCTGGGGCAGCTGCGGGGCTTCGCGCAGCCACGAGTAACGGTCGAGGAAGTTCAGGCCAAAAAGCAGGCTGAAGACAGGGAAAATTACCAGCAGCGAGCCCAGCACATACGGGTGGGTTTCTTCTGCCAGCATGGGGATCCAGGTGTATAACGGGAAAATTGCCAGGAGGAAGGCGAATCCAATTCCCAGCATTAGCGCGGCCTGTGTGACGTAGATCACGTCGCCGGGGCTGGTTTCGATGCCCGAAAGCAGGAAGCCGGAGAACAGGATGAAGGGCATGGCCAGGGTCTGGTAGATCAGGAAGCGGGTCAGGCCGGGGCCGGGGCGTTGGCCGGGCATGAGCAACGCCGGGATTGCGATCAGCACAGCGATTTCGATGAATAGGGCGGCGTAGAGGAAGGGTTGCACGGCCAGCGAGGCCACGAACAATGCCATGACTACCATTCCTACCGGGATGAGGCGGTGTGCAAAACCGGTGGCGATGGTGCCGAAGAACCAGAATGCGCCCAGCCCGAACACCAGCACCAGGATGGTCTGGCTGGCGGGTGGCAGGCTGATCTGGCGGCCAAGCAGGTTGACGGTGGAGTCGATGCGCAGGGAGTAATCTAACAGGCGCAGGGCGGTGTCGGTCGGCAAGAAAAAGGCTGCGGCAGCCAGCCCGAGGAAGATTAGTGCGCCGATGAAGCTGACCCAGCGTTCGCGCGGGATGATGAAAAGGATGATTGCAGAGAGGATGGGGATGCCGATCCAGATCAGTGGGGCGCTCATTTGGTTATCTCCCGCCCTGCCTGGATGAGCAGGTATGAACCGGACAGCGCCAGCCCCAGTGTGATGAGTGATAGTAATCCGGCCACCAGGATGGAGTTTTCGATGCTGGCATACAGGATTTCAAAGCCTGAGATGACTGTTAGCAGGCCGAGGCTGATGCGTAGGGGCCGGGCGGTAATGCCGAGATGCAGCAATCCTATGCCGACGAGTGCCAGCCCACCCCATATGACTGGCTGTCCCGCGCCCGAGAGCCAGTTTGAGACAACCGGGGTGGCCTGTGTGACGGTGATGAGCACTATCCAGATGGCGATTGCGCGGAAGAGCCTGCCGCCTGGCCAGGATGTTTCGGTTTCGATGTCTTCTTTCATATCGGTGAGGGTGGCGCCCAGCACTGCAATTGCCATCCAGCCGGTAACGAGGCGGGTGGATGAGAGTGTCAGCGGCCAGTGCACCATCACCAGCCAGAACATGCTAAAGTATTGGCCTGCCATCATCACCAGGTTCCAGCGCCAGTCACGGCTGAGTAGAACCCCTGTGGATGTTACTGCCAGCAGCACAGCAGCCAGCCAGGGAATCAAGTCTAGCATATTCATTGGGACTGTACCAGCGAAAAGATGACAACCAGCAAGAGCAGCGTCCACAACAGGCCGCCATCACCTTCCAGCAGGTTGGCTATGAAGTTGATGATACGTGCAGCCAGGATGTATAGCCCCCAAAGCAGCCTGGCGATGGCATCTTGCACGATGGAAAGACGGGTTAATGCCTCGCCTGGGCCAGACGGGATGTTGACCCCGGTAATACGCAGGAGGATGAAAATCATGATGCCCGAAAGCAGGAAAACCGTCAGCGCCGCTCCCCAATTGCCCAGGCTGAGCGCTCCCGGCCAGCCCCACAAACCGCCGATGATGCTGGTCAGTGCCAGGATGCCCAGGCCTGCCGGGTATGAAATCTGTGTCCAGCGTGGCAAGGCCGCGAAGACATCTTCGCTGGCGCGCAAAATGTGGCGGATGTAGCCCACCACCAGCAAGGTCTGTGCGATTAGCAGGAACGGCCAGAAGCCGATAAACATCTCTGCTCCCTGCCAGGAGGTGGCTGTGAGCGTGAACGGCAGGGAACCCAGCCCCAGGGCCAGCAGCGCCAGGATTCTCCCCATTTGCGGGTTGCGTGATGAGTAAAGGAAAGAAAGTGAGCCAAACAACACCAGCGTGCTGCCCAGGGCTGCGCTGCCGGTGGCATTGCCGCGCAGGGCGGCTACAACCGCCAGCGATGCCATGCCGATGATCCAATAAGGGCGCGCCGTGAGTTCATCGGCCACGCTGAGCCACTTCCAGCCGGCGTAAAGCGCGGCCAGTGTCACCAGTACCAGCAGCGGGGTCAATGGCAGGGAGGCTGCCGCCGCCGAAGTCCGTGCCAGAAGCACCAGGCTGGAAGTGGCCGCCGTCAGCCGGATGGCTGTTCCCAGCCCGCGACGCAGCGCCGGTTCGGTGCGGTGGGGCAGGTGCAGCGGCAAAACCCCCAGGCGCAATCCGGCTGCTACCAGCAGCAACGCCGCTTCCTGGGACTGGATGGCATCAAAAGAGGCTGTCATTCCGCCATTTGCCAGTGCCCACATTGCCAGGCCTGTGCCAAAAGCGCGGATCCCAAATGCGATGACGGTGCGTTCGCTGGCTGAAGCATTTTGGGCTGAATGCAGTGTACTGAAAAATTCAGTGAAATCGATGGCCGCCCAGGTTAAAAGCAGGGTGAGCGGGTTGGCTGCTGTTACAGCCAGCAGGCCAAGCGTCGTCATCGAGATCGTTCCCACCCAGGCCATCGGGCTGACCGGCCCCAATCGCGCCGGGGCCGAAAGGATGATGGCCGCCGACATGGCCGTTAGCGAAAGCGCAAACAGCCAGCCGATTGGGTCAATGGCCCAGCGCGGGCTGCCATCGAAAAGCGTGTCCGGCTGCCAGGTACCCGGCGAAAGCGTGAATCCCATCTCCATCTGCCACAAAAAAACGCTTAGCCACACCAAAAGGCTGCCCAGCATACCTGCCAGCCAGGCATATTTTGAGCCAGGTCGCACAACATGCAGCGTCACCAGCCCGGTCACTGTCACCAGCACCAACCCAAACGTCACAAAAATCCACATAGTGAGCGTATTTTATCATTAGCCAGAAAGCCCACAGTCAAACAAGGTATAATCCCGATCAATGAAGCGGCTCCGCAACCTGCTTATTGGCATCTGGATTTTGGTCATCGCTGGTGTGATCTTGTTAGTCACCCTGCTCTTGCCGCAAATCATGGCTTCGCAGGCAGTGATAGAAAATGGAAACGCGACCAGCACTGCCCTGGCCTTCAGCCTGCTGCACATCCCCAGCCTGACCCCCGCCCCCAGTCCAACCGATACCGCCCTGCCGCCGCCTACCGTTACCCGGGCCTCGCCCGACCCGGTGCTGGAACCCAGCCCCAGCCCCGAACCTCCCCCCTTCACCCTCACTCCCCAAGAATCGCGTGGCATCAACCCGCTCACTGGACTGTCCGTCAGCAACCTGTCCATGCTGGATCGTCGCCCCATCGCGGTCAAAATCACCAACTATCCCCGTTCTGTGCGTAGCTATCAATATGGGTTGACCCGGGCAGATGTAGTTTACGAATACTATATCGAAGATGGCCTGTCGCGGTTCATCGCCATTTTCTATAGCAAAGATGCCACCACCGCCGGGCCGGTGCGCTCTGGGCGTTACTTCGATGAACACATCGCCCGCATGTACCACGCCATCCTGGTTTTTGCCAATGCCGACGAGCGTGTGGAAAAATACCTGCTCAACAGCGACTTGCTGCCCTTCCTTTTCGTTTCACGCTCCGATAACTGCCCGCCCTTGTGCCGCAACACCCGCATCCAGGGTTATAACAACCTGTTTATTGATACCAGCGGCGTGGGCAAATTCCTGAAATACCGTCAGACCGACAACTCCCGCCAGTCCCTGCGCGCCAGCTACTTCAGCGAGACGATGGTATGGCACCCCGGGCAAATCGCCATCGACACCATCTTCACCTTTTACTCCAACTACGCCTACAACTATTGGGAATATAATCCTGCTCGTCACGTCTACCTGCGCTACAGCGATGTGCAAGATGTCGACCCGGAAAAAAACCTGCACGAAGGTTACGCCCCGCACATTGACCAGCTTACCGATGAGCAAATCATCACCGATAACGTAGTCACCCTGCTCGTCCCGCACAGTTTCAAAACCGAATATGATCGCGCCGACCAGGTTTTCGACATCCAACTATATGGCGAAGGCGCGGCCTACATCTTCCGCAACGGGACCATGGTTGAAGGCAAATGGGTGCGCGATGCCATCGACCAGCCTATCCGCCTGATGGATACCTACAACAACCCCCTTGGCCTCAACCGGGGCATCACCTACTACGAAGTGCTCGATCCCGAAAGCATCATCCTCCAGAATGGCAAAACCATCAACTTCATCTTTTTCATTCCCCCGCGCAGCCTGACCCCAACCCCTGAAACCAAAAAAGTAGCCCCATAAACCAGGAGAAACTCCCATGTGTGGACGCTTTACCCTGACTGTTGATACAGCCGATTTACAGGATGCCTTCCCGGCATTCACTTTTCCGGTTGCCAGCGCACCGCGCTTCAACATCGCTCCCACCCAGCCTGTCCTCACGCTGCCCAATGATGGCAAAAACAAAGCAGATTTCTTCACATGGGGCTTGATCCCAAGTTGGGCCAAAGACCCGTCCATAGGCTCAAAACTCATCAACGCCCGCTCCGAAACCCTGTCCGAAAAACCATCTTTCCGGGGCAGCTACAAATATCGGCGCTGCCTGATCTTTGCCGATGGTTTCTACGAGTGGCAGGCCCAGCCTGGGGCTAAGACCAAAATCCCCAATTACATCCGCCTTTCCAGCGGCAAACCCTTTGCCCTTGCCGGTTTGTGGGATGAGTGGCACAGCCCGGATGGGTCATTCATCAAATCCTGCACCATCATCACCACCGAACCTAATGCGTTAATGGCGCGCCTGCATAACCGCATGCCGGTCATCCTGCCACCAAGTGCCTATGAGCGGTGGTTGGAACCATCCCCGGGCCGTCCTGAAGTGCTGGGTGGATTGTTGAAACCCTACCCGGCAGATGAAATGACCGCCTGGGCTGTTTCCACGCTGGTAAATAGCCCCGCCAACGACCGCCCCGAGCTGGTTGTGCCCATTAAATAGACAACAATGACCTTCAAAGAACAACTCTTTAGCCGTTACCCTGCACTTGCCTCGCGCGATTTCTTCATCTTCTGGGCGGGACAATTTATCTCGCTGATTGGCACCTGGATGCAAAGCACCGCCCAGCCATACCTGGCTTACCGTCTCTCGGGCCGCCCCTTCGATCTGGGGCTGATCGGTTTCGCGGCCAGCCTGCCCACCCTGCTGCTGGCGCTGCCCGCCGGGGTGCTGGTAGAACGCCTTGACAAGCGCAAAACCGTCATCGTCATGCAAGTTGTGATGATGCTGCAAGCCCTTGTGTTGTCACTCCTGGCGCTTAGCGGCGTGATCCAGATCTGGCACATTTTTGTGCTGGCCCTGGTGCTTGGCACCGCCAATGCCATCGAAATCACCGCCCGCCAGGCCATGTTGATCGAACTGGTCGGGAAGGATGCCCTGCCCAACGCCATCGCGCTCCAGTCCACCATCTTCAACCTGGCGCGGGTGCTCGGCCCTTCGCTGGTCGCGCCGTTCCTGATCATTTTGCAAGATGAAGGCGAAGGCTGGGCCTTCCTGGCAAACGGGATCAGCTACCTTTTTGTTATCATCGGTCTGCTTTTTGTGCGCACACCTTTCCACGAAGAAAAAACCACCACAGGCAAGCGCAATGTCATCGAAGAATTCAAAGAAGGCCAGCGCTACATCCGCCAGACGCAGATGGTTTTGTTGATTATCCTGATGGCATCCATCTCCGGGTTTATCGGTTTCCCGTTCACGTTGCAAATCCCGGCCATTGCGCGTGATGTGCTGATCCAGATCGGGGATACCAGCGCCAGTATTGCCGCCCGCAACAGCGGGCTTTATACCGCGCAGGGAATTGGGGCTTTTGTTGCCGCTGTCAGCCTGGCATCTTTCAACCCTCCCAAAAAAGGCTGGATGCTGCTGGCCGGACAGGCCGCCTTCATCCTGGGGTTGTTCTCCATCGGACTGACACGCAGCGTGCCAGTTGCACTCGTCCTGCTGGTCATCATCGGCTGGGGGACGGTGACCCAACTGGCTACCATGAACACACTCATCCAGCTACAGGTTCCCAATGATCTGCGCGGACGGGTTTTTGCCACATACCTGTGGGGGTTGCAGGGAGTCGCGCCTTTTGGCAATATCCTGGTTGGCTGGATGGCGCAAACCTGGGGTGTGCCCAATGCCGCCTTAATATGTGGCGCGATTTCGCTGCTTGCCATTGGCGGTATCCAACTGTCGAACCCATCTTTGCGTAATTTAAAGGTGTAAGCTCCCTTCAGGGTCTGCCAATTCTATTCGTGCACCAGAGATGCACCCCTGTGAATTTTTTTAAGATTCTCATGTCGGATTAATGCCTGGCTTGACGGGCATTTTTGCCCATGTTATTATGACCGACCAAGAGAACAGGAAACCGAATGACTGACGAATTTCAGGAAGTTGCCCAGCAGGCCTCCCAGGGAGAGCAAACGCCTGCCGGAACTACAGCACCAGAACCACAGCCCAAACCTGCCAAAAATAACTGGCTCGAAATGCTGGCCCAGTTGGGGCTTGGCGAACTTGCCATACGAATTGGTATTAACCTGCTGACCATTTTGGGTGTGGTGCTGGTCGTTTTTGGGATGAAATCCTTTTTCAAGGCCGTGCCGCTTTCACCGTCGGCGCGCAGCACAGCTATCGTCGCCACAGCCACCCCCTCGGTGCAAATTGCATCCATCCCCCAGGTATCCAGCACCTACCGCGGGATTGTGCGCGAAGCGCTCATCCATACCACCATTCCAACCCGCCCACGCCAGGAAATTGCGCAATATACCGTTGTAAAAGGTGACACGGTGATCGGGATTGCAGAAAAATTTAACCTGAAACCGCAAACGATTATGTTTGGGAATTATTACACCCTGCGTGATGATCCCCATAACCTGTCAATTGGCACAGTGTTGAACATTTTGCCGGTGGATGGCTATTACTACCGCTGGGAAGTTGGCGATGGCCTGAACGGTGTTGCTCGCGGCTTGAACGTTGCCCCCGAAGACATCATCAACTACCCACAAAATCATCTCGACCTGGCTACCATTGGCGATTTCTCCAACCCCAACATCCAGCCTGGCACCTGGCTGATCGTCCCCGGTGGAAACCGGCCTTACTCCTCCTGGAGTGCACCTGTGGGCATCACCCGCGATCAGCCAGCCTCCTCACGGGTTTCTGGTAGTGGCGCGTGCGGCCAGATCAGCGATGGGGCAGTGGGCTTGGGTTATTTCACCTGGCCTGCCAACAATCACACCCTCTCTGGTTTTGACTATTCCCCGGAAACCAACCACCGCGGTATCGACCTGGCCGGGGAAACTGGCGAACCCATCTATGCAGTGGATGCGGGCGTTATTGTGTATGCTGGTTGGAATGAATGGGGCTATGGCAATATGATTATGATTGACCACGGCACCGGCTGGCAATCGCTTTACGCTCACCTGAGCGCCATTAATGTGGTTTGCGGCCAAAGTGTGGATATGGGAACTGTTATCGGCGCACTCGGAAACACAGGCCGCTCAAGCGGTTCGCACCTGCACTTTGAATTGATGCACACCTTGTACAGCAAAGTCAATCCCTGGCTGTACCTGCCTGCACCGTAATCTTGCCAAAGAGCCAAAACTGGCTTATAATCCCGCTTCGCTACGGGCGCGTAGCTCAGTTGGTTAGAGCGCGTGTATCACACACACGAGGTCAGGGGTTCGAGTCCCTTCGCGCCCACTGTTTTGCCCAAAATCCGGCCTAAAGGGCCGGATTTTGTGTTCCATAGATCAGGGCTTTCATCAAATCGTAGCGCGATGCACCCTCCGCGCCAACTGGACGTAGTTTCTCACTGGAGGAAAGAATGGATCAAAAAAATGAGTTGAAATCTCACAGCAATCGTATCTATCTCAGTGCGCCAGTGAATGCATTGGTGGAAGGAATTTACGAACAAAACATCCCGTTGACGGAAGTTTACAAACACGGTGATTTTGGTATCGGCACCTTCAATGACCTGGATGGCGAAATGATCCTGCTCGATGGTCGAACATATCGTGTGGCGGGCGATGGGAATGTCAGCCTGGTCAGCGCCCAAACCCTGTCTCCCTTTGCCTGTGTCACCTATTTCCAGCCGATGAGTTCCGAAGTTTCAAAGGGTGAACTTACTTACACAGAATTCCAGGCCTGGCTAACCAGCCTAATGCCTTCGCCGAATTTATTCTACGCCTTTCGAGTTGATGGGGAATTCAGCTACGTGCGCACGCGCTCTGTGCCCAAGCAGGAAAATTATCGCCCACTGGTGGAAGTGACCCAGGAACAGCAAGAATTTCGTTTCATGAATGTTATCGGAACGTTGGTGGGTTTTTTTACCCCGGTTTTTATGGCATCTTTGAATGTGCCGGGGTTGCATTTACATTTCCTATCACAGGATCGGCAAAAAGGCGGGCACCTGCTGGAATGTCATGTGACAAAAGTTCGGGCTGAAATTCAATTTTTGTACCACCTCGAGCTTGCCCTGCCGCTCAATCTCGATTATTTGATGTGGGATTTCCAGCGGAATATTCAACAGGATTTACACAAAGCTGAGAACTGATGCCGGTTCTACCCACAACGAGAAAAAACCGGCTTCAACGCATTTGTCCGACTGAGTTGAAATACCATCCAAAAGAAACAGGGAGCGGCAACCGCTCCCTGTTTCTTTTGGATAATCGCTGATTATTAGCGGTTGCCACCACCCTTGCCATTCCCGCCAGCCCAACTGGGGCGTCCACCGCTGGTTGTGCTGCTCAGGATCGTGTTCAACGTGTCAGCCGATAAATACTGGGCGCTATAAGCCAGGCCGGTCTGATTGGTGTAAGCCGTTGAGAAGGCTTTCAGGTGATTGTACGAACCACTCATCAGGTTGTTGAAAACCTGCTGGATGTCGGCGTTGTCGGTCTTTGCCAGGTCAGCTTGCAGATCAAGGATGTCGATCTCCTCAATGTCCCCGCCAACTTTCAGCGCATCAGCCAGCGATTTGCTGCCCTGCGCCACTAAGCTGGTGTATAAACCTTGCAGTTTGGCATTTGTAAATACACCGGGAGCCTGCGCCGGGTCGGTCAGGTTGTAGCGGGTCAGCAGCAGGGCGATCTCATCCATGTGTTTTTGCTCACTGGCGGCAATATTCTGGAAGGTAGGGATATTCCAGGTGGCAGCCAGCGTGGTATACACATCACGAGCCAGCTTTTCTTCTTCCCGCATATAAAGCAGCGAGGCAGTTTCTTCAGCGCTTAAGTCGGAAGCAGGGATACTGAGCACGCTGATACCGGTTCCGTTACCGTTGCCGGATGCTTGCCCGGTTCCGCCAGTTACACCCTGGCCGCTGCCACCGTTACCTTGACCGCCGCCATAGCCTTGCGCCGCTGATGCAACCCCGCCAGCCGCCTGTGCGCCGCTGACATTGTAAGCTGTGGTTCCAATCGCCACCACCAGGATGGCCGAAAGAACGCCGATAAGAATATTTTTGAACATTTTTTTCTCCTTCCCGGACTCACACCGGGATAATTTAAGTGTTTTTCATTGGTTAGGCTGTTTGTTTTCAGCTATGAACCAATCTTATCAACCTTATGTAAAGAAAAAATAAACATAATGACAAGAATGTGCGAAATTTGTTACACCTGGCGGAAACAATTCATAGCCTCGAAAATGTAACTTTAACAGGATAAGAGCATCAAAAATTCAGTTGTTACTCTAATTTGACTGGTGAAATGATGACCCCTGAAACTTTTTTTGAAAAACTGAAACAGAACCCCCGTCCGGTGGTTGTAGACCTGTGGGCACCCTGGTGTGGGCCGTGCAAAATGGTCAAGCCCATCCTGGAAAAACTGGCCGAAGAATATGCTGGCCGTGTTGACTTGTGGCAAATCAATGCCGATGAAAACCAGGAGCTTTTGCAACATCTCAAAGTCTACGGTATCCCCACGCTGATCGTTTATCGAAACGGCCAGGAAGTACAACGCCAGGTGGGCGCAAAACCTGCCGCAACGTTGAAAACCCTCTTTGATGCGCTGGCTACGGGCGTAGAACCTGCTCCGGCCGGGCCATCGAGCGGGGATCGTTTGATCCGCTTTGGGGCGGGGATTGTCGTTGCCGGAATCGGCTGGGCGGCTGGCAGCATCAACTGGTTCCTGTTGGTGTTGGGCGGCATCCTTATGTTTAGCGCCATTTATGACCGCTGTCCGATCTGGCGGGCTTTGACCGGCCAGATTAAGAAAATGACCGGAAATTAACAGCTCAGAACACTGCCTGAGCTGGCTCAACGGAAATGCTAAAAACGATCCCAGGAGGAATGAACTATGCCTTTATACGAGTATCGCTGCAACGAATGCGGGGATGAATTTGAGAAGAGAGTTTCTTTTTCTGAATCTGACCGCATCCCAGCCTGCCCAAAGTGTGAGAGCCAGAATACGCAGAAAAAACTGTCCCGCGTAATTTCTTTGGGGACACTTTCGTCTGGTACAGTCAGCTCTTCCAGCAGTAGTTGTGGCAGCCGCGGCGGGTTTAGCTGAGCGGGATAACTGAACGGTCGTGCACCGTTATCCCAAAATGTGACACATTATTGAAAGAAAAGGAGCTTTATGGGAACCGCAACTGTAAAATGGATCGATGGGAAACAATTTATCGGGGTGGATTCCACCCGGCACTCGGTCGTACTCTCCACGCCGGATGAAGGGATTGGTATTAAACCCTCCGAGTTGCTGCTGCTTGCGCTGGCATCCTGCACAGCTGTGGATGTGGTCGAAATCCTGGAGAAAAAGCGTATGTCGCTTTCACTGCTGGAGATTAGCTCCAGCGGTGAGCAAGATGCCGATCCGCCCTGGACGTTTCGCAAAATCCATCTGCATTTTAAAGTGTCTGGCCAGGGGTTGACCGACAAGGCTGTGGCGCAGGCCATCCAGCTTTCTCATGAGAAGTATTGCTCGGTTGCGGCTACCATCCGCGCAACGGCAGAAATCAGCACCGATTTTGAGATTGTGGCATAAGGACGGGTATATTTGTCGAAGGGATGGAAGAGCAGGGAACTTTTTACCGTTTTTGCATCGAAATAAAAATAAACCACCAACCGGGAGATCAGCCATGTCCGAATTAGGATTTCAAACCATACTTAACCTGAGCTATGAAGCAGCACTTGAAAAAGTAACCGCAGCGCTTAAAACTGAAGGTTTTGGCGTATTGACCAGCATCGATGTCAGGGAAACAATGAAAAAGAAGCTGGATGTTGATTTTCGCAAATATTCCATACTGGGGGTGTGTAATCCGCCCCTGGCGCACAAGGCGCTGACAGCCCGGCCAGATGTGGGCTTGCTGCTGCCCTGCAATGTGATTGTATATGAACAGGATGGCGGCACGGTCGTGAACATTATCGACCCGCTTTCTATGACCAACTTTATCCAGGATGTGGCGCTCGACCCTGTGGCCGAAGAAGCCCGGCAGCGTCTCAGGCGGGTGGCTGACGCCATCCGGGTATAAGCCCGAGCAAACTCTCCTGCGCTCCAAAGATTGCAAAGGCATTGCAACTGCGGGCGGGTGGTTTTATTGCGTAACTTTGGCCGCGCCAAAACGACAATAAAACAACCACAAAAGGAGAGCCCAATGATCTATAAACTGTTCCGCATCACCTTACTCTTGGCTGGCATGTTTTTGCTGGCATTTGGAATGGTCAACCCTCAACCAGCCCGCGCCGGTGGCAGCCAGTATGCCATCCTGGCCTGGAATGACCTGGGGATGCACTGCTATAACAATGATTTCAGGGATATGGCAGTGTTGCCTCCATATAACACACTCTGGGTACAGGTCGTTAAGGTAGGCGATCCGCCCCAGGTGGTTACGGATGGTATCAAAGTTACCTACAGCTACCCCAACAATACCTACTCGGCAGGTAAAACCAACTTTTGGGCTTTTGACCAGAAGTTGTTCGGGGTTGACTTGCCGCTCAATGTAGGGTTAAAAGGAAAGGGTTTGGCGGGTGAAATGGATTTACAGGCAGATCATTTCATCGCTGAAGGAATCCCCGTTACAGAATTTTCAGATTCCGCCCCAACGGTTGCAGACCCCTACCAGCTTGCTACCGTTATCGTGACCGATGCCACCAGTGGGGAGGAACTGACTCGCACACGCGTGGTCACGCCGGTTTCATCTGAAATGCGCTGCGACAAATGCCATTCCAACAAGGGTACTGCCAACCCCACGATTGCCACCGGGCGGGTTGCCACCAATATCTTGACTTTGCACGACAAAAAAGAAGGCACCCGGCTGATGACACAGCGCCCGGTTTTATGCGCCAAATGCCATGGTTCCAACGCATTGGGCATGCCCGGCAAATCCACCTTGCCCAACCTCTCGAAAGCCATGCATGCCAAGCACGCTGCCGTGACCCCCAATACCATGGCTGGCTGCTATAACTGTCACCCTGGCCCTAAAACCCAGTGTTTGCGCGATACGATGCGTAAAGAAGGCATGACCTGTATTTCGTGTCATGGCGGCATGAAAAAAGTGGCTTCTAACCCCCAGCCCTGGCTGAATGAACCCAAGTGTAGTTCTTGTCACGAAAATACCGGGCAGAACAACCCCTTATATCGATTATCCACCGGTCACGGGGGTATTTACTGTGAAGCCTGTCATGATAGCACACATGCGATTGCGCCTTCTTCGCGTCCGCAGGATGGCATCAAATTCCAGATGTTGCAAGGACATGAAGGCCCTATCGATACCTGCACCGTCTGTCACCTGACCCCGCCAGATGGCCCCGGCCCGCATGGCGAAGATTAACGGTTAGCGTGTACCGCGCCCTCGTGTTAAAACAACACAAGGGCGCAGAAAAAAACAACAGTCCGAAGGTTGAACTGACAAGCCTTCGGACTGTTGTTTTGATGGATCTAGATGGCAACGATCATGGTCCTGACAGCTCAGGGTGAGCGCGGCAGCGTGAAAATGAATGAACTGCCTTTGCCTTCCTGGCTTTCGGCCCAGATTGTGCCCTGGTGGGCTTCGATGATGTGTTTGGCAATCGAAAGTCCCAGCCCGGTGCCGCTGCCTTTGGTGCGCGCCCGGTCGATACGGTAGAAGCGCTCAAAAATGCGTGGCAGTTCCTCGGCAGGGATACCAATGCCGGTATCGCGCACGGTGAAGATGATTGAATCGCCATCTGTTCCGCCCCGGGTGGCTGCAATGGCGGCGGAAAGGGTGATCCTGCCGCCAGGGGGGGTGAATTTTGTGGCATTGTGGATCAGGTTGACCAGTACCTGTTCAACGTGGGCTACATCGGCATGGACAGTGGGCAAGTCGGTGGGAGCAGTGACGGTTAACTCCAGACCGGCGCGTTCGGCCTGCATTTTCATGCGCGCGGCGACAGAATCGAGGATGTTTTTCGGCGAGATGATGGCCAGGTTGAGTGCCGTCTGCCCGGATTCGATACGAGTAAGGTCGAGCAGTTCGGCGGCCATTTGGGTCAGGGCATCCACTTCGGCTTCGATGCGCTCGAGGAAACGGCGGGCGGCGGGGGGGTCTTCAAGTGCGCCCGATTGCAGGGTTTCGGTGAGGGCTTTGAGCGATGCCAGGGGGGTGCGCAGCTCGTGGCTGACGTTGGAGATAAAGTCGCGGCGCACATTTTCCAGCCGGCGCACGGTGGTTAAATCTTGGGCCAGCAGCAGCGCGCCGCCCGCATATTGATCGGGGATGACGATTAGTTGGATAAACTGGCGTTTGGCCGGGATTTCAACTGTCCCGGCCTGGATGCTCTGGGTGTGCTGGCAGCGCTGCCAGGTTTCCACAAGCTGGTGATGCCGCACGATTTCTACCACCGTGCGACCGATGATTTCGCTGGCATCAAATAATTTCCCGGCGGCGGGGTTGGCAAACTGGATGCGCCCTTCGGCATCGGCGATGAGCACACCATCGGTCATCTGGTTCAGGGTGGCTGCCAGGCGGGCTGTTTCTCGGGTGGTGGCGGCCAGTTGTTTTTCAAAATCAGCTGATAGTGCGGCAACCGCATTGGAGAGTTGTTCAAGGCCTTTTATATCGGTAGGCAGGCCTTGGGGCGGCAGTTCGTCGCTCCTGGCGGCGCGGGAAACGGTGCGGGTGTAGTCATCCACCTGGCGGCGCAGGGTAACATATCGCCAGGACATCCAGCAGAGCACAACCAGCAGGGCTGCGATAATCCATTCGGCTTGCATGGCTCAGTCTTCGCGCATCCAGCGGCGCACAGCATCGATTGGGTGCTGGTGGTTGCGCATACAACCCAGCAGGTCTTTGGGGTTGGCGGCGATGCAGATCATTTTGCGGTGTTCCGGGAAGATAAACCCTTCGGCTTCGGCCTGGTCGAGCAGGGCCATGAGCAGTGAGAAGTAACCGCGCACGTTTAGCAGGCCGATCGGTTTTTGGTGCAGGCCGATCTGCCCCCAGGTGATGGTTTCAAAAAGCTCATCGAAGGTGCCAAATCCGCCGGGCAGGGCAATATAACCATCTGAAAGCTCATACATGCGCGCTTTGCGTTCGTGGATGGTGGCGGTCACCTCCAGGCGGGTCAGGTTGCTGTGCGCCAGGGCGGGTTTGTTCATGCTTTCAACGATGACGCCGGTCACCTCGCCGCCCGCTTCCAGCACACCATCGGCCACTGCGCCCATAATGCCGGTTTTGCCACCACCAAAGATTAACCTGATGCCATTTTCGGCCAGCGCGCGGCCCATCAGCCGCCCGGCCTGTGTAAAATCGGTGTGAATGTTGTCGGCTGAGCCACAATAAACGCAAATAGATTTCATAAGAACCTCTTTTCAATATTTTCTGCTTCCACATTCTAAAAACAGTATAACGTGAAATCGCCGGGCCGGCATGCGAAAATCAATACATATAAAACACCGCCCCGGTTGTTGGGAGCGGTGTTTTTGTGCAAATGGTGAAGGGAAAAACCGTTAAACGGGTTTGGTGGCCCTGGGAAACATCCCGTTAAAGCAGCCTTGGGCTGCCTGTAACAACTAACCGCCCTGGCGCCATTCTCCCGTTTTGACGAGTGTACTGGCCCCATCTTTTTCCTCGTAAAGCTCATACACCAGCTTCATCGCAAAGGCCTTCGCCAGCATGGACTGTGCCGGGCAATAGCGCGTGGCCGAAAGCTCGATGGCGCGCACCACTGCGGCTTCGTCGATGCTGTGCCCTGTTACCTGGTAGGTGATAACCGCGCTGGTGAAAACATGCGGGTGCTCGGCTTGCTGCTCGGCATGAACTTTAACTTCAAAAGCGGTCACATCCTGTTTCTTCTTGCGGATGATGGAAACTACATCCATAGCGGTGCAGCCAGCCAGCGAGATTGCCATCAGTTCCAGCGGGCGAAACCCATCATTCGCGCCGCCCACCGAAGGGTCGGTTCCTAATGGAACGGTGAAACCGCTGTTGGCACTTCCGCTCAGGGTCAGGCCATCTTTCCAGGTGACTTTTGCATCCATTTTAATTTCCTTCGATAATCGGGGTGACGTATTTTTCGAGCATATCCCGGGTGACTGCGCCCGTCCAGGTTAAGCGGGCCACGCCCTCACGGTCAATGATGTAAGAAGTGGGCAGGTTTTCGATCTTGAAGGCAGTGGTGGCTACCCATTTTGGGTCGGGCCAGACCGGGAAGCTGAGCTGGTACTCTTTTACAAAGTTGCGCACTTCTTCCACCGGCTGGCCATCTTCCACGGCGATGATCACAAAGCCCTGGTCTTTATGATCGTTGTAGTATGCCTGCAAAATCGGCATTTCTTCTTTGCAAGGCGGACACCAGGTGGCCCAGGCATTGTAAAGGATGACTTTGCCGC
The DNA here is from genome assembly GCA_903822545.1 of uncultured Anaerolineae bacterium. Taxonomy (GTDB): domain Bacteria; phylum Chloroflexota; class Anaerolineae; order Anaerolineales; family Villigracilaceae; genus CAIJPN01. The sequence continues at coordinate 15,146 of CAIJPN010000124.1, read as the reverse complement.
GATAGTCAGCAAATGAAACCGGGTTGCCATCCAGGTCGGTGATGGAAACATCGGGAGCGGTGAAATTGACGGGGGCCGGGATCATGCCCAGGTTTTGCCCCGACACGGCGGCTGTGGCCTGTGGCAGCGAGAGAAAAGCCGCGATGGCAATCAACATCAGCCCTGCGCCAACAATCACCAGGATGACGGTTTGCTTTTCAGCTTGTTTTTTGAGTTGTTCGCGTGATTTCATGGGTTAAAAGCGAATGTAGGGCGAGATGAGTACTCTCGCCCTACTGGTTTATTTGTTCATTGCGCGCTGGATTTCAGCAAGCAGGTTGATCTCAGGCACTGCGCCAACAACGCGTCCGGCGGCATCATTGATGATTGTATCAGGTACGCCGCTGATGTGATATTTTTCAGAAAGTTCGGCAAATTCCATGGCTTCGACGCCTTCAGCCAGGATCATTTCCGGGTTTTCCATGGCGAACATGTGGGCGAGCAACACGGCTCGCGGGCAGTACGGTCAGGTAGGGGTTACGTAAACTTGCAGGTGCAGCGGTTTGGTTAAGGATTTGAGATACTGCCGGGTCTGTGCAGAAAGCCCTGAGTCGCGGCCTGAGACCAGGATGATGTCTTGGATCAGGGTGGTGAACTCGTGTCCCGATGGAATTCCCAGGTAGCGGATGCCAAAATCGGTGATCTGGTCGCCTTCCTGGGCGGCGATGACCAGTGCCGGGGCTTTACCGGTGACTTTGTAGAGCGCTGCCAGGTCGGCTTCGGCATCGATGTCGTGGATGGACAGGTGCAGCAGGTCAGAGAGTTGGGTGAGTTCTTCGAGCAGTTGCTGGATTTCGGCGCAGTAGTCGCAGTTCTTTTTGGAGCTGAAGAAGAGCAGGGCTACCGGGTTTTTTACCTGGGCGAAAACTTCTCGGATCTGTTTGATGATATCGGGAGGTAGGAGTTTTTCCATTAAAGGTTTCCTTTTTGGGGATGCGCCCGCACGGGGCTTTGGGGGATTTATCAGGTGCAGCCTGCGCCGTTGTGTTCGGTGTAACCGCAGCCTGGGCATTCCAGGTTGAGCAAGCCGTTGTAGTCGAGCCTGGCCTGGCGGCATTGCGGGCAGGTGGAGCCGCGCCGGATGGGTTCGCGGGGGGGATCCATCTGTTCGAAACGGGGGGCAGGTTCAGGGGCGGTTTGTTCTTGTTTGGTTGGATGCATTCGCGGGGTAAAAGTTGCTTAATCAGGAAATTCTTGTGGGATGATGTTATTTGCGTTTGATGTAATCATTCAGCTGGAGTTTTTCGAACAGCCGGTTCTGGACATCGACCGGGGCTTTGGTGTCTCCGGCACTGGTATGGTACAGGTAGATGGTTTTGTTGAAAGTGTCGAAAACGACCCGGCAGTTTTCGCATCCGGCCATGTGCTGGCGGATTTCCTGGCAGAGATCATCGCTCAATTCACCTTCGACATAATCGGAGATGGAACCGAGCAGTTCTTTGCAGGAAAGTTGGTGATCGTGTTCGTGATGGTGGTGGGTGGTCATGGTTTTTATTCCGAGGTGATGCGTTCGGCGTAATAGTGGCCGAGTTGTTCGCGCAGGTTGAGCCGGGCGCGCAGCAGGCGGGTTTTGACGGCAGTTTCGGTCAGGTTGAGCGCATCGGCGGTTTCCCGGATGGACAGGCCTTCAATATCGCGTAACAGGAAGACGACTCGCAGTTTTTCGGGCAGGGCGTGGATGGCGTCGTTGAGGTGCCGGCGACCTTCCACAGAAAGCAGTTCATTTTCGGGCATGTCGGCCCAGTCTGTGAACTGGGTGGGCAGTGAAATCTCATCGTCTTCGCTGGCAGGCTCATCGATGGGCACTTCGGGCCGCTTTTTGCGTAGCAGCATCAGGGCTTCGTTGGCGGCGATGCGATAGAGCCAGGTGGACAGGCTGGAGCGGGCCTCGAAGTTGCCGATGTGCTGGAGTGCCTTCAGGAAGGTGTTTTGCAGCACATCTTCGGCATTTTGCTGGTCTCCCAGCATTTTCAGGCCAAGCCGGTAAATTGGGCTGGAGTAGGCTTCAACCAGACGGGCAAACTCGGCCCGATCTCCGGCGCGCAGGGCTTCAATAGAGAATTCGTGTTGCGTAGTTTCATTCATTTGATGATTTCCGGTCTGAAAAGTTGCAATTGTCACCAAAGTATAACCGATTGCCTGTGACAGTTTGCGCTGGAATGTCATAATAAATGGGAAGAATGTCAGTTCGAATATGATTTTTGCCACTATGAAAGGGTCATGCAAAGTTTTATCATCTAGAGGATGTTAGATGTTTTGACGCATTTTCCCTTGTTTAAGGATTTGGACGCGGCAGATTTGAAAATCATAGCGCCGATGTTTTCTGCCCGCACTTACGCGACAGGCGCTGTTCTGTTTGAACAGGGGGAGCGTGCCGTCTGTCTTTACCTGTTGACTCGTGGAGAAGTTGTTATTCGTTACAAGCCTTATGATGGGGAGCCTATTAACCTGAACCGCATCCAACCGGGCGGTGTATTCGGCTGGTCGGCGGTGTTGGGGAATTCTACCTACAGCTCGTCATTGATCTGCACCCAGGCCTGTGAAGTGCTGGTGATTTGTGGCCAGGATTTGCAAACCCTGATGAATGATCACCCCCAAACCGGACGGGTGGTGCTCGACCGGTTGGCCCGCGCAGTGGCGTTTCGTCGCAGTAATGCCGAGGCCCAGGTCAAAGCGATGCTCAATGAAGGTATCAAGAAAAAGTCTGCCCCAATTCAAGAAGGAGAGTCTGTTATGAGTGTTGCCAGTGCCAAAGAACAGCAATTACGCGCTTTGATTGAGAACATCAGTGCTTACATCGAACAATTCCATGGCGGGTCGGTTGAGTTTGTATCTTTCAACGGTGAAACTTTGAAGGTGAAGATGGGTGGGGCCTGCCTGGGCTGCCCACTTTCTCCATCCACGCTGCATGGCTGGGTCGAAGGCACCGTCCACCAGTTTTTCCCTGAAATTCACATCGAAGCTGCCTGAAATGGACGACCGTCACCTGGTACTGCCTCCTGAAGCTGTGGATGTTGCCATCCAGACGGTGCGCGAATTGCTTGGGGAATCTGGCGCGAGCATCATTTTACAGCGCGCCAATATGCTCGACTATCTGAAAGATGGCAGACTGGCCCCTGGCAAAAGACCCACCTTTGGCGACGTGGGACGCGTGACCCAGGCCATGATTGATGTGTATGGCCCCAAAAGCGCCAGCGCCACGCTCAAACGCGCCGGGCGGGTGCAGTTTACCAAATGGCGCGAGAACTATCCGTTGGCCATTGGCCTGGCCAGCACCGCGCTCAAAAGCCTGCCAGCAGACCTGCGCCTGAAAACGCTCCTGAAAGCGGTCACCATGGCCGCCAAACAGATTGCCCAGGTGGATACGGAATTTATCGAAAAACCTGATGGCACACTGCTTTTCAAAACTTACCAATGCCCCTATTGTTCTGGTGTTCATACCAGCAGCGCATTTTGCCACACCGCCATCGGCGCATTAGATGAATTGGCCTTCTGGGTCACAAACCAGGCCTGGCAAACCGAAGAAATTGAATGCCGCGCCCAGGGCGCTGAAACCTGCACCTTTTTGATGAAAATGTCATAAACCAATTTGGGTTTCTGGCATTTGCCGCGCACACACCAATAATAAAAATGGCCTGCCGATTGAATTGGGCAGGCCATTTTTATTGGTTTCTATTGTCTATTCGCGCCGTCTGAAAAACCCGAAAAGGATCATCGCGCCAACCATAATCAGCGAAACCGGCCAGACATAAGTGGAAACGCCATCCACCGCCTGGTTGCCGAGAAAAGCCCCCAGCAGCACCAGCACCACCGCCGGGATATATGCCCACTGGTTGTTGGTGCCACCATTCGGCAGGATTGCCACCAGCAGGAAAGTCAGCCCCAGGCCAAGGAAAAACACCCCGCCTCCGTTATCTGCAACCGACAAATCCATCACATCCAGCATATTGACGGCTGCCAGCGTCACCAGCACCCCGCCGGGGATGATGGCCCACCATGACCTGCGATTGACGAAATAGATCGACCAGAAACTCAGGCCGATGGCAGCCAGTAAGATGATCCCGCCCCACGATTGGAGTTGCTGCGGCAGCAGGGAATCGACACCCACGCCAACCAGGGTCAGGCCGGGGATAACCATCCACCAGTAGCGGCGGAAATCACCGAAAAAGCCATATAGGAAAACCGAGCCGAGACCGATCATCGTCACGCCCCAGAAGATGCTCGAAGCGCCCTTGATCAAGCCCATTTGTTCCAGCAGCATCAGCCCGCCCAACAGGAACAGCGCCAACCCAAACAGGATACGAAAATCAAACCGTTTCATCACAACCTCCTAGCTCACAGTAACCGTGCTTGCGCCGCCATCCAGGTCAACATCCACCCGCGTTTGGGCTGAATCATATCCGCCAGTCTGGTAGAACGAACCCACATGGCTGAAACGCTTCTCATCAATATTCAGCGACATCATCCCATCCATGCCCAGGCGCATTTCAACACCTTCAGGGACGGTAATGTTGATCGTTGCCGCGCCCATATTCATTTTCACACGGCAGTTTGAGCTTTTGGGCAGCGTCAGGTTGATGGTGCTGGCCCCGCCATCTACGCGGATTTCTTGCACCGGCAGGTCGGCCAGATCGAAAGTCATGCTGCTCGCCCCGGCATCCACATCCAGCGTCAGCGGAATGCTGTCTGAGAGCTGGAAATCCCACGAGCCGCTGGCAGAGCCCAGGAACGGTAAAAAGGATGGGCCGGCGTCCAAATCCACTTCCTGCACATCTCCCGCAAGGTGTGATTTAACTTCCAACGCTGTGCCGCTCGTCCCGTAGACCAGCGTACCTGGTTGCGCGCCACCGCTCACCCACAGGCTCGAAGCCCCGAAATCCAGGTCGATGCGCGCACTTTTGGCGTTTTCATCCAGGCTCACCAGCGCTTTCACGCCGCCCATGCGTGCCGCGCCCGGCCAGAACACGCCCGCCAGCACAAACAGCCCCAACAGCATCAGCATGATCGGCCAGAACCAGCCAAACACATCCTTGATGAACCCAGCGGCCTGCAAAAAGAACAAAACCCCGAGCAGGATCAAAATCCCGCCCCAAAACAGCCCATCGAGTTTCAATCTCATCTCATTCTCCTTTGTGGAAGATCGCACGCAGCATCACCCACAGCCCGAGCAAAATCAGCAGGATAGCCGGGCCATACGCGCCTAAAATCGCCAGCTTGCCCATCATGGTTGCAAAAATGATGAACAGCACCGCGCTGACTACAATCGTATTCAGCCCGCTCCTCACCTGCGAAGAACTGCGGTTGAGCGCCCCGGCCAAAACATTGCCCACGCCCACAAACCCAATAATCAGCGTCCACATATACGACCACACACTGGGATCCTTAACCAGTTCCTGGTAATAAATAATGCCGCCGATACCCGAAATAATCGCCGCCGGAATCGACAACCCCGGTGTGCCCAGCAGCGCACCCAACACAAACACCACCCCGCCGCCAATGATCAACACCATCGGCCCTTTGGCATACTGCTCAACCAGCTTCGCCAGCTCGGGGAACTGCCGCTGCGCCACAAACCATGCGCCCAGCAAAATTAACAACAGACCCACAAAAAGTTCGCCACGATTTCGTTTCATAGAATTTCTCCTTTCAATTTCAAATATAGAATTGATATTTCTTATATTATAACGCCAAAAGTTGAAAAAAGTTTCATTTAATTTAGACTTTTTCAACGCTGGCTATACTACCAGCTCTTGCAGCGCGAACCACTCCCCGGCTTTTTCCCGGCGGATCAGCCCGCCCTGCACCAGGCCACCGTCAACCAGGCGTTTTATCACCCTGGCTGTAATCTCGGGTGACCACCCGAACAGCCTCGAAACATCCCTGGCCTGCGCCGCCCCCACATTTTGGAAATACAACGCCGCCAGTTTTTGCCGCGCTTCGGCTTCGCCAATGCCCCGGGCTTTTTCTGGCAGCTCCGGGAAGTGCCGTGTAACGACATCGTAGATAAACGCATACTTCCAGGCCCCGGCCTGTGCCACACCCACTGGCAAGATTTTAAAATCAGCCTGCAAAAACTCCAGGGCCTTATTAAACTCACCATCGCTTTGCGCGCTGCTCATGCGTGCCGCCTTGCGCAAATCGAGCGTATTCATTGCGCCATCCTTCAACAGCGCCTCGTAAACTTGTTTGGTCGCCAATGTCATGCGGCCTTCTTCATAAGCCAGCAGGTAATCATCCTCCGGTGAGCCATAATTCTCAGAAAGCGCATAAAAATACGGCGCAATCTCCAGCGAGATCATGGTGGCCTTCTTGCGCAGCATCTTGGCGTAATACCAAACCCGCTTGCCGAGCGCGCCATCCTTCCAGCCCCAGGTCATGTGTCCAGGGTCATCATGGGCATCAGCTACAGGACGATCTCCGGCAGCGGCAACCCACAGGCTGGGCATATCCACACCACTGATCGGCCAGAAAAAGACAAAACCGCGTTCATCCACCCATGTATACGCAGCTTCGGGTGTTTGGATGCGCGGCATGGGGGGCAGGTGAAACGTGCGGGCGCGGTAGGCAGACAGGGCTTCGGGTGAAATTTCCACGCGCTCAACCTCCTGTCAGGAACGATTCGGGCATTTGCACTGCCACTACTTCTCCACGCGCAGTGACCACACCGTTGGCGTAGACCGTCGCTTCAACGATGACTTTGCGGCCTTTGACCTCTTTCACGCGCCCGCGAATTTCCAGCGGCCCGTTTAACGGGGTCGGTTTCAGGTAGTCTACATGCAGCGAGCCGGTCACAAAGCGGAAGGGCGGTTCGGAATCCATCTCCCGGTCCTCGGCGCGGTACATTGCGGCGGCAGCCGTCCCCGTGCCGTGACAATCTACGAGGGATGCGATCAGCCCCCCGTACACATAGCCGGGGATGGCGGTGTGGAAAGGCTCGGGGGTGAAGCGTGTGACTGATTCTTCGCCCTCCCAATAGGTTTTGATCTGGTGCCCGTGCTCGTTCAACCGTCCGCAGCCGAAGCATTGCGCCACATTCTCAGGGTAGTAATCTTGGAAAGCTTTTTCCATGGGGTTCCTCGCTGTGATTGGGATGTCAGAATTAGTATAGCAAAAAATACCCACCAGCGATGTGCTTTTGTGCCGCATCTTATCGGGGTTTTCCCCCCATGCCTGTCGACCCGGATGGAGTGAGAATGTAGAGAATACCCCAGATGGAATTGCTCACTATTTTTGCTACACTCATAGAAATCGTATTCACTTCACACTCCTTGATTGAATTACAGCGATAATGTGGTTGTGTTTGCAAAACATTGTTACCAGAGCGTACAGTGATATGGTGACCTTTCGCTGGAAAAATGGATACAAAAGCTGTTCTATCTTTAAATTGGTCGGCCCGGAAGAAATACTTACAGAAATGCAAGTTTATTAGTGATGAGAAGCACAAGCGTGTAAGAATAATATATGATTATAGAGTAAGTGTTGTATCATCCACCCCATTCAACAGGAGAAAAAATACTATGCAAAAGAAATTGTTTTCGGTTGTTCTGTTGGTTGTGATGCTATTGGCAACTGCCAGCCCGGCCCTGGCGGCAGGAAAGAGCATCAGCCTGGCTGAAATTCGCTTCATCATAGGGAAAGGCTATGTCTTTCTTTTTGATATGACTGGCGATTTCAAGGAAAGCGAATTGACAGGGGAAGTATTCATCAATAGTAACAGCTATCCACTTTCGTGCGTTATCAAAGAAAATGGACAGATTGCCTGCACCAGCAAGTTTTCTGGCGATATTTCTGGAAAATCTGTTTCGGGTACGCTGGCAGGTTTCGCATTTGAGGGTGCCATGCCCGAGAAGATTTGTCCGTGGTATGCGTTATCGATCCAACAAGATTTCGATGGTGAGATAGTGAAGTGGCCTGATGCTATTTATGTAAAAAGCCAAATGAAACAGTTGTGGGTTGATTTTCTACTTGAGTGGGGCTGGACCACTTATAAAGCAACTTGCATTGAACGTGACGAGGTGCCTTGGCTAGACTAAAAAATGAAATAGTAGATCGAAAAAAGTCCCGCATCGCAAGATGCGGGACTTTTTTCGATCTACGGAAGCCCCAATTTGGTAACCCTTGCACAAAAAACCACATAGATGTATCATAGCATTAAGCGTCTCCCCCCTACCCCCAATTTATTCTTGTTTGAGGAAGGAAACTATGCAAAAGAAACTCTGGCCCGTTCTTTCACTTTTGCTTCTGGCGGCATTGTTTGCAACTACCGCCACCCCTGCATTGGCAGCGAAAGAAAAAAGTGTTACATTGTTGGATATTCGCTTTGTGTTAGGCAAAGGCATCGTCTTCATCTTCGAACTGGATGGTGAGTTTAAGGAAAAGGACCTGCAAGGCTATGTAAGAGTAGCATATAATGATTATCCCCTGTCTTGTTCTCTTAAGGAGAATAACCAGGTGAAATGCATGAGCGACAAAGTTGGCATAGGTAATTTTGAGGGCCAGAGTGCTGCCATCTATTTTGCAGGTTTTGCTTTCTCTGGAATTATCCCTGGCAAGCCCTGGTATCCTTGCAGCAGTTATGAATTCACTATTTGGGATGTGGCTGATTCGGAAGGCGTAACCTACACCGTAGATCGAACCAATTTTGCGTATTTCCTTGCCGCTCTTAAGGCCGATGCCCAGCTTTATGCTTATTCTTATACTTGTATTCCGTAGGCCTGCAACTTCTGCATAAATCTTGATAAATCCCGCCCGTGAGGGCGGGATTTTTGTTCCCGTTGGATATTTTCTCGGCATATAATCAACGTATGAGATCACGCTTTCGAATTAATAGCTGGCTGCTGCCTGCCCTGGTTCTGGCTTCAATCATCATGGATTTTATATCCCCGGCGCGGGTCTGGAAAATCACCATGATCGGGTTGGGTGGGGCTTTGATCGTGAGTTTCTTTTGGGCCAGGGGACTGGCGCGTGGATTAACACTCAAGCGCGAGATACGTTTTGGCTGGGCACAGGTGGGTGACAGGTTGGAAGAACGCTTCACGCTCACAAATACATCAAATTTTCCGGCCATTTGGCTGGAGATTGATGATCACTCCACCATGCCCGATTACCATGCATCGCTGGCTACCGGGCTGGGCTCGAACACCGAAAGTCAATTGCTGACGCGCGGAACCTGTTCACGGCGCGGACTATACATCTTGGGTGGGGCAACCCTCCAGAGTGGTGACCCGCTGGGGATTTTTTCGGTTACGCATGAGGATGCGGCTTCTGCCACGTTATTGGTGTTGCCGCCGGTCGTGCCGCTTCCGGCAATTGATATTCATCCTGGCGGCGCGCTGGGCGATGGCCGCCCGCGCCCCAATTCACCCGAGCAAAGCGTAGGCGCGGCTGGTGTGCGCGAATACCAGCCTGGTGATTCGCTGAAACGCATCCACTGGCCTACAACCGCCCGCCTGGGCAAACCCTTTGTGCGTTTATTCGATGGCACGCCTGCCTCTAACTGGTGGATTGTGCTTGACCTGGATGCTGCCGCTCAGGTGGGGCAGGGTTACGATTCAACCGATGAGCATGGCGTCATCCTGGCTGCCTCGCTGATTGACCGGGCGTTAAGAAGCCGCCAGCCGGTTGGCCTGGCCGTTAACGGCCATGAACCTGCCTGGACCCCGCCCCGGGAAGGCCAGCAGCAGCGTTTTGGGTTGTTGTATACCCTGGCATTGGCCCAACCGGGTAGTTTTTCGCTGGCAGATTTCATTCGCTGCAATGAGCGCGCTTTTGGGATGGGCTCCAGCCTGATCATCATCACCGCATCTACCGAACCGGCCTGGTTGGAGGCGCTGGCTCCGCTGGCCTGGCGTGGGATTATTCCGACTGTGCTGCTGCTTGACCCGCTGACCTTTGGCGGGCAGGCCAACCCCGCTTTGCAGGTCACCCGCTGCGGGCAGATGGGAGTGGCCTGTCATGTCATTCCGCGTGAATTGCTGGATCGGCCCGAGGCGCGCCCCGGCCACAGTGGCGAGTGGGAGTGGCGCACATCTTTTACTGGCAAGGTGACTGCCACGCATAACCCCCCAGGCGCAGATTGGAGACCGTTGGTATGACCACGATCACCATCCGCGCGGGGCTGGCCTGGGGGTTGATGATTGCCTCCATATTGGTATTTGCCGGGGGTGTGGCGGGGCAGGTTCGCGGGGCCAGTACTGCCCTTTTAACGGTTTTCAGCTTGTTGGCAGCGCTGCTCGGCTGGGGGTTGGGGCAAGGTCAATTAAACGGGATGCGAGCGGCAGGGCGGATGTTCTTGTTTGGTGCTATCGTGCTGTGGGGTGTATCAGCCCGTTATGATGGGCCCCTGCTGAGGCTGTTTTTTTCCATATTCAAACAGGCTGAAGATATCAGCGAGGCGCTGCAAGGTTTTGCCGACCAAACTTTGGCGCTGTGGGTGCGTGCACAGGGCTGGCTGGCGGCGGTGGCGGGCAACGAAGTGGTGATTAATGACCCGGTGATGAATGCGCTGGCCTGGGGGGCGCTCTTGTGGCTGGTGTGCGGCTGGGTGGGTTGGGCGCAGGCGCGGAAGATGGCCCTTGGCGGGCTGGCACCGGCGCTGGTGCTGCTGGCCGGGCTGGCCGATTATACCGGGCAGGGCGCCGATGGCGTGCTGGCATTGGTGGGGCTGGGGCTGGCGCAAATGGGTGTGGCGCGCTATCGCGCTGGGGTGGGGCGCTGGCTGGCGCGCGGCATCGATTATGCCGATCTGGTGACTTATTTCAGCATCGTTTCGGTGACGTTGTTGAGCGTGACGCTGCTGGCGCTGGCCTGGCTGGGCTCAATAATCCCTTTCCGTGACGTTGTTGATGCTGTGCGCCCGCACATTTCTGGGTCAGAGAGGCTTTCGGTGCGCTCGCTGGGGTTGAACCAGGAAGGCTCGCCTTATGGCATTTACCGCAACCCGTCGCTGCCCCAGCAAAAATTGCTTGGCGGCAGCCCCAGGTTGAATGACAACCTGATTTTTCGCGTGCGCACTGGCGAACTGCCAGCCATCCCGGTTTCAGACCAGGTGGTTAGCGTGCCGCGCCATTATTGGAAGGCGCGCGTTTACGATGAATACACTGGCCTGGGCTGGGCCTCTAGCGCGCTTGAAACCCGTAAATATGGCGCCAACCGGCCAGTTTTCGATCTGCCCCCGGCCAATCAACGGCTTTTGCGGCAGGAATATTCAATTTATCGTTGGGATGATCGGACTCTGTACTGGGCTGGGGCTTTTTACCGTTCCGATAGTTCTTTTGAAGCAGCCTGGCGCTTGCCACCCGCAGCGGGCCGCCCTGACGCTTTGATCTCGTTTGACCAGGCAGACGCTTTCGGTGGAGTGGTTACATCACCTGAATACATCGTTGAGTCTTACCTGCCCAATTACACGGTTCAGCAGCTGCAGGCCGCTGGTGAAGCGTATCCTGGCTGGGTGCGCGAGCGCTATCTCCAGCTTTCATCTGGCATCCCGGCGCGGGTGCTCCAACTGGCCGCAGATATAACTGCCGGGAAACAAACGCCTTACGAAAAAGCAGACGCCATTGAGCGTTACCTGCGCCAGAACTACATCTACAGCCTGGATGTTCCCACCCCGCCACCCGGCACAGATGTGGCCGATTACTTCCTTTTCGAGTTGCGAAAGGGTTACTGTGATTATTATGCCACAGCGATGGTGGTGATGGCGCGTGCCCAGGGTGTGCCAGCCCGGTTGGTGAGCGGTTACGCCAGCGGCACGTATGATGTGCGCGCCGCCCAATATCTAATTACGGCCGCCGATGCGCATTCGTGGGTGGAAGTTTACTTCCCTGGTGTGGGCTGGGTTGAGTTCGAGCCGACTTCGGCGCAGCAAGAAATCGTGCGTCCCAGTCAGCCAGCCGCCATACCCACCCCGTCCCTGCAACCCGATAACCTGGCCCTGGCCGCGCTGGGAGAATCGCTCAAACAACTGCCGCTTTATGCGCGCTGGGGGCTGCTTCCGTTGTTGGGGGTGCTGCTATTCGCCCTGGCATTTTTCTTGCTGGAAGGCTTCATACTCATCCAAATCCCTGCGCGCCAGTCTTTACGCTGGATGATGCGTGATATTTATCGCCTGGGTCAGAACCTGGCCGGGCCGCCGCTCCCCGGGCGCACCATCCGCGAGTTTGTGTCGGCCCTTGAAAAGCAGCTCGGCCCCAATGCAGATCTGCGGTTGGTGACATCTACGTATGAGCAGGCGTTGTTTGCGCCCTCGAAGGTGGAAAAAGCTGCGCTGCGGGTTGCGCTTTCTGCGTGGCGGCGGCTAAGATGGCGGTTGCTGGTGCGGGGAAGGTTCCGCTGGTAAAAGGTTGCCGTGTCTGTCCGGTCTCCATCAAAATTAGGTCACGAGAGTTTTTGGGGATGCTGGAAAAGCAAAGTAAAATCTACACATCTTTTTTACAGTCAAGCCAATCACCATTCACTCCTCCTATGATGAAATTTGCTGTCAACTACTCCAAACCTGCCCTTGCGCTTTGGCGCGACCAGCCCGATGCTTTTGATTTGTTCAAGCTGCCTTGCTGGACTGATACCGTTAATGAAGTTATCGCTGATTATCCCGGCTATATCCACTTCCCGCTCAAGGTCACAGGTGGAGATGGAACCGTGCGGGATAGTGAAACGAAGGCTCCGGTCGATTTTGCGCGCATTGAAGCATTTATGAAGCAAACCAGCACGCCGATTGTCAACATCCACCTTGCGCCGAGCCTTAAAAACAACCCCGATCTTGATCCCGCTGATTATTCTGCTGGTGCTGCCGAAAAAATCACCGGGCGCATGATCCGTGATGTGCAGACGTTGGTGCGGCATTTTGGCGCAGAAAATGTCATTGCTGAGAATGATGCCGGGGATACGGATCTGGTCAATGCGGCGATTTTGCCCCAGGTAGTGAATGCCATTATCCGTGAGACTGGCTGCGGGTTTTTATTTGATATTTCGCATGCGCGGCTGGCTGCTTTGCAGTTGGGTATGGATGTTAAGGAGTATATTGCCCAACTGCCGACTGACCGGCTGCGTGAGATGCACATTACCGGTATCCAGTATCTAGACCAGGGCTGGCAGGATCGAATCCGCGATTCGGGTTTGCTCAAACCCGATAAGCTTTCTCGCTATCGCGAGCGTTGGATGGATCACCTGCCGATTGTGGATGCAGACTGGGAGTTCCTGGCCTGGGCGTTTGGGCAAATTCACACCGGGGCGTGGCGTGAGCCGTGGGTGGCATCTTGTGAATATGGCGGTATCGGCGGTTTTTTTGAAGCGACGATGGATGAAGCAATTATCCGGGCGCAAATTCCACGCCTGGGGAGGATGCTGCGGGGCGGGTGAAAATGCCCGGGTGCCGGGACGTTTTTCTGTCAACGAAAAAAGGATGGGCTGCGGTAAATGCCCATCCTTTTTGTTTGTAGAAAGCCATTTCAGCGTGGGGAATCTCCGGCCTTGGGCGAGCTGTATTTTTGCTGTCCGGTCGGTTGGATGTGAACGATGCGCGGCGCGACCCAGATGGCGCGGTCTTCAAATGCGGGGCCAAAGGCCAGCACTTTCAGTACGAAGCGGATATCTTGCCCGGCCAGGTGGCTTAAATCGATATCGGGTGAGTAGGTTTTGCCTTCGTTAATTTCGCCGATGGCCCAGAGTGTGCCGCCGGTGCCATCGTTGAGCAGGTAGTCGAATTGGAACAGTACGAGGCAGGCGGATGCGTTGTAGTCGCAGTTGACGGTAGTGCGGAAGTGGTCGCCATTGCGCACACGTATGGGTGGGTAGATGCCCTGAATGTAGCCATCGGTGATGTTTTGGGGATAGGTGAGCAGGCCAGCGCGCGGTGAGATTGTGCCGGTTTCGAGCATTGGGGTGGGGATGAATTGAACGTAACCGGCGATGTCGCGGTCGAGGCCTGGGCAGCGCAGGATGTCTTTGCTGTTGCTCCAGGTGGCGAGGCAGGCGTTTGCGGCCATGTCGAAGGTGATTTCTTCGGGGCTGATGGTGTTTACTACGATATCGACCCAAACCGGCGCGAAGAGTTTGGTGCTGACCGCGACTGGCAGTCCCTGGCCGTTTTTGAGCAGCCAGATGCCTCGATAGTTTCCTGGCAAAGCTGGTGAGCGCAAATCTACAGAGATTTCTACTGTTTGGCCGGGGAATACAACGCGGGGCAGCGGGATGCTGGCCGGGGCGTTCATCCGCTCTCCCCCGGCAAATATCAGGCTAAAGTTTGTATCCCATACGCACGAGCCGATGTTTTTAAATCGCCAGGTTTTGGTGAATGCTACTCCTGGGTTAATAAGCGTGCCATCGGGGATGGTGACATCGCCGATAAATTGGGCCTGTTGGCAGGATAACGTGGGTGCCGGGGTTGCAGTGCTGTTTGTGGTGGGGGTGGTTGTCTTGGTTGGAGTAGAAGTGACGGTGTTGGATGGGGTCAGGGTGAAGGTAGGTGTGGAAGTGGCTGTGTTGGTGGGGGTAGAAGTGACGGTGTTGGATGGGGTCAAGGTGAAGGCAGGCGTGAAGGTCGCTGTGTTGGTGAGGTTGGCGGTCTTGGTTGGGGTGGAAGTTGGTGTGTTGGAGGGTGTCAGGGTGAAGGTAGGCGTGGAAGTCGCTGTGTTGGTGGGTGTGGAGGTCTTGGTTGGGGTGAAAGTCGGGATGTTGGATGGTGTCAGGGTGAAGGTAGGTGTGAAGGTCGCTGTGTTGGTGGGGGTGGCGGTCTTGGTTGGGGTGAAAGTCGGAGTGTTGGATGGTGTCAGGGTGTAGGTAGGCGTGAAGGTCGCTGTGTTGGTGGGGGTGGCGCTCTTGGTGGGTGTGGAAGTCGGGGTGTTGGAGGGTGTCAGGGTGAAGGTAGGTGTGAAGGTCGCTGTGTTGGTGGGCGTGACGGTCTTGGTTGGGGTGAAAGTCGGAGTGTTGGATGGGGTCAGGGTGTAGGTAGGCGTGAAGGTCGCTGTGTTGGTGGGGGTGAAAGTCGGGGTGTTGGATGGTGTCAGGGTGAAGGTAGGTGTGAAGGTCGCCGTGTTGGTGGGGGTGGCGGTCTTGGTGGGTGTGGAAGTCGGGGTGTTGGATGGTGTCAGGGTGAAGGTAGGTGTGAAGGT
>CAIJPN010000123.1 GCA_903822545.1 uncultured Anaerolineae bacterium | reverse complement strand
GTCCAAATTCTTCAACGGCCCACGAGTTTTCTGCGGTTTGCGGTTTCTCTGCCATCTCTCTCTTCTCGCTCGGTTTCTTTAGGATGCTCACAAGTCTAACCGCTTTCCCTACTCACTCGAAAATGTGGGTAATAGATTGGTCGTCGGTGGGTAATTCTAATTGTCGTTAACAGCGGTTGCCTAATGCGCTCCGTTGCTACGCCGTCTAGGCGGCTGGGGTGACGGGGATGGCCTGGCCCAAGTCCAGCCGAGGCCGTCATAAGCCATTTCGGCCTGCGGCTGCCAGTCGGTGATGTAGTTCTCCACTTTCACCAGGAAACCGGCCACATTGTAGGTGTAGCGTTTCGCGCCGTTGGATACAGCCGCGCCCGGTGAAGCCATCACCAAACTGCCATTGCCATCGTAGGTGTAGTGCCAGGTTGCGCCGTTTTGGGTGGCGCTGGTCAACTGGTTGGCAGCGTCATACTGGTAACTGATGACCGTCTCCTGCCCACCGGCTGTGTACGAGTATTCCAACACATTTATATGCAAAAATCTACTGGTCAACCACTCCCCATCCTATTAATTTCACATGGGGGAATCGCGCTACCTGGCCTGTTTCTAAATTGAGAACAGCCACTTCTTTCCCTTTGCTATTACCTTGATCCTCATACACAGTCCATGCAAAAAAACGCTCATCTGGTGAGAAGTCACCGCCTGCACTATTTCCTCGATCCAAACAGTAATCTTTTAGCACCATGTGCTGATAATCAAAGATATGGAATTTCATTTTGTTGGATCCAGGTTCTTTTGGATAGAAACGGTCAAAAGCAAATGAATCTGTTAGTAATGGGAACGATTCAATTACACCCCAGTCGGCATCCCCGTCTGGCAGAATAACCGATTTCATTACTTCAGTGTAGGCTTTGGGTTGAGCAGCGGCGGCAAAATCTAAATCACTGACCAGGTCAAACCCATAAGTTTTTTGCACAACAATCGTAAAACCATTCCTGGTGCTCCAGATGTCCCAACCCCAAGGTATGAGGTTGGAGGAAAGTGGGCCCGCGCCTGGAGATTCTTCGGTCGGCATCCATTGAAAGATTTTCTGTTTACTCTGAGCAGCATAATCATAGAGAGCAAACCAAGCCACAAACTTGCCAGTTGTAGCATCCACATCCACACCATAATAGGCATCGTACAAATTTGAGTCTCTTACAAGGTAGGCCAAGCTCTTGCCAAGGCCTTGTATGTGAGACAGCTTTTCGAGCCTGTATGAGAATGGAAAGATTCGGATAATCGGCTCTCGATTATAGTAATCAGTAACGATAATTTCCTGGTTTGACACCCATTCGGCTCGGCTCGCCAGTGGTGTTGTAGCAAGCTCCCAGTGTTGTTGCCCATCTGTCGAGCTAATCCATAAAGTTAATTCATCATCTTGTGGTTGATGATAGCGCTCGTAAAGAACCCACTTCCCATCGGGGCTGACTCCTACGCTAGAAAATCTATTTAACTCTCCCTTCGTTGGGGTTGTGTTATTTATGGGTTGGGCTGTCGTATCGGTTGCTTTTACTGTGAATAAACTGCCTTTGGAATAAATATAAGGTTCATCGTAAGAAACTACAATTAGGCGGTCGTTTGGGGACAGTCCGAGTTCGGGTAAAGATACCTCTTGCTGTGTGGGACAAACTTTTATGACCAGCGGATTAATTGGTTTTTGACTGATAGAAGGATCCTGCAACGTTGGAATGAGGTCTTGATGAAGTGGGGTCTCCACATGTGTAACCGCCACAGTTGGGGCAATAGTAGGAGTATCTTTTAAAGCTGGCTGGACAGGCAACGCAGTGGTATTAGCACTGCAAGCTGTCGCTATCAAAAAGAATAGATTGTACATGCATATACGCTTTAACATTGCGGCCAATCTCCTTGTTTCCTGACGTAAACAGGTATTACACTAATCGCATTTCATATCACTGCAAGCGGCGATTTGGTCAACCAGGTTCCTGCTAAATCGTAAAACCGCCGCATTGCAATGATAATCATTATCAACTCTGTATAGCACACAGGCTAAAAACTATCCGAGACTCTAATCTTTTATGCGAAACTCACCACGAACGTTCAAAAAAATGCCCGATTAATACCCAAATTTTATCCAGTATCCATCCCGCCTTGTAAATGTATCGTAAAGCTGATGGTTAGTATTATTGTCCCCATCTGCTGCATCCCACCAAAATATAACTGGCTGGTTGTCTTTTCTCACCACATCTTGGTGTTGATCAAATACACTGTCCATCTCACTGTGCATGATTGGAAGTGGCGGGTAGTTTGTCAAAAGGCGCCAATCTTCCTCGTTAAAGTCTATAGACTGTCGTCGGTCAGGATTAACAAAAGATGTGAAAGTGGAGAGGCTCGTCGCCAGTGCATCAGAAAGCTTTGGATCATTCGGAAGTTCACCATCTCCAAATCTAAAGCGAATGGTTGTTGAAACAATATGGATAGCCCAATTACCTCTACCATTATCCGCTTTTGCGTCATCCCAGAATTCGCCTATCTCAAAATTTAGCAAGAAGGGAGCCAACATCTCACGCAATGGTGGACACTTACCGGCTCCCCACCATCCACCCGATGTGCATATCCATTTCCATACATGCTTAGTCCGGTCTTGTCGAATCGACTCAACCCACCAATCTGCGCCCCAACCCGGAATGCTTTTTGATGATGGGTCATAACGATAGTCTGGGTCATGTTTCCACGGCTCATTATCGGGGGTTGGTGTCGGAGAGATTGGCGTTCCTGTCGGTATTAGTGTAGGTGTTGGACAAGGCACTGGCGATGGCGTGGCCGAACCGGGATCGTTCGGTGTGCTGCCGGGATTATTTCCTGGTGGTTCCGGGGTTTTGGAAGGCGCAGGGGTTACTGGCGATGGATCGGGTCTAGAAGGAGGGGGTGTTGGAGTACCACTTCCGCCACACGCCGCCAGACTCATGCCCACCGCCATACCTAGCACCAACAATATCACCAGGCTATCCCACTTTCCGCGTTTTTTCTTGTTGCCAAATACCATCGCCAGCAGCGCCAGCGGAGCAAACAGTGCGCTGGTGGGGTCAATGGGAGTGTAGGGGTTATTTTGGTTGGGCTTGGCATCCCTGGTTAAGAACCTGCCGGTTTGGGGGTCATAATATTGTCCATTGCCAACATAAATCAAGCCTGTGGCCGCATC
>CAIJPN010000122.1 GCA_903822545.1 uncultured Anaerolineae bacterium | reverse complement strand
TGTCCAAATTCTTCAACGGCCCACGAGTTTTCTGCGGTTTGCGGTTTCTCTGCCATCTCTCTCTTCTCGCTCGGTTTCTTTAGGATGCTCACAAGTCTAACCGCTTTCCCTACTCACTCGAAAATGTGGGTAATAGATTGATGAAAGAATACTTGCCAAATTGTACTTCGACGCCAAGTTTGTTTTTGACAAAATCCATTTCCCTGAAAGCCCCTTTGGAAACCTGGAGCGACTCATAACCGCCAACGTAGTATTGCGCCGGATAGTCGCACAAAACCCGTTTCTTCTCCCAACCCAGGCCTAAAAAACCGTCGCTGATTTCCCGATTGAGCGAACGGGGACTGTATAAGACCTTGTCGCGCATGGTCTTTTCCTTGCTCGTCTTGGTTTTATGTCTTGCGGTTTCAACTTGGGCAAGGATTTTTGTTACTTCTTCCAATTCTTGAGCATATTTTTCATGAACGGCTTGTTTGCCGCCATTAAACGAGTAGGCTCCAACGATTTTCATTTATCGTATTCTCCCTTTTCTTCGAGCATGGTGCGCTGCGCGTAAACTTCTTTCCACTCATCGGGAACTTTGGACACGCTATCCTTGCCGGTAGGTTGATAAACCGGCGTTCCAAGCGGGCGATAGCCAAGCGTACCGTTGAAATACGAAAAAATACGCTCCCGCGCCAGGTCAATGTACTCTTTTTCTTTATCGCTGCCTACGGCGTGGCGATTGTTCTTTATGGCCGCCAAAAGCGACGAACCGACACCAGCAAATGGGTCTAAAACCCAATCGCCTTCATTAGTCAACGCCAAAACGCAGCGTTCCACCAACTCAATCGGATACTGGCAGGGATGGTCTGTTTTTTCAGGATGGTTTGCTTTGACATTGGGGATGTCCCAAATTTCCTGTTCCCAATCCTGCAAAACGAATTCCCATACATCCGATGGATTCTTCCCTAACGGGTTGCCAGAAAGCTGTCCCTTTTTCTCGCCCTTGAAATGGCGCTTTCCGGGATATTTCGACGGAACCCGGACATTATCCAGGTTGAACAGGTATTTATCGCTCTTTGTGAACCATAAAATAGTCTCGTACCGCCCAGAAAAACGCTTGGATGCATGAAGTCCATGACCAAACCGCCAAATGATCCGGTTTCGCAGGCGCAACCCAAATTTTTTGAAGATTCCGTAATACAAAATATCCAGCGGGAAAACTTCGCCATCGTCAACGAAATTACCCACCTGCCAGCATAAACTTCCCTCGTCTTTCAAGACCCGGCAGAGTTCAGCGATAATCTCGGTTTGCTGTTCCAAGTATTTTTCAATATCAACGCGGTGTTCGTAGTCTTTCCCCAGGTTATAGGGAGGCGAAGTGATAACCAGTTGGATGGCTTTGTCTGGAATTTCAGTCAGCAAATCTTGAACATTACCATTAAACAAAACTATATCGCCATCACTTTTGAAGTGGGCATCTATCGGTTTGGGGGTTTGGAAAAGGGGTAGGCTCATATCATTATGGCCTTCTAGGATAATCCTTGTAACGGGGTTTCCTTTTTTCCATGAAAGCCTCTTTGCCTTCTCTACCCTCATCTGACATGTAGAAAAGCATCGTCGCATCCCCGGCCAACACCTGCAACCCGGCCTGACCGTCCATATCGGCATTCATCGCCGCCTTCAGGAAGCGGATTGCCACCGGGCTTTTCTCCAAAATCTCCTGCGCCCACTGGATGCCCTCGGCTTCGAGCTGCTCCAGCGGCACGACTTTATTCACCAGCCCC
>CAIJPN010000121.1 GCA_903822545.1 uncultured Anaerolineae bacterium | reverse complement strand
TGCGCGCCAGTGATGCCATCCTGGTGTGTTTTTCGTCGCTGTCGGTGCAGAAGGAAGGTTATGTCCAGCGTGAGTATAAGAAGGCGCTGGATTTCCGCGAGGAGAAGCCGGATGGGACGATTTTTGTGATCCCGGTGCGGCTGGATGGCTGCGAGGTGCCTTTTGAGTTCCGGGAACTCCAGTATGTGGACTACCCGGCAGGCTATGACCGGATTGTGGCTGCGCTGATGGCGCGCCAGGCGCAGAAAGGCGGAAAACCTGCCAGCCCGGTCAAGGCCCGTAAAATGGGTTCCAAACCCGAGGCGCTGGTAGATACCCAGCCAATCCCCAAGCCGAAGCGCGAGAGCAAGAGTCAGGGCGGAACAACGTTCAACATCCAGGGTGGCATCCACGCCGGGCGGGATGTTGTCAATGGCCCCCAGACCAATTACATCACCATCCACAATACCACCACGAATTACAACTCACCGGCAGAACTGGTGACGGCTTTGCAGCAGCTCCAAACGCAGGTGGATGACCAGGAGTTCCAATGAGCAACAAAACCAAATCCCAGTTGGAAGCAGAATTAAAAGCAGTACTTGCCAGTGAAAGGCGATGGAGGTTGCTTGTAGAGCAGGGCGATGCCATCGCCATGGTTTCAGCAGATGGGATCATTCTTTATGAAAGCCCGGCAGCCGAGCGAATTTTGGGCTACACTCCCACTGAGTTGAAAGGGATGAACGCCTTTGCTCTGTTGTATCCTGATGACCAGGAGATCGCTGCACGTTATTTTGAGCAAATCCTGAGTCTCCCCGGGCAACCGGTGATCAGCCAGATGCGTTTTATCCGCAAGGATGGGAGTATTTGTTGGGTGGAATCAACCATTATCAACCGGTTGAATGATCCGGAATTTAACGCAATTGTGATCAATTCCCGCGATGTTACCGAACGCAAAAAAATGGATGAATTACTCCGTGAAAAGGAAAATCGTTTCCGTAGTTTTATGGAACAATCGGCAGACGGTTTTCTTTTGACAGATGAGCAGGGTGTCATCATTGAATGGAATCAGGCGATTTCGCAGATTACCGGGTTGACACGTGAACAGGCACTTGGCATGAGTTTGTGGGAAATGCAATATCTGGTGAGCCTGGCAGAAAATCGTCCCGTAATAACGATCGAATATCTTAGGAGTTATGTCCAGGGCATTTTGCATAGCGGACAAGTTCCCCAGTTGTTAGGAAAGGTTAACGAAATTAAGCTTCAAACCCTTCAGGGGGAGAGAAAGGTTATTCAGCAAAACGCTTTTATCGTTCGCACAGATAGGGGAATTTGCGTGGGAGCTACCTTGCGGGATATTACTTCGCAGAAACTAGCGGAGGAAAAACTGCGCGAGAGCGAAGATAAATTTAAATACGTGTTTGAGCACTCCAATGTTGGAAATTCGATTACTCAGATCAATGGCGATGTGTACGTCAACCAGGCGTTTTGCGACATGCTCGGTTATGCGCGGGATGAATTGAAAGGGAAGCGCTGGCAGGATATCTCGCACCCTGATGACATCGAATCCACTCAAAAGGAAGTTGACGATTTGGTTTCAGGCAAGAAAGCAGCTACTCGTTTCAGTAAAAGATATATCCGAAAGGACGGAACGGTAGCCTGGGTGGACTTGAGTTCTGTTGCGCGTCGAGATGAAAATGGCAATCTTTTATATTTGATGTCATCGTTGGTGGATATCACTGAACGTAAACAGGCAGAATCCCAAAGAGAGTCGGCGCTCGAAAAGCTGCGCGAGAGTGAGCAGAAGTTTTCAATCTTATTCCAGAAGTCCCCTGTTGCCATCTCGCTGGCAAGGATGTCGGACAACCGCATTGTTGATATTAACGAAGCATTCGAGAAATTGACCGGGCTGGATCGGTCGGAGATCATCGGGAAGAATACCCTGGAATTAGGCATGGTTGCCGATCTGGAGAGTCGTAAACGCCTGATCGCCCAATTGAAAGCCAATGGGTATGCGCGCGATATCGAATATAAGCTGGTTACGGAATCTCGCGGGGAATGCGCGGTTTTATTGAACATAGACATCATCGAAATTAACGGGCAAAAACATGCCATCTCGATGGTACAGGATATTACTGAGCGCAAGCAGGCCCAACAAAACCTGCTTGACAGCCAGAAGAAATTGCAAGCGCTGGTAACTTCGCTCGACGATATCGTTTTCGAAGTCGATGAGCACGGAACCTATTTGAATGTATGGACAGCGGATGAGACCATGCTCTTCCAGCCGCCGGAGCACATTATCGGCCGCCGTTTTGATGATATCTTTGGGGCTGAAGCCAGCCGCCCCTTTTTCGAGTTTCTTGAATACTGTTTGGATAGCGGCCAGATGCAGAATCTCGAATATCCGGTGGAACTGCCGGGTGGCAAGCGTTGGTTTAATGCGCGATTCAATCTAATTCGTTCTGGAACGGAAAAGCCAAAGACGGTTTCCATCTTAGTACGCGACATCACCGAACGCAAAGACGCCGAGAAGGCATTGCAAGAAAGCCAGGTTAAGTTCTACGATCTTTTTAAAAACCTGCCAATGCAGGGCTCCATCTATAAGTTGATTCGCAACGAACAGGGCGAGATTGCCGATTGGGAGATCAGCGATATCAACCCACTTGGGGCAGCCAGCCTGGGTAGTGTGGCTGAAGATTTGATCGGGCAGCGAGCTTTGGGGTTGTTTGGGAATGAAATTATGGGGCCCTATTTGGATATCTCGCGTCAGGTTGCTTCAAACGGAAAACCGCTCCTGTTCGAAACACGTTTTGATGCGAACCGGAAGGAATATCTTTCATCTGCTTTTATGGTGGGCCGCGAACATTACGCCACGATCAGCGTGGATATCACCGATCGCAAGCTAGCAGAGGAAAAACTGCGTGCAAGCGAAGCGCGTTTCCGCACCCTGTTCGAGGCGAGTCATGCGATCATGTTAATCGTCGACCCGGCTTCTGGCGTTATCATTGATGCTAATCTGGCTGCAGCAGAATTCTACGGCTACTCGCGTGCGCAGCTGATCAACATGAACATCAATGACATTAGCCAGATTAACCCGCAAGAAGCCTCCACCGAGTGGATGCAAGCCATAAGCAATCAGCAAAATTATTTCGTTATTCCGCACCGTCTGGCTGGCGGCGAAGTCCGCACTGTGGAGGTGCGCGCTAGTCGCATCGAACTCAACAACCAGGTTATGCTATTCTCGATCATCTCCGATATTACTGCTCGTAAGCAGGCGGAACTCCAAAAAGATGCGGCACTCAATAAATTGCGTACGAGTGAGGAAAAATTCCGCCTGATTGCTGAGACAATCGAAGAGGTCTTCTGGATGTTCGATAACCAACACATGCGGATGGAGTACGTCAGCCCGGCTTATGAAAAAGTATGGGGTCGAACGGTCAAGAGTTTGTATGAAGATGGCAGGCAGTACATCGAGGCTATTTTGCCAGAAGATAGGCAGGTTATGTTCGATGCGCTGGAACGGCAGGCGCGTGGTGAACAGATTGACATGGAATATCGCATCATACGCCCTGATGGATCTTTCCGCTGGATCCATGATCGATCATTCCCGATCCTGGATGAAAGCGGAATGGTCTTGCGAACCACTGGTATTGCAATAGACATTACTGATCAGAAAAAAGGTGAACTTGCCTTGCGCGAGAGTCATGAAACTGCGCAGGCGATCTTGAATGCAGCCTCTGAATCGGTTTTCCTGATGGATATTGATGGCACTGTGGTCGCTGCAAACGAAACCACCGCAGCGCGGCTTGGCAAACAAGTACAGGATTTGATTGGCGCTAACATGTTCAGCCTGCTCCCGCCAGCTGTTGCAGATGGGCGCAAAAAGCAATTGGAAATGGTCGTGCGGAATAGGAAGTTTGTCGAATTTGAAGATGAACGCTTCGGGATGTGGATGGAGAGCAATATTTATCCCATCTTTGATGTCGATGGGAATGTTCGGCGCGTTGCCGTTTTCGGGCGCGACATTACCAATCGCAAGCTAGCGGAAGATAAATTGCGCGAAAATGAACATCGCATGCGCCTGGCGGTAGAAACAACCAATATTGGCATTTGGGCCTGGAATCTCAAAACGAACACTATTCAATGGGACACTGAGATGTTCCGCATGTATGGGATTGAGCCTAGCACAGATGGGGTGATCAATTACATAGATTGGTCATCAGCGGTTAATCCCAAAGAGTTGGTTGAACAGGAGGCTGCACTGCAAGATACGATCCACCGCCGTGGACAGGGCAAGCGCGAATTTCAAATCCGGCGCAGAGATTCCGGTGAGCTCCGTTACATCTACGCGGTTGAATCGGTTCGTTTGAATTCGGCGGGAGAACCCGAATTGGTGGTCGGTACCAATATTGACATTACCGAACGCAAGAAGGCAGAAGAAAAATTGCGCGCAAGCGAAGAGAAATATCGCAGTTTGTCCCAAGAATTGGAACAACGCGTAAAGGAGCGCACTGCCGATGTATATACCCTCAGCGAACGGCTTGAACTCGCTACTCGCGCTGCCAACCTCGGGGTTTGGAACTGGAGCGTGAAAACCAATCAATTGCAGTGGGATGACCAAATGTTCGTCATCCATCGTGTAGATAAAGCTTCGTTTGCCGGCAATCTTGAATTTGTAATGAGAACCATACACCTTGATGATGTGGAGATGGTGCGCCAGAAAATCCAGGAGCTGCTCAGTGGTATGCTCGAAAGCGGCGTAATTGAATACCGGATCATGCGCGGTGATGGCTGCATTGGATATTTGAAAACGCATGGCGTGGCCCAATATAACGCAGGAAACCAGATTGAAAATGTCATTGGCATGGTGCAAGATGTAACCGAAGAAAAACTCGCCGAACAAGCCATGCGCGAAAGCCGTGACAATCTTGATTTTTTGAACCGCAAACTGGAACGCGCCTCGCGTGCCAAAGATGAGTTCCTCGCCAACATGAGTCATGAACTACGCACTCCGCTCAATGGCATTCTGGGTATGTCTGAAATCTTGCTTTCCGGCCAGCGCGGCCCCCTAAACGAGCGCCAGAACATCTATGTCAGCACGATTTATGCCAGCGGGCAGCACCTTTTGAGCCTGATCAACGATGTTCTCGACCTGGCAAAGATCGAAGCCGATAAATTGGAACTATATGTTGAAGCAGTGTCGGTTAGTAACATTTGCCATGCCTGCCTGGCGTTTATCAAAGAGCCAGCGGCGAAAAAAGATGTGCAGATTGGTCTGAAGATCAGTGAAGATGTAACCACCATCCAGGCCGATGAGCGGCGTTTGAAGCAGATTCTCGTAAATCTGTTAAATAACGCTGTCAAATTCACTCCCCCAGAAGGTAAGATCAGTCTCGAAGTTCAGCCCAACCGGCAAAAAAAATGTGTGGAGTTTTCCGTCATTGACACAGGGATTGGCATCTCACCCGAAGATCAACAACGCTTGTTTACTCCTTTTGTCCAGGCCGATAACAGTTTAACTCGCAAATATGAAGGCACCGGGTTGGGCCTGGCCCTGGTCAAGCGATTGTCCGAACTGCACGGTGGAAGTGTTTCCCTTGAAAGCGAGTTGGGTAAAGGCAGCCGGTTTACAGTCTCGCTGCCCTGGCAAGATACTGAGCCTTCCAAAACTGCATCAGATAAAACCGTCAATGCTGCAATTGAAACCTTGCCAACCATAGATCGAAAGAATAAAGCCACCATCTTGTTGGCGGAAGACAATCCTATTAATGCCATGACCATTGCAGATTATCTGGACGGACTGGGCTACAGCATGGTGATCGCCAATGACGGCTACGAAGCGCTCAACAAAGCTATTGAGAGCATTCCTGATCTGATCTTGATGGATGTCCAAATGCCTGACCTGGATGGCCTGGAAGCCACCCGCCGCCTGCGCACGGATCCCCAGTTTGCCTTCACCCCAATCATTGCCATCACGGCCCAGGCTATGGTTGGCGACCGCGAGAAATGTCTGGCCGCTGGGGCAAATGCATACATGAGCAAACCCATCAGCTTGAAAAAGCTTCAGGAAATCATTCGTGGTTTATTGGAACAAGATTCCAGGCAGGTTTTAGACGATGATGCACTATGAAGTTATAAGGAACATTTTCGGGTAGAACAAAGAAACGGCAGAACCGGGTTGTCACAGTCTGGGTATAGCTGTAATCCGCTTGGGATAACGAAAAAGCGCCGAGATCAAGTCATCAGATCGCTGCAACGTTCACCCTGTGGCGTTTTAATCATCTTGCAGGAAGACAAGGTTGGTGAGGCTCAGGATTGCTCCGGCTGGGAAAATAAAAAATGCGCTCCCTGGGAAGGGAGCGCATCGAGTATTTTTTTCAGTGTGGAAACGGAATCACCCCTGGGGAACGCTGCACAGGGATAAATTTTATCAAGGCGAATTTTAAAAACCTGGTGGTTTTGGGTTGGTTTGTGGTTTCAGGCTTGGAATTGCCGAACTGCTTCCTGGCAGGATGTTCAGTCGCCACTTTGGGGAATGGCTGCTGGTTTTATGAGCGCCACTAAACAAAAAGCGGCAGCATTTTGAGCCGATCTGCCAGCGCTTCCATTTGCGCTTCGGCTGGACGTGTTTTAAAGCGCTGGGCTGCATCCAGGATGAGTGGCAGGATGTTGATATCCCCGGCGGTATTGAGGAACACTTGCGGGTTGCCCAAGATCCAGTGCGCAGCCAGGTCAATATCAGGTTGTTCTTCCAGCGGGCGGTACCAGGTAGTTCGGTTTTGCTGGACATCGTTCCAGGGCGAGCGGGTGATGCCTTTGATGGTTTGCACGGCAATGTTGCGGTCACGACAAACTGCCAGCAGCCGGTTGAAATTTTCGGCGTAGTGCGGGTTTTGCATCATGATGTGATTGTAGGGCAGCAGCACGGCGTCAAAATCAAACTGCTCAAGTGAGCGCAGGTGAAATTGGGGAACCGGTACGCCATGCCCGGTGACGCCGATGAAGTGCGCCAGCCCTTCCTCGCGCGCCTGGATGACGGCTTCGATGGCCCCGCCCGGCCCAAAGGTAGTGGCCCAGTCGGTTTCATCGTGCAGGGCGTGGAGCTGGATCATGTCAACATGGTCAACATGCAGCAATTCCAGCGAACGGCAGATTTGCTCATAGGAGGCTTGCCTGGTGCGCTGGTCAGTTTTGGTGGCGAGGAAAAAGGGCTTGCCATGCCGCCGGATCCAATCGCCGAGCAACTGTTCGGATTTCCCGTAGCTGGCGGCGGTGTCGACGTGGTTGATGCCATTTTGCAGGATCATTTCGATTGTGGCATCTACCAGGTTTTGCGGAGTTTCCCAAAAAGCTGCTGCGCCAAAAATGGTGCGTGTGCTGGTGTGGCCTGTGCGGCCAAAAGGTAGGGTGGGGATCATGGTTTCTCCAGGGATTTATTCCAGATAGGCGGCAGTCTGCCGGATGAGTGGGTCGGGGCTTTGGCGTGCTTCGCTGATGAGTTTTTCAGCCAGGGGTGACATGTAGTGCCTGGCGGCGGTGAGCATGTGGGATTTGACATCGCTGTTTGGTTCGCGCTGAAAGCCTTCGAGCAGGGCAGATTCCGCCTCGGGATGCCGGATCCAGCACAGGGGCAGGAAGGCGGCCAGGCGGGTTTCGGGCAGGGAATCTCCCAGGGCAGTATCCAGCGCATGAATCAGCGACCCGGCGGCGGGTGCGGAGCCGGTTTCGATCCCCATGTAATTGCTGGCGTGGAAAAATCCCCGCAAAATGGCGCGGCGCTCGTTCCCGGATGTGTTTTTTATCAATTCGGCCAGTTCGGCGAAGCAGGCTTCGCGGGCCAGTTCGAGCCAGGAGAGCGTGGCGGCGTACTGGACATCGGCGTGGGGGTCGCGCAGGGCGGTTTTGACGACCGGGATGGCGTTGGGGGTTTCGGTGGCTCCCAGCACTTCGAGCGCCAGTTCGCGGATTTCGGGGTTTTCGGCGTTGAGCGCGACCTGCAAAACCGGGACGGCGGCGGGGTCGGGGCGGCTGTACAGCCCCCAGACGGCTGAAAGGCGCAGGGCGTCGCTGCCAGTGGATAAAATTTCGGTGACGAGGGCGTAGGCTTCGGGCAGGCGCATTTTGCAGAGCGCGAACACGGCGGCTTCGCGCACGCGCGGGTCGTCGTCGGCCAGGGCGCGGCGGTAGAGCGGCTCGGCGGCGAACCACGAGAAGCGATAGAGATGCCCGGCGGCGCTGGCGCGCTGGTGGGGTGTGCCGGTCTGGAGCACATCCTCGAAGGCCAAACGCGCGTCGCGGTCGGCGCGGCGCGAGAGATTGTCGGCGGCGTTGAATCGCACCATGCAGTCATCCGAGCGCAGCGCGGCGGCATAGGCTTCGACCGAGATCTGGTCGGGGGGCAGCAGGTTGAGCATGGAGGCCAGCCCCTTGAGCGAGAGCCGGAAGCCGGTTTTGGCGCGATGGGGCAGGGAGGGGGCGAATGCGCCCTCACCCCTCACCCCTCCCCCGAGGGGGGAGGGGGACTCTTCTTCGGCTCTCCTTCCCCCTCGGGGGGAGGGGGACTCTTCTTCGGCTCCCCTTCCCCCACCGGGGGAAGGGGTTGGGGGATGAGGGCTTAGCGCTACTGCCACCACATCCATTAGCAGGATTTTCCTCGTTTTCAAGTCCGTCACCGTCAGCCGCAGCTGCCGCATGGCGTCCACGCGGAAATCGGCGCGCAGGCGTTCGGAACCGGGATCGGCGGGCGGGTTGAGTTTGACGGTCAGCGGATTTCCTGCGTTCAATGGCACGATTTTCTGGGCATTTTCTCCCGCCTGGGCAACGAAAACGGCCTGCCCGCCCTCGTATTTGACCTCGACCGAGGCCACCGCATCGGTGTCGATTTGACCGATGACAAACTCGACCGATTCCTGCTTCTTGTGCGAGACGCCCAGGGTCACGCTGACGGGTTTCTCGCTGGGGTATTTGCTGCCCATCGGGATAATCTCATCGAAGCGCGGCTGCCCGTCCTCGTCGAGGTAGCGCAGGCCGTAGCCGTGCGCCAGCTGGTCATCCAGCCCAAAGCCCGCCGAAACTTGCAGCGCGCCCTCCACCACCGCCGTAAACGGCTTATCCACGCGGATGGACGTATTCTCAATATCCCAGGTGGAGGCAGGCCAGGTCGGCATCTGCGTAATCGACTTGCGTTTGCGGTCGGTAATGGCGCGGAAAAACTCGTCCAGCGTCTGCTGCACCGACGGGATCAGCGAAGTCCCGCCCACCAGCAGCACATGGCGGATGTCTTCACGGTACACGCCCTTCTGGTGCGCCAGCCCCATCACTTTTTCGAGCGACTGTTTCAGGGCGGTATAAAAACCATTGGAAGACATTAAAGCTTCCAGTTCACGGCGAGTCATCGCAGTTCGAATATTCGAATATTCGATATTCGTTGCTTCGGCGTTCGAAAGCGCAATTTTGGCTTTTTCGCAGGCCGAAAGCAGCCCGGCGTACCCCGAACCGAGTTCCAGCTGGGAGATTCCCCCGCGCTTTAGCACTTCCCGCACGATCCACTGGTCGATATCCGAGCCGCCCAACGACACCCCGGCTTTGGCCAGCACCCGCGCTTTTTCTCCGCCCTGGTCTTTGATGTCGGTAAAGAGCACCTTCCCGGTTTTCTCGCGGCTCTCCGGCAGGCGGACGAGTGACAGGTCGAGCGTCCCGCCGCCGAAATCGATGACCAGCACAATCGCGCCGGGTTCGGTGACAGCGTAACCCAGCGCCGCCGCCGTAGATTCATCCACGATGCGGATTTTCTCGGCAGGCAGTCCCTCCAGCGAGCGGCTGAGCCAGGCGGTATAGCCCTCGAAGGCCGCCACCGGGACGGTGATGACCAGCTGCTCGATTTCTTCGGGTTTGTAAGGCAGCGAGGCCAGCAGGCGTTTCAGGAAAACCTGCCCGGCCTGTTCTTCCGTCCAGGGTGCGCCGTCGATGATGCGCGATTCGAGGATCGATTCGGCGCCGATGGTGCGTTTGAAGTTGCGGAACAGGCGGTTGCCGGGCTGTAAATCCAGACCTTCGGCGCGGACAGCCTGCCCGAGCACAATTTCAGGCGTCCGGCCATCCTTAACGAATAAAAGTGTCGGGATGAGAAAAGCTCCTGAACTGGTGGCCTGGCTGAGGGGCGGGATGGGCAGGGTTTGCCCGGCAGCGAGGGTTTCATCCCAAAGCGCAATGACTGAGTTGGTTGTGCCAAAGTCGAGAGCAAGTTTATGGCGCATAGGTTAATCCCGGTGAGCGATCTTCACAATGGAGTTGATGTGTTCTTTGAGCGCATCAAATTGGGTGCGGATGGCTTCAAGGGCCTCGGCGGGCAGGTTGGACAGGTTGCCGCCGCTGATTTTGAGCAGGCGCGCGTATTCACGGCGAATGCGCACGATCATGCGTTTGGATTCGTGAACCCTGGCATCCAGTTGGAGTTGTTCTTCGCGGGTGAAGTTGCCGAATTCGTACTCAAAGATGTCGGTTTTGATGTCACCGCGCAGGATTCGATAGACTTCGACGGCCACGTATTTGCTGATCAGCCGGACACGGCCTTCTTTTTCTAACCGCCGCACGCTGACTTGTACCTGGGGGGTGTTGAGCACACGCAGCGGGCGGAAGTGGCTGGCGCGCTTTACCAGGTCGTGATCTTCAGCCAGCTTCAGGTCTTCTTTGAAGCCGCCGATGCGCTTAAACAGGCGTCTGGAGATGATGATGCAAAAACCAGGTGCGTGTGGGTCGGTAAACTGCCCCAGCTTGATGGCCAGGTTGGAAAAGTCGTGCAACAGCACATCGAGGCTGTTTTCTGAGAGTGGGATGATTTCGCAGGTGGCCAGGTCGAGAAAGCGGGTTTCCAGTTCGGTGTGGACTTCGGCGAGGAAATCTGGCGAGATGCGCGTGTCGGCATCCAGGAAAACCAGGAATTCTCCACTGGCAACCTGTGCGCCATTGTTGCGGCCCACGGCTGGCATGCCGCCTGGCACAACCTTGGCGCCAAAGCTGTGGGCAATTTCCACCGTCCCATCTTTGGAGCCAGCATCAGCAATGATGGTTTCGAAATCCTGGAAGGTTTGGTCTTGCAGGTCTTGCAGCAGGGTGGGCAGTAAAACCTGCTCGTTAAGGGTCGGGATGATAATACTGAATTCCATGAGAAAATTCCTGGCAAACAAAACAGGCTTTTTTGGCGAGCGCATTAGCCATATTTGTGCAGTTTGAGCGATGCACCTATGAGCTGGTTGCAAAAACCATCCGCCACTGAGAACAAAAGCGCGCAGGGCTGAAAAGGGCAAAAGCCGCAAAGAATCCGTTTTTTGCCGGCGGAATCGTAACTGCCCAGACTGGCTGTTTCCTGCCAGGTTCGGCGGGCAGGATGGTTTGAGCCGACCTGGATGGAATTATAACGGGGAAATCAAGCCCGCCCCAAAATGGCACAGTTTGGTATCTTTCTGCATTGTTCCTGGTGAAAACTTTCCCTGAGAAAAATCCTGGCAAACCCGTATCGTCCCCATCCGGGAAGAGTTTATAATCGCGCCATGACCACGCCCCAGACCATCCTGAAAAATACCTTCGGCTACGACACCTTTCGCCCACACCAACGCGAAGTCATCGAAAACATCCTGGCGCGGCGCGATACGCTGGCCATCATGCCCACCGGCGGCGGCAAATCGCTGTGCTACCAGATCCCGGCGCTGCTTTTTGAGGGCTTAACCGTAGTCGTCTCGCCACTCATCGCGCTGATGAAAGACCAGGTGGAACAGCTGCGCGCGGCAGGTGTCCCGGCGCTGTTCCTCAACAGCACGCTCGCGCCCGAAACCTACGCGGCCAACATGGAACACATCCGGCGCGGCGAGGTCAAACTGCTTTACGTGGCCCCCGAAACCCTGCTAACCCCGCGCATCTTCAGCCTGTTAGATGCGCTCAAGGTGGATTTAATCACCATCGATGAAGCCCACTGCATCTCAGAGTGGGGCCACGACTTCCGCCCTGAATACCGCCAGCTTGTGGATGTGCGTCGCCGCTACCCCAAAGCTGTCTGCCTGGCGCTGACTGCCACCGCCACCCCACGCGTCCGGGCGGATATCACCCGCAGCCTGGGATTTTCCCAATCAAATGAATTTGTCGCCAGCTTCAACCGCGACAATCTCTACATCGAAGTCGCCCCGAAGAGTGATCCCGTTAAACAAACCGTGCGGCTGCTGGAGCGTTTTAAAGAGCAATCGGGCATCATCTACTGCTTCTCGCGCAAACAAGTGGACGAACTGGCCGCCACCCTGGCCCAAAAAGGCTATTCTGTGCGCCCCTACCACGCCGGGCTGGAAGACGACGCGCGCCGCCGCAACCAGGAAGCCTTCATCCGTGATGATGTGCAGATCATGGTTGCCACCATCGCCTTTGGGATGGGCATCAACAAGCCGAATGTGCGCTTTGTCATCCACTACGACCTGCCCAAAAGCATCGAAGGTTATTACCAGGAAATTGGCCGGGCCGGGCGTGACGGGCTGCCCGCCCACTGCCTGCTGCTCTACAGCTATGGGGATGTCGCCAAGCTGAAATATTTCATCGACCAGAAGGAAGGCGAAGAGCGCAAAGTTGCCATCCAGCACCTGGACGCCATTGTGCGCTACGCCGAAGAGCAGACCCACTGCCGTCGCAAACCGCTCCTGACCTATTTTGGCGAGAACTACTCCACCCCCAAATGCCAGAATTGTGACAACTGCACAGCCGCGCCGCCGGTTTTGGTGGATGTCACCATCCAGGCGCAGAAATTCATGTCATGCGTCAAGCGCACCGGCGAAAAATTCGGGGCCGGGCACGTCATCGATGTGCTGCGCGGCTCAAAGGGCGAAAAAGTGCTCAAATACGAGCACGAAAAACTATCCACCTACGGCATCGGCGCCGATTTGACCGAAAAACAATGGATGCACCTTGCCAAACAGCTCATCCAGATGGGTTACATCAAACAGGATGGCGAATTTCGCACCCTGAGCATCAGTGAAATGGGGATGAACGCCCTGCGCAAACGCAGCGTGATCCTGGGCCAGTTGCAGGAAGTGGAAGAACGCCCGCGAAACAAAGAAGTGCGCCAGACTGAGTTGGAATATAACAAAGCCCTGTTCGCGTTGCTGCGCCAGAAGCGCAAAGAACTGGCAGATGCTGCCGGTGTGCCGCCTTACGTCATCTTTTCTGACCGGACGCTGGTGGAAATGGCGACGTATTATCCCCAGTCACCCGAAAGCCTGCTGGAGATGAGCGGCGTGGGCCAGGTCAAGCTGAACCAGTACGGCGATGACTTTTTGAAGGTGATCCGCCCGTATTGCCAATCTCACAAGCTGGCTGCCAAAGCCAAGTTGCAGGAAAAAGCCGAAAAACGTGAGAAAAGCGATGCCGGGCGGCGCTATATGATTGTGGCCGAAGCTTACAATGGCGGGGATAGTGTCATGGCATTGATGAAGCGCTATTCCGTCACCGCTGGAACCATTCTCGACCACCTGGCGCGTTATGCCAGCACCGGGAATTCCTTGCGGCGCGGCGATGATCTGCTGGCGCTCTCCTCTGCCAGCCCAGATGAGCAAAAAGCCGCGTTTGCCGCGTTTGACGAACTGGGTACCGCCTTTCTCAAGCCGGTCTTTGACAAGCTGGGTGAGAAAATCGATTACGACGAATTGAAAATCCTGCGGTTGTTATACCTGAGTCAATCAGGGCTTTGAGAAGAAACAGCCTACAAACCAAACAGTTTTAAAGTTTTTGGAAGCCGAGTCAGACTTGGTTATAATAGATGTTAACGGGTATAGTTTGTCACAAATTTGGAGTTTCGTGGTCATTTATTCCCCTCTTTTACATATTTGAAACATCTGGCTTACAATAGACCCTTTCAACATCGCCGCCAGGACTTACCATGAGCCTGCAGGGTGAATCTTTATACTTGGCAAGGCCAATATGAAAAACGAAGAAAAACAACGCCACCTTTCCAGATTGCGAAAACGTGCCGAAATGGCTTTGTCGAGTGTTGCAGGCCTGGATATCGCTCCGGAACTGTTACAAGATGTTGAGCGTCTGATCAATGAATTGCAAACCCACCAGGTTGAACTGGAGATCCAAAACGAAGAACTGCGTCATGCCCAGGCGCAATTGGCGATAGAGCGGGAAAAGTTCGCCGACCTGTATAAGTTTGCCCCGGTAGCGTATTTCACCCTGAATAGCAATGATGTTATTGTCGAACTGAACCCGGCTGCGTCTGAGTTGCTCAGGCAAAAAAGCAAATACCTGCTCGGCCGGCCGATCACCCCTTACCTGACTCCTGAATCGCTGCAAACCTACTTCCAGCACCGCATGTTTGCGCTGGAAACCAACCAGCCCCAGGTTTGCGAACTGACCATTCGCCTGCGCAACCGGGTGCAGGTGATTGTTGAAGCCCGCACGGTGGCGCTGGCCCCATCACACGGCCAGGAGCGCTTGTGGCGCACGGTGATGACCGACATTACCTTACGCAAACATGCTGAGAAGCAATTGATGCAAACCAGCGAACGCCTGGCGCTGGCAACGCGTTCAGCCATGCTGGGAATCTGGGATTGGGATATCCAGAAAAACGAACTGGTGTGGGATAACCAGATGTATGTTCTTTATGGCCTGGTTCCGGGCCAGTTTGGCGGGGCTTATGATGCTTGGATGCGCTGCGTGCATCCTGATGATCGCCAGGCCAGCGATCAGATTTCGGCGCAGGCTGTGCGCGGCGAGCGGGAATATGATACAGAGTTTCGCGTTTTGTGGCCGGATGGGTCGATTCATTGGTTAAAAGCCACCGGGCAGGTTTTTCGTGATGCCAACGGGCTGCCCCTGCGTATGGTGGGGGTCAATTATGATATTACCCCCAGCAAACAATCGCAGGCTGCTCTGTATGAGAGCGAACAGCGTTTGTATAACATGATCGATTCGGCCATGGATGCCATCATCACCACCAACCAGGCAGATGAGATTATCCTGTTCAATGATGCGGCCGAAAAGATGTTTGGGATCACATCCAGCCAGGCACTCGGGCAGATGCTCCGGCGCTTTGTGCCGAATGGCTTCCAGGCTGTCCAGCATCCGCTGGCAAACAGGTTGGAAGCGGAAGCAACAGTCAGCGCGGTACAGCATACCAGGGTTTTTTCGGCAATGGGGCTGCGCACCAACGGTGATGAATTCCCCATGGAAGCCAGCATTTCATACAGCGAAAGCAAGGGCCAGCAACTGGTTACTGCCATCCTGCGTGATGTCACCACCCGCAAAAAAGCAGAAGAAGCCTTGTTGGATTCGGAATCTCGTTTCCGCTCGTTTTTTGAGACCAACGCGGCTGTTATGCTGACCATTGAACCAGTCACAGGGCAGATCATGGATGCCAACCCGGCAGCCAGCGCCTTTTATGGGTATTCGCTCGAAGAGTTTAAGCGCATGAACATCAGCCACATCAACCAGATGCCGCCGGATGAAGTGCGCGCCGAACGCCTGAAGGCCCAACGGGAAGAGCGTAACTATTTTGTTTTCCCACACCGGCTGGCGAATGGCAGCCTGCGCACAGTGGAAGTGCATTCTTATCCCATAAAAACACGCGGACAGGTTTTGTTGTTTTCGATGATCTATGACATTACCGACCGGCGCAAGGTTGAGGCACAATTACAACTGGAGCAGGAAAAACTCTCCCAGATCGCGTTTGCCGTGCCGGGGGTTATCTACTCTTTTCGCCTGGCCCCCAATGGTGTGACCAGCGCGCCTTATGTCAGTCCAGCCAGCTGGGAGTTCATCGGCCTGGCATCCGAACAGATGTCCAAAGATATGAGTCCGTTCTTCGAGCGGATACATCCTGACGATTGGGCGGGCTTTATGGCAAGCATTACCCAGTCTGCCCAAGAAATGACAGTCTGGCATCACGAATTCCGTTACCAGCATCCTGGCAAGGGGTTGATCTGGCTGGAGGGGAAATCGGTGCCGGGATGCGAAACCGATGGCAGCATACTCTGGCATGGTTTTCTCACCGAAGTTACCGGGCGTAAACAGACCGATGAACTGGTTTATGCCCAGCGCGACCTGGCGCGTGTTATTGGTAAAGTCGATTCGCTCCAGGCCGGGCTGCAAGGGTGTTTTGCAGCTGCGCAGCGTGTTTCTGGCCTGGATTGTGGCGGGATTTATTTGTACGATGAAGAACGCGGCGTGTTTGAACTGGCCTATCACCAGGGTTTGAGTCCAGCTTTCAGCCAGGCAG
Organism: uncultured Anaerolineae bacterium; assembly: GCA_903822545.1. Lineage (GTDB taxonomy): Bacteria > Chloroflexota > Anaerolineae > Anaerolineales > Villigracilaceae > CAIJPN01. The sequence continues at coordinate 120,576 of CAIJPN010000121.1, read as the reverse complement.
TTTTGCTGTACCAGGAGAAATCACCCGAAATAGAACAGTTGCTCGGTGGAAGCTCGCTTCACTTCAGCGCTGACCAGGTCAGTCAGATTGAACAATATCGTGATGAAGGGCTGAAAATCGTCAGTGTTGTGCCCATCATTTATCAGAACAAAGTCATTGGCTTCCTGAATATTGCCTCCCATACCCATAGCTATGTGCCCGATTTTGTCCGGCATGCGCTTGAAACGATTGCCATCGAGATTGGCAACTTCGTGGTTTATATGCGGTCTGAACTGTCTGTGCGGCGCAGCGAAGCCACCCTCAGCCGCGCACAGGCTATTGCGCATGTTGGTAGTTGGACGGCGCACCTTCCCTCTGAAAATGTGGAATGTTCGGCAGAACTGTACCGCATTTTTGGCCTGCCCCAGGGCAAAAAGATCAGTATCGATGTTTTTTTCGCCTGTGTCCATCCCGATGATTTTGAGAGAACTGCCATCGCCTGGAAAACTGCCCTCAAAAATGGTGTTTTTGATGTGGATCATCGCATTATTCTGGAAAATGGCCAGGTGCGCTGGATCCACGAGCTGGCCGAGGTGACTTTTGCCCCCCAGGGTCAACCCCTGCGCGTGACCGGCAGCGCCCAGGATATTACCGATGCCAAGCTGGAAGAAAACTATCTCCAGGCGCGCTTGCGGCTGGCAAACATCTCCAGCACCGAACCAGAACTGGATCCACTGATTCGCGCCATGCTCGATGAAGCCGAAGCACTGACCGATAGCAAAATAGGTTTTTTTCACTTTATCGAAGACGGGCAAAATGTCATCTCTTTACAGACCTGGTCCACCAATACGCTCGCAGGCATGTGTGCAGTTGGCGGGAAAGATGGAATGCATTATCCATTGGATGAGGCCGGTGTCTGGGCCGATAGCATTCGCACCGATACCACCGTTGTTTATAATGATTACTTAGCCCTGCCTAATCGCAAAGGACTGCCCAACGGTCATGCGCCAATCACACGCCTGGTGACCCTGCCGATTAGGCGCGGCAATCAGATAGTTGCCGTGGTGGGTATGGGGAACAAACCTCGCGACTATGATGCCTACGATCTGGGATTATTGCATCGCCTGACCGAAGAAACCTTTGACCTGATCTTGCGCAAACGCACCGAGGCGTTTTTGCGCCAGAGCGAGGAAAAATATCGCCGCCTGTCTGCCGAACTGGAAGAACGGGTGAAAGAGCGCACTGCCGAGATTCAGGATTTGTACGATAAAGCCCCCACCGGCTACCATTCACTGGATGCCAACGGTAATATTGTGCTGATTAATCAGACCGAGTTAAACCGGCTGGGCTATACCCGCCAGGAAGTGCTGGGTCGTTCCATCCTCGGCTTTGTTTCCCCGCCGACATCTGAAATCTTCCAACGAGTTTTCCCCGAGTTTAAACGCACAGGTGTGGTGCGGGATCTTGAAATTGAGTTTGTCCGCAAAGATGGCTCTCGCTACCCTGGCCTGCTGAACGCTACCGCCGTTTATGATGCTGCGGGCAATTATGTTATGAGTCGTTCCAGCGTTTTTGACATCTCTGAGCGTAAACAGGTAGAAAATGCCCTGCGCGCCAGCGAAGAAACCTACCGGGCCTTGTTCGAAACCGCCAACGATGCCATCTTCCTGCTCGATATTAAATCGCGGGCCTACCTGCGGGTCAACCCGCGCTGCCCCGAACTGTTGGGTGTTGCCACTGCCGAAGAATTAATCGGCAGAACAGCCAACGAGTTCATTGTGACATCCCACCATCGTGATGCTGATACCCAAATGCAATCCCTGCTTTTGGGAGAGCGCCTGGCGCCTTACGAACGGACATTTCGCCGCAGGAACGGCACGTTCGTGGACACCGAGATCAACCTGTCCCTTATTCGCGATGAGTATGGCCAGCCCAAATTCATCCAGAGTGTAGTGCGTGATATTACCCAGCGCAAACATGCCGAACAGGCCATCCGCGAGAGTGAGGCCCAACTGCGCTTGAGCCGCGACCAGCTCAGCGCCGCCAACGCCACCCTCGAAAAAGCTGCGCGCCTGAAAGATGAATTCCTGGCGGGCATGAGCCATGAATTACGCACCCCACTCACGGGCATCCTGGGGCTGTCAGAAGCTTTGCAAATGAAAATCTATGGCGATATGACCGAAAAGCAGGCCAAAGCCATCAACCACATAGAAAGCAGCGGACGACACCTGCTAGACCTGATCAACGATGTGCTTGATCTTTCTAAAATTGAAGCTGGCATGTTTGAACTGCAAATCGAAATGTGCGCCCTGGCTGACATCTGCCAGGCCAGCCTGCAACTGACCAAGGGCATGGCCAATAAAAAACAGCAGCGGGTCAGCTATACCATCGAACCGGCCCAGGTTTTCATCCATGTCGATGTGCGCCGCATGAAACAGGTGCTGGTCAACCTGCTCAGTAATGCCATCAAATTTACGCCGGATGGTGGTTCAATAGGTTTGCAGGTAGCTGCCAACGAGGCCGAGGGCATTGTGAACATCACCGTATGGGATAACGGTATTGGGATCGCCCCCGAAAATATCCAGCGCTTGTTCAAACCCTTTGTCCAGCTGGATAGCAGCCTGGCGCGTGAACAAACCGGCACCGGCCTGGGCCTGTCGCTGGTACATCGCCTGGTGGATATGCACGGCGGCAGCATCCACCTGGAAAGTACCCTGGGAAAAGGCAGCCGATTCACTGTCACCCTGCCCTGGCAATTCCAGAATAGCCAGGTGAGTAAACCCGAAATCCCAAAACTCCCTGCCCCCCCAAAAACACCGGTGATGGAAGATGATCAAATCGACCTCGAACAGCTCACCCGCTTCCTGCACAACCTGGGCATCGAAAATATCGTTCACTCAGGCGGGTTGGAAGCTGTGGAAGCCGCCTCATTCACCCGGCCCGGTGTGATCCTGCTCGACCTGTCCGATGCATCTGGGCTGGAATTACTGACCAGCCTCAAAGCGGATGAGCGCACCGCCAAAACCCCGGTGGTGGTCTGTTCCAGGGATGATTGCCGCGCCCGGGCGCTGGAATTAGGCGCCGCCGGATACCTGCCCAAACCCTGGAGCCTGCTCAACCTGCGCACCGAGATCAACCGGGTGGTTGCGAGCCCCGAATCGCTCAAACTCATGCTGACGATTTCTTCGGATTATTCCATCCCGGTAATCATGGTGGTTGATGACAACGAAGTTGCCTTACAAACCATCGCAGATGTTTTGCAGGCGCATCGTTTCAAAGTCAAAGTGGCACACAGCGGCATGGAATTCTTAAGCCAGGTGTCTGAAATCCAGCCCAATCTCATCCTTATGGACATCCAGATGCCGGGCATGGATGGGCTGGAAACCACGCGCCGCCTGCGAGCTTATACCAACCCGCTGATGGCCCAGATTCCCATCATCGCCGTGACCGCGCTGGCCATGCCTGGCGACCGCGAGCGCTGCCTGAAAGCCGGGGCCAACGAATACCTGAGCAAACCGGTTCGCTTTGCGCAGCTCATGGAAATGGTGCAGCGTCTACTGCACCCTCGCTAAACTACCGGTACTCGTCAATTGCCTCGAACATTGCCACGATGTTCTGCGGCGGCACATCTGGCAGCATGTTGTGGATGGTGTTGAAGATAAAGCCGCCCCCAGGAGCCAGGATTTCAATGTTGGCGCGCACATGATCCCTGACCTGTTGCGGCGTGCCCTGGTTCAGGATCGAGCGGGTATCTGCTCCCGCGCCCCAAAAGGTGATACTGGCCCCGAACTCTTTTTTCAGCCGCTCGGGCTGCATATCGCGGGCGTTGGTTTGCACCGGGTTGAGAATCTCAAAACCAGCCTCGATCAAATCAGGGATGAGCTTGTAAATCGAGCCGCACGAGTGCAGGAAGGTGTGCATGCTGCTGTGGCTCTTAATGTAGTTGCACAAAATCGTATGGCGCGGCTTAAACAGCTTGCGATACATCTCCGGCCCCATCAGCGGGCCGGTATTCATTCCCAGGTCGTCACCCAGACGGATAATATCGACCACATCCCCCACCGACTGGCAGATTTTCTCCAGCGAAGCCAGGTGCCGCAGCATCAGCGCATCCAGGAAGCGCTCCACTTCGGCAGGGGCGCGCTTCAGATCCATGATGAAGTAATCCAGGCGGCGCATGAACGTGCCCCACTCGAACAGGTTGCAGCCGGCCGAAAGCACGATGGCCCGGTCACTGCTGGCGCGCAATGCCAGCGCGTGAGCGCGCAGTTGCTCCCAAAAATCCGGGTCGCTGGCGTGATCCCAGGGGCTGTGGGCCAGCGCCGCCCAGTGGATGCGCCCCATGGCCTCATCCAGGTTCGACTCGTAGCGTTCGGGGTAACCATCCAGGAAGGGGAAAACGATCTGGTCATACGAAATCGCGCTGGCGGGCATGGTGGCGATGGCCTCCCCGTTTTTATAGGCCAGGAAAGAACCATTGGGCTGTTTCACCGGCCTGAACCAGGTCGGCTGTTGGGCAATGCTGCCGTTGGGAAGGGTGTAATCGCACCAGTCGCTATCTTGTGTGTCGAAGGTGCGTCCCAGGTCAACCGTGTCGATGCGGAAGTAGTCCAGCGCTTCGTCAGATGGCTGGGCCACCTGCTGGACAACGTCATAGACCCAGTTGCGTTTATCTTTCAGCGGCAGGTGATGCAGCAGGTTGTCGTACGCAATGGCAGAAATGCCCGAGCTGGGCGTGGCGCCCAAATCCACTGGCAGACCCTCTGGCTCGATGTGACGAATGGCAGATAGTACGCGTTGGCGTGAATTCATCGGCGCTCCTAATCAGCGTGGAAAAATTCTTCCATACTGGCCCACCACTCGCCGGGTTTGCGCGTTTCGAGCGGTTCCTGGCACGGGTCGGTCAACTTCCACCAGGCCTGGGTGGTGGCATCGGCGGCCATTTTCTGCATATCGGCGGCAAAATCGGCGCCGTGATATTCAAAATAGCTGAATAAGAAGCCGTCTTTGTAATAGATCGAGTAATTGCGGATGTTGCAGTCGCGGATCATCTTGAGCACATCCGGCCAGGCATTGGCGTGCAACTCCTTATATTCTTCCAGCTTTTCAGGACGAAGTTTGATGACACTGCCGAATCGTTGCATGGTTAGCTCCTATTTTCATCATCAATTACACTCTGGATGGCGAGCGATGCACCCAGGATGCCGCTCGCGGAGGTATAGAGCGTTTTGAACACGATATAAGCCCAGTTGCTAAAACCTGCCGGGCTGAACAGGTAGGTCAGGCCATTCAGGAAAAGGCCGCCAAACAGCACTGTACATGCCAGGCCGATCACCAGCCCGCGCAGGGCCGCGCCTCGCGGCAGTTCCAGCCCGCGAGTCTTCGCTGCCAGCCGCGCCAGGTTGCCTTTGGCATACTCACTGCGCGCCGAACCCACCAGGATCCAGCCCGTCAGGAAGCTGATGATAAAGACCGTAACCAGCACATCCACTGCCGCAGCCGCGAAGGAGACACCCGCCTGCCCGGCATAAGAAGCCAGCGCAATCAATCCGTTGAGCACAGCGTTGACGACGCCGCTGGAAACAGCCTGGTCTTTCAGGTATTTTTGCGGCGGAATGGTCAGGATACTGGGTGCGGAATAAGCGCTCCAGCCTTTTTCAGTGGGATCGATCTCCACTACCAGCACCGACACATCCGCATCCTGCCCTGACTGTGGCAGCGTGATCTCCAGCTTTTCCCCACTCTGGGAGAATTCCAACTTCCCACCACCCACCTGGCTGACTTGATGCGCCGCGCCCGGGAATGGTTCCACCTCCAGCCTGCCACTGGCGGGCCACTCAAAAACGTGCAGGAAAAGCTGCGCCCCTTTGCGGGTGGCGCGCCCCCAACTGGAACCGTTTAAGGGCGTATACGTCGTCCCATAAATCGATTCGCTATATTGATCCATCCACCTGCCCACATATTCCAGCCGTTCCACCGCTTCAGGCGGGAAAGCGCCGCGCGCGGTCGGGCCCACATTCAGCAGGTAATTGCCGCCCCGGCTGGTCACTTCCACCAGGTTGCGTAGCAGCGTGCCAGGCGCTTTCCAGTTCGATTCCATCGGGTTAAAAGCCCAGGTTTGGCCCATGGTCATGCAGGTTTCCCAGGGCTGGAAGCGCTCCGGCGCCGGATAAAGCTCCTGGTGAACCGGGGTCAACTCCAACGTGCCATCGGCATATTTCTGCAACTGTTTACGCATCCAACCGCGAATGCCCGGCAGCTCGAACAATGCGCACACCAGCCGGAAAAACCCATCGCCGCCAGGGGCCAGCCCCGCCACCGGCTTGCCCGTGCGCGCCGGGATGCCTTTTTGGGGGATAAATTGTTCCGGGGTGACAAAATCGGCATCATCGCCCAGCCGGTCGTTAATCAATGTTCCGGGGCTGAGTTCGTGGATCAGGTCGTGAAAACGCTGCGGGTCATACTTGCCATGATTTGCCAGCCCGTCGAACCAGATGATGCTCACCTCGCCATAATCGGTTAACAGCTTGCGCAGGTGACTCTCCATGTAATCGAGATATTCGCCCCATTGCTTACGCTGCGGTTCACCGGTCCAGTTTTTTGTGGCCGGTTTGCTGGTATCGCGGTAGCCGGGATGGCGCATATCGGGCGGCGAATAGTAAAAGCCCAGCGGCATCCCGGCACGGGCGCAAGCTTGCGCCAATTCGAGGCAAACATCCCTGCCAAAAGGTGTGTTGGTAATCTTATAGTCTGTGCCGGGGGCATCGAACATGCAAAAACCATCGTGATGTTTGGCAGTGATGACCATGTAACGCATCCCGGCCTGTTTGGCGATGCGCACCCAGGCATCGGGGTCAAAATCCAGTGGGTTAAAGCGCTCGGGCAGCTTCACATACCCGGCCTCGCTGATGCGGGTTTTCGTTCCAAACAGCACCTCCGCCAGGTCAGGCGCCATGATCGGCCATGAAGCCTCGACCCCGGCTACGCTATATACCCCCCAGTGTATGAACATCCCAAACCTGGCTTGTTGATACCATTCCAACCGCTGCTGCTCTGCTACAACTTGCTCGGCTTGCATTGTCATCTTCGCTCCTCTGGAAATGCATCTCGTCTGGCTCCATTATCGCACTTTCGGCAATAATCAGAAAGACTCCAATCCGTCGGTTGTCACGGGGCAGGCCAGCTCGAGAATGACCGCAAACCGCCCAGGCAGCTTCGCAGCATCGGCAGTAAAATTACCGTGTCAAACCCAGTTTGTCAGCTTGATGTCAAATCAACCATTAAGGAAACGTTCATGCCAGACCCCAAAAACATCCTCGGCCATCTCCCCGGCGGGCGTGTGCTCGATCTCGCCACCGCCGCCACGCTGGTTGCGCTGGGCAGGAGACCAGCATGAAACCCTACCAATCTTTGAGCGAGCGCGGACAGGCGCGCCGCCTGCGCCCGCTGGCACTGAAGGCGCTCGAACACTATGACCTGGATATTGCCCGGCTGCGCCTGGTCACCAACAACCTGAACGGTATTTTCCGGCTGGATACGCGCGCCGGGGAAAAGTGGATTTTGCGCGTCAGCCTGCCCGAAACCGGGCACAACCGTCAGCACATCACCGCCGAGATGGATTGGCTGGCAGCCCTGGCGCGCGATACCGCCCTGGGTGCGCCGCGCCCGCTCCCGGCCCGCGATGGCAGCCTGGTGGTCGAAGCCGCCGTTCCCGGTGTGCCAGAGCCGCGCCTGTGCGCAATCTTCTCCTGGGTGCCGGGCACCAACCTGGCCGAACATATCTCCCTCCAAAATATGGAAAAATTGGGGGAATTGATGGCCAGGCTCCACACCCAGGCCCTGACCTATCGCCCCGCGCCAGAACTTGACCTGCTGCGCTTTGACCGGGTTTTCCCTTTCCCGGAGCCTTTTATCTTGTTTGATGCGCGTTTCGCCACCCTTTTCAGCCCTGGGCAGCGTGCCATTTACCAGCAGGCCCTCCACTGGGCCCAAACAGCCATCGACCAGCTGAAAGCTGGCGGCGAACCGATGCGCATCTTGCACGGCGACCTGCACCAGTGGAATGTGCGTTATTCACGCGGGGTGCTTTCGCCCATCGATTTTGAAGACCTGATGTGGGGCTGGCCGGTGCAGGATATTGCCACCAGCCTGTATTATTTCATTGACCGGGAAGATTATCCGGCGCTGCGGGCGGCATTCCAGGCTGGATATTCCCGCCACAGCCCGTGGCCTGAGCGCCAGCCTGGTGAGATCAGCGCATTCATCGCCGCGCGCGGCCTGGGGATGGTAAATTTTGTTTTCAACAGTTCCAATCCCAGCTTGCACAACCAGGCCGCCGAGTTTGTCAACCGCATCGAAAAACGCCTGCACAAACTGCTGGGGGAGTAGGTTCAAGTTTCCCAGGCGCGCACACAGTTGCGCCCGGCCTGTTTGGCTGCATACAGGGCTGAATCTGCCGCTTTGATAACTTCATCCATCGTGGTGCCGTTTTCAGGGTAAGTGGCGATCCCAATCGAGATGGTTGCGGATAATGCTTCCTTCTGGTAGTAAACCTGCTGGCTGCTAAACTCCTTGCGGAGCGCATCGGCCCGGCGAATCGCATCTGCTCTGCCCACTTCTGGCATCAAGATGATGAATTCCTCGCCGCCATACCGACAGGCAATATCGCTTTGGCGGATCCCATTGTGCAATAAACTGCTGAGCGCCTTTAATACATCGTCGCCCGCCTGGTGTCCGTGGGTATCATTCAAACGTTTGAAGTAGTCAATGTCGATCATCATGATACTGATGGGGTAATTGTCACGCTCGGCGTGTGACAGTTCGCGTTCGCTGGTTTCATTCAAGTAGCGGCGGTTATACAATCCGGTCAGACCGTCGCGAATGGCTTGTTCACGCAGGCTGGCCTGGAGCGATTGGATTTCATCCAGTTGAATACGCAGTTGTTCATTGGCCTTTTGCAATTCTTGTTCAGCCTGTTTTCGCTGGGTGATATCATGCGCAAAGTTGCACAGGCGGTAGCCCCTGGCTGTTTTGATTACAAAGGTGTGCTGCAATGCGAACTTTGTTTCACCATCCGGGGTTTTGATGACCCTTTCAGATGGCTGGTTAAAGTGTTCGGCATGCCCCGTTTCCAGGATTTTTAGCAAACTTTCCTTAAGAAATGTTTGTGTCAGGTTCTCGAAGTGCTCTGGCGGCATTTGCTGATTCTGAATCTCCCAGGCGGGCTGGCCGACTGCTTCGCTGCGTGGGATTCCCATCAGCTGTTCCTGGGCAGAATTCCACTCGATGATGATTCCCTGCTCGTCGATCAGCATAATCCCCTCCCGGGAATTTTCGATGATCGCGTGGAATTTTTCTTCGCTCTCGCGCAGTTTCATCTCGGCCAGTTTGCGCTCGGTGATATCCCAGAAAATGCCCTGTATCCCAAAGATTTTCCCATCCGAATCCAGGATCGGGATTTTAATCACTTCCACAATTGATTTTTCGCCGGTCAGGGGCGAATTGTTTTCCTCGATAATGTTCAGTGTTTTCCCGGTTTCAATCACTTTCAGGTTGTCTATGTGATATTTTTGTGCCAGGTCTGGCGGGTAAAAATCATGGGCAGTTTTCCCGATCACCTGTTCAAGGGGGAGGCCGAGACTTTCGCGCAGGGTTTCATTGATAAATGTCAGTCTTTCATCCAGGTCTATCCGGTAAATACTTTGGGGCAATATGTTGACCAGTGACTCATACAGCGCCTGGCTTTCTTTCAATTGTTCTTCTGCTTTTTTCCGCTCAGTAATATCCACCATCACCGACCGCCAGAGCTGGATACCGTCTGTGAGTGGATACAAGGCGATTGTTTGCGCCTGGATGCAGATTTGCGTGCCGTTACGCGGGCGCAAGATCAGCTCGCAGGTTTGCGGTGAGCGCGTTTCAAGAGCCTGCTGGCGATGCTCCACAAAGATTTGCAGTGACGCTGCTGTGATATAGGGCGCGATGGGACGGTTCAGCAGGAAACGGCGTGAATTCCCAAGCAATTGTGTGGCGGTCAGGTTCAGGTCGATGATGATATCCCGCTCATCAAAAATAAAATATGCCACCGGCGCAAAATTATACAGGTCTGCGTATTTTTCCCGCTCCAAGGCCAGTTGTGCCTGGGCCTGGCGCAGTTCATCGGTCTGCATTTCCAGCTCAATCTGGTGAATCTGTAGCTCGGCGATGAGACGCTTTGCATCTTCCAGTGATGTGACATCAATGGATGGGGTTTTTCGCTCAAGTAGTAAATTTTTGGCGTGTTTGCGCAGGTCGGTAAACAAATCCTGGTGTTTTCGTTTCATGGAAGCCTCTTGTACCAATATTTTGAATAAAAAGGCGCAGCTTCTCAAAATCTCGGGGCAAGGCTGAACGCCAAGTCGCTGAGCCGCAAAGATTTACTGGTCAGAAAACCGGTCTGGAAAACCCAAGAAACCACCGTGACACGGATTTTTAAGGTTTTTCTCCGTGGTGAAACACTCATGAGCCTACTGCAAAAAGCATAAAACCACAATGCCACAGAGTGCACGGAGAGAAAAACGCCAGTTTGTTGTCAAAAACGTGAATTTCCTGCCAGGAAAAACTCAAAAACTCCGTATCTCCGTGGTGAGAATAACCTTTTTGCAGTGAAGTCACTCACTGTAGGGCAAAAATTCACCCGTTTTTGTGAGAAGACTCATAAAGGCAGGGAGTGACTTGCTAATCCGGGAACCCAGAAAATGAATCGCAATGATAAAAATGCGCAGTGTTGAATTTGCCCCTGGCGTTATGGGGTTTGGCGTTTCCCTTCGGATGCACTCACCTGTTCATTTAACAAAATTCTACTCAAAAAATGGCCGGGTTTCAATTATTTTTTGCTTTTTTCAGCAAATTCTGGGTATTTCGAAGATGCTTTGGCTGGCTAAAATCTCATTCTGTTCGACCTCCATTGCTACTCGCAAGCGACTGTTTATATCAAGCATGGTGGCGCGCATAAACTCGCCGGTTATATCTGCTGGGAAGCGTTCATTGCTTTCGCCACCAACAGAGCCAATGTCTCCAGAATTTCACTTGCTGGGGTTTGTTTCCGGTAAAACAGCGCACCTTTGGTTTCTGTGAATGTCTGGTGGCAAGTTTTGCACTCATAACGCTGTATGCCCGCTTTTGTTTTACCAGCCTTGATAATCTTCGGCTTGGTTGGGTTCTCTTCTATTTTTTGATACTTCGAACATGTTTCATTCGGGCAAAAATCTCCAGGTTTGGCAAAATTTGTCATTCCGACTCCATCTTTCGTTTTTGCCCATCTTTTACCACTTCTCAACCAGATCTGAATGGATGACTACCGGCTGACGAATCTCCGTTTTGTGCTAAAACCGGTTCAGCATGTGCGAAATTTATCCAGTGGGAGGATTTATCCTTGTCACAATCCTCCATTGTAGGAGGTGCCATTCCGTTTATGCTCAGGAGGTCCCTCTATGCACCGTTCGTTGCTACAACATCGGATACTTTCAATCGTATTGTTGCTTGCCCTGGCTTTTTCAACAATTGGGCAGGCTGCTACAGTCAAAGCAGCGCCCGATACCCCACTGCCTTTCCTGGATGATTTCCAGAGTGGCATCCCAAGCGGCTTTGTCACGTTTGTCGACCCGCCTGGAACAACTTCCCTGGGCACAGCCACCGCTGACCTGCCGACCATCCCCACCAACAACGGCACCACGGTTGCAACCCTCAGCTTCAATATCGTTACCTGGGGCGGTGTCACCCGCGATTTTACCAGCCCGCTCGACCTGAGCGGCTACCAGGCCCTGCGCTTCTGGTACAAAGGCAGCAACTCCGGTGCAGTCATCAATGTCGAACTTAAGTCCAATGGCGCTGCCCCTGGGGGAGCCAATCTCTTCCTCTACCCCTTCACTGACAATTCCACCGAATGGCGCTACTTCTCCATCCCCTTCTCCAGCTTTGCCCAAAGCACCGGATGGAATCCAGGTTCAGCCTTCGGCAGCACCATTGACCTGACCGAGATTTGGGGCTACTCCCTCCAACTGCCCGCTGGAGCATCTGGCAGCTTCTCTCTCGATGAAGTTTCTGTTACCGGCTACGGCAGCTTGGTCGATTTCCAGGGTTCCCCCACCATTCCCAGTGGTTTTGGCACCTTTGCCGGGGGTGGGTCATCAGCCACACTAACCACAGAAACCAGCAACCTGCCCACTGTGCCGCTACAGAATAGCACCACAGTGACAAAACTCACCTACACCGTCACAGACTACGGTGGCCTGACCTATCCATTTTCCACATCCGAAGATTGGAGCAAATACCAGGGATTGAGCTTCTGGTACAAAGGCGGCAACACTGGCCTGGCAATGCGCGTCGAGCTAAAGACGGCTGGCGCAAATGCAGGCGCTTCCAACCTGTTCCAGTATGAATTTACCGACAACTTCAGTAACTGGCGATTCTTCAACATCCCGTGGAGCGCCTTCACCAAACGCACTGACCACAACCCCGGCGCCGCCCTGGGCGATAGCATTGATCTCAGCACGATCTGGGGTTACTCCATGCTTGTCCCGGCCGGTTCAGGAGCATTTTGGATGGATAACATCGCTCCTTACGGCGGCGGAGTCGACATCATTGTTCCACGTGTCAACTTTAGCGCAGCTACCTACTCGGTAAATGAATCCGCAGGCACCGCCACCATCACAGTCAACTTGAGTACAGCCACCACTGTGGCTACCAGCGTGGATTATGCCACCTCGGATGGCACCGCTGTGGATGGCACCCATTACACCGCCGCATCTGGCACTCTCAACTTCGCCGCTGGTGACACCAGCAAAACCTTCACGGTCACGGTTGCCGATAATGCGGTTTACAACCTTCCCAAAACCATCAACCTGACGCTTTCGAACCCCTCTGCTGCCACGCTCGGCACCACCAGCACTGCCGTATTATCTATCGCAGATGATGACACCCCGCCCAACACCAAAGTTATCGACGATTACAGCGGCAGCGTCTCACCCATCTACAATCCGTTCAACACAGCCATCGGTTTTGCGCCATGGGGCAGTGAAAACGGCAATGTCCAGCTTTCCACCAAAAGCGTGCTTGCCAGCGCGGACCTGGCCCTACCCGGACAGGTTGGTGCCAAATCGGTACTGAAAATTGATTACAACATCGGCAGTTGGGGCGGATTCACCCACGCCCTCGAAAGCGGCAACGACTGGGTCAGCCAGGATTGGAGCCGCTATGACGGTATCAGCTTCTGGATGTATGGCAACAACACCGGCGGCACCATCCAGACCGAAATTTTTGACAACCAGGCCCTGGGTTCCACCGGCGATTCCGCGGAACGCTATTACTACCGCTTTGTGGATAATTACACCGGCTGGCAATTCTTCCGCATCCCCTTCTCAGCCTTCCAGCGTCGTAAAGATTCCGATTTCCAGCCGGACGGCGCCCCGAATGATGGCCTGAACCTGACGCAGGTTTCCGGCTACGCCTTCGGCATGCCCGGCAGCACGGGCGCAAAAACCGCCTACCTGGCCGATTACAGCCTGTACGGCAACCTTTCTGCCAACCCACTGACAGTACGGGTGGAATCCTCCGCTTATGCTTACGGCGCAAACGAAGGCCAGCCCATCACCGTTAAAGTGATGCTCAACGGTGCTTCCGCCTCCACCGTGACGGTGGATTATGCGGTCACGCCCAACACTGCCCTGGCAGGTATCAACTACAACGCCAGCAATGCCACCGGCACGCTGACCTTCGCTCCCGGCCAAACTGCCAAGACACTTGTCATCCAGACCATTGATGATGGCAAAGTTAAAGCAACCCTGAACTTCAAGGTCACCTTATCTGCCCCATCGAACGCGGTGCTTGGCTACAAAACCTGGGCATTCCTCGGCATCAAGAACATTGATACCATTGACGCCAGCATCATCGATGATTTCGAAAACGGCCTCCCGGCGGCAGCACGCCTGGTCAGCAACCCGTTTGGCAGCATTGACCTCACCTGGGAAGAGATCGTGGCAGGTTCAGCCAACGCCATCCCCGGTCAGTACCCGGCCAACTACGTACTCTCGGGCAGCTACCCGGCCAGCGCCAGCTTCACCCGTTTGCTCTCCACCAGCCGCGATTTGACCGGCTACAACGCCCTGCGCTTCTGGTACAAAGGTAGCAGCAGCGGCAAACTCGTTAAAGTGAAACTGCTTGACGGGCAGGCCGATCCCGGCCCCACCGGCTGGACACTAGCCTGGAGCGATGAATTCACTGGCACAGCTGGCACGGCTCCCGATGCCACTTACTGGAATCACGATATCGGTGGCCAGGGTTGGGGCAACAATGAATATGAGTATTACACCGCCAGCACCGATAACTCTGCGCTGGATGGCAGCGGCAACCTGGTCATCACCGCCAAACCCGAAGATACCAGCACCACCGACCTCGAATGCGCCTATGGCCCCAACGGCAGCGGCACCCAGCCCTGCGCTTACACATCGGCCCGCCTGATCACCAAGGACAAAATCGACTTCACCTATGGCCGCGTCGAAGCCCGCATCAAAATCCCGTATGGACAGGGAGTTTGGCCCGCCTTCTGGATGCTTGGCAGCGATATCGAAACCAATCCATGGCCTGGCTCCGGTGAAATCGACATCATGGAAAACATTGGCAAGGCCAGTGAACAGAGCACGATATACGGCACCATCCACGGCCCTGACTACTCCGGCGTATCCGGCATTGGCAGCGGCCCCTACGAAACCAGCCAAACCCTGCACGATGACTTCCATACCTACGCCATCGAATGGGAACCCACCCAAATCCGCTGGTACTTTGATGGTTACAACTACTTCACTGCCAACGAATCGGATGTTCCGGCAGACAAATGGGTCTTCAACAAACCCTTCTTCATCCTCATGAACGTGGCAGTCGGCGGTAAATGGCCTGGCTACCCCGATGTCAGCACCACCTTCCCCCAAAGCATGACTGTGGACTATGTCCGCGTCTATCAGGCCCCCGACAATGCCCAACGCTTTGAATCCAGCTTTGTAGATGACTCCAGCAGTTGGAAACTGGTCACGCTACCCTTCGACAGCTTCAAATCCAGCGCGACCCAACCTGCTGGAGCCGCCAGCAATATCGCCCCGCTGCTGAATCGGGTGCGCGGTTACGGCTTCGTATTCCCCACCAGCGCTGGCAGCTTCAAACTGGACAATGTGCGTGGCGCGAACCTATCCTACCTGTCATATCTCCGGAATGGCAACTTTGAGATGCTCAGCTCATACTACCTGCCTGCCTACTGGAGTGCCAGCTACATCACCCGCGGCGCAGACAGATTGGTAGCATCCACCTTCCAGGGTGGCAAATACTCGATGAAATTCACCGGCAATGGCATGAACAAAGCCCTTATGCAGGTGGTTTCAAAGAGCGGCAAAGCCGGTGATGCCTTCACGCTCACCGCCTGGAGCAAAGCCGATCGCGTTCCAACTGCGGGCATCTATGCGCTGCGCGTCATCTTCATGAATGGCAGCACCACCGTTGGCACCGTAACGGCCAACTTCAACACTGGCACGCACACCTGGCAGAAAGTTAGCAAATCTTTCGTCGCCCCGGCAGCCTATACTTCCATCCGTTATCTGATCATCTACAAGAAGTGGGGTGGGACAGCCTGGTTCGACGGTTTCAGCCTGACCCGCGACCTTCCATAAACATCCTCTTTTCCCAGCCATGCCGGGAAACAAACCCCGGCATGGCTAAGCCAAAAGCAAAACATCCAGAAAGGGTTTCTCATGAAAAAAGGTTTATATCGAGCTTTGCTGATCCTTGTCGTCCTGCTGATCACAGCTTCCCCGGTTTTTGCGGCGGCTGACCGTTCGTTGAGTTTGTCAACCATCGCCAATCTCAAGGGCAAAGAAGTGGTTTTTACTTTTATCCCGCGCGGCGAATTCAAGGCATCTGAACTTAACGGCTATGTCTGGGTTCACGGCCAGAAATTCACACTTTCCTGCCGATTGAACGACCGCGACGAAGTGAAATGTATTGCGAATCAAAGCTTGTACGGTTATATTGGCATGACTGCCGTTGGCAGCGTAGCCGGTTTCCCATTTTCCGGGCTGATTATCGACTTATCATCGGTGCGTAATTATTGCCCGACAATCTGGCAGGCATCTGGAAATAGTTGGGTGGCCGGGGAAAACCTGTGCTCGACATTCAAACCGGTCAACGGCGATTGGATTTTGTTGGATGATGGCAGCATTGCCTTCTACAACGACAATGGCCCGGCTGGGCCAGGTTTCTACGGCGAATCCAACCCCTGATTGTCTCCGAATTCCGTATTGAGCTAACTGCAAAAAACGTTATTACCCACCAGCCACCAAAAGATCTGTAACTCCTGCCCTCCGAAACCGCCGCACAAATCACATGCAGCGTTTTCGGAGGGCATTTTCAACCCCCGAGGGGAGGGCGGAGCGGATGACTGGATAGTTGCCCCAGGCAATCGGGAAGATCGAACTGCCGAGAGGCCGAGACACTGAACTATAATATCCGGGCAACTGGAGTAAGCCCTCTGTGTGCAAACACATCCATTTTCCACACAACAATTAAACTAATCGAAAAGGAATAGCATGAGTAAAGACCCTGCCAGGCAGTTCACGCCTTACCATATCGCACTGCTAAAATTCCTGCGCGGATTAATCACATCCACCAATATCTGGCTGCTAAAGGTCAGCAAAGGCCGTATAGGCAACAGCTTCCTGGGTGTGCCGGTTCTCCTGCTGACCACGGTTGGGCGAAAATCTGGGCAGGAACGCACACAGCCGCTGTATTATTTGCAGACAGGTGATCGGATCGTGCTGGTAGCCTCCAACGCCGGAACTGCCGGAGACCCGGCCTGGCTGCTCAATATCCAGTCCAACCCCAGGGTAACGGTAAATGCGCGTGGACAGATCAAAACAATGCTGGCCCATATCGCTTCGGCCGAAGAAAAAGCTGAATACTGGCCGCAGTTGACCACACTTTTCCCCAAATGGCAGATGATGGAAGACCGCAGCCAGCGCTATTTCAAAATCGCCATTTTGGATCCGTCAAATTAAAAGCAGGGGACACAAATGAATACGCAATGGGATCAGGAAGTGGATCTGCTCGTAGTAGGTTCTGGCGGCGGCGGGATGACTGCCGCGCTGGTAGCCAAAAAACTGGGGCTGGAGGTGCTGGTCATTGAAAAAACAGGTTTTTTTGGCGGCTCAACCGCCCGTTCTGGGGGCGCATTGTGGATTCCTGCCCATCACCTGCTGGCGCAGGATGGGGTCGAAGATTCCTTTGAAAACGCCCGGCTTTACATGCAAAACACGGTCGGGGATCGCGTACCCCAAAAATTGCAGGATACCTACCTGACCCACGCTCCGCGCATGGTGGCATGGCTGCGAGATAACACCTGTGTCCAATTCCAGCGCATGCCCGGTTATGCCGATTATTACCCCGAACGCCCCGGCGGGATTGCAGCCAGCCGCAGCCTGGAACCGCTACCTTTTGACGGGAAAAAGCTGGGGCCTGATCTGGCCCTTTTGCGCAAACCGATGGCAGAGGCCCCCGGCGGGCTGGCTTTCACCGGTTCCGATTATCAAAAAATCGGCATGTTTACATCCACCTGGGAGGGTAAATCAGCTTCCATCAAGGCTGTCGCGCGCTGGATCAGGGATACACTGACCGGGGTGCGCTGCCTGACAATGGGACAGGCCCTGAGCGGACGGTTGCGTTACGCCATGCAACAGGCCAACATCCCTTTGTGGTTAAAGTCACCGTTGCAGGAATTGGTGGTGAATGGCGGTCGGGTTGTAGGCGCGGCGATCGAGCGGGAAGGCCAGCCCATGCGTATCCTGGCTCGCAAAGGGGTTGTCCTGGCAGCGGGCGGGTTTTCACACAACCTTGAGATGCGACAGCAATACCTGCCAGCGCCGACTTCCACCGAATGGACCGTGGCCAGCACAGGCAATACAGGCGATGCCATCCGGGCAGGCCTCCAACTGGGCGCAGCAACAGACCTGATGGATGATGCCTGGTGGGGGCCATCTTCTCGCCCACCCAATGAAGCACCTTTTTTCCATGTGGGCGAACGCGGCTACCCAGGCGGGATCATCGTCAACGGGCTAGGACAGCGCTTTGTAAACGAATCTGCGCCGTATGTGGATGTGATTCATCGTGTGTATAAGAATCACACCCCAGCAGCGCCCCACATTCCAGCCTACTTTATCTTTGACCAGCGCTACCGAAACAAATACCTGTTTGGGCTGTTCTTCCCCGGAATGCCCATCCCGGAACGCTATTTTCAAAATGGATATATCCAGCGGGCGGCCACACTTCCATCGCTGGCCCGCCAAATCGGGGTAGATGAATCCACCCTGGCAAAAACAGTGGAACGGTTTAACCAGTTTGCCCAAACTGGCAAAGATCTCGACTTTAACCGCGGAGAAAGCGCCTACGATAATTATTACGGCGACCCGACAGTAAAGCCCAACCCCAACCTGGCAGCCATCCAAAACCCGCCATTTTATGCAATCAAAATGTGGCCGGGCGATCTTGATACCAAAGGCGGGCTGGTTACCGATGAATGGGCCTGTGTGCTACGGCCAGATGGTTCAACGATCCCAGGATTGTATGCCGTCGGCAACAGCATGGCCTCGGTGATGGGAAACAGCTATCCGGGCGCGGGAGCCACCATCGGCCCGGCAATGACCTTTGGCTACCTGGCGGCCCAACACGCTGCGCAGGCTTAGCCAACACCCTCAGGTTTCAACGCCGCCCTGGTGGAAATTCACCAGGGCGGCGTTGTATTTCTCATGAATCCGCACAAAACAGCCAACCCTTGCCAATCCTGAACTCATATACACAGCGTTGCCAGTAAACGAGGAAATATCCCAAACTGGAAACCACTGAGACTCCAGTTGACCGCGCTTGATACGAAAATCTTTCAGCAATGCAGCGCTTACCATATCGGTATGTTCAGCGGCTTCGCGCATCCAGCTCAAGATCGTATCTTCTT
This sequence comes from uncultured Anaerolineae bacterium, assembly GCA_903822545.1. Classification (GTDB taxonomy): domain Bacteria; phylum Chloroflexota; class Anaerolineae; order Anaerolineales; family Villigracilaceae; genus CAIJPN01. The sequence goes on along the minus strand of CAIJPN010000121.1, from coordinate 101,579 downwards.
TGGTACCCCTTTTGCGAATCGGACAAATTTTAGAAACGAACCGCAATGGCCTTCAAGGTTTTAGCACAAAATGAACATTTAATCAGCCCGGGAAGTATAATTTAAATGTGACCTTTCTCCCCACTATCACCAATCGCCGCCCGATTGTGGGTGTGCTGGCCAGCTGGCAGGTTTATGCCGGGACGTTGAACACCCTGCTCAGCCCGATCTTGCATGGGATTTACGATGCTGCCCGGGCGCGGGAAGTCAACATCTTAATGGCCTGCGGGGTGGTTTCCGATTTCTCTAGCGGAATCCGCGCTGCCTGGCCGGTGGCCGCCCCAGATGTGGATTTCCTGCCGGTCGGGGCGTGGAACACTGATGGGTTGATTGTCATTGCTCCCAATTTCTCCGATGCAATCCAGGCCGATTGCATCGGAGAAATGCAGCGGGGCGGGCATCCGCTGGTTTTCGCATCCACTGCGGATGTGGGCCCAGCCGTCTGTGTGGATAATGCCGGGGGCATTCGCGCTGCGCTGGAGCACCTGAAAACCCACGGGCACGAACGCATCGCCTTCATCGGCGCGGAAGAAGAACGAGCCGGGGATGGGCTGGAGCGTTTGCAGGCTTTCCTCGCGTTCAACCAGGCCCACAACCTGCCTGCCGATCTGCGCCTGCTGGCCTACGGGCATTTCACCACCCCTGGCGGGTACGCTGCCATGCGCCAGATCCTGGACAGCGGCGCAGATTTTAGCGCCGTGCTGGCCTGCAATGATGAATCGGCGGTGGGCGCGATGCAAGCCCTGCGCGAAGCCGGGAAGCGCATCCCGCAGGATGTGGCCGTGATCGGCTTTGATAACCGCTTCGAGGCGCGCAACCAGTCGCCGCCGCTGACCACTGTCAACCAACCGGCTTATGAGATTGGCTGGCAATCGCTGGAATTGATGCTGGAACGTTTAGCGGGCCAGGCCAGCGAGCAGACAATCCTGCGAGTGCCATCGCAACTGGTTATCCGCGGCTCTTGTGGCTGCCAGCCCAATTTGCTTGCGCCGGGGGCACTTCCAGATGGGGAGAAAATCGCAGATACGGTAGATAGCATCAGCGCGGCGGTTTTTGCCCAGGTGGGGCAGTTGCACCTGGAAGCGATTCGCGCGCTTGTTGCCAGGTTGGTAGATGGTTTCAGCGCCAGCATCGCCCAATCAGACGGGGCTCCCTTCCAGGTGGCGCTAAAAGCCATCCTTGATCATCTCGAAACGCTCGATGAAGATGCCCACGCCTGGCAGGCTGCCATTCACCTGCTGCGCCACCGCTGGTTGATGCTGGATGCAACCAGCCCCGCGCGTGAACAGGTGTTGGAATGGCTCGACCAGGCGCGCATGGCCATCAGCGAGTGCGCCCAGCGCCAGCTTTTGCGTTATTTTGCCCGCCAGAATGTAGCCACCCAGCAGCTCAGCCTGATGTCTGCCGACCTGAGCGAAGCGGTGGAATTGGCCCCGTTGCAAAGCATCCTCGACCGTTTTGTGCAGAATTTAGGGATTCGCCACGCCAAACTGGTTCTGTTTGAACCGGCTTCGGATGACCCGGTGGCCTGGAGCGTTTTCCCTGGATCGGAAGCTGCCACGCGACGTTTCCCCACCCGCAGCTTCCCGCCCGCCAATCTATATGATGATACCCCGCCCTGGCAACTGGCCCTGCTGCCGCTTGTGGTGCAAAAACAACCGGCTGGTTTCATCGCCTTCGACGCTGCCGACCTGTACCCGTGCCTGGCGGTGGCCCGGCAGGTAGCCTCCACGCTGGAAAGTATCCGCCTGTACCGCGAGGCCGCCGAGGGCCGCCAGCTGGCCGAGGAAGCCAACCGCCTGAAAAGCCGTTTCCTCTCCACCGTCAGCCACGAACTGCGCACACCGCTCAATCTAATCGTCGGCTGGAGCGAAATGCTGCTCAACAACCCCGGCGCGGATGCGGCGCGTTTTGCCGGGCACATCCACACCAGCGCCCAGCACCTCGGGCGGCTAATCCGCGATGTGCTCGACCTGGCCTCCAGCGATGCCGGGCAATTGCGCCTGACCTGTGAACCGCTCGATCTTCCTGAAGCCCTGCAAATGGTGGCCGAAACCGGCCGCCAGATGGCCGCCGAAAAAGGGCTGGCCTGGCAGGCCGAGCTTCCTGCCGGGTTGCCGCGCATCTGGGGCGATCGTACCCGGCTGCAACAGATCACGCTCAACCTGGTCAGCAACGCTATCAAATTCACCTCCAAAGGTCATGTGGCCCTGCGGATTGCCAGCGATGGCCCCTGGCTTTCGGTTTCGGTGCAGGATACCGGCCTGGGCATTGCCCCTGAGGAGCAGCCCTGGATTTTTGATGAATTCCGCCAGTCGGAGCGCACCGCTGCCCGGGGCTACGGTGGCCTGGGGTTGGGGTTGGCCATCTGTAAACGTTTGGTGGAACTGCATAATGGGGAAGTGGGAGTCTCGTCGAGCGGTGAGGAAGGTTCGGGGTCGATGTTCTTTTTCCGGCTGCCGGTGCTGGATTCCGCTGAAGCCTCCGCCCCCAATCCACGTTCCGGCTCGGTGCTGATTCTCACATCCAGGCCAGGTTCCGATGATCCCATCCGCGCCCGGCTGGAACGGGCTGGTTTTGCAGCGCTACAACAATCTGTGGATGAAAATCCCGACTGGCTTTCGTCTGTGCTGGTCTCGCCGCCCGGCGCGGTAGTGTTGGATGAGACTTTGGCAGCCCAGTATGGCTGGGAATTGCTCAAGGTGCTCAAGGGTAACCCACACACGGCCAACATCCCGGTGCTGTTCTACTCGCTGGAGGGTGAAAGCGGTTCGATGCTGGCGCTTGATTACCTGATGAAGCCCGTCGGGGCCGGGGATTTGATCCAGGCGCTGAAACGCCAGGGCTGGGTGGGCAAGCTGCAGGGCGGAGAGCGCACAATTCTCATTGTGGATGATGATCCTGGGATGCTTGAGATGAATTCGCAGTTGATCCAGGATCAATTCCCCCGTCACCGTGTGCTAAAAGCCTCCGATGGGCGCGCTGCGCTGGAGATCCTGGCAAAAACGCCCGTCCAACTGGTACTGCTCGATCTGATGATGCCAGAAGTGGACGGTTTTGGCGTGCTGGCCCAGATGCGCGAGTGGGATAAGACGCGCGATACGGCTGTGATTGTGCTGACATCCAAGAGCCTGACCGAGGCCGATATGGCGCGCCTGAATCAGGGTGTGGCGATGGTGATGGGCAAGGGGCTGTACGCTGCTTCGGAGATGCTGGCACACATCGAGGCCGTGCTGGGGCGCAACCCGCGTTTGGGCAGTGACTCGCAGCGGCTGGCGCGCAAGGCTATGGCTTACATTCACCAGCATTATGCCGCCCAAATCACGCGCGAGGGATTGGCTCGCCACGTCAATGCCAGTGATGGTCACCTGGCGCGCTGCTTTCGCCAGGAAACTGGCCTTTCGCCGATGGCTTACCTGAACCGCTATCGGGTGCACCAGGCCCAGGCGCGGCTGGCAGGTTCTCAGCAAAGCGTTACGGCAATTGCGCTGGCCTGCGGTTTTTCGGATGTCAATTACTTCAGCCGGGTTTTCCACCAGGAAACCGGCATGACGCCGCTGGCCTACCGGAAAATGCAGGGAAAGTAGTCTCGCGTTGGTGGGGGGTGATCATGCTCACGGTGATATCGTTGGGCGGGGTTTTCCCCAATCCCCAGGTTCAGGCTTTCTCCCACATCTCGGTGCCGCAGTGCAGGCAGATGATTTTTTGTCCGCCCGCGGGGGCCAGCGCGCCGCCGCATTCTGGGCATTGGCTGTTTGCGCCGATTTTGCGGGCGCTGGCGGCGTATACCAGGCCCTTGCCCCAGTTGATGTAGCCGTTGAACTGTCCGCGCTGGACAAGCTGGTAGATCCAATCTGAAACAGTGGGCGGGGTGGTTTTGAGCAGCCGCGCCAGTTCTTCGATGCGAATATTCCCGCGCAGGTTGACCCATTCAAGCAGCTGGCGCTGTTGCTCGGCCAGGTAAGCGGCGGTGAAAACCTGCCCGCTGGTGGTATCCAGCATCCCGGCCAGCTGGCCGGAGCGCAGCAGCTCATCCACCAGGTTGTCGATTTCATTCTGGGATACATCTACCAGCATCGATAGTTCGGCCAGGCTGATCATACCGCGCGCAGCGATGTAGGCCAGCGCCCGCTCCCCGGCAGCCGCGATCAGGGTCGCTCGCAGTTCTGGCAGTGTTTTGGCGCCGCTGTAAATTGCGGGCAGGGAAACCAACAATGCCGCCGGTAAGATGACGATCAGCATGAAAACGATGGCGGTGAGCGGCTCCATTTGGGGGTCGATGAACATCAGGAAGGAGACCAGGCTGCCGCCAGTGAAAACGAGCAGGGTCGCTGCCAGCCAGAGCACTGCCCGGGGCGGGTAACGCGGCTCACGCAGGGCGGCAATTCCCAGCAGCAGGGCAATCAATGGAAGTATGAAAAATCCTATTGCCAGCAGCAAGGCTTCAAGGTTGCTTGTCCCGCTTTTGCTTGGCCCGGCAGATAGGATGACAACCAGCAGGCAGGCTGTCATCATCGCGGGCAGGAGCAAGGCCAGGCCCAGGAATTTCGTGGTGTGGGTGGCGGGCTGGAACAGGCGCAGGAGGCGCGTCCAATTGGAGGCTGGCTGGTTCATTGGAAAACCTCCACCCCGCAGTGCTGGCACTGGATCAGGCCTTTCCCGGCCACTTCCAGCCGCCCGCCGCAATGCGGACATTGGTTCTGGGCGATGAGTTTTTCAACATCCTGTGAATAGATGCTGCCTCCGGCCCAATCGACAAACCCGTGCAGTTGTCGCCGGCCTGCCAGCGCATACGTCCACTGGCGCACCAGTTCACGTCGAACTTTGAGTTCTGCCGCTAGTTCATCGATCTGTGCGCGGCCTTTGGCTTTGACCATGGCCAGCAGGCGGCGTTGCTTTTCTCCAAGCGCGGCGGCGCTGTAAATCAGCTGGTTTTCTTCATCCAGGTAAGCCATCAACTCCCCATCGGCAATCAGCGCGCGGATGAGTTTTTGAGTTTGCGGCACGTCCAGCGACAATTCGGCGCATAAGGCTGCCAGCCTGACTTCACTACGCGCCTGGATCATCTCAAAAATCCGCTGTGCGCGGGCGGCGCGCAGGGTTTGGCGGAACGCCGGGTATGCTCTGATCGCCAGAAAGAGCAGAATTCCAGCCGGGATGAGCAGGATCGGCCCGCAAGCGCACAGTAAAACTGGAAGTGGGGAGGCCTCAACGTCGCTGGTTGTGGTTTCAAACAAAGCAAATATCCCAATCGCAGTAGCCATCATCAGGCTGACGCCGCTCCACAAGAAAACCCGCGCGCCCGGTTTGCGCTCGATGAATGTGGCGATGGCAAGCAACCCACCCCCAGCGGGGAGTGCGCAAAAACTGAGGATGGCCAGGCTGCTGTTCATCAGCTGGGCTTGATCCACTGCGATGGCAACAGCGGTGGCGCTCAAAATCAATGAGATAACCAGCGCTGCCCAGAGCAGTGTCAATGCCCCAGGAGATGGCGCAAAAAACGAGAGCAGGCGTTTCCAAAACATACACACCTTCAAAAATTACAGGTTTTTCGATATGGTGGAGCGATACTTTTTAGTTTAACCCAAGTTGTTGGTTTTTGAAGTTCAATACGATTGGTTTTCCGGGAATCTTCGCGATTATCTGGTGCATCTCGCGATGAGCGTTGGGTGGCTTGCCAATCTGCCGCCACCATAGGCGATGTACATGGATAAGGTGCTTTTCCGCCCTGTCTGCGCTGTCCGGCGCGAGCTCCAGCTTTACAGTGATCGCGGGATTTCATGGAAAAAGAAATGGGGCTGTCCACCAGTGGACAGCCCCAAATGGTATTACGTTTCGCTAGCGAAGGTTACTTCAGCGCTTCGAGAGCAGCTGCAATCAGGGCCTTCACATAGGCCGGGTTGTGAGCGCCATCGCTGGCATCTTCTTCGATCGCGCCGTGGACAAAGAGCGCCGCAGCGGGTTTCGGGTCGAGAATGACCGGGGAACCATCGGCGTTCTTGGTAACGATCGAGAAGGTTCCATCTTCGTTTGCAGTCAGCAGGCCCTTGGCGACCAGAGCTTCTTCCAGAGCCTTGAACTGTTCTTCGAAGTTGTAGTCATTGACGTTAAGGTTTTTGGCATCAGCATGGCACTTTTGGCAAGTAGCCAGTTCAGCTTCAAAGAGGTGGTTGTTGTGTTCGCCGAGGTGGCAGCCCGCGCAGGTGTTTTCCACCATGGTGTAGTGCGCGCCCGGTTTGCCTTCAACACCGAGGACGGCATTCACATCGAGCGTGGCGAGCATGATGTCGGCCTGGTCGCTGAGGTGGGTATTGAAGCGGATGGTGGGGGCGTACTTGTCAGGGATAACAGCGCCGGCAGAATCTTTGGCGGCGAAATTGGCCATGTAGCGGCGGGCCTGGTGGCAGTTGACGCACAGGTTGCCGGTGCCGCCATCATAGGTGGTCTTATTGACAACCATGGCAACCGGGGCAGTGCTGACGAGAGCCCAGTCAGCGCCGGTGTAGGTCTTGTGGATCTGGTGGCAGACGCGGCAGTCCTGGCGGGCAGGTTCAGTAGCGCCGGCTTCGAGCTGGCTGAAGTTCTTGCCAGCGGCCATGCCTTCGCTGAAGCTGTTGCCGGAATGGCAGAAAGCGCAGCTTTTGTTGCTGTATTCTTCAACCATAGCGCCACCGTTACCATGCTTTTCCAGTTCCCAGGCAGCCTGTTTACTGGCAATCAAGTGGGTGTCATTATGGCATTCGGAGCAGCTCAGTTGGGCTGTTTCAGCGGACTTGCCATCGGCGCCAGCAGGGCCGGCAGGGCCAGCAGGGCCAGCAGGGCCGGCAGGGCCAGCAGGGCCTGCCGGGCCAGCAGGTCCTGCACCACAAGCGGTCAATACAACGGCCAGGAGCAGCAAAATCCCAGCAAGTGTCAACATTTTCTTACGCATTTTTACATTCTCCTTTTTCAATATAACTTGGATGTAGTGAAGAACAAAGATGAGCGGATAAGGTGACTGGTCTTCTCGGCTATCTCCTTTCTCGATGTATATTATAAGATTAATGATACATTAATTTAAGGCAACTTGGCATGCCAATATACACATAACAATCATGACAAATGTAATACTGTTGTCATAGTTCTATCTTATACTGGTAAATATGGCGATTTTCCAGCATTTTGCGGTTGTTTTTGCCCTGTCAGTGTAGCCCAGTCTCAATGGTGAATGTGCAATTTTTTAGCCAAATGCTATGTGAGAAAGGCAATTCTGGCGAAATCGACCAGCTGCTGGATGCCATTTTCGACTGGTTCTGTCTGGATATATTCGCGGATGGTGTGTGCTCCGCCGCCGTGGGTCAGGCCAAGCACCAAGGCGGGGTAGCTCAGGCTGAAGGGGATGTTTGCATCGGTGGAGCCAGATGTCAAACCCGGTTCTATTCCCTGGGTATAAAGGGTTTTTTGGGCAGCCTGGAGGATGGGGTGGCTGATGGCGATTTCCCCGGCAGGGCGCTGGCCGATGATTTCTACCTGGAAGCTGATGCCGGGCCGGGCGGCTGCCTCGATAATTTTTTCCACATCTTGTGCCAGGTGCGTCAGGATTTCGGTGCTTTCAGAGCGCAGGTCCAGTTCCATCCAGGCCAGGGCGGCGATGGTGTTGATGGATGTGCCGCCCGACATGCGCCCAACGTTGATGGTGGTACGCGGTGTGCCCGGTAGTTTCAGGTGTGAGAGTTGGGTGATGAGTTGTGAGAGTTCGTGAATGGCGGATGGGCGGCCATAATCTGTCCACGAGTGGCCGCCGCCGGTGTGGGCTGTGATCTTGTAGCGGCGTACGCCGATGGCTTTGTGGTAGATGTGTCCGTAGGCCATGCCTTCGAGTACCAGGTAGGCCAGCACGTTTGGCCCAAAACGTTCGCAGATTGCTTTCATGCCTTTCAGGTCGCCCAGCCCTTCTTCGCCGGTGTTGGCAACCAGCCAGAGATCGCCGGGGAGTCGGATTTGTTGCTCGCGCAGGTTCCACAGCAGGCCAAACAGCCCGGCGACGCCCAGGGAGTTGTCTCCCAGGCCGGGGCCGTAGATGCGGCCCGGTTCGCGCCGGATGGTGAGATCGGTTTCAGCGGGGAAAACTGTGTCGAGATGGGCGGAGACGATCAGGGGCGGGGCTTTTCCCTGCCCCGGCAGGCGCGCCAGTACATTCCCGGCAGAATCCACCTGGGGGTCGAGTAAAGCTTCCTGTTGGAACATCTCCAAAATGAATTGGGCGCGGGCTGCTTCTTCGAAGGTGGGCGCGGGGATTTGTTGGATGCTGATGGCGAGTTCGATAACGGATTGGATTGGCATTAGATTCGTCTCACGATGTTGGCGAGGGAGTGCAGGCGTGCCTGGGCCAGGCCGGGCATGGCTTCGAGGGCGTAAAATGCGCCGCTGCCTTCGATGGCGAAGGATGCGGCGATGTTGCCTTGCAGGGTGGCCTGGAGGGGATCGCGGCTGGTGAGGTAGCCGGCCAGGAAGCCGCCGCAAAAGGCGTCACCAGCCCCGGTGAGGTCGGTGACGCTGGCGGGGTAGGCGGGAACTTCCCAGCGTGTGCCGGTGTGGTTGTCGAACATGTATTGGCCGCGCGCGCCGCGTTTGATGACAATGATGTCGCATCCGAAGGAGGCCAGTATGTCGGCCATTTGCCAGATATCATCTGTGCGGCCCCAGAAAAGGGTGCGGAGTTCTTCTTCGGATGGGCAGAAGGCGGTAACGCCTTGTAGCAGGGAGCGCAGGTTGTTAATGTAGATGTTGTTCATGTATGATGGGTGCGGGTCGATGGTGACGAATCCCATGCCGCCCTGGCGGAATTCGGGGGCGAGTTGGGTGTGCGTTACCAGGTCGAGCGGGCACAGGTGGGCGGCTTTGACTTCGCGATAGGATGCTGGGATTTCGGACAGGCGTGGGGAATCGGGGTTGGTGCGGTTGCGGCTGGCGGGTTTGTCTTCGGGGGGGTGGTAGCCCAGCAGGAGTTTGGGGAAGGGCAGCCCCAGCCGCGCAAAATGTGAGACGGGGTTGGTGCGTTGGGCGGTCTGGAGATCGGTGTAGGCGGTGAAGGAGCGCAGGTCGAGGGCTTCTGGCAGGATTTTGATGCCGCTGGTATCCAGCCCGGCCTGTTGGAATTGTCGCAGCCAGCCGTGGGGGTAATCTTCGCCAACGCGGGCCAGCAGGCTGACGCTATCGGCCCAGACGCGCGCGCCGGATGCGGCATAAAGCAAATTGCCGCCGGGAGCGTCGATGAGTGGACGCCCGCCGGGCGGCAGGAGGTATTGGCGGCGAAGTTGCCCGGCGATGACAAGCTGTGGGGTTGGGGGCATGGTTTAGGATGTGAAAACTTTCCCGGCGGCTTCGGCCTGGGTTGAATCGAGTGGGAGCATGATGGTGAAGCTGCTGCCTTTGCCCATCACACTTTCGGCGCTGATGCGGCCGCCGTGCATTTCAACCATCATTTGGGCCACAGAAAGCCCCAGCCCCATGCCGCCATGTTTGCGGGTGAGATGCGATTCTACCTGGAAGAAGCGCTCGAAGATGTGTGGCAGGTCTTTGGGCGGGATGCCGATGCCGTTGTCGATGACGGTGATTTTGATGTAGCCAGGCAGTTTTTCGGCGTTGATGAAAACGTGCCCACCGGGGTTGGTGAAGGTGATGGCGTTTTTGACCAGTTGTGAGATGGCTATGCCGATTTTTTCGGCATCCCCTTCCAGCTCCAGGTCATCGCGCTGCGGCAGGGTTGGCACAAGCTGGATGTTTTTTTCCTGCGCTTCCTGCTGGTTTTGGGCGATGACATCTTTGATGATGCGTTTGGCTGAGACTGTTCGCCGCCGCACGACCGCCATGCCGCTCTGGAAGTTGTCGGCGTTGGTCATGCTTTCGATGATCCCTTTGAGTTTCATGGCGTTGCGGATGATGGTATCGATGAATTCCCGTTGTTCTGGGTCGATCAGTTCGCGCAGGAAGGTGGAATGGCCGAGAATTAGCCCAAGGGGGGTGCGCAGTTCGTGGGAGGTGATGGCGATGAATTCGGTTTTCATGCGCGTCAGGCGCTCGGCGTCTTCGCGGGTCTGGTCGAGGGCTTTTTGCAGGTGTACATTTTGAATGGCAACTGCTGCCTGGACGGAAAGTGTCTCTAGAATTGTGATGTCATCTTCGTTATAATCAGTTCCCGCGGGCTTGTTCAGCACTTCGATGACGCCCAGTATTTGCCCCTGGAAGATGATGGGCATGGCCAGAATGGAGCGGGTCTGGTATCCGCTGATCTGGTCAGCTTGTTTGAAGTGGTAGGGGATGTCACGCACATCGCGCAGGTTGATGGCCTGGTTGCGTCTAATGGCCTCACCGGCCACGCTGCCTTCTATTGGTACTGCGATGGGTTCAAGCGCCTCAAGGGCTTTGTGATCCAGCCCTGCCATAGCCAGAAAATGCAGTACCCCGGCGTTTTCATCCAACTCGAAGATAGAGGCCGCCTCTGAGTTGGTGAGTTCAGCTGCAGCCATGATAACAATATCCAGGTACTCTGAGGTATCACGGGCAAGACTTAATTGGCGATTGGCATCGATCAATCGTTTGAAGCGGTCATCACGCGTTTTCATATCATTGGTGAAGTGGTAAACTCAGATTGGTGAAACTATCCCGAATGAGGAGTGTTCCAGCGGTTGGAACCGCTGCCACAGGCTGAATTTATTATAGCACAGGCAATTTTCTCCGGCCTGCTGATACAGACAGGCTGTAAAAAAACCAAATTTTCGCAAGGAGACCAACTGCATGACTAAGAAAAAAGTACGAGTAGCGATTATTGGTGTAGGCAACTGCGCTTCATCGCTTGTTCAGGGCATTGAGTTCTATAAAAATGCTGCCGATACGGATACTGTCCCCGGTTTGATGCACGTCAACCTGGGCGGATACCACATCAGCGATATCGAATTCACCCTCGGTATCGATATTAACGTGACCAAGGTTGGCAAGGATCTGAGTGAGGCGATTTTTGCTGAACCTAACAATACCTACAAGTTCACCGATGTCCCCAACCTGAATGCGCCGGTTGTGCGCGGGATGACCCACGATGGCCTCGGCAAGTACCTTTCGCAGGTGATTACCAAGGCCCCTGGCCCAACTGCCGATATTGTCAAGCTGCTCAAAGACTCTAAAACCGATGTGGTTGTCAGCTATCTGCCGGTCGGTTCTGAGATGGCTACCAAATGGTACGCCGAACAGGTCATTGAGGCCGGCTGCGCCTTTGTTAATGCCATCCCGGTCTTCATCGCCTCGTCAGAATACTGGGGCAAGCGCTTCAAAGATGCCGGGCTGCCGATTTTGGGCGACGACATCAAAAGCCAGGTTGGCGCGACGATCCTGCATCGTGTCATCACCAGCCTGTTTGTGGATCGCGGTGTGCAGATCGATCGCACCTACCAGCTCAACTTTGGCGGCAACACCGATTTTATGAACATGCTCGAGCGCGAACGCCTGGAAAGCAAGAAAATCTCCAAGACTGGCGCTGTCACCAGCATGATTCCCTACCAGCTTGATCCAGATAACATCCACGTCGGCCCATCAGACTATGTGCCGTGGTTGACCGATCGCAAGTGGTGCTACATCCGCATGGAAGGCACCACCTTTGGCAATGTGCCGCTCAACCTGGAAGCCAAGCTGGAAGTATGGGACAGCCCCAATAGTGCTGGTGTCATCATCGACGCGGTTCGCTGCGCCAAGATCGCGCTCGACCGCAAACTCAGCGGCCCGATCATTGGCCCATCATCCTACTTCTTCAAGACCCCTCCCAAGCAATTCCGCGACGATATTTGCCGTCAGAAGACCGAAGATTTCATCTCTGGTAAGAGCAACGAGTAACCCAGTACCCTCAACCGGGGCAGACCCAGCGGCCTGCCCCGGTTTTTTGTGCAAACTGACCGGTTGTCACCTATAAATTGTGACAGCCATTTTTTGTTTCCCTCGCTATAATAAATTTGTACGGTAATTCACCATTCACTATTTTTCCGGAGTTTACCATGTCAAAAATCGATTGGATCCAGCAAGAAATCGACGGTCTGAAACAGGCCGGGCTGTATAACCGCATACGCACCATCGAGTCGCCGCAGGGGGCCTGGCTGACGGTAGATGGCAAGAAAGTTCTCAACTTTTGCTCCAACAACTACCTTGGCCTGGCCAACCATCCCGACATTGTTGCTGCTGCCCAAAAAGCCACCCAGGCTATGGGTGTTGGCCCGGCGGCTGTGCGCTCCATTGCCGGGACGATGAACCTGCATATCGAGCTGGAAAAGCGCCTGGCGGCGTTCAAAGGCGTCGAAGCGGCCATCACCTTCCAGAGCGGCTTCACTGCCAATTTGGCGACCATCCCCGTGTTGGTCGGCAAGGAAGATGTCATTTTCTCAGACCGGCTCAACCACGCCAGCATCATCGATGGCTGCCGCCTTTCGGGCGCGAAAATCATTGCTTACGAACACAACGACCCCAAATCGCTGGATGAGCAGATCAAGGCCAACCTGTCGCAGTTCCGCCGGGCGTTGATCGTGACGGATGGCGTCTTCAGCATGGATGGCGATATCGCCCCGCTGCCCGACATTTACGAAGTGGCGAAAAAGTATGACATCCTTTTGATGGTGGATGATGCGCACGGCGAAGGCGTACTTGGCAATGGTGGTCGCGGCATCGTTGATCATTTTGGCCTGCATGGCAAAGTGGATGTGGAAGTGGGCACCATGTCGAAGGCTTTTGGCGTGGTGGGCGGAGTCGTGGCTGGCAACGCCACCATTATCGAGTGGCTGCGCCAGCGCGGACGGCCTTTCCTGTTCTCATCGGCTGTCACCGTGCCAGATGCCGCGGCCTGCCTCGCGGCGATTGATCTGCTCGAAGATTCCACCCAACTGGTGGATAAACTTTGGAGCAATGCCAAATACTTCAAAGCTGAGATGAAAACCCTGGGATTCAACACCGGTGTCAGTGAAACCCCCATTACCCCGGTCATGCTCGGCGAAGCCCCGCTGGCTCAGCAGTTCAGCCGCGAATTGTTCGATGTGGGCGTTTTTGCCATGGCGTTGGGCTTCCCCACCGTCCCTCAGGGCAAAGCCCGCATTCGTGTGATGATTTCGGCGGCCCACGCCATCGACGACCTGGATAAGGGCCTGGAAGCCTTCCAAACCGTTGGCAAAAAGCTTGGCGTAATTTAAACCCCGCGCGTTTCTCGAAAATCATAACGCTGGCGCATCTCAACTGGTGCGCCAGCGTTTATTTTGGGCTGACAGCCCTGCCAGTCTACTTGAAAAAGGTGTTCTTAGACTTTATGGGGGATGCTGCGATTGCGCCATCCACCCGACTTTGGCATATAATCCCTGTTAACCTGCAAATCTATTGTTACATGAAACAAATCCATCCCAAATTACCCTTTTCAGGGAGCTTATGTTCGAACTTGTCAGAAAATGGCTTGCCCCGCCCATTTTCCCTGGCGAAGAAGAGAAAAACCGTCGCGCGCGCATCCTGAATGCATTGCATATCAGCCTCGGGACGGCGATTTTGGTTTTTGGCGGTTTCGACCATAATTTCATTTTCCAGGACACGGTAACCAGCTTTTTTTAGCGATGATCTCGACCAGGCGGGCAAAACCTGGAAACCTTTGCCTGCGCCGATGCAATGTCCGGCGCATCATCAGCCGCCACGCTGGCCGCATTTGGGCCGAGTCCACACCTGTCCAGGGCGCTACCTTCTATTTCACGCTCAAATCATAACCAGGCAGGCTGCTTGCCAACCTGCCACAGTGCATTCACAGGAAGTGACCCATGTCGATCCCAGAAACCGAAATCATTAAATTGCTGTTTGCCGTGTTGATTGGTGGCGTGATTGGTTTTGAACGTGAGATGCACGCCAAGGCCGCCGGCTTGCGTACCATCACCCTCATCACAGTTGGCTCGACTTTGTTCACCATGGTATCGCTCAAATTTGGCGCATCAGACCGGGTGGCGGCCAACATCGTCACCGGCATTGGCTTCCTGGGCGCGGGGGCCATCCTGCTTTCGGAAGGGAAAATCAAAGGGCTGACCACCGCCTCGTCGATCTGGGTGGCGGCGGCGTTGGGTATGGCCGTTGGGCTGGGGGAATTTGAGCTGGCAGGGGTTGCCGCGGCGATCGTTTTTACCGTCCTGTGGCTGTTCGCCCGCCTCGACAGGTTAATTGACATTATGGGGCGTGATATTCGCACTTATGAGATTATTTACCCGCCCACCGAAAAAAAATACGAAAAAATTGAAAATATGATCCGCCTGAGTGGGTTGTCCATCATCCGCAAGCGGCGATTGAAGATCGACGAGAAATTGTTGCAAGGCGAGTGGGAATTGCGCGGCGGGCTGGCCCGCCACAATAAGTTCATTGATCTGATGCTGGCCGATTCAGATATTATCGAGTTGAAGTATTAAACGACAGAGCCCAACGTCTCGTGACGTTGGGCTCAAAAGCTTTAACGCAAAATTAGAGCAGATCCTGGTACTGGGGGTTTTTGCGAATGTAAGCCGCCACAAATGAGCACAATGGTTCCACTTTGTAACCTTTTTCGCGCGCATAGTCGAGGCCAGCTTGGGCCAGCAGGCCGCCCAGGCCACGCCCGCCCAGTTCGGATGGAACGACGGTGTGAGTCATCAGCATGGTGCTTCCGTGCAGGCTGTAATCCAGCACGGCGGTGTAGTTGTCGATGTGGATTTCGAAGCGGGAATCATCCGGATTGTAGATGACTGTGGGTTTGGGAGTATCTGGGTCCATGCTACTCATCCTCTCCGTCATCATCTGCCGCTGCGCTGGCCTGGCGGACTTCCAACACTTCGCCATGCAGGTTGATAACGACTTTGAAGCCGGTCATGCCCAGGTAGGCGCGCATTTCTTCGGGGATGCCAAGCTGGAAGAGCATTTCAAACTGTTTGTCGATGTTTTTAAGCTGGTTTTCGATGATGGCTTTGCTGAAAGGGTCGGTGGAGCCAAGCATTTTGGCGGCTTGTTCGCTCAGGATGTTTTCATGTCCGGCGATCAGGCTTTTGATTTCTTGCAGTACTTGCCGGTCGATTTGCTCGGCGGGGATGTGTACCCGGAATCCGGAATCATTAATGACGTAGCAGGCATCCTGCCCTACGAAGCCGACTTCTGCCGGGCGGTCGAATTCGTCAATCACTAAACCAGCGAAGAGGGCGTTGCGGGCCATTTAATCCTGCCGTCCCTCAACGATGGCAAGCAGGGTGGCGGCGGCCAGGCCAAGTCGATGATCAAGTTTGCGGGTGGTGTCGTAGCTGAAGTCGATGTCCATTTCGTAACGGAACAGGTTGAAGCGTTGTTTCAGGTCTGCTACGCGCTCGTTGTTGATGGTCATGTCGTAGTTTTGGGGCAGGAGTGCGCCAACGATGAGGCGGCGCAGCATGGCCAGGCCCATGTTGTCTTCGAAGAGTGAGCCGATGATGTTGTCGCTGGCGTCAAGCACGTCCCATTCATCGCGCAGGATGGATTTGAGGCCTTTGCGACGTAGTGTGCCGATTTTTTGGCCGGTGGCGCTATCGACTACATCGTAGGCGGCAGAGAAATCAACGATTTGGCGGGCTTTGATGGCGAGAACTTCGCGGGTTTTTTGTTCGTCGGCATACAGGCGGATGTCTTCGCGTAGTTTGAACATTTTTTGTTCGCAGAAGAGCAGTAAGTCGCCGCTGGGGCTGTAGAAGCGCAGTTTGCCGGTGAGGGCGATGGCTTGGCGCTTGAGCAGGTATTGATCTGATTGGAAGATGGGGTTCATTTTGGGGCTCCAGAAGATTATGGTCGGTTGGGGTAACGGGATAAGGTTGTCAGGGCGGTAAAAATCGGCTTGGTGGCCGGAAATGCCGGGGGTGGATTTTGCCAGTTTGGCGGGTGTTGTGCGGGTGTGGGCATCCGCTTAATAATGCACGTTGATGAGTGTGCCCACCTGGGAGAAGTTGTAGATCCACTCTGAGTCGGGGATGGACATGTTGACGCAGCCGTGGCTCATGGGGGTGCCGAAGTTGTTGTGCCAGTAGGTGCCGTGGATGGCGTAGCCTTGGTAGAAGAACATGGTGAAGGGTACATCGGGCAGGTAGTAGCCAGGGCCAGACATGTCTTTGTAGCGTAGCTTCCAGTATACGCGGTATTGGCCGGTGACGGTGGGGTATTGGGAGGTGCCGGTGGATACGGTGAAGGAGTTGATCAGGGTGTCGCCAGTGTAGGCGTAGACGGATTGGTGGCTGAGATCGACATCGATCCAGTTTTCATCGGCGGCGACGCCGCTGGGGCGAATGGCGGAGCCGGGGGCGTAGGGGGCGGCGGTGGGGGTGGCTTCTTCGGTGGGCGGGAAGGAGATGGCCAGGGTGGGCAGTTCAGCGGGGGTTGCTGTGAATGGGGGTGTCTCGGTGGGGAATGGGGTGCTGGTGGGGAGTGGTGTGAAGGTGGGTAATGGCTGGAATGTGGCTGTTTCGGTGGGGAGCGCGGTTTCGGTTGGCGCCAATGTTTGGGTTGGAACCGGGCTGGGGGGTTGGGTTGTATCGGTGACGGTGGGGTTGGCGGTATGGGTGGGGAGGGGTGTTTCGGTGGGGTTGGGGACGATGACGATGACGTTGACCGGGGCGGTAGGTTTGGGGTTGTTGAAGAGGCTGGTGAGCAGGGCGCTGGCGGGGGCGACGCTGGCCCAGGTGGCCATGGCTCCGACGATGCAGAGGATGATAAGCAGGATGGGGAGGATGGGAAGGCGCTGGCGGGCCGGTGATTTTGCGGCGGTGGGTTGTGTTTCTGGGGCGCTTTGCGGGCTGGCGGTCGGTTTGGCGGGGGCGGGGCGGGCTTGTTGTTCGCGCAGGCGTTTGACGGCCCAGATCATGCCTTTGCGGGCGCGTTCGCTGTTGGGGTTGATTTCCAGGGCTTTTTGCAGGTAGGCAACGCTGGCGCGCGGGGCGGCCAGGGCGGCCATCATCAGCCAGGTTTCTTCCATGTCTGGGGCCAGATGGGCAGCCTGGACAGCGTAGTGGCGGGCCGTGGATCGATCGCCTGTGCGCAGGGCTTTTTGGGCGATTTCGAGGGCGCGATATGCGGATATGTGGTTGGGGTTCATGGGGCGGGGGCTATATTTTCATTGTTGATGTAGCAAAGGATACCATTAACGATGCCGGTGGAGATTTCATCCGGTTTTTCAGTGAGAATCTGGTAATCGAGGTTGAGGAAGCCGGTTTCGATGATGGCGGCGGTGGTGTCGGAGCTGATTTCATCGAAGGCGTGGTAGAGGGTCATGTCATTGGTGACGCTGTTGTGCATGGGCAGGCCGGTCATGCGCTGGTAGCGGTCGCGCAGGCAGGAGGCCAGGCGGCTGGCAAGGTTGGCGTCGCGGGTGCTCATGGCGGCCGCGACTTTGAAGCCGGTGGCCTGGTCGTTGACGTAGTCGCATGAGTCGTTGTGGATGGAAACGAGCGCGGTGGCCTGGTAGCCTTTGAGGCGGGTGTCGAATTCTTCCAACAGGTCGGTTTCAAAACCCAGGGCGGTGAGTTTTTGTTGGGTGAGGGTGGCGATTTTGAGATTTACATCGGCTTCGGTGGTGCCGTTGGGACAGACTGCGCCTGAATCGTTGCCCCAATGCCCCGAAACGATGCCTATGCGGATGTTGGGGCGCGGCGTCCCGGCGATGATGACTGTATCGGGCTGGGCGGTGAGCAAAACGGCCAGTTGATCGCCGAAGCCGTTGGAGAAGATCCCGGCGGGTGTCCATGCGGTGAACAGGGTGGCGACGAGGATGGCTACGGCCAGGGTGTTCTGGAGGATGCGCGGCTGGGCGGCGCTGCGTTTGCGCTCGACAGGTTGGGGTTGCGGAAGTGGTTCGGATGATTCTTCGATCATAGGGAGTATTATATTCTAATCTTAGCCAGGGGTTGGTGGTTGCCTCTAAAACCAATCTATGGATTTGTTTTACAGCACGTCATCCTGCCTCGATGGGCACATTTGGCCCTTTGAGCGGTACATCTGGGATGACGACGGTGCCGCGTTTGCTGCTGCCGGCCTGGCCTTGGGCTTTGCGCAGTTCGTCGGTCATGCCCAGTTCTTCAAATATAGTGGTGGCGCGGAAGTGACAATCTACGGCCCAGGCCATTTGCCCGGCGCGGTCGTATAAACGTCGCAGCGAGAGATACGTTCGGGCCAGGTCGGGGCGGGCGCGCACGGCGCGCAGCATTTGCATCGATTGGATCAGGTGTGCTTCAACCTGTGACCATTTTGGGGAGGTCTGGTGCGTGCCGATTTCGGCCATGAGCTGTTCACCGATCCCTTCGGCCCAGCGATTGCCGCCTTTGCGGGCATCTTCCAGGGCCTGGGCAGCTTCCTTTTCGGCGCGCTCCACCTGCCCATCGAGTAAGAAGCCTTTCGCCAGGAACAGGCGCGGAATGTAGTTGAAAACCCGGTAGCCGTTGCGAGTGGCCCAATCCACGGCGCGTTCCAGGCTGGCGATGCCTTCCCTGGTCTGCCCATGATTGCACAGGGCGTATCCACGCAGGCTGAGTACCATGTAGATGGCCGGGGTGATTTCGGCCAGTTCAGCCGGGTTGGGAACGGCCTCGATCATGGCGAGACAGTTTTCCCACTCGTACAGGCCGGTGTGAACCATGGCCAGCTGCATCCGCGCAAAAATGACGGTGGATGTTAACATGCCATCTACCGAACGCTGTTCAGCAAGCGCCAGTCCGCGCCGGGCACAGGACAATGCCCGTTCCCAGGCGCCAACGCGGGTGTAGGCCACACCAAGGTAGCCGAGCACGATCGGCAGGTCATCGGGCAAACCGGCGGTTTTGCCGCTGGCGCTCATCTCTTCGATCAGGTTGACGTAGCGCAGCAGGTAGGCGATGGCGTCATCGAAGGCCGCCAAGGCAATGCTGACGCGCCCGAGCATTCGCAGCGAGGAGAAAAGCAGTTCGGTGCTGTTCAACTCTTCGGCAGCGCGCAGGGTGCGGCGGGCGTAGTCGGCGGCCAGTTCGGGCTGTCCGCGCAGCCAGAAGAACTGCGCCGAGCGGCGGTAAATTTGCCCCAGGCGGGTTTCATCACCCAGGGATTGGGCGAGTTGGCCGGTTTCATCCAGCATCTGGATGGCGCGCTGCAAATCGCCGGTGAAGGCGTAGGCCTGGGCCAGTTGCAGGTTGATGTCGATGCGCTCACTGCGCTGGCGCGCGCCCGGAAGCTGCCCCAGCAGGCTGACGGCTTGCAGCCCAAACTGGCGGGCCTCGTTGTATGAGCGCAGGCGCAGGGCCTGTTCGCCCGCCTGCGCCAGGTAGGGCAGCGCCCGCAGCGGCTGTTCGCTGCGCGCAAAATGATGCGCCAATGTGGATGCGTCGGCGGGCGGGATGGTCTGCTCCAGCGCAGCGGCGATGCGCCCGTGCAGCACCTGGCGGCGCGCGGTGCTCAGGTTGGCGTAGGCCACCTGCCGGAACTGGTCGTGGCGGAAATCGTAGCCCTGCCCTGATTCATCTACCAACCCGCGCGCCAGCCAGTCTTCGATGTATTTGACGCAGTCGGCCGTGGAACCCTGGCTGATCTCTTGCAGCAGCCCAAACGAGAAAGCCCGTCCGATCGCAGCGGCGGCGGTCAGCGCCTCGCGGCTGGCATCGTCCAAACGGTCGAGCCGCGCCTCGATGACGCGCTGCACCGAAATTGGCAGCATCCCGGTTGCGGCGGATGGCTGCAACTGTTTGCCCGATTCTTGTATGGCATGCACCGTTTCGATGATGAAAAACGGGTTGCCGTAGGTGTCGCGGAACAGGCGTTGGGTGAAGATCGGGTCGCTGGCGCGTTCGGGGGTCAGGGCGCGTGCCAGGTCGCTGGTTTGTTCGGGGGTCAGGCGCGGCAGGTCGATGCGCGTCAGCATTCCACTGCGCTCGATCACGCGCAGCAGGACGCGCCGCTCGGCGGGCAAATCTTCCAATCGGCACATGCCCACGATCAGCAGCGGGGTGGTGGTGGCGCGGCGCGCCAGCGCGGCCAGCAAATCCCAGGTGGGGGTGTCGGCCCAGTGCAGGTCATCCAGCACCAGCAGCAGCGGTTCGCCAGGGAAGGCCCGGCTGAGCATCACCAGCAGGTTGATCCAGGTTTCGCGCAGTTCGCCCGCTTCGAGCGGGACCGCCGCGCCCAGGTTGGGGATGTTCTGCGCCAGCCCCGGGGCCAGCCAGGCAATCTGTCCCGCGGCCTGGCGCGGAATCTGGCGCATGTTTAGCGCGGCTTGCAGCGCCGGGCTGGTTTCAAAGGCCAGGCGCAGCGGCGCGAACGGCACCATGCTGTCCAGTTCGTAGCAGGCGCTTTGCAGGATGGGCACGCCGGGATGTTTTGACATGTACTCGTGCAGGATGCGCGTTTTACCGATTCCGGCCTCGCCGGTGATGAGAACCAGCCGCCCTGTGCCTTTCCTGGCCGTTTCGAGCAGGTTTTCCAGTGCTGATAATTGTTCCTGGCGGCCAACCAGCGGCAGGGCGGAGGTTGTTCCTGCCAGCGTGGCCGGTGCTTTTAATGGGCGACGAGTCTCAGTCGCCGAGGACGCCACGGGAGCGGTTTCCCCAGATTGAATGCTCCTCAGCAGTCCCTGTGTCTCTTTGAGTGGTTCGGCGCCCAGTTCTTCTTCCAGCTTGCGTGCGAAGTTCTGGTACACCTGGATGGCGCGCGGGCGGTCGCCGCGCTGTGCATAAAGCTGCATCAGGCGGCGGTGGGCGTTCTCATCAAACGGCTCAGATTCGGCCCACTGCGTGGCATATTTAAGGGCATCATCCACCTGTCCGGCGGTTTGCAGCGCCAGGCTGTGCCTGTCGAGTGTTTTGATGTATTGTTCGCGCAGGTGCTCGCGCTCGGTGCTGCACCACTCATCGTAGATGTCTTCCAGCAGGTCGCCGCTGTACAGCGAGAGTGCTGCCTGGGTCTCGGCGGGGGAGGCCTCTGGGCGGGTGCCGTGTCGGAAGGCTTCTACATCCACCCATAGCGAGGTCTGCGGGTTGAATTGGAGCGTGGAGCCGGTGGCGAGCAGGATGGTGCCCTGTGGGTCAATTTTTTCAAGCGCCAGGCGGATGTGGTGGATGTACTGGCGCAGGTTGCGGCGCGCGGCGCTTTCGCTGGCGTTGGGCCAGAATAAAAAAGCCAATCGCCGCCGGTCAGAGGGCCGGTGGCGATTGAGCAGCAGGTATGCCAGCAGGGAGCGTGTGGTAGGCGAGCCAAGTTCGATGATATCCCCATTGGGCGCGTAGAGTCGGAAGGTTTCGAACAGGGTGGCGCGCATTGTGAGTTAATTATACTGATTTGGGCGGATTTTATGCACCATACTTGGAAATTGGTAGCGCGGGATACCATCCCGCGCCACGGCATAAAAAAATGCCATCTACCCCTGCATGTGCCTGAGTCTTTGCCCGCCAATCACATGCAGGTGGATGTGATATACCACCTGCCCGGCATTGGGCCCGGTGTTGACCAGCAGACGGTAGCCACCTGCGGCGATGCCTTCCATCTCGGCGATTTTGCGCGCCACGACGATCAGGTGCCCCAGCAGCGACTCATCCCCGGCTTCGACGGCGTTGACCGACTCGATGTGCCGCCTGGGAATGACCAGCACATGCGTTTGCGCCACAGGGTGAATGTCGCGGAAGGCGATTGCCAGTTCATCCTGGTACAACACAGTCGCCGGGGCTTCCCCGGCTGCGATTTTGCAGAAGATACAGGTGGGGGGCATGGAATGCTCCAGTTTCTTTCATCTTTTATGGGTTGAAAAAAGATAGCTCTCCCGTTCCTAATGGGGAACGGGTAGGGGCGACCCGCCCCGTGCAAAAAATCGTGGCTTTGTGCTTGAATTCCCTGCAAAAATGCGTCTGTTTATGCTTTGAAGGGTCGCCCCTACAGATTTTCACGCCAAAAACGGTAGAGCCAAAAAGATGAAAGCAGATGGAAGATTTTACGGGTTCACCAGCGCCCCAAATGTTGGGGCGCAAACGATATCGTAGTATTCCAACTCGGTCGCTTTCACCGATTCGTTGTAGGCGATGGCTTCTTTGCTGATTCGGCGCACATCGTCCAGGTGGGCGCGGGCGTCGGTATCCCAGTAGCGCGGAAGTGTCATCAGCGGGTCGCCTGCCGGGCCTTCGGGGATGTAGCTGGGGCGGTTGGGGTCGCCTTCGCTCGATTGCGGCACCCAGTTGAACATCACCGGGCCGCGCGGGTTGATGGTGAACCCGAGCTGGTAGCCATACTGGCGGGCCGCATCCACCGGGCGTTTGCCGAATCCACCGCCGGGCCAGATGATGGCGATGGGCGCCTTGCCAAAGTGCGCATTGAAGGCATCGATCGAGCCTTGCAGTTCGCCTTTCAGGAAATCATCGCTCGAATCATTGGACATGTTGATATTGTGGATCACACCGTGGGCCTGGTGATCCACCCAGCCTTCGGTTTCCAGCGCAGCGTTTTCATCCCACAGCACCGTATTTGTTTCCGGGTGGCTGATCCAGGCGTTGACCACCTTCCAGCCCCAGTTTTTGTAATAGCGCGCAAAAGCCACATCAAAATATTCGCGGTATTTGCGGTCATCCACGATCAGCAGCACCGAACGCTCAGGGATTTTTGCGTTTTTGTAGACAAAATCGGACATCTGCTGCATGTCGATGGCCTCGAATTTAAACTCTTTCAGGTCATCCATCAGCTTGCGGAACTCGCCCATACTGAGCTGGTCCGCGGCGGTCACTTCACCTTTGGTGATGGAATGAAACATAATCACCATCACCAGCGTGCCGGGTGTGGCATTCTCCGGGCTCCATTTGGCCTTGAGATACTGGCAGGTATCGTTGAGATAGCTTACCGGCTTGTCCAGCTTGTTCAGGATATCGGTTTTGAAGGCGTCCGGCAGCGCCGGGGGCGTGCGGATGGCTGTCGGCGTGGGAACGGGCGTCTCCGTGGGGGTCGGTGTCGGGGGCACAGATTGCGCCGTCTGCGTGATCCCGGCCATGATGGTGGCAACGGCCTGGGTGCTGGCGGCATCCACATCCAGCGGGGTTTGCGTCGGCTGCGGGGCACAACCGGCCAATAAAGCGAACAGTAAAGCAAATCTACAGATTTGCTTTACAAAAGATATTGAAATATTGGAATTTTTCATAGTTCAGGATTTTACCCGCTCTCGGCATCGGCCAGCAGCCCCAATTCGGCCAGTGCCGCCATTACTTTGGGGATGGCCCCACTGGGAATCGTGACCGTTACCGGGCCGATGATTTCGCCCAGGAATCTTCCCGCTTTGGAGGCTTTTAATTCATTCAGGACTTCGGGCCGGCTGACCTTTAAAACGGTCATCGTCTCCACCCTGGCTTCGGTGCCGTTAACTTCCCAACGCTGGAGGGCTCGGGCAAAAGCCGGGGGCACCTGCCCCCCCGAATGTTTTGCCAGCAGCCCCAGCAGCTGGCTGACCTTCAGCCCCTGCTCCGCCGCTCGTTTGAGCGATTTCGGCGTGACGCGATAGCGATATTCGTCATCTTTTAGATCGTCCCACTCACAGAAACGCGCGATCTGGTAACGCGCCGGGCGCGGGGTTAATCGTTCTACGCTGATGCGGTTGTTGGATGCAATGGTGATGCGGCCTTTTTCATCTTTGGCTTCGAATGTGGCAAGCCGGAAGGCGCTTGGCACGCCACTTTCATCCGCTGAGGCCAGGTCGAGCTGCCCCAGCCAGTGCAGCACCTGCAAAATATAGCGGATGAGCGCCCCATCCACGTCGTCCCAGTGGGCAAAACCGCGCAAGAAAACGCCATCTGCTTCACGTTTAATAAACCACGAGTCGTAATCCCCGGCGGGGCGCTGGAAATCGGGGTATTTTTGCTTGATGTCGCGCAGGAAAGCCGGGATGCTCCACCAGGTGCCTTCGGGGATCGGGTCGAGCAGGTTGAGCAGGAATTCGCGCGTGACGAGTGGTTGGTTGCTCCAGCCGCCTTCGCAGGCCAGGCCGGGGAGTTGGCGCAGCTCATCGAAGCTGGTGGAGGCCTGCCAGCTTTCGACGAGCGTCTGGAGCGCAGCGGCGCGCGGCGCTTCGAGGAAGGTTTTGGTGGTTTCTGGGGCAAGCTGCCAGTTTGCGCCCTCACCCCCGGCCCCTCTCCCGGCGGGTGAGGCGGTGATTAAACGGGATTCAGCTAACAGGGCGGTCAGCACCGGCGTGGGCAGGGATAAGGCGGGTGCATCCAGCCCCATGCGCAGCGAGGCCAGCAGGGTGGTGGCATCATCCAATATCCTGTCAGAGGCCGGCAGGCTATGGGCTTTTTCGGCGGGGGTTGCGGCCCGCCCCAGCGGTTGGATGGTGGCGGCTGGCGCGGGTTTGGTGGCGGTGGCTTTGACGATGGGTGGTGGGGGCGGCAGCGGGCGTTTGGCCTCGGGTGCGCTGAAAGGCGGGCGCGTCTGGCTGACTGCGCGGATGGGCGGCGTGGGCGGTTCTTCGCTGAATTCTTCGATATCGCCGTATTCCGGCTCGCTGAGCGTTTCGTATTTGGGTTCGGGCTTGGGCGCGGGGGTTGGTTTGGCGGGCGCAGGCTTAACCGGCGCTGGTTGTACGGGAGCCGGTTTGGGGGCAGGTTCGAACGGTTGTACCGGGGCGGGGGCAACTTCAAACCCGATAAATTCCAGCGCCTGGAACAGGTCATCGGGGATGTAGGCAAATTCTTGTGAGCCTTTGGGCGTATCGAAGAAGGCGCGTGCCAGCAGGGCGCGGTAGTAGAGCATTTCGGCGGGGCTGGTGGGGCGCTGGTGGGGTTGTTCGCGGTCGCGTTTGGCCGGGCCCATCTCGCGGATTTCGCCAAAGCGCCGGGTGAAGTTGACCCAGGGCATGCGTCCGCTTTCGCTAAAGAGCGCTTCCAGCGCGGCGCGCCCGTCGGCGGGCAGGGCGGCGGTGATCTCTTCGAGCAGTTCGGCATCACACAGCGTTTCGGCCAGTTCGATGGTCGCTTCGGCCGGGTCAGATGCCATCAGCTCGAGGCCCCATAACGAGGCGATGATGCGCAGGAAGCCGATATCTTTGGATGGGAGGGATTGGGCGAGGGTGGGCATGGAAGAGTGGTAAGTGGAAAGTGGTAAGTGGTAAGCGGGAAGTGTAGTCCTGAGCGGAGGCGCATGGTTTTTGTGCGTAGGAGTGTGACGCATCACACCTTTTGATGCAATGAAAAACGCGCCAGATGGTTTTATTGTAACCGTCTGGCGCGTATGCGACAACTTGTTTTTGCGCTGCTAGGCCTGTCCCTCGCCTTTGATTATTTTCAGCGCGCCGGGCAGCATTTCGAAGCTGACACCCCTCAGGTTGCTGCCAAAGCTGGTGTAGACTTCGCCATCCAGGTGGATGTAGAGCGGCAGGCTGGATTTGAGCGACATGCTGCGGCACGAGCCGAGGGTGACTTCCTTGAACTTTCCATGCGTGCCTTTCATCACTTCGGGCACCAGGCGGAACATGGTCAGGCGGCTGCAATAGGAGATCATCACGTAGTGGAAGATGCCATCGTTGTTTTTGGCATCGGGGGCCACCACGAAGCCACCGCCTTCGCGTGGGCCGTTGCAAAGCGCCACCAGCAGGTTGTCTCGCACCAGTTTTTCCCCATCGATGTCAAATTCCATCTTGATCGGCCAGTTGTTGAGCATAATGGTCTGGATGACAGCCACCAGGTACATCACAAAGCCACGCAGCAGCGGTAGTTTGTGTGAGCGGATGGTGACAACGGCATCGAAGCCCATGCCGATGGTGTTGTCGAAGTATTCCGTGCGGCCATTTTCATCGGTCATCAGGCCAATATCCACCGTGCCAGGCTCGCCGTTGAGTGCATGCGCCAGGGCGCGGTCAGCTTTCATTGGCAGGCCGATGGCGTGGGCAAAGTCATTGCCCGAGCCGACCGGAACAATGCCCATGACGGGGCGTTTATCTTCGGGCAGCGACATCAGCCCGTTGACGACTTCATGCGCCGTGCCATCCCCGCCAACCGCAATGACCATATCGTAGCCATCCAGCCCGGCCTGGCGGGCCAGCTCAACAGCGTGACCAGGGTAGACTGTCCCGCTCCAATCGGCATGGCCGTTATATTCTTTCAATATCGGTCGCAGGTCGTTGGCGATGCGCCAGGCATTGCCCATATCGGCCATCGGGTTGAGGATAAGTTTGACTTTTCGGGGCATGAGATTCTCCAGTGGAGCAGATTTGTGTAATGCCCATGGGTGAGAATTATGCTTTTGCTTTTAGAAAAAGCGTAATTCTCACCCGTAACGGGTATATATAAAACCCCTCCATTTTTGCGAAGTTTCTTATCTCCGGGTCAATTTTTGCTGTTGTACAATTCGCCCGTTCCGGCTCGAGCGTTGACCAGCCTGCCGCGATTGTGCTTTTTTGCATGATACAGGGCTTCATCGGCGGCGCGCAGCAGCATACTGGTGGATATGCCATGGGTTGGATAGATGGCGATTCCGCCCGAAATCTGAATGCTGGTCATGCTGCCATCTGGCAGGCCGATCATGAAGCCAGCCAGCCGCTGGCGCAGTTTTTCGGCAGCCTGCTGTGCCCCTTCGAGATCTGTTTCTGGCAGGATCATGGTCAACTCGTCGCCGCCGTAGCGTGCCAGGAAATCACTGACACGGATGCCATCCGCGATGAAATGTGCCACACTGCGCAACACATCATCGCCAAAGGCATGACCATAAGTATCGTTGAGTTTTTTGAATCCATCCAAATCCATCATGAAGATGGCAAAGGAGTGGCGATGGCGCTCTGCGCGGCGCAGTTCCTCATCAAGACGCTCATCCAGCGCGCGACGGTTGGGCAGGCCGGTCAGCGCATCTCGGCGGGCTAGTTCGGCCACAGATTGGTGTAAGCGCGCGTTCATGATGGCCACAGAGGCGTGGTCGGCCAAAAGTTGCAGCAGCCGCAACTCTGATGGGCTGAATCCGCCGATTGACAGGCGTGACATATTCATCACCCCAATCACGCGCCCGGTCATCATCAACGGGATACCGATAATCGAGCCATCCAGTTCGGTCTGCCCCTGGTAGAGCGGCGAGTGCTGCAAATCCTTAACCATCATGACTTCACCGGTGCGGGCCACCGTATACATTAAGCCATCTGGGTTGGGGACGATCACCCGGTTTTCCACCCCGTTGCGGTCGAGTGAAGCGCCAAAAGTCAGTTCATCGTTATCGTACAGGAAGATGTGCACATCGCGCGCATCCTTCACCAGGCGCAGCCCCTCGCGCACCAGGCTGCCCAGCACCGAAACCAGGTTAAGGCTGGATGTCAGGTTGAACGAAATGCGTTTCAGCGCATCCAGCTCGGCGGCCTGCTGGCGAATCACGGCCAGCAGTTGAGGCTTGGGCAGCACATCCCCACGGGTTTCATTGGCCAGGATGGGCACTGTGTCACCATCCTGGCGCGATAAAGACTCGCTCAGGATTTTGAACAGTTCAAGCATACGCGCGCGATCGGGTTCAGGCAGATCGCTCATTAAGATGTGATCTCGCGCCTGGGACAGGAACTCCATATCACTTTTGGTTTTCATAGGTTTTCAATCAATGAACAATGAGAAAAAAGGGAAGAATGAGACTTGTTTGCCCCGCATGGGATTTTCCACGTCAGCGATGCGAAATGATTCGCAGGGCGATCTTTAATCAACATTATACAGCCTCAGGTAGGGGGGTGAAGTATGCTAAAATGATTGCGGTTTTTGTCACAGAATTAAATACGGAGCTTTCTGCCATGAAACAACCTGAATTTCCTTCCGCCACCCCCCTCCAGCCGCGCAAACGCGCCATCATCGTGGGCGCATCCAGCGGGATTGGCGCCGCACTGGCCCAAAAACTGGCCCACGAGGGCTACCTGGTAGCCGTTCTGGCCCGCCGCGAAGAACAACTCCGGGCCCTGTGCGCCGAAATCAACCGCGCCAGCGGCGAAACCCGTGCCCGCTACTACATCCATGATGTCACAGATACAAAATCTGCCCCTGGCCTGCTGCGCCAGATCGTCAGCGAACTGGGCGGGCTGGATGTCTTTGTCTACAACAGCGGCATCCTGCTGCCGGTCAAACCCGATGAATTTGACTTTGACAAAGACCGCCAGATGCTCGAAGCCAACTTCCTCGGTGCGCTGGCCTGGCTCAACCCTGTGGCGGTTATGCTCCAGGGCGCCAAAAGCGGCACCATCGTCGGCATCGGCTCGGTTGCGGGCGATCGGGGCAGGGTTGGGGCTCCGGCTTATAACACCTCCAAAGCTGCTCTCCACACCTATCTGGAAGCGCTGCGGAACCGGCTTACCCGTCACGGGGTGGCCGTTTTGACGGTGAAACCTGGCTTTGTGGATACCGCCATGCTGAAAGCTTCGCCGCGCACCTTCTGGGTCATCTCCCCCGAAAAAGCCGCCGCTGACATTTACAGCGCCATTCGCACCCGCAAACAGGTTATCTACACCCCGGGGCAATGGGGCCTGCTGATGCTGGTCATTCGCCACATCCCCTCGTTTATATTCCGACGGCTGTCGTTCTAACACCCTGGGGTGTGGAATTCCTATTTCCACATTCCAAAACTCAAAAATGGAATAAGGCGCGCAGGCAACCAACATTCATCCAGCGCGCCAAAACTTATGGATACCACCTTTCCCAACACATCATTCACAACCCTTGAAAACTTCGGCCATTCGCTCAAAGCGGCATCTTATGTGTATAAGCCCGCAAACAGCGAGGAAATTGCCGAAGTTTTTTGTCTCGCCAAAAAGAACGGACAAACCGTTACCTTGCGTGGCGCGGGACGCTCGTACAATGATGCCGCGCTGAAC
This sequence comes from uncultured Anaerolineae bacterium, assembly GCA_903822545.1. Classification (GTDB taxonomy): domain Bacteria; phylum Chloroflexota; class Anaerolineae; order Anaerolineales; family Villigracilaceae; genus CAIJPN01. Next base: position 72,718 of record CAIJPN010000121.1, on the reverse strand, counting down.
GGCGGCGGCATCGTCATGGACCTGACTGGGATGAACAAGATCCTGGCCTGGAATCCCCAAACTGGTATCGTCACCGCTGAACCTGGCGTCAACCTGCAACAACTCTGGCAAACGGTTTTGCCAGATGGCTGGTGGCCGCCGGTCGTCTCTGGGACGATGTATACAACCCTGGGCGGCTGCCTGGGACACAACATCCACGGCAAGAACAACTTCCGCATGGGCACCATCGGTGAGCACGTGCTTGAGTTCACCGCCCAACTGCCTACCGGTGCCCAGTTGACCTGTTCGCCCAGTCACAACGCTGACCTGTTCTACAGCATGATCAGCGGTATGGGCATGCTCGGCGTTTTCACATCGGTTACGCTCCAGATGAAGAAAATGCACTCTGGCCTGCTGCGCGTGTATGCTTTCCCGGTCAAGACCCTGTCTGAGCAGTTAACCGCCCTGCTGGATGGTGCGCCGAACCACAATTACGCTGTTGGTTGGCTGGATGCCATGGCTGGCGGCAGCGGCCTGGGGCGTGGACAGATCCACCTGGCTGACTATTTGAAGGAGGGCGAAGACGCCAACGCCCAGAAAAATATGCGGGTGGAATTCCAGACCCTGCCGCCCACCATTTTGGGTTTTCCAAAAAGCATGATCCATTATTTCATGGCACCGTTCAGTCCTGCGCCATTGTGGGCCATCGTTAACACGGCCAAATATATCGCCGGGTTGCGCAAACATGACTTCCTGCAACCGCACGCCGCTTTCCACTTCCTGCTGGATTACGTCCCAAACTGGGAACTGGCCTACGGACGCGGCGGATTGATCCAATATCAGAGTTTTGTGCCCAAAGAGACTGCCCTCGACGCCTGGAGTGAATTGCTGGTTCTTAGCCAGAAGCGTGGGTTGCCTTCCCATCTCGGTGTCACCAAGCGCCACCGCCCCGATAAATTCCTGCTCTCGCACGCGGTGGATGGCTTCTCGCTGGCGCTGGATTTCCGCCTGACCAATTCCAATCGTCCGCGTATGGCTGCCATGCTGCAAGAGTTCGACAAGATCATCCTGGCGGCTGGCGGGCGCTTCTATTTTGCCAAAAATAGCGAAACCACGCCCGAAACGGCAGTTGCCTACCTGGGCGCAGAGACGGTTGAACGCTTCAAGGCGCTCAAACGCCGCACCGACCCGAACAACCTGCTCGAATCTGACCTGTACCGCCGCGTTTTTGGCGGCTGATCATCATCGGGGCGCAGCATGGCTGCGCCCCTACTCTAAACTATGGATTGCCGCGTTATTGATCTTGGCCTGGTCGATTACCAAAAAGCCTGGGATTTGCAATCCAGGCTGGCGGGTGAAATCGCGCGTGGGCAGCGTCTGCCAACGTTGTTGCTGCTTGAGCATCCACACACCTACACGTTTGGGCGGCGCGGTGATGTGGCCAACCTGCTCTGGGACGAATCTGAATTGCGGCAGCGGGGGGTGGCTGTTCATTGGGTTGATCGCGGCGGGGATGTTACTTATCACGGGCCGGGGCAGCTGGTGGGATATCCGCTTTTGCCGCTGGCGCGCATTGTTCAACATCAAGAGACGTTGGACTCCGTTTTTAAGCCCCAAAATCAGGATAATTTTGAGTCGGCTGCCGGGGTGGATTATGTCGGGTATGTGCGTAAGCTGGAGAAAATGATCATCCTGGCGCTGGCAAAGCTGGGGCTGGTGACAGGCCAATTAAACGGTAAAACCGGCGTGTGGGTGCAGGCAGATGTCTATTCGCGCTGTGTCCACTGCCGGCCAGAAAATCGCCAAAAACCGGCCAAAATTGCGGCCATCGGCGTCAAGGTGGATGCCAATGGCATCACCCGGCACGGGTTTGCGCTCAACGTCAACCCGCAAATGGAGTATTTTGAAGGCATCATCCCGTGCGGCCTGCGTGAATACCCGGTGACCAGCCTGGAAGAGCTTTTGGGGCATGCCTTGGCGATGGGTGAAGTAAAAAAACAGGTGCTGGATGCTTTTGGGAATGTTTTTCATTACGAAATAGGTATGGAAGCATTTGACTTTTAGGACTAAAATCATTACACTATTTTCGTAATCAAATTAATAGGTCCATACAGTTTTTTGGAGGAGAAATGGCAGCGCAATTCCAACTGGTCATGCACTCCGGCCCTACACCCGGAAAAACATTCCCGCTCGAAGGGGATGTTATTACCATCGGCCGCGAGGCAGGCAACACGATCGTTATTAATGATGCCGAAGTTTCGCGCAAACACACCCAGCTTGTTTTTCAGGGTGGTAAGTTTATTATTACTGATATTGGCTCCACCAACGGGACGTTTGTTAATGGGCAACGCGTTACCGGGCAGCATGTGCTCCAGGCGGGTGAGATTATCTCGCTGGGTGAGCAGATCAACCTGCTTTACGAAGCTGTTATGGTGGTTGATCCCAACGCGACAGTTATTTCTACATCTGCGCGAGGCGCGGCTGATCCGATCCCGTCTGCGCCCAAGCCGCAGCCTGTTGCCCCGGCCCCGGCAGTTGCTTCTTATGCCGGGCAGATTCCCAGCGGCCCTGAACCGGGTTATATGCCTGCGCCTGCTGCACCGAAAAAGGGTGGTATGAATATTGTGCTTATTGTTATCCTGGTGCTGTTGCTGTGCGTGGCCTGCTCCTGCATCGGGTTTATCTGGTACATTGACAGCAACTCGCTGTGGTGTTCATACTTCCCGTTCCTGTTTGGCGGGGCGTGCGGGTAGTTTTTTTGTGAATCAGGACGGGCCTCCCAACTGGGAGGCCCGTTTTTTTTGTGCGATGCTTCATAACGGGGATTTTATTTAAAAGCCTGGGATAACGCGCCCTTGACTGAGAAACTACCGCCCCAGGATGGTTTTTACCAGCTTGAGCTTGGTTTCTGCCTGTGGATAGTGTCCGGCCATCAGGTCGGCGTTAGCTGAGATGAGCAGCTCTTCCAGCCGCTGGTTGATCCATTCGTTGGGGTGGCGCGTGTAGTCGGCGATGATGTTGCGCTCGCGCATCTGGTTGATGTCCACCAGCCAGGCGGTCAGGTAGTGGGCCGAAGGATCGTATTCTAGCTGGTACTCACGCATGGTGTTGTAGTAGTCGATGGTCAGGCGCACATCGTCGAGGTGGGCCTGGGTGACGGTTTGCCAGCCCAGGTAGGCCAGGAAATCCTGTTCGGTTTGCTTAAAGCTGCGCTGGAAGTGTTTTTGCAGGGCGGTATCCAGCCCCTGGGTGGGTTTGCCAGTTTCGATGTATTCAATATCACGGTAGAAGGCCAGGAATGGTTCCCACCCGTATGTTTCGACCAGGTAGCCGACCAGCGCCCCGGCTTCCATGTAGCCGATCTCGTGCTGGGATGGGTAAAAATTATTGCTAAGTTTTTCCAGCGGGATGTATAAATCCAGTTGCAGCAGGGCTGCGGCGCGCGGGAAGATGGGTTCGCGTTTGAAGTGCCCGCCGCTGAGGTAAACGGCCAGCCCTTCGACCAGGATGGTGGGTTTGTAGCGTGGGCTGGTGCGCGTGTCTAGCAGGTGGACGAGTTCGTGGTGGATAACCTGGCCAACGTCACCGCCCGCGTAATTGCGGTTATGGTAGGAGATGAAGATTTCGCTGCTCGCGAACCCTCCGTGCCCCAGGGTGCGCGGCAGGAAGGTGATGGTGGCTTTGCTGTTAAAGCGGGCGTTCATGCGTTTTTCCACGTTGGCGGCCTGGGTATCGGCGAGCTGTTTCAGTGTGGCGAGGTCACGTTCGGCGTCAGTGCCGCTGATATAGTGGATGATGCAGCAGGTGGATTGGGTCATTTGCCAGCTGGAATCTGGCCCGGGTGGTGGGATTTCAGCGGCAGGGCGGAGCGTCAGCGTCTCTGTCCAGCGGATTCTGCTTGGGGTGATGGAAAACTCGATATGGTAATCGCCAGGTTCGAGTTGTTTTGTATCCCAAACCCAATAAAATGTGGCCTGCTGGCGCCTGCCGATGCCAAAGGGTTGGAAATTGGCCTGGCCGAGGTTTTGCTCCATGATGGTGATGTTGATGACCTGATCGCTGCCCTGGTAGCCATCGGGAGCCAGGATTTCAAAGCTGACCAGGTCGCCTGTGTACAGGTCTCCTGCCGGGTGGGTGCGAACGGTGAATTGTGGGCCAGCGGGGGTGGGGGCGACCTGGCAGGCGCTGAGAATCAGGAAAAGGATGAGTAAAAAACGTCTCATAGGGGTTATCATTGATATAGAAAGTCTTATAAAACTGGTGAGGTGCATATGGATGTAACACCCGAATCCCCAAAATGGGATTCGCCCACAAAAGTGGTGATTGGGATGACCTTGGTGGGAATTGTGGCCGGGCTGCTGATTAAGTTCCAGGCAATTGTGACTCCGATCATTGTTTCGATCATGTTGGTGTATTTATTGTACCCGGCTGCTAATTTTTTGCGGACACGACTGCGCCTGCGCTGGGGCCTTGCGGTTTTTATCATTTATGTGGGGATTTTTGTGCTGCTGCTCGGCTTGCTGACGGTGTTGGGGCTGGAGATGATTTCGCAGATGGAGAGTGTCATCATTGCTGTTAGCACCAGCCTGGATGAATTGCCCTGGCTGGTGCGCGAGATTTCAACGCTCACCTGGCGCTTTGGGCCGTTTACGGTGGATTGGGGCGCGCTGCAACTGGATTTTCTCAGCGCGCAGTTGATCGATGCGCTGCGCCCAATGCTGGGCCGCACCGGCGAGCTGTTGAGTGCGTTGGTGGGTGGCGCTGCCAACACGCTTGGTTGGGCGCTGTTTGTGCTGTTCATCTCCTACTTCATCCTGACAGATAGTGGTGGGCTGCGCAACCAGATCCTCAAGGTTGAGATGCCCGGCTACCAGCGTGATTTGGGTCGGATGCGGATGGAATTGGTACGCATTTGGAACGCTTTCTTGCGCGGGCAGTTGGTGCTAATCGCCCTGGCAACGCTCATTTACCTGGTGCTGCTCAACCTGCTGGGGCTGCGTTTTGCCCTGGGCCTGGCGCTGATGGCCGGGTCGGCGCGTTTTATTCCCTACGCCGGGCCGTTCATCAGCTGGACGGTGCTGGCGCTGGTGGCCTATTTCCAGCCAGATCGCCCGCTGGGCCTTTCCCCGCTGATTTATATGGGCGTGATTTTACTTTGCGCCTCTCTGCTGGATGGATTCCTGGATAATTATGTGCTGCCGCGCGTGATGGCTGATGTACTCAAAGTTCACCCCGCGGCTGTCATGGTGGCGGCTATCATCGCGCTGGAGTTGTTGGGGGTGCTGGGGGTGGTCATTGCCGCGCCGATCCTGGCTACAACGCAGTTGGTAGGGCGCTATGTGGTGCGCAAGATGTTCGATCTGGATCCCTGGGAAGGGCTGGAAGAGCGCCTTCCCCTGCCGCCCTTACGCCAACAACTGGCTGAAGCCTTTGCTGCCTGGCGCATCAAGCTAAAACTTGGCTGAGACTGGTCTTCCTGGCTCTGGCCCGGTAAATGTGCCGCGAATTTTCAGCACACCCAAATAGCCCGCGCCCATCCTGCGGGTGCTATAATTATTCAAAACCCAAAAGGAGAACAAGTCATGCCCAAAAACCCCGAACCCCAGACCGAAACCCTGGCCGAAACCGAAAACTATCTCATCTGGAAAGCTGAAGAGCCGGATGGTGAGACCACTTACCACGTTGAACTCGGCAATGTGACCATGCATTTCTTCCGCGAAGAATTTGACGAATTCTTGGAACTGGTTACAGCCCTGGAGAAGTAATCAACCGGCAGGGGCGGGTGAAAGCCTGCCCCTGTTTGATTCTTATGCAAAACTCAATCACAGACATTCGTGGCATTGAAGTCGGGCAGGCCGAAGATGTTGGCGCCCTGACCGGCGCAACCGTCATCCTGTGCCGCAAAGGCGCAGTGGCCGGTGTGGATGTGCGCGGCAGCGCGCCAGGTACGCGCGAAACCGACCTGCTCAACCCGCTCAACCTGGTGGAAAAAGTCCACGCCATTGTGTTGGCGGGTGGCTCGGCTTACGGTTTGGATGCTGCCAGCGGGGTGATGAAATACCTGGAAGAACAGGGCGTGGGCTTTGAAACTGGCGCTGGCAAGGTGCCGATCGTCCCGGCGGCGATTTTATTTGACCTGGCAATTGGCCGCGGTGATATCCGCCCTGATGCTGCCATGGGCTACCGGGCTGCTGCCTCGGCTGGAAAAGACCGCCCGGCGGAGGGCAACTTTGGGGCCGGGTGCGGCGCTACCGTTGGGAAAATCCTTGGGGCGCGTACCGCCATGAAGAGCGGAATCGGCACTGCCAGTATGGAAATCGGCGGCGGGGTGATTGTGGCCGCGATCGTGGCAGTCAACGCCTTTGGCGATGTGATAGACCCGAAAACTGGCAGCATCCTGGCCGGGGCGCGCTCCACCAGCCTGGGGCCGCTCAAACTCGGCTCCGATGACTACTTTGCCGATACCCTTCAATTGCTCAAATCACAGCTGGGGCGCACCGTTTTGGGGTTTTCCTCCAAAGCCAATACGGTCATTGGTGTGGTTGCTACCAACGCCCGCCTGACCAAAGTCAAAACCAACAAAGTCGCTGCCATGGCGCATGATGGGCTGGCGCGTGTCATCCGTCCGGCGCACACCATGCTGGATGGTGACACCATTTTTGCCCTCGCCACTGGCGAAAAATCGGCCGATGTGACCACGGTTGGGGCATTTGCTGCCGAAGTTTTGGCTGAAGCCTGCCTGCGCGGTGTCCGTGCAGCCAAAAGCGCGGGAGGTTTGCCAGGGCTGGGAGAATAGTGCTAAGGCAGGAGACTTTGGAGCCTGTTACCGAAAAGCCCCTCTCCGGCTGGGAGAGGGGCTTTGGTGGTGTGGTGGGTTAATTGCGCTTTTTATCTTCTTTGAAGATCACCGTCAAAACGATACTGACCACGCTGACTACCAACCCGCCAAAGAAGGCTGGCCAGAAACCGTCTATTGTGAAGCCGACACCAAAACTGGTGCCAACTGCGCCAGCCAGCCAGAACATGAACGTGTTGATGACTAGCGTGAACACGCCCAGGGTCAGGATGATCAGCGGGCAGGTAAGGAATTTAAGCAGTGGGCGCAGCAGGGCGTTGAGAAAGCCAAAAATCAGCGCCAACCAGATGAGCGAGACCCAGTTTTCAGACTGGGTATGGATACCGGGGACAATCGTCACAGCGGCGTACAGGGCGGCAACGTTGATTAACCAGCGCAGGAAAAAGCGGTTCATAAGATACTCCTTGACATTGTTTTCTGCTTTACATACGCAGGGTTTTCCAAGGAGTTGCAATTCCCCGTTACTAACCCTTGCCAGGGGTCTCCATCCAGATGAGGGTGCGCTGGGCGGTAAACCCGGCAGCGTGAAAGGCAGCTTCTCCCAGAGACGCGGGCACATCCAGCGAAATGGAACGTTTGCCAGAGAAGGCGTGGCGACCGTGCGACAGCAGGGTTGCCAGGGTTGCGCTTTCGGCGTGTGGCGGGCAGGCCAGCCAGGCCTGGACGGTGCTGCGATAAGATTCTTGCACCGAAAGCACGCCCTTGAGCATTCCATCGCGCAAGACCGACCATTGGCTGATCTGGTCTTCTGAAAGCACCCGCAGCAATCCGCCCAGCAGGCCCGGCTGGAGGAAATCCCAGGTTTGCTGGAAATACCAGCCCAATTCGGGTGGGTAGCAGTGGTCGAGCCAGCCGCGCTGTAAATTCCAGTCTGGGCTGGTGCGGGTGCGGATGGTGGCTGGCGGGTTTATCAGCGCGGGGATATCCTGGTTGGGGCGGGCAAACCACTGGGTGCGGCGCGCGCGTTCGATGAAGCCTAACTCGTGGTAAAGGGCAATGGCCCCGGGGTTATCCGAACGGACGTGCAGCCAGATGGCATCGGCGCGTTTTTCACGGGCGCGGGTGATGGCTGCCTGGGTGAGCTGGCGGGCGATTCCACGGCGACGCTGCTCAGGGTGGGTGGCAACGTTGGCGATCAGGTAGATGCGTTTTCCCCACTTGAAAAACGGGATCAGGCTGACGTTGCCGATAATCTGCCCTGCTTCTTCCCAGACAAACCCCGAAAGTGGCAGCGAAATTGAGTCGATCATCCGCGGCGCCCAGGCCAGGAAGCGGTTGTCGCGTGCATGTTCGCGCATCTGGTCAAGGTAATTACGTCCATCGGCATCCATGGTGCTCGCAAAGCACAATTCGATCAAGTCAGCCACGTTGGGGAGGTCGCGGATGATGTTGAGCGGGCGCATTTTGCCGGATGTTGGTGCAGCGGGCAGGGCAATCGAAGCCATACTTTAATTATAGTCTAGTGACGACATGCAATGCCTGGTTCGTTGTAAAATGATAAGGGTATATCACACTCATTTTCTGATTCAGGGATACACCCTCTGGGATGGGCATGATTAACATATTTCTAATGCGCTTACGACAATCTGCCAATGGGCATTTGCTATAATCGCCGTAGTACCCGAAAGGAAACTATCTTATGATGCGATTTGACCGTTTTACCGAACGAGCACAGGAAGCTGCCCAGCGCGCTGCCGAGATTATCCAGCGCTATGGGCATAACCAGATCGATACCGAGCATATCTTGCTGGCCTTAATTGAACAGCCTGGCGGGGTAATTCCACAACTCCTTGAGCAGCTTAACGTTAATGCCCAGGCGCTGGCTGATCGGCTGGATGCGACGTTGCGCGCCAGCCCCAAGGCCAATATTTTTGGCGGTGGGGCCGGGCAGATTTTTATCACGCCGCGTGTTAAGCGGATTATTGACCTTGCCAACGAAGAAGCCAACCGCCTGAAAGATGAATATATTTCCACCGAACACATTTTCCTGGCAATCTTAAGCGAGCGCAATACTGCCGCGGCGCGTATCCTGGAAAGCGCCGGGATCACCCGCGACCGGGTTTACGAATCCATCCAACAGCTTCGCGGCGGCCAGCGAGTGACAGACCCACAGGCTGAGACGCGCTACCGCACCCTCGAAAAATATTCCCGCGACCTGACCCAACTGGCCCGTGAAGGCAAACTCGACCCTGTGATTGGCCGCGACAACGAGATTTTGCGCCTGATCCAGATCCTTTCGCGCCGCACCAAGAACAATCCGGTGCTGATCGGTGAGGCTGGGGTGGGCAAAACCGCCATTGTGGAAGGCCTGGCCCAGAAAATCGCCAACAACGATGTCCCCGAGATTTTGAGCGGCAAAAAAGTGGTGGCGCTCGACCTGGGCGCGATGATCGCCGGTTCGCGCTTTCGCGGCGAGTTTGAAGAACGCCTGAAAGCTGTCATGGAAGAAGTCCAGCGTTCGCAGGGCGATATCATCATGATGATCGATGAACTGCACACGGTTGTCGGTGCGGGCGCAGCCCAGGGCGCCATGGATGCCTCCAACATGCTCAAACCAGCCCTGGCACGCGGCGAATTGCAGTGCATCGGCGCAACCACGCTGGATGAGTTCCACAAACATATTGAGAAGGATGCCGCGCTGGAGCGTCGCTTCGCCCCGATTTATGTGGATGAACCCAACCAGGATGACGCCATAAAAATGCTGCATGGCCTGCGAGACCGCTATGAAGCTCATCATAAAGTCCGCTACTCCGATGAAGCCCTGGCAGCCGCAGTGCATCTTTCGGAACGTTACGTTACCGACCGTCACCTGCCAGACAAAGCCATCGACCTGATGGATGAAGCCGCCGCAAAATTGCGCGTAGCGCTCTATTCGATGCCGCCCGAATTAAAGACCCTGAAAAACGAGATTGATAAGCTGGCCGCGGAAGAAGAACAGGCTGGCCTGTCGCGCGATTACGAGCGCGCCGCCCAGAAAAAGGTCGAACGACTGCGCATGGAAGGCGAATACAAAGCCAAACGGGATAAATGGGAATCAGAAAACCATATTGATGAAGTGGTGGATGTCAACGACATCGCCGAAGTTGTCCACCAGTGGACCGGCATCCCCCTCAGCCAGATGATGGAAAGCGAATCGGCCAAACTTTTGCAGATGGAAGAACGCCTGCACGAGCGCATCATCGGCCAGGATGAAGCCATCCATGCTATCTCAGACGCCATCCGCCGCGCCCGCAGCGGTCTCAAAGACCCCAGCCGCCCCATCGGCTCGTTCATCTTTATTGGGCCGAGCGGCGTAGGCAAAACCGAACTGGCCAAAGCCCTGGCCTGGTTCATGTTCGATGACGAAGATGCCCTGGTGCGCATCGACATGTCTGAGTACCGCGAACAGCACACTGTCAGCCGCCTGTTTGGTGCGCCTCCCGGCTACGTCGGTTACGAAGAAGGCGGCCAGCTCACCGAAGCCGTCCGCCGCCGCCCCTACCGGGTGCTGCTCTTCGATGAAATCGAAAAAGCCCATCCCGAAGTCTGGAATGCGCTCCTGCAAATCCTGGATGATGGCCGCATGACTGACGGGCAGGGCAACCAGGTCGATTTCCGCAACACAGTGCTGATCATGACATCCAACCTGGGCACCGAATTTGTGCGCCGGGGCGGCACTCTTGGTTTCGTACAGAAAACCAGCAACGACGAAGACCGCGATGCCCACACCAAGGTCGAAAAAGCCCTCAAGAGCACCTTCCGCCCAGAATTCCTGAACCGCATCGACGAAATCATCATGTTCTCGCCGCTTTCCATTGAAGAAATGAGCCATATTGTGGATTTGCAGATGAAAGAAGTTCAGGGACGGCTCAATGAATTCAGCATCGTCGTAGAATTGACCGATGCCGCTCGCAAATGGCTCGCCAAAGAAGGCTTCGACCCGGCTTTTGGCGCTCGCCCGCTGCGCCGCGCCATCCAAAAATATGTGGAAAGTCCGCTCTCGGTGCAACTGCTCGGTGGGAAGTTTACCGGCGGTGGCAAAGTCATAGTGGATGTAGAAGAAGAAAAAATCGTTTTCAAGTAAAAACTGAAAACCGGGGCAATAACCCCGGTTTTTTGTATACACCATCGCGGATCCTGTGATCCCCTGATTTTCGAATCCACCAATTTCATCAAGGGAAGCTTCATGAAGAGTCTATCCACACCCCTCATGATTTTTATCGGTTTTGTGCTGATCTTGTGCTGTTGCTGCATCGTGATCATTGCCCTGGGTTTGGCGGGATTTCTCATCTACGAACAACAGCAGGTCGATCCGGTCAGTTTTGAACCGACAGTACAGGTTTTCCAGTCGACAGAACTCCCGGTGTCCACAGATTCCCTCGACCCTACAGAAACCCCGTCCGCCCTGGCAACAGCCGCCGTTATCGCGGCCTCAGACATTACTGACACATTATCAGTGCTGGAAGATACCATTATCCCGGTCAACGACCCACGCGAACTGGCCTGCCGTCTCTCCGACATCTGCAACATCCCAGAGACAGTTCCAAGCGGGCCATTCAGCCTCGGCGACCGCCAGAAATTCTGGGTTATGAATACTGATACCAACGATTACGTCCAGGTGGCTGCCACGCTCCAATACCTGACCGAACACGCCTATTTCTGGGTACAGGATGATGTCAACTATAATAAAAACCAGGCCAAAAAACTGCTAGATGTCTTTGAGAGCAAAATTTACCCCACCAACCGTGAATTTTTTGGCAGTGAGTGGAGTCCGGGTGTGGATGAAGACCCGCACATCTATATTCTTTATGCGCGCAAAATCGGCAATAACACTGCCGGGTACTTCTCTTCAGCAGATGCGTATTCCCCGGCTGCCAATGAATACTCCAACGCCCACGAGATGTTCATCTTCAGCGCGGATAATTCACCGCTCGATAGTATCTACACATATGGCGTCCTGGCCCACGAGTTCCAGCACATGATCCACTGGCGGCAGGATCGCAACGAAAGTACCTGGCTGAACGAAGGCTCAGCTGAACTGGCCGTTCTGTTAAATGGCTACTATTCAGGTTATGCCGATCAAGAATACGCCTATAATACTGACATCCAACTCACAGACTGGGGCTCAGATATAGGCTCCAATGGCCCGCATTATGGCTCCAGCTTCTTGTTCATGACCTATTTCCTCGATCGTTTTGGCGAAAAAGCCACCCAGGCACTGGTGCGCGCCCCCCAAAACAGCATGGATAGTGTTGATAGTGTGCTGGCCTCCCTGGATGTGAAAGACCCTCTTACTGGCCAACTCATCCGCGCTGATGATGTCTTTTTGGATTGGGCCGTCACCAACTACTTGCAAGATGGCGCTGTGGCGGATGGCCGTTACCAGTACCATAATTATGACGATGCCCCGCAAGTCTACCAGACCGAAACACTCACCGGCTGCCCGGCAGATTACTCCAGTACCGTGAACCAATATGGCGTTGATTACATCCGCATCTCGTGCAGCGGGTCGTACACGCTACATTTTAGCGGTGACCCTTCCACTCGCATCTTCCCAACGGATGTGTATTCGGGTAAATATGCTTTCTGGTCAAACAAAGGCGATGAATCAGATATGACCTTGACCCGCGAATTTGACCTGGGCGGCCTATCTGGCCCGGTCACGCTCAAGTACCAGACCTGGTATGACCTGGAGCAAGATTTCGACTACCTGTACCTGGCAGCCTCCACCGATGGCGGCAAAACCTGGCAGATTTTGATGACACCCTCTGGCACTGGCGAAGACCCCTCGGGCAACTCCTACGGCTGGGGCTACAACGGCTCCAGCGACGGGTGGATCGAAGAATCGGTTGACCTGAGTCAGTTTGCGGGTGAAAAAGTCCAGATCCGCTTTGAATACATCACCGATGGTGCTGTTAACGGTGAAGGCCTGGTGCTGGATGATATTTCCATCCCCGAAATTAATTACTTCACCGATTTTGAGAATGGCCCAGATGGATGGGAATCTTCTGGTTTTGTGCTGGTGGAAAACAGCCTGCCACAAACCTTCCAACTGGCGCTCATTGCCACGGACGGCGAAACCAGCGTGAAAAATATTACGCTTGGCCCCGGTGAAGTGGCTGAAATTAGCCTTGACCTGCACGGTAGCTATGAAGCTACCCTGGTGATCAGCGGTACTACCCGCTTTACCCGTGAGTTAGCGTCTTATCAATTGAGCGTGAAATAGGAGAAAAAATGTCCACAGCCCCAAAATCCCAAATTTTACAACTGGCCGATATGGCCGCCTACCAGGATGGTTCGATAGTCAGCCGCCAGATTACCAAAGCGGAGGCCGGGAACGTGACCCTGTTCGCCTTCGATGCCGGGCAGGAATTGAGTGAACACACTGCCCCGTTTGATGCCCTTGTCCATGTGCTGGATGGCGAAGCCGAAATTTTCATCTCCGGCCAGCCGTTTTCGGTTTCAATGGGGCAAGCCATCATCCTGCCGGCCAACCAACCGCACGCCCTCAAGGCTGGCAAACGCTTCAAAATGCTCCTGACTATGATCCGGGCCTGAAAAAGGGCCAAATTTTGGGAAAAACCTATTTGCGGGAAACCTGTTGGCAGAACTGATATGTGATTATCATAGTCTCTTCGCCAAATCGGATATAATTTCAGTATCCACAAAAGGAGATAATCCCGGATGACGGTCAGCCAATCGTTTACGTCCAATCGCAAGACCATAGGGGTATTTGTTGCGCGCGTAGGGCGTGTATGGGGCGTGGAATTTTTGACGGGCGTTTTAAAAACCGCTGAAGAGAACGATGTCAACATCGTCTGCTTTGTCGGCGGGCAGCCTGTTGCAATTTTGACTCCTGGTGAAATGCAGCCTTCTTACGGGTTGTATGACCTGGCCCATACCCATCCCCTCGCAGGCATTTTGATGGCGGCAGATATCGGCCATGGATTAAAACCCTCCGAAATCAAACAATTTTGCGAGCATTTTCCGGGCATTCCGATTGTCACCAATGCGCTGGATGTGCGAGGTTTTCCCAACCTGTTGGCTGACAACCTGGCTGGGATGCGCTCCGTTATACATCACCTGATCGTCGATCACGGCTATCGAAAAATTGCCTTCATCCGGGGGATTAAAGACCAGGTGGAGGCTGAACAGCGTTTTTATGCCTACAAAGAAGAACTAAAAGCCAATAACATCCCCTTTGATGAATCGCTGGTGGCTCAGGGTGATTTCACCCCTGAGAGTGGTCGCACAGCCATTCGCATCCTGATGGATGAGCGCAAGGTGGAATTTGAAGCTGTGGCCGCGGCCAATGACCGCATGGCGTTTGGCGCGATGGAAAGCCTGCAATCGCGCGGGATACTGGTTCCAGCCCAGGTGGCGGTTACCGGTTTTGATGATGTCCGCGAGGCGCGTGCGCTGGGGGTTCCGCTGACCACGGTTCGCCAGTCTTTCTATGATACCGGCAAACGCTCGCTCGAAATGCTGCTGGACATTATCAATGGCCAAAAGCAGCCCACCCAGGTGAGTATCCCAACCGAACTGGTGGTGCGTTGGTCATGTGGCTGCCTGCCTCGCAGCCTGACACAGGCCAACCTGGAAGCGCGTGAAGTGGCGCGCACAGGCCGCCTGGAGAACAAGCGTGAGGCTGCCATCACGGCCCTGATCCAATCGAGTGAGATTGGCCCGGTTGAAAGTGCTGCTTTTGCCAGCCTGTGTGGTGACATCTGGGATACTTTCCTGAATGTCATTCACGGGAAGGATAAGCCCGAAGCCTTCCTGACCGGGATCGAGCATGGTATCAACGTGCTGCAAAAATATAATGATGATCCGGGTGACTGGCATAACATGCTTTCCACCTTCCGGCGCCATGCCCTGGCAGGGATTAACGACAGGGACCTGACCTTGCGGGCTGAAAATCTTTTCCAGCAAGCACGTATGTTAATTGGCGAACTGTCACACCGTTACCAGGCGTACCAGCGCCTCCAACTTGAACAACAAGAAGAAGTTTTGCAGGCTTTTAGCTTTTCCATGGCTCCGGCCATGGCGCTAAAAGAAATCGGCAATGCCGTTCAGTTGAATTTCCCCAACATTGGCATTGAACGCATGTATGTCATGTTCTACGATGAGATGATACGCCCGCAGGCTGCCAACACTGCCCCCTCACATCAGTATCACATGTTCATGCAGTACCAGAACGAGCAATTTGACTTGTTCAGCGACCAGCCGCAGATTGCCACCGGGCGCCTGATTCCGCACGAGAAAGTTCCCACTGACCGGCGATACACCGCCGTCGTGATGCCTTTAGCCCTGGCCCGCAACCGCTTTGGCTTTGTCTGGATTGAACGCGGCCCACAGGATTGGGAAGTGTATACCCGCGTCCGCAACCTCCTCAGCAGCGCCTTGCTGCGCACCATGCTGGTTGAACAGCGTGAACATGCCCAGCACGAAGTCGAACGCCTGTTGGATGAAGCTAAGAGCCGCGCCAACGAACTTGACCGCCTTTACCAGGTAGAAACCGAGCGTCGCAAAAACGCTGAAGCGCTATCCAAAGCCGCCCGCAGCCTTTCCACCCTGCTCAAAATGGATGAGGTTCCCCAACAAATCCTCAAACAGCTTGCCAACGTCTTGCCTTACGAGCGCGGTTCGCTGATGATGCAAACCCTGGGCAGTGTCAATATCCTGGCCCAGCATGGTTTCCCCGAAGATCCGCGTGTGCAAGAACTGCGCGTTCCCATCGAACGGGGCGGAGTCTACGACCAGATCGCCCGTTCGGGCGAACCCATCATCATTGGCGATGTCATCGACGCTGAGGGTTGGATCCAGCAAGATTGGCTGCCGCTCAACCATTCGTGGATGGGCGTTCCGCTTTTTTCCAAGAGCAAAGTCATCGGCATGTTATCCCTGACCCGGAAAGAAAAAGATGCCTTCAACCAGGATGATCTACTGCTCGTCACCACTTACGCCATGCAAGCCGCCATCGCCCTTGAAAATGCCCGCCTGTACGATGAAAGCCAGAAATTCAATGAGTTGATGGAGCGCATGGTCTCACAGCGTGTTGAAGAACTCAATAACGCGTACACCACGCTCGAAAAACTCGACAAAAACAAAACATCCTTCATCCAGGTCGCAGCGCACGAACTGCGCACCCCCATCACGGTCATCAAAGGCAACCTGGGCATTCTCAAGACCCTCGACGCCATCAAAACCAACGAAGGCTACCTTGGCATTGCCGAATCGGCTCTCAAAGGCACCGACCGCCTGCTCAGCATCGTCAATGCAATGTTGGATGTAGCCAAACTCGAAGGCCAGACCATCGTTCCGCACATGGAACCCGTCATGCTCGGCCTGGTGCTGCAACTGGTACACAAAGAATACAAAAAAGACCTCGAAGAGCGCAGCATCACCCTCCTCATCGACAAGGGCATTGGCTCACTGCCCATCATCCAGGCCGATACCCAGCTTCTGCAAAAAGCGCTCGATTGCGTTGTCGTCAACGCAATCAAATACACGCCTGATGGCGGCAGCGTCACCATCAGCGCCAGCGTTGAAACCGACGACCGCCAGAGCCGCTGGCTGGAAGTCCGCGTAAAAGATACCGGCATCGGTATCGACCCGGCCAACCACAAAGTCATTTTCGAGAAACTGCACCAGATCGGCAAAGTTGAATTGCACTCCTCCGGGCGCACCAAATTCAAAGGCGGCGGCCCCGGCCTGGGGTTGGCGATCGCCGCGGGCATTGTCAAATCGCATCACGGCAAAATCTGGGTTGAAAGCCCCGGCTGCGACGAGCAAAAACTTCCCGGCAGCACCTTCTTCATCCGGCTACCGATGCCCAGAGAGTAAGCGTAACCGTTGTATACTAAAGGCATGGATACAATCAATCCATGCCTTTTTTCTTTTGGATAATAAATGGAAACGTTTACCCTCCTCAGCCGCTTCCTGCCGCCCATCCCTGATGGCGACGCCCGGGCTTTTCTCAGCGAACAGACCGCCCCGGCAGCCTGGGTGCTGGACCCTTTTGGTTCATCGCCCCGCTTCACCGTCGAAATGGCACGCGCTGGTCGCCGGGTGATCGTTGCTTCCAGCAACCCCATCACCCGCTTTTTATTGGAACTGGCAGCCCACCCACTCTCCTCCGTCAGCTTGAAGGCTGCCCTGGCCGATCTTTCTGCCACCCGCAAGGATGGTGAACGCCTGGAGACCCACATCCGTGCCCTGTACCACACCCGCTGCACCAACTGCGGGCGCGAACTCAGCGCCGAAGCCTTCCTGTGGGATAGCAAAACTGGCACGCTGGTGGGCCGCATCTACAACTGCACCTGCGGGGATGGCGGTGAGCGCCCTGCCACTCCCGCAGATGTGGAATATGCCGCCACCTGGGCGCGCACCGAGGGGTTGCATCGCGCTCGCATTCTCAACCGACTGGCCCCGCCCGATGATCCCGGGCGCGGCTATGCCGAAGAAGCCCTGGATATTTACCTGCCGCGCGCTATCTATGCGCTCGGAACCATCGCCAGCCGCCTCGAAACCCTGCCCACCAGCGATGATCGCCATCGCGGATTGCTGGCCCTGTTCCTGTGGGCCTGTGACGCTGGGACATCGCTCTGGCCGCACCCTGGCGAGCGCCCGCGCCCGCGCCAGTTGACCCTGCCCGGGATTTTCCGGGAAAACAATCTGTGGCTGGCGCTCGAGAGCGGGCTCAAGCACCTGGCTTTTGATGAGCCGAATGTCCCGCTGACGCTTTTTCCTGAAGAGCCGCCCGAAAGTGGCGGAATCTGCCTGTACGAAGGCCCTTTCCGCGACCTGGCCCCGCACCTGGATGAAACCCCCATCCGCGCTGTGCTGGCGGCCCTGCCGCGCCCCAACCAGGCTTTCTGGACGCTTTCGGCGCTGTGGGCTGGCTGGTTGTGGGGCAAAGAATCGCTGGGGGCTTTTCGCGCTGTGCTCCAGCGCCGCCGCTATGATTGGAACTGGCAGGTCGATGCCCTGAAAGCCCTCTTGGGCAGTCTCCAGGCTGTGGTTTCGCCCCAAACCCCCATCCTGGCGCTGCTGCCTGAACCGGAACCCGCTGCCTTGAGCGCGGCACTGGTGGCCGGGCAAAATTCCGGGCTGGCGCTGCAATCATTTTCGCTGCGCTCTGAGCAGGAACCGGCCCAGATTTTTTGGAAAAAAGCCGAAAAAGCGCCCAAAAACCGTCTGCCGCTGGATGCCAATTTTGCCAGGAAAATCATCCGCGAGTATCTCTCCAGTCGGGGGGAACCGGCTGCTTATCTTTTTGTGCACGCTGCGGCCTTGTCTGCCTTTGCTGAAAAGGGGATGCTGCCCACGGGTGACGAATCCATTGCCGGGATCGAAAAAACCATCTTCCAGGCGCTGGCATCGGATGATTTTATTGACCTTGATGGCCGGTCTAACCCTGAAACCGGCCTGTGGAGCCTGAAAGACCGCCGAGAAAAGAGCCTGTTCGATTGAGCCGTTTGTAATGCCGCCGCTCCGGTTTTGCCTTGTCTGAGCGTATAATAGGGGTGGATGCTCCAAACTTAAAAATTTGAGCAATTCTATGCTCAATACAACTCTCAGAACAGAAGGTGATCGTATGCGAACCCCATTTGTAGCTGGAAATTGGAAAATGAATAAAACTGTTGCCGAAGCCCGCGAACTGGTTTCGGTGATGGGCCCTGGCTTGAAAGAGATCAAAGGTGTGGAAAAGGTGCTGTGCCCGCCGTTTATGTCGTTGGTGGCGGTTGCCAACCTGCTTGGCGGCACCGACCTGGGACTGGGCGCCCAGGATATGCACTGGGAAGACAAAGGCGCTTTCACCGGCGAAGTTGCACCCGGTATGGTCAAGGAATTCTGCAAATATGTCATTCTCGGCCATTCAGAACGGCGCACGTACTTTGGCGAAACCGATGAAACCGTCAACAAGAAGGTGCTGGCAGCCCAGAAACACAGCATCATCCCGATTGTGTGCATCGGCGAAACGCTGGCTGAGTACGAAGCCGGGAAAACCGCCGAAGTGGTGCGCCGCCAGGCCTTGCAGGGGCTGAAAGGCCTCGATGCGGAATTCGCCAAAACGGTGGTGGTGGCCTACGAACCAGTCTGGGCCATTGGCACCGGCAAGGCCTCCTCGGGTGAGAATGCCGAGGCGGTTCACCGGGATGTTGTTCGCACTGCGCTGGCCGAACTGTATGGGGCCGAAACAGCTCAATCCATCCGCATTTTGTATGGCGGATCGGTGACAGCGGCCAACGCTGCCGAATTTTTCGCCCAGCCCGATATTGACGGCGCCCTGGTGGGCGGCGCCAGCCTGAAAGTGGATGAATTTGTCGCCATCACAAAAGCGGCAGTGAAATAACGTTATGGCTCTATTGTTTTTGATGTAAAACCTGTAGGGGCGGCCCATTATGCGCGAGAAATCATCCTTTTATGCCAGGATTTCTTGCGAAAAAGCATCTGGTTATGCCATGGCGGGTTGCCCTTACCACCATATCAGGTTAAAACGGGAGCGCCGAAAACCGTAGCGCGAGATAGCATCATCTCGCGCTACTTTTGACCTATGAGTGTCTCTTCCATTCCATCCCTCGACGGCTTTTTCTGGTTGACGCTGGTGCTGGTGGCGCTGATGTTTGTCCAGCGTAGCCTTCACCTTGAATTCCAGACGATTGTCTGGATTTTGACGCGCAATTACAATCTGATGGTCTGGACTTTTGCAATTTTCTTCCTGCCGGGGGTTTTGCTGCATGAACTGAGCCATTTTTTCATGGCCAAACTGCTGCGCATCCCCACTGGCAATTTGTCGCTGATCCCTGAGCCGATGCGCAACGGCAAGCTGCGCATGGGCTACGTGGAAATCATCCGCACCGATTATTTGCGCGATTCGCTGGTGGGTGCTGCGCCGTTTATTGTTGGGATGATCATTGTGGCATACATCTCCATTTTTGAGCTACACCTGGTGGTGATGTGGGATACGCTGCGCAATGGTCAGACCGAACTTTTTTGGATGGGGTTACAAACCCTGCCTTCGATCCCGTATTTCTGGTTTTGGTTTTATATCACCTTTATCATTTCCAGCACCATGCTGCCCTCTGAATCGGATCGATATTCGTGGATGCCGATGCTGATGATTTTGGGACTCCTGCTCGTGCTGGCGCTGGTGGCTGGCGCCGGGCCGTGGATGCTCGAAAACCTGGCCCCGCCGCTGAATAGTTTCTTGCGCGGTTCGGCTTTGATCTTGGTGGTGAGCGTCATCGTCCACGCCATTTTGGTGCTGCCGCTGATGCTGATCCACCGTATCCTGACCAAACTCACTGGCTGGGATGTGAATTGAGACAGGTAATCACGATAAAATACCCCCATGAAAGAATACATCTACTCTCGTAATGCCGTATATGAAACCTTGCGCGCCAAACGGCGGCAAGTATTCCAGCTTTTGCTGGCCGAAGGTGCGAATGACAGGGGCCGCATGGCTGAAATCGTTACGTTGGCGCAGCAGCGCAAGGTTCCAATCCAGCGTGTGCCGCGCCAGCGGTTGGATCGTATTCATGAGTATCATCAGGGGGTGGTATTGGAGGCCAGTGGCTACCCTTATCGTGAACTGGATGATATTCTGGAGCTGGCGCGAAGCCGCAGCGAACTGCCGTTTGTGCTGCTGCTGGATACGCTTAATGACCCGCAGAATTTTGGGGCGCTGATCCGCACGGCGGAGGCGGTGGGTGTGCATGGCATCGTCATTCCGCTGGCGCGCACGGTGGATGTGACACCGGCGGTGGTCAACGCGTCTTCGGGGGCGAGTGAGCACATGCTGGTGGCGCAGGCAAACCTGGTGCAAGCGATGGAAGAACTAAAGGCGGCGGATGTGTGGATTGTCGGGTTGGACCAGGACGGTGAAACGGTCACAACGGCTTCAGGGCGGTCGCCGCTGAGTGGCGCGCTTGGGCTGGTGGTCGGTTCGGAGGGGGAGGGGATGCGCTCTCTGGTGAAAAAATCCTGCGATATTATCCTGAAATTGCCGATGCGCGGTCAGATTGAGTCGCTTAATGCGGCGGTGGCTGGCTCGGTGGCACTTTACCTGGCTTACCTGGCGAGAAATAAGTAGCGCGGAGAGAAAAATCCAAACGTCTTGAGATGTTTGAGTTTGAGGAGAGAATTTATGCCAAAAGCAACGTATCACTTCCCAAAAGGGTTTTTGTGGGGCACTGCGACCGCCTCACACCAGGTGGAGGGCAATAACACCAATAACAACTGGTACAGGTGGGAGCAGGAAGGCAATACTGCGCACAAATCGGGTCTGGCCTGTGACTGGTGGGGCGGGCGTTGGAAGGAAGACATGGATCGCGCTGCCGAAACCGGGCAAAATACACACCGTTTTTCGATTGAGTGGAGCCGGGTGCAGCCTACCCCCGATCGTTGGGATGAGGATGCGATTGACCGCTACCGTGCCATGGCGCGTGGAATGACTGAACGTGGCCTGATGCCGATGGTGACGCTGCATCACTTTACCGACCCGCTCTGGTTGTTTGAAAAAAACGCCTGGGAAACAGACTATCCCCTGGCTTATTTCGAAAAATATGTACGCAAGATGGTAGAAGCGCTCAAAGAATATGTCAGCACCTGGGTGACGATTAATGAGCCGAATGTCTATTCGCTGAGTGGCTATGTGGCCGGGGATTTCCCCACGGCGCACAAAGGCCTGAATGTAGCATCGCGGGTGATGGCAAACCTGCTTCGTGGTCACGCGCTGGCTTACCGTAACATCCATCAAATCCAGCGTGAGGCGCGCGTGGGTTATGCCCTGCACTACCGCCCAATGGTGGCGGCGCGTTCGTGGTTCCCGCTGGATGCGCTGATGCGCAACATCCAGTACAATGGCATCAATATGGCCTTTCCCAGCGCTATCAGTACCGGCGCGATGAAAAGCCCCCTTGGCAGCGTGAGCGTGCCCGAAGCCAAAGGCACGCAGGATTTTCTTGGGCTGAACTACTACTCGGTGGACACCGTCAAATTTGACTTGCTCAACATCAAAGAACTTTTTGGCAAACGCTATTACCCCGCCAATTCAGATTTCAGCGCAACCAAATTCATCGCCAACATCCCGCATGGTTTATACGATTCGGTCAAATGGGCCACCAGCACCTATCCCAGTCTGCCGATCCTGATCACCGAAAATGGCGTGGAAGATCACGAAGACAAAATGCGTCCGCGCTACATCGCCGGGCACATCCACCAATTATGGCGCGCTGTCAACTTCAACTGGCCGGTCAAAGGATATTACCACTGGTCGCTGGTCGATAACTTTGAATGGGAGCGTGGCTGGACGCAGCGCTTTGGTCTTTGGGGGTTGGATACCGAAACCCAGGTGCGCATCCGCCGCCCGTCGGTGGATTTATACGCCGAAATTTGCCGTGAAAACGGCCTTTCAAGCGAAATGGTTTCAAAGTATTGCCCCGAAGTGCTGGCCGATATATTCCCCGAATAGCGCATCATTTTATGGTTTTGAAGAAACCCCGGGCCGGTACGCCTCGCACGTTTTCCGTAAAACCGCTGGTATTACGGGCTACGAAATAATTCAAAATGTCATTCCGCTACAATTTAACATGCAAACCCAATCACCCAATCCCAAAAACCAAACCTTGTTGCGAGCCGGTTGTCCTGCCGATCAGCAAGGCATCTTCCGCTGGATGCCGGGGCTGTATGTCCTGCGTCATTACCAGCGTGGATGGCTGCTGCCCGACCTGGCTGCCGGGTTGGTGCTGACCGCCGTGCTTGTTCCGGTTGGGATGGCTTACGCCGAAGCTGGCGGCCTGCCCGCCATCTACGGGCTGTACGCCACGATCATCCCGCTGTTGGTGTATGCCCTGTTCGGGCCCAGCCGCATCCTGGTCATTGGGCCAGATTCATCCCTCGCGCCGATGATCGCTGCCGCGGTCCTGCCTTTCGCCGCAAGTAACCCACAGCAGGCTGTGACCCTGGCCGCCATGCTGGCCATCCTGGCCGGGTTGTTTGGTGTGGCCGCCGGGCTGCTGCGCCTGGGTTTCATCACCGACCTGCTGGCCAAATCCATCCGCTA
Source organism: uncultured Anaerolineae bacterium (assembly GCA_903822545.1). Classification (GTDB taxonomy): domain Bacteria; phylum Chloroflexota; class Anaerolineae; order Anaerolineales; family Villigracilaceae; genus CAIJPN01. The sequence continues at coordinate 49,835 of CAIJPN010000121.1, read as the reverse complement.
TGGCTACCTGAACGGCATTGCGTTGACGGTTATCGTCAGCCAGTTGCCAAAGCTGTTTGGTTTTTCGGTCAAGGCGGATGGGTTGTTCGAGCGCGCTGCCGGTTTTGTCTCGGGAGTGCTTGCCGGGAAGGTGAACTGGGTCACGTTACTGTTGGGGGGCAGCACGCTGGTAGTGATTCTCCTGCTCAAGCGTTTTAAGCGGATTCCGGGTGTTCTGGTGGCGGTAGGCGGCTCCACGCTGGCGGTCGCCCTGTTGGGGTTGGAAAAAAGCGCCGGGGTAGCGGTTTTGGGTGATCTTCCCCAGGGGCTGCCCACCTTTTCAATCCCCATAATCAACCTTGAACAAATTGCTGCACTGGTCACCGCTGCGCTGGCAATTGCCGTGGTTTCGTTTGCCGATACGAGCGTGCTTTCGCGGGTTTACTCGGCCAAGACCCGCACTTATGTCAACCCCAACCAGGAGATGATCGGCCTGGGGCTGGCGAACCTGGCGAGTGGGTTCTTCCAGGGTTTCCCGATCAGCAGCTCGGCATCGCGGACGCCGGTGGCTGAGGCCAGCGGCTCGAAAACCCAGTTGACGGGAGTGGTGGGAGCGATTGCAATCGCCCTGCTACTGGTGTATGCGCCCACCCTGCTTCACAGCCTGCCGATTGCGGCCCTTGCGGCGGTGGTGATTGCCTCAGCGTTTGGGATGTTCGAGATCAGTGACCTGCGCCGCCTGTACCAGATTCAAAGGTGGGAGTTCTGGCTGTCGATTGCGGCATTCCTGGGTGTGGCGGTGCTTGGCCCGGTGCCGGGGATGATGATCGCCATCGGGATTGCCCTGGCTGAATTCATTTGGGATGCCTGGCGACCGCATTATGCCATCTTGGGCCGCGCAGATGGGGTGCGGGGCTTTCACGATCTGAAACGTTATCCCGATGCCCGGCTGATTCCGGGGCTGGTGCTTTTTCGGTGGGATGCCCCGCTCTTTTTTGCCAACGCTGAGCAATTCCGCGAAGTGGCGCTGGAGGCTGTTTCTCATGCGCTGACCCCCACGAATTGGCTGGTGGTGGCTGCCGAGCCTGTGACCAGCATCGATGTTACCGCTGTGGATATGCTCAATGAATTGGATGATACCCTGCAAGCTGCCGGGATCGAGTTGGTGTTTGCTGAGATGAAAGACCCGGTAAAGGACAAGCTGAAGCGGTTTGGTGTGTTCAAAAAACTGGGGGAGCAGTTGTTTTTCCACACCATCGACGAGGCTGTCCGGGCTTACCTGGAGGTTTATCCCACCCCCTGGGATGACTGGGAAACCCGCCAGGCCTGGGGATAACCAGCTATCTCACTGGCAAAAACGCCAGCCTGATTGGTCGTGGCAAGCATGCTTTCCAGCGCAAGTGTAGAAAAAAGCTACGGTTCTATCACAACCGTAGAAAAAGTTCACAGGAATTGTAGGCCAGTTAGGAATGCCGAAAAAATAAGTTACCTCAAAGTGGCGCGGTGATTGGTAAAGCCCGGTAGTTCCAGCGACCCAAGAAATCATCAAAAACAATCTGCATGGTGTCTTTGTAGTTGTCAGCAACCTTGCATCTGGTTTGGTAGATTTTTTCGATGATATTTACCACAACTTTTAGCCCGCTGCGAGTGCTTGTTCTTCCCAACAGGGTTTGTACCAATCGATGGCTGGTAAGAATGACCCCTTGCATGGCGCGTTTTCGCTGTGGAAAAACACGATGTTCGACCGGGTTCCATTTGGAGCAGGATGATAATGTGGATGCAGTGGGGCAGCTTTAATCGATCTTAACTTTCAGCACCACTTTCCTGACCGGTTCCGGCGCATCAACGCACAGCCCGGGCATGTGGCCATCTTCAGGGAAGAAAATGACGAAGGCCCCCTCGAAAACATCCACGCTGCTGCCGGTGCCGCTCATGGGTTGGAAGTCTTTTTCCGGGACGAATTCGCCCAGAGTCATGGTGCAGATGTTCGCAAAGCCCATGCGTTCGCAGCCGGTTTGCATATATTGGATGTCGATGTATTTGCGATGGGCTTCCCAGAGTCCCTGTTTGGCGGGCTTGGTAGTGTATTCCTGGACAAGGGCATACAGCCTGTCACTATCGATATCGATGCGGCCAACAGGCAGGCTGCGGAGGTCGGTTTCAGACAGGTATTCCAGCGCCCGATGCAGGTTGTGGGGCAAGCCAGCATAGCGGTTAAGATTATCCAGTGTGTCGAAGATCATCATTCACTCCAAAATGGTGCAACCAGGTTGCGGCAGCGCCGAGCAGCCCGGGGTGTTGTAGATTCGATGTAGTCAGGCGGATTTTATCCCAAGGGACCAGGCCGCAGTGGTTTTGAATGGCAATCATGGCATTTTCCTGGAACAGTTCCCAGCGCTGCATTAGCCCACCGCCCAAAACAATACTATCTGGGGCAAAAATGGTGATGAGATTGGCTAACCCGATGCCCAGGTAACCCGCTTCACGAGCCACCGCCAGCCGGGCGGTTGAATTCCCCTGTTCGGCAAGATCGCAGATGATGCGCGCATCCCAATCCGATTTGCCATCGTTTTTGCGCGCCCAGGCCGTCATGGCAGTGCCGCTCGCCAGGCTTTCCCAGCAGCCGGTGGCTCCGCAAAAACAAGCCGGGCCGGATGGGTCAATGACGTGGTGGCCAATTTCAGGGTGGCAGCCCCCCACACCACGATAGAGTTGTCGGTTCAGGATAATCCCGCCGCCAATGCCGGTGCTGACAGTAACATAAATCAGCCGCTCAGAACCGGCGCAGACTCCCCACTGGTATTCGGCCAGGGCGGCGGCATCGGCATCGTTTTCAATGGCGGAAGTCACGCCAAAATGTTGAGACAGGTCACGGGCCGGGTTGCGGCCACCCCAGGCGGGGAGGAAAGCATTGGGCTGGAGCGCGCCATCCGGGTGGATGCGTCCGGTTGCGCCGATTCCAATTCCAGTGAGGGAGACTTGATGGGTCCGAACCAGATTCTCCAGGGCGGAAATCACATCCTGGAGGGCAGCCGGATAAGGTTGGGCAGGCCGGGTGGGCAGGGTGGCAGAATCGACCAGTTCGCCGGAAACTGTCACCAGCCCCACCGCAATTTTCGTGCCGCCGATATCCACCGCGCCCAGCATGGTTACAGCCCTGCCAGTTCGTCGAATCCGGCTTCGGCCAGTTGGGTGAACAATTCGGCGCGTTTTGCGGCCGGGAGCGGCAGGTTGGGCAGGCGCGGTTCGCCGACCTCGAAGCCCAGCTTGCTCATGGCGGCGCGCATACAGCCGACAAAGCCCATCCCGAGCATGACCTGGGTGACGCGGTTGCCACGCTGCTGGTATTCGAGCGCCTTTTCGGCTTCGCCAGACTTGAGATGTTCCACGATTTTGCGGTAGACGCCGGGCATGAAGTTGAGCGTCGAGCCGATGACGCCATGTGCGCCGTACATCAGCCCGAGGGCGGCCTGTTCGTCCATGCCGGAGAAAACCGTCCAGTTTTCGGCGCGGAAGGCGGCAATTTGGCCCATCTCGTACATGTTCGCGCCAAAATATTTGGTGCCGTAGAAGTTGGGGATGTGAGCCAGGTCTTTGAGCAGCGCCAGGCTGTTGATGCTGCCCCCAAACAGGTATGGGTAAAAGGGCAGGTTCGGCGCGGCTGCGGCAACTTTTTCGAGGAAGGGCGCGATCCCGGCTGGATTGTAGACCACCGGCGGGACGATGCTGCTGATGCCCGCCGCGCCCAGGCTGGCGGCGTGCTGCGCCAGGCGGGTGGCTTCGTTGATGGCGGCTGCGCCAACGTGGATGATGACCGGTTTGCGGCCATTGACGCGCTCCATCACGGTTTCGGCGATTTTGATGCGCTCATCGGTGGATTGGAAGGCGCCTTCGCCGGTGCTGCCGCAGATGTAGAAGCCGGTCACATCTTTGGCGAGGTGGTAATCTACCAGCTCGCGCAGGACGGTGAAATTGATTTGATCGTCGGGGGTGTAAGGGGTGAGCAGGGCGGGCCAAAAGCCGTTGAATGTGGTCATGAAATCAATCCTTTTAGAAAACATGCACAGAATTATCTGAAGAAGAAAACCTTTTAACGCAAAGTCGCTAAGCCGCTAAGATTTTAAGAGAACCCGCCAAAACACCTTCTCTTGGGCATTGAAGCAAATTTTAAACTTCGCGTCTCTGCGTCTTGGCGTTAAAGAATTTTCGGGAGGGTGGAAATTTTTTAATTCTTGTTCTAAAGCTCGCTCAAGAACTGGAAAATCCGGTCGTCGTGGCCGTGCAGGTTTTCATGGGCAAAATCGGGGTAGATTTCCAGGCGTTTGGGGGCGGTGATTTTGTTGTAGGCCGCGAATTGCGTGGAGGGCGGGCAAATCTGGTCGCGCAGGCTGACTGCCATGTAGGTTTCGGCGCGGATGCGCGGGGCGAGATGCTGGACATCGATGTAGCCCAGGCGGGTGAAAAATTCGGTTTCGCGCTGGTGCAGCGGGTCGCGCCAGCGGAAATAGTCGCGGATTTCGGCATAAGCGTTGGTGTCGAGATCCAACTCCCAGACGCGTTTGTAATCCGAAAGGAAGGGAAAAACCGGGGCGGCGCGTTTAATTTCAGGGGCGAGGGCGGCGCAGGCCAGAGTCAGGGCGCCACCCTGGCTGGGGCCGGTGACGCCGATGCGGGTTGGGTCAACGTGATTCATATCCATAACGATGTAGGCCAGTTGGGCGGTATCCAGGAAGATGCTGCGGTACATCAAATCCTGCGGCGCGCCGTCGATGCCGCGGATGATGTGGCCGTGCCAGGTCATGCCGGGGTGGCCGCCGGTATCCTGGGAAGTCCCGGCCTGGCCGCGACAGTCGAGGGCGGCGACGGTGTAGCCCATGGCGGCGTAGGGCAGCTTGTCGAGCCAGTTGCCGGCGTTGCCGGAGTAGCCGTGGAACATCAAAACGGCTGGATGCGCTCCCTGCGTCTGGCGTGGGCGTATTACCCGGGCATGGACGCGCGCCCCGCCGATGCCGGTGAAATACAGGTCGAGGCATTCGGCGTAGGGGGTTTGGAAAGCTGCCGGGATGAGTTCGATGTTGGGGCTGAGCGAGCGCATTTCAGCCAGGGATGAGTCCCAGTAGGGGTCGAAATCGGCAGGGCGGGGGTTAATCCCCTGGTAGGTGAGCAGCTGCTCAAAGGGCAGGTCAAAAGTCAGCGGCATAAAAATCCCTATAAGAGTGAGCGCGGGTCGAGGGCGTCGCGCAGGCCATCCCCGATGAAGTTGATGCTGAGCACGGAGAGCGCAATCATGATGCCGGGTGGGAGCCAGATCCAGGGCATGCCTTCGAGGATGTTCATGCTTTGGGCGTCGCGCAGCATGTTGCCCCAACTGGGGGTCGGCGGTGGGACGCCCAGCCCGAGGAAGGACAGGGAGGCTTCCATCAGGATGGAGGTGGCCATGCCAAAGGTGATGGCGACGGTGATGGAGCTGATGGTGTTGGGGAAGATGTGCTTGAAGGCGATTTCCCAGTTGGAGACGCCGATCGAGCGCGCGGCGGTGACGAACTGTTGGGTGCGCAGTGAGAGGAACTGCCCGCGCACCAGGCGGGCGATGGAAGGCCAGGTGAGCAGGCCGATGATCAGCATGGCGTTGTAGACGCTTGGCCCCGTGGCGGCGGCCACTGTGATGATTATCACCAGGGATGGGAAGGTCATCACCATGTCGGTCAGGCGCATCAGGAGCATATCGGTTTTGCCGCCGACATAGCCCGCCGCAACCCCGATGACAATGCCCACAAGGGCTGAAATGGACACCGAAACCAGGCCAACCGAGAGGGAAATGCGCCCGGCGTGGAGCACACGGGTCAGGATGTCGCGCCCGACGCCATCGGTGCCGAGCATGTGTTCGGCGGTGGGGGCCTTGCGCAGGTTGCGCAGGTCTTGTTTGATGGGGGAATAGGGCGTGAGAACCGGGGCAGCGATGGCGGTAAAGAGCAGGACGGCCATGACGGACAGTCCAAACAGGGCCAATTTGTGCCGGAGGAAGCGTTTCCAGGCTTTTGACCACAGGCTTTCGGGCCGGATTTTTTCGAGTTTGGCAATGGTTGTAGTCATGACAACTCCTATTCGTAACGGATGCGTGGGTCAACCAGTGAGTAGGCCAGGTCTGTCAGCAGGTTGCTGGCCAGCACGATCATGGATGTGAGCAGCACGTAGCCCATGATAACCGGCGAGTCGCGCCCGGTGACGGCGTTGATGAACATCATGCCGATGCCCGGCCACTGGAAAATGGTTTCAATAATGACAGAGCCCGCAAACAGAACCCCCAGGTTGACCCCGATGATGGTGATGACCGGGATGAGCGCATTGCGCATGACGTGACGCAGGATAATGACATTTTGCAGCAGGCCCTTGGCGCGGGCGGTGCGAACGTAGTCGTTGCCGAGCACTTCTAGCACGCTGGCGCGGGTGTAGCGCATGAAGACTGCCGTTCGCACCAGGGCCAGCGCCAGGGCAGGCAGGAATACATGGCGAAGATTATCAGCCAGCGAAAATTCTTCCCCGGCGGTGATAAAGCCGGAGGTGGGGAACCACTTCAATTTCAGGGCAAAGACAAAGACCAGTACCATGCCCAGGAAGAAATCTGGGATGGAGATGCCGATAAAGCCAAAGACGGTGAAACCATAATCCATCCAGGAATATTGCTTGAGGGCGCTGATGGTGCCGAGGGTCAGCCCCAAGATGATCGAGATGGACAAAGATACCCCCATCAGTTCCAGCGTGGCTGGAATGCGCGAAACGATCATTTTACTGACCGATTCGGCGCTGACGAAGGAGTAGCCCAGGTTGCCCTGAATGATGTTGCCCATCCAACGCAGGTATTGTTCGTGCAGGGGCAGGTCGAGGCCCAGTTCACCCTGGCGCATTTTGATCATATCGTCGGTGACGGGCGTGTCGGAGGAGATCATCGCCAGGACGGCGTCACCCGGCATCAGGCTGGCCAGGACAAAAACGATAATGGTGATCCCTACCAGGAGCGGGATATTGATCAAAAGGCGGCGGATGAAGTATGCGAGCATGGCATTCCTCCAGGGAAGAATGGGTGGGGGCAGGGTGAGCCTGCCCCCACTTGAAAAGGAGAAGATTTACTTGGTATACCAGAGGTGGATTTCGTTGTAAACCGGGATGTCGAACATCAGCAGGGGCTGTTCGGTGTAGTGTTCAGCCAGGCCGACGATTCGGGTATCGAAGGCCACCGGGCGGACTTCCCACCACAGCCAGACTTTGGGCAGGTCAGCATTCAGGAGCTTGCTGATTTCCTGGTAAGCCGGGGCGCGGACGGCGCGGTCAGCAGAAGCCTGACCCTGGGCGTAAAGCGCATCGACCTGCTCGTTGCAGTAACCAACAGCGAGACGCTGGCCGCAGCCGGTGACGAGGAAACCGAGCGAGGGATCGAGGCCCTGACCGTTGGCGGCGTAGGCCAGCTCGAGTGAGCCATCATCCACGGAAGCCTGGAATTCGGCGCTCTTGACTTCGCGCACCACGGCGTTGATGCCAACTTCCTGGAGCATGGATGCAATGGCATCGACGGTGTCTTTGTTCACCTGGTCGGTGTAGTAGCGCTGCAGGTCAATCTGGCGGGTGGAGTCCCAACCGGCTTCGGCGAGCAGGGCTTTGGCTTTTTCGGGGTCGTACTGGTAGTCGGTCAGGTCAGCATCGTTGCGGGCCCAGGCGCCGGGGAACATGGTGTTGGAAACGCTGCCGGTGCCGAGCTTGACGGTTTCGATGATGGTCTTGCGGTCGATGGCGTACATCATGGCCTGGCGGACGCGCACATCCTGGAAGTAATCTTTCTTGAGATTGACCAGCAGGAAGGTCGGGAGACCGGCATCCATGTTGCCGAAAACTTTCAGGTTGGGCAGGGCTTCGAAGCGGGAAACCTGGTCAACGGGGATACCGCCGCCCTGGTAGAGCATACCGTCGATTTCACCGGCTTCGAGGGCTGCCAGCATGGTGTTGGAGTCGGCATAGACCTGGAAGACGATTTTTTCGAGCTTGGGCTGGCCTTCAAAGTAATTGGGGTTGGCAGCGCCTTCGACCAGTTGATCCTGAACCATGTTGGTCATGACGAAGGGGCCGGTGCCGACGACTTTGTTCCAATAATCGTTGCCCTTCAGCTGGTCAGCCGGGATGGAGGCCAGGATGTGGGCGGGCAGGATGCTGATGAAGGGGACTTTCAGTTCCACAAACAGTGGGGATTTGGTGCTCAGTTCAACGCGGACGGTGTAATCATCGACCTTGGTAACGCCAGCCAGAGTTTCGGTCTTGCCGTCTTTGACATCGGCATACCCGACCACATCGGCCAGTTTCCCGGCGTGGATCGCGCCGACTTTGGGGTTGGCGTAGATGCTGAAGGTGTAGAGCACATCGTCAGCGGTGAAGGATTCGCCATCGCTCCATTTGACGCCCTGGCGCAGCTTGAAGATGAACGCAGTGCCTTCGCCTTCCATCTCCCAGCTTTCAGCCAGCATGGGCTGGACGCCATCGGCAGTCCACTTGACAGCCACCAGGCCGGAAAGGAAAGCTTCATCCAGGTGACGGCCAGCGGCAGTCCACAGCGAGCCAACGGTCACGCCGGGGCGCAGCGGCAGGCGCAGCACGCCAGCCGGGCCGGTGGAAGCGGCGGGTTGTTCGGGAACGGCGGTGGCTTCTGGAGCGGGCGCTTCAGTCGCGGGAACAGCGGTCGGTTCAGCGGTGGGCTGTTCGGGGGCGGTTGTGGCTGTGGCGGCGGGCGCGCAGGCGCTCAAAAGGAACACGGCCAGCAAAACAAACGACAGGACTTTGTACAACTTGTTCATAATTCTTCTTTCTCCTTTAGAAATTTGGTTTTTCATTTTTTGTGGTGCCGGGTAGGGGCGACCCGTCTGGTGCAAAAAAGCGTGCTTTTATACAAGACTTCTTTGCAAAGTTGCTCCAGTCTATGCCCTGAAGGGTCGCCCTTACAGATTTTTACGTCAAAATGGCAGCGCCAGAATTTGTATGGATATATATACAAGATCGAGTAAAAAAATTTTTTTCTCATACCTCCGGGTCAGGCAAGTTTTTCGGCATGATGGCAGGCAACCCAGTGTTCAGGCTTACCTTGCGTGGATAAATTGCGAAGTTCAGGCACCTGCGCGCGGCATTCTTGCGTGGCAAAGGCGCAGCGCGGATGAAAACGGCAGCCAGCGGGCGGGTTGGCCGGGCTGGGCACATCCCCTTCCAGGATGATGCGCTGGCGGGCGCGTTCTTTCTTGGGGTTGGCAACTGGCACAGCAGAGAGCAGCGCGCGCGTGTATGGGTGTAGGGGACTATCGAAAACATTGTTGCGGCTGCCCAATTCCATCACTTTGCCCAGGTACATCACCGCCACCCGGTCGCTGATGTAGCGCACCATCGAAAGGTCGTGGGCGATGAACAGGTACGTCAGGCCAAATTGCTTTTTCAGGTCATCCAGCAGGTTGACCACCTGGGCCTGGATGGAAACATCCAGGGCGGAGATGGGCTCATCTGCCACGATAAAAGACGGGTTGGTGGCCAGCGCCCGGGCGATGCCGATGCGTTGGCGCTGTCCGCCGGAAAATTCGTGGGGGTAGCGGTTGATAAAGGCCGGGTTCAGGCCCACCAGGCGCAGCAGTTCCTGCACACGCTCGGCGCGTTCCTGGGGCGTGCCGATCTGGTGTACGCTGAGCGGTTCGCCGATGATGCCGCCAATCGTCATGCGCGGGTTGAGCGATGAATAGGGGTCCTGGAAAATCATCATCATGTGGCGGCGCATCTTGCGCATCTGGGATTCATCGATCCCGGCGATGTCCTGCCCATTGAAGTTGATCTGCCCCCCGGTCAAAGCCTGCAATTGCAGGATGGCCAACCCTGTGGTGGATTTGCCGCACCCGCTCTCGCCTACCAGCCCGAGCGTTTCACCCTTATAGATGCTAAACGAAACCCCATCCACAGCTTTGATCGCCCCCACCTGGCGGCGGAAGACACCCTGGTAGATCGGGAAATGCACTTTCAGGTCGGTCACCTGTACCAGTGTAGATGGGGTGCTCATAGCGGCTCTCCAAACGTCGAAATTTTGGATAGTTCCTGCCAGCGCCAGCAGGCGGATTGGTGCTGCGGGCCGACTTCAAACAGCGGCGGGGTTTGCTGGTCACATTTTTCCTGGCGGTAAGGGCAGCGCGGGGCAAACGGACAGCCCACAATCGGCTTGCGCAAGTCGGGCGGCATCCCGTCGATGGAGGCCAGGCGTTCCTGGTTTTCGGTATCCAGCTTGGGGACGGCGTGCAAAAGCCCGAGCGTGTACGGATGCCGGGGGTGTTCGTACAAATCATCCACCGGGGCCTGTTCCACGATAAAGCCGGAATACATCACCAAAACGGTATCCACCACCCCGGCCACCAACCCCAGGTTGTGGCTGATCCAGATGATGGCCATGCCGAGCTGTTTTTGCAGGTCGCGCACCAGTTCCACAATCTGGGCCTGGATGGTGACATCCAGCGCGGTGGTGGGTTCATCGGCAATCAGCAGGCTGGGGGTGCAGGTGAGCGCCATGGCGATCATCACGCGCTGGCGCTGCCCGCCAGAGAACTGGAAGGGGAAGTCTTTGATGCGCTGGGCCGGATTGGGCAGCCCGACCATCCGCAGCATTTCGATGGCGCGCTCACGCGCCTGGTTTTTATCCAGCCCGAGGTGGGTCTGGATGGCCTCGGTCAGCTGCAGGCCGATGGGCAGGACGGGATTGAGCGAGGTCATCGGGTCCTGGAAAACCATGGCGATTTCTTTGCCGCGGATCAGGCGCAGTTCGCCTTCGCTGGCCTTGAGCAGGTCGCGGCCTTTGAAAAGCGCCTGGCCTGATTCGACCCAGCCGGGCGGGTTGGGGATCAGGCCCATGATGGCCAGCATCCCAACGGATTTGCCCGAACCGCTTTCCCCGACCACTGCCAGGGAGCCGCCTTCATCCAGGCTGTACGAAATGCCATTGACCGCATGAATGATGGTGCGGTCGGAGCGGAAGCGTACTTTCAAGTCTTTGACTTCGAGCAAGCGAGTCATCGTCAATCCTTGTCTCGGTTGGAGTTAATTGGCGCACAACGCGCGAACATAACGCTGCGTGACCCAATCTACGGCCGTGATGGCGGTGCCCACAACCACAGCATGTGCGCCCAGGTCGAGCGCGCGGCGGGCATCTGCCGGGCTGGCAAAGCGTCCCTCGGCGATAATGGGCGTTTGGATGCGCGCCGCCAGTTCAGCGATCAGGGTGAAATCGGGGGCTTCCTGCTGGGGGCTGTAGGGGGTGTAGCCCGAAAGGGTGGTGGCTACAATGTCCGCGCCAACTTCGGCGGCAGCCAGGCCTTCTTCCAGGGTGGAGATATCAGCCATTATGGGCAGCCCGAGTTCTTTTTTGTAAAGCTGGATGGCTTCGCGGATGGTCAGACCATCCGGGCGGGAGCGCAGGGTGGCGTCCATGGCGATGATATCTGCCCCGGCGGCGGCAACCTGCCGGGCCGATTCCAGGGTGGGGGTGATGAAAACGTCATAACCGTCATGCACAACTTTGTTGATGCCGATGACCGGCAGCTTCACCAGCACGCGGATGGCGGCGATATCTTCTGCGCCGTTGGCGCGAATGCCAATCGCGCCGCCAACTTCCGCAGCCTGGGCCATGGCGGCCATCACCTGCGGATTGCGCAGCGGGCTGCCGGGTTTGGCCTGGCAGGAGACGATTAAGCCTTGAGGGATGGTTCCGATGATGCCCATTGGATGCGGGTCTCCTGGTCGTGCATGATTTGACGGCGAATGTGGAATAACAGGCGGGCCTTGTCGCCGCGCACAATGGATTTATTGTATTCAACCCGCCGCCCAAACTGGTCGTATGCGATCACTTCGAGCAGCAGGGCTGCGCTTTTGGCTTTCGTGCCAAGTAGTTCAGCTTCGTAGCTGGTGGCAAGCACCGGCTCAAAAACTTCATCGGCAGCCATCACAGAACAGCCAAATTTTTCGGCCAGGGTGCTGTAGAGTGACACTTTGGAAAAATCAGTGTTTTCAAGCCCTGGGAACATCTCTTGGGACAGGTGGGTGGTTTCAATCATCTGGGGATCGCCATCCACCGAGCGCAGGCGGGTGAGTTTGTATACATTGGAGCCAACCGGGATCTGTAAAAACTCAGCCACATTGACTGGCGCAGGGATCACTTCGTAACTCAACACCTGGCTGGAGGGCTTTTGCCCGGCATCGCGAATGCGCTCGCTGAACCCGGCGGTTCTTACCGCGACGGGTGTTGTTTTGGGGCGCGCGACAAATGTGCCGCGTCCGCGCTCGCGCACCAAAATCCCCTCGTGGACGAGTTCCCCAACCGCCTGGCGAACCGTCAACCTGCTGACGCCGTAATAATCGCCCATTTCGCCTTCGGCAGGCAGCAATTCTCCCGGCGCAAATTTTCCGCTCTCTACCAGCTCCAACAGGTTTTGCTTGATTTGATAGTACAGCGGCAGTGCGCTCTGGGGATTGATTTTGAACCAGGATGTGTCGATGGGGGACATACTCTTGCCTCGTTGTGTATAGATGTATATATATCTATATAATACCCCCGGTTTCTAACCTTGTCAAGATGATAATTGGGAGAATGTGGCTTTAGTTATGTCCATTTGCAGATAAGGTTTTCAAATTGTGAATGGGAAAAATCAAAGCAGTATCCCGAAATCCATGAGTTTTCTACCGCATCAATCCTTAATTCATTCGATGCCCAGGTGGGGCACCGAATAAATCGATTTTACCTGCCAAGAGCCTGGCGTTGCGCTCGCAGGTTTTCACTTGGCGTCCCATCTGGGATTTCGCAGCCCGCCCCGCTAAACAGGCGTTTACCACCCTTTTGGATGCAACCCAGGGTCGCCGCCCTGACGGTGTCTTCCGTTCCCTGGAGCATGACCGCCACCGGGTCGAAGTTGCCACAAATCGCTACTTTATCGTCGAAAAGCTGCGCGGCTTTTTCGAGTTCCACCATCCAGTCCAGATCAATGATGTCTGCGCCGCTCTGGAGCATATCGGGCAGCAGGCGCGTGGTGTTGCCGCAGATGTGCAGGCGGGCTTTCGCACCCATCTCGTGGACAGCGGCAAAAATGCGCTGTTCGTAGGGCAGGGCGAACTGGCGGTACATTTTTGGCGAAATCTGCGAGCATACCGCATCACCCAACCCGATGATGTCCGCCCCGGCCTCGACCTGGGCGCGGGCGAAGGCGATTTCGACTTCGGCGCAAATTTCCAGCAGTTCGGTCAGCCACTCTGGGCGAGAGACCAGGTCGGTCATGGTCAGGTACATGCTGCGCAGATCACTGGCTTCGGCCAACGCGCCTTCCACCCAGCCCATGACCGGGATTTCGCCCCCGGCCTTTTCACGGAACAATCGAATCGCTTCCAGCCGGTCGCTCATGCGCCGCCCGGTGGCCGGGTTGGGCGGGACGAGTTTTTCCAGGTCGCCTGGTTCGGCGATGAGCGGTTTGCGGTTCAGCGGCAGGTTATCGGCAGGGAATTCCACTTCCAGGCCGAAATCGGCGGCTTCGCGGTAGGGGTCTGAGATGGCTTGCAGGATATCCACGCCGAAATCGGCGGCGACCGCCAGGTTGGCCTCGACCAGCACGCGATGATCGAGGTAATAGCGCGAGAGCGGCTGGCCGATGTGGTGCGCGGCGCGGGTCATGAAAATGTTAAAGTTGGGGATGTGGTCAGCAGGCTGGCCTGCCAGCCGGGCGGTGAAGCGTTCGTAGGAGTTCATGGGGCCTCGAAGGTTACTTTTCGCAGGATGCTCGCGCCGAGGGGGATGAGTCGCACGGGGTACGGGTTCCCGCCGGGGTCGAGTGGCGCACCTGTCAGCGAGAGCGAGTCAACGGGGTGGGAGGGGTCGAAGGGGCGGTCTTCCAGCGTGAAAATGGTTGGGGGAGCAAGACGCAGGTTCAGGGCGGATGAATCGGCCAGGGTGTAGGTTGCATCCTGAAAACCGGGAGTATATTCCCGGCCCGGCGCAAATTCCCCGTCCAAAGGCAGGCAAAACAGCAGCGGCCCGTAGCTCACAATTTTTTTATCCTGCCAGGGCTGGATTTTGACGTTCGCTTCAAAATTGTTTTCCTTGGCGGCACTTTTGCAGGGCATGGACATGATTACACCATGCTCAAAACTGAGTTTCCGCCAGAACATCCCTGGTTTGAAACCATCCATGCCCTGCTAGACTTGGGCTATCAAGGTATTCTGGCGGATTATGTCGGCGCAAACATCAAAATACCGCACAAAAAACCGCGCAAAAGCCAGAAAAACCCTCAGCCGCAACTGTCCGGCGAGCAAAAAACTGAGAATCAGGCTTTGAGCCGGGTACGAATTTTCGTAGAGAATGCCATTGCGGGCATTAAGCGTTTCAACATCTTGGTTCATGCTTTTCGTAATCGCAAGGCCAACATGGAAGATGATGTCATTGCCCTTTCCGCTGGCTTATGGAATTTCTTCTTATGTTGACTTTATTCGGGAGCAACCCTAATGGATAAGCAAAAAAGCGTTTTTGCACCGCCGAGAACGCTGAGTTTTTTTGAGAGTCTCAGCGTTCTCTGTAGCGCAAATTCTCTTATCTATTATTGGTGTTAGCTATCTTTCAACAGTTGAGGGATCAGCCTTTTTTTAGGAACTTTTGAATCAATTCTGCCAGCTGTTTCAAGCGCACCGGCTTGCTGAGATATTCGTTCACACCTGCGGCCAGGAAGCGCTCGCGGTCGCCGGTCATGGCCAGGGCGGTGAGGGCGATGATAGGGGTGGCGGCAAAGCGCGGGTTGGCGCGCAATATGCGGGTGGCGTCCATACCATTCATTTCTGGCATTTGCATGTCCATCAAGATCAGGTCTGGGGCGGTTGCTTCGGCTTTTTCAACGACTTCACGCCCGTTATAGGCATATATCATGGTGTAACCCAGGCTTTCCAGGTAATCGCCGATGGTCAGGATGTTGGTTTCGGTGTCTTCGCCCAGAAGGATGGTGCCGGCAGCCTGGATCGGCTTTTCGGGCGCAATCTGTTTGCTGGTATGGGTGATGTCCTTATCTGCCAGGGCATCCTGGGCGGCAGGATCGCGCTGCCAGGGTAGGGATACGGTGAACGTGCTGCCTTTGCCGGCCACGCTTTCTGCGTGGACGCTCCCGCCGTGCATTTCGGCCAGGCGCTTTACCAGGGCCAGGCCCAGGCCAGTGCCTTCGTATTGACGGGTCAGGCTGTTATCTACCTGGGTGAAGGGTTGGAACAGGCGCGCCAGCTCTTCGGGCGCGATGCCCACGCCGGTGTCGGTAACCGAAAATTCGATGCAGCCCTGTTGCAGGTTGGCGCACACTTGCAGCATCACCTTGCCCTGTGGCGGGGTGAATTTGACGGCGTTGCTGAGCAGGTTGACCAGCATTTGCTTCAGGCGGCGCGCATCGGCCATGATGCTGGTGATATATGGGTCTGGGATGAAGCTGAGAGCCACCCCTTTTTTGATGGCCGGCTCTTTGACGAAGGACAGGCTGCCCTGGCAGGCATCTGCAATGCTGATGGTTTCGATGTGGATGTCAAGCCGCCCGGCTTCGATCTTGGAGAGATCAAGGATATCGTTGATCAGGCTGAGCAGGTGCCGCCCGCTGCTATCAATGGATGAAACTAATTTGCGCTGGTGATCATTGATGGGGCCGCGCATTTCGCTCAGCAGGATTTCGGATATGCCCAGGACGCCGTTGAGCGGGGTGCGTAGTTCGTGGCTCATGTTTGCCAGGAAATCATCTTTGGCTTGTGAAGCTCGCTCTATATCGGCATAGGCGAGGCGCAGTTCATCGCGGCTTTGCAGCAGGGCCAGTTCGGCCTTTTTGCGCTCGGTGTTGTCCATGATGGTGGCGCGGCTCATGACGAATTTACCAGTGCTGTCATAAACGGCTGTTGCATTCAGGATTACTGGCAACAGGCTGCCATCTTTTCGAACGAGTTCCAACTCTATATCGCGTGCCAGACCTTCGCTTTGGACAATGGGGAAGTAACTATCAAATGTGGCACAGCTTTTTTCGGTCAAAAAATTTTTTAAAGGAGCCCCTATTAATTCGCTGCGCTGATAACCCAACCAGCCAAGCTCGGTCTGGTTGACCAGGACAAACCTGCCATTTATATCAAGCGAATGGTAGCCAGTGGGAGCATTGTTGTATAGATCTTGCACCTGGGCAGTGCGCTCTTTCACCCGTTCTTCCAGCTCTGCCGATAGGCGGCGGTACTTTTCTTCGCTTTCGCGCAGGGCGGTTTCGGCTGCTTTGCGCTCGGTGATGTCTTGCGATACGCCCACATAACGGATCACCTGCCCTGTGTCATCCCGGATCGGGTAACCACGATCCCAGATGACACGGATGGAACCATTGGTATGGCGGATGCGGTATTCATGACTGAAGGGTTGCCCGGCTTTTTGCAATTCGAAGACTGACTGCGGGATTTGCCGGTCTTCTGGCAGGACTGCGCTGATGAAGGATTGCGGGTTGCTGTACAGGCTTTCCCGTGAGCGGCCCCACACACGCTCGTAACCGGGGCTGATGTAGATAGTCTGGCTGATATCTGGGTTTGCCACCCAGAAGACTTCATCGATGGTTTCGGCTATTTGCCTGAATCGGGCTTCCGATTCGCCCAGGCGCTTTTCGGTTTCCTTTTGCCCGCTAATATCCTGCGCCAGGCCCACCACCAGGGTGATTTTGCCATTTTCGTCAAACACCGGCGCGCCTTTGTCGCGTAGCCAGCGAACGCTGCCATCGGGGCGGCGGATGCGATATTGCGTATCGGTTTTTAGGCCGCTTTCTTCCTGCAAACGGGCGTTAATCAAGATTGAGCGATCTTCGGGCAAGATCACATCTAAGAATCCGTTCGGGAAAGTTTCCACGGCTTCTGGGCTGAAACCGATGATGCGTTCAAAGGCCGGGCTGATGTAGATATTTTTCCTGGTGACCGGGCTGGAAACCCAGAAAATATCAGAGATGTTCTGGGCGATCTGGCTGAAGCGTTCGTTGGATGCTTTCAGTTCAACTTCGAACTGCTTACGATCGGTAATATCAGTATGTGTACCGCTCATGCGCAGCGGTTTTCCCTGCGCGTCGCGCTTCATAACACGGGCTTGATCCAGGATCCATTTGTATTGCCCCTCTTTGGTGCGCATGCGATATTCGATGCGATGCGCAGGTGTTTTACCATCCAGATGATCCTGGATGGATTTCCATGCGGCTTCGCGATCATCGGGATGGTGTAAGTCTGTCCACTGTTTAACGGTGTAGTTGATCTCTTCCAACGTGTAACCGAGCATTTCTGCCCAGCGCTCGTTGCGATGCACTTCGCCGGTTTCGATATTCCAATCCCAGTAGCCTAACTGGCTGCCTTCCATGACCAGTTCAAGGCGCTCTTCCGATTCACGCAGCTGTTTTTCTGCCTGCTTGCGCTCGGTGATATCGGTACCCATGCATTGGATTTCGGCAGGCTGGTTGTGTTCATCCGTCAGGCAAACGAAATCCCAAAGGGTTACGCATATATTGCCATTGCGCCCCGGATTATCCAATTCCACCGTAAAAACCTGCCCGGGGTTGGCGATACATTTTTCCACAATTTCGAGGGCGCGCGCATGGTGATATTCACAGATGTCAATGAGCGAATGGGTGTTTTGGATCCCCTGTGGATGGAGCCAACCAAAAACCTTTTCGAATTGCTCGTTCCAGTAGGTATAGTTCCCCGCCATGTCGGTGCGAATGACAAAGTGAGACTGCGAATCGATCAGCGATCTTAGTTTCTTTTCGTTGGCGATCAGGGCGTTTTCAGCCAGTTTGCGTTCAGTGATATCATGGGCTACCACCAGCGCACCGACGATCGCACCAGTTGCGTTGCGCAGCGGTGAAAAACGGTTCTCATGGGTATGGGGCTGGCCCTTGATGTCCACCCATGAACCTTCCAGGTTGAATATCTCACCCGTCAATGTGCGATCGTATGCCTTGCGCCAGAAATCCAGGATCTCCGTCGGGTAATCTGGGGAAAGCATCGGCTCGCCAACTACGAACGGATGACCGCCGCTGGCGACGAGTTCTTGTTGGTGACGCTGGTTGTTGATTAATAACCGATAGTTTCGATCCAGCGCAAAGGTTGAATCTGGAATGCTCTCCAGCACCTGCCGCAGGAGCACCTCGCTCTCGCGCAGTTTTTGTTCTGCCTGTTTACGCTCGGTAATATCGCGGATGGCGCTTAAGACCACGGTTTCATCGCCCATCTTGTGGTAGCTCAGGTTAATCTCCACCGGGACTTCGTGACCATCACTGTGCAGGGCAAAGAGTTCCAACCCGGTTCCCATTTCGCGTGGGTGCGGGTTGGCAAGATAACCAGCCTGGTAAACGATGTGTCTCCCATGGAAACGCTTGGGGATGAG
This sequence comes from uncultured Anaerolineae bacterium, assembly GCA_903822545.1. GTDB lineage: Bacteria > Chloroflexota > Anaerolineae > Anaerolineales > Villigracilaceae > CAIJPN01. The sequence continues at coordinate 31,405 of CAIJPN010000121.1, read as the reverse complement.
CATAGAAAGGGGCTGGCCCAATAGTTCGTTCTGGCTGTAGCCGAACAGTTTTTCGGCCTGTTGGTTGCCGAAGATGATCTTGCTGGCCCGGTTTACGATGATCATGGCATCGGGGGCGGCATCCAGGAAACCTTTCAGGCGGGTTTCGCTTTCGCGCACAGCCAGGTGGCTGCGCTGGCGTTCAATGGTATAGCGGATGGAGCGGGCGGCTATACCCCAACTGGTTGGGCCTTTCACCAGGTAATCTTGGGCGCCAGTTTGCACCGCATCGAGTGCCAGGGCTTCATCGCTGCCGCCAGACAAAATGATGATGGGGAGGTCAGGGGCAGCCTGGTGAATGCTGTTGAAAGTCTCCTGCCCAAAACTGTCGGGCAGGCCCAGGTCGAGCAGGATGATATCAAACCGGTTGTGTTGGAGCAGGCCCAGGGCTTCTGAGAGCAATTCGACGCTGGTCAGTTCAAAAATCGAGAGCGGGTCACGCTCCAGGTTTTCGGCCAGCATGATGACATCTGATGGGTTGTCTTCAATCAGCAGGATTTTGATGATTGTCTTCTCCATATGCAGTCTCCGAAGGTAGGGCGGCAATCTGGAACCAGAAGTTGTGGATTTCTCGAATGGCGCGGGAGAAATTCTGGAATCCGACTGGTTTGACGATGTAACAATTGGCGTGATTCCCATAAGCATGATGCACATCTTCTTCAGAATTTGAAGTGGTGAGCACCACCACTGGGATTTCCTGGAGCGCCGGGTCGTCTTTAATGTCAGTCAGCACCTCGCGGCCATTCTTGCGTGGCAGGTTCAGGTCGAGCAGGATCAGGTCGGGGCGGGGCGCACGGGCGTATTGGCCTTCGCGTCGCAAAAAGGCCATGGCCGCCTCGCCATCTTCCACTACGTGCAGGGTATTGCCAAGCTTGAAATCGGCAAAGGCTTCGCGGGTGATCAGGATATCCGCGGGGTTGTCTTCAACCAGCAAGATTTCGGCCGGGTGAGGGAGGGGTGTCATAATGGTTTCTCCGGGATGGTGAAAAAGAAGGTGGTACCCTGTTTGGGGCTTGATTCGAGCCAGATTTTGCCGCCATGCCGCTCGATGATCTTTTTGCACAGGGCCAGGCCGATGCCGGTGCCAGGGTAATTGCGGCGGGTGTGCAGGCGCTGGAAAACGATGAAAATGCGCTCAAAATGACGGGGGTCGATGCCGATGCCATTATCGCGCAGGCTGAATTGCCAGGCGCCTTCCACTTTTTGCGCGCCGAGGTGGATTTCCAGCGGCCGCTCGCTGCGGAATTTGATGGCGTTGCCGATCAGGTTTTGCAGCACCTGGGTCATTTGCAGCGGGTCGATGTTCATCACCGGCAGTGGATCGTGCGTAATCTGAGCCTGGCTCTCCTCGATGGCCGCTTGCAGGTTGGTGAGGGCGGTTGCCAGTACTGTTTCCATGGGATTCGGCTTGAAGAGTTTGCCAAAACGGTTGACGCGTGAGTATTCCAGCAGGTCGTTGATCAATTTTTGCATGCGATGGGAGCCATCCACCGCATGGGTGATATAGGTGTCGGCGCGCTCATCCAGTTTGCCCTGGTAGCGCTCTTTGAGTAATTCCACCATGCCGGCCACGGTGCGCAGCGGCTCTTGAAGGTCGTGCGAGGCTACGTAGGCAAATTGCTCCAGCTCGGCATTCGAGCGGCGCAGGTCTTCTTCCATGTGTTTATGTCCGGTCATATCGGTTGAGATGCCGCAGATGGCGTAGACCTGGTTTTGCGCATCGAACAGGGGGACTTTATTGGTCAGGTAGACATGCCGGCCATCAGGCTCGAGGTTTTCTTCTTCGAATAACTTTCCCTGCCCGGTCTGGATGATCTCGAGGTCATTGTTGCGGTGTTGCTGCGCAAATTCAGCGGAAATGAATGCTTCGCGCGTCTGGCCCACGATTTGCTCATTCGAAAGCCCAAAGAGTGTTTCAATCTTGTTGTTGGCCAGCAGGAAGCGGCCATCCAGATCGAGGATATAAACCAGGGCGGCTGTGTTGTCGATCACGTCTTTCAAGAGTTTTTCGCTGGCGCGCAGGTTTTCTTCGGTGCGTTTCCGGTCGGTGATATCGTGGAAGAGCGAGATGACGCCGCGCGTTTTTGCCTGAGGGTCGAAGAGCGGAACCGCCCCGCCCAGCAGGGTGCGTGAGGCTCTGCCGGGCTGTTCGATGCGCAGTTCAAAGTCAAGCTGTGGTTTGCCCGTGCGGGCTGCCATTTGCATGGGCAATTCATCGGGGCTCAACTCCCGTCCCTGTGAGAATTGCCGCAATACCACCGCAGGTTTTTCGACAGATTGCGAAATGTTCTCATCTCCTGAAACCCCAAGCAGTTCATTGGCAAAGCGGTTGCCTCGAATGATTTTACATTCCGGGTCATTGGCGATCCAGATGGCCTGGGGCAGGATATCCAGCAGTTGTTCCAATTCCTCGGTGCGCTGGCGCAGGGCTTCCTCGGCCCGTGTGCGTTCAGTGATGTCGCGCAAAATGCCCAACACCTTTCCGTCGGGCATCAAGCCTCCGCTTACTTCACCGATAAAGGTGGAACCATCTTTGCGCTTGAAATGCCATTGCCGGGAGGCGGGTATGGCATCTTGTGACTGTTCCAGCGCATATTCTTTTTCAGGATCCAGGGTTTGGGCTTCGCCAGGGATGACAACATCGACAACGTTTAACCCGATCAGTTCTTCGCGGGCATAACCAAGCATTTGTAGTCCGGCCTGGTTGGCATCGGCATAGTTCCCGGCGGCATCGACGATCAAAATACCATCGCTGGCTTTTTCAAAAAGCGTGCGATATTGTTGTTCGCTTTGCCGCAGGGCTTCTTCGGCCTGCCTGCGTTCGGTTATATCCTGCATGGTGGTGAGGGCATACATCTCACCGCCAATTTTGACCGGGGTGGTATTGGTTATCACGAGGCGTTCTTCACCATTTTTGTTAAACAGGCGTACTTCCTTGCCAGCCAACTCTCCCTGGCGCTCAAAATGGGAGATCAGTTCTTTTCGCACATCTGGCCTGAACAGCCCTAACTGCACCGAGGTTTTTCCAAACATTTCCTGGCGCGTAAATCCGGTTAGCTTTTCGCTGGCTTCGTTGGTATCCATAATCACCACTTCGGGCAATTTAAGCAGCACGGTTGGAACCGCAGATTTTTGGAACAGGAGCGTATATTTTTGCTCGCTCTCGCTTAATTTTTCTTCTGACCGTTTGCGTTCTGTAATATCTGTAGTGACGATGACGGTTTTCCAGTCTGGGAAATTGACCGGTACGGCTGAAACGCTCGCCCAGGTGGTTTCGCCGTTCTCTTTGACCACCCCTGTTTCAACGTTATACACTGCCTGCCCGCTGTTCGCGGCCTGAACGCTGGCAAACCTGTCTGGCGGCATGGGGCTGCCATCGGCGGACAGGTAGATGCGCTTTTTATACGCGCCGCTTTTCAGCCCTTCACTGTTAATCTCCAGGATGTGTTCCAGCGTGGGATTTTCAAAGACCAATTTCCGCTCTGCGTTTAAAATCGAAACCCCCACCGGCAGGATTTCCAGCAGCCGCTCCAGTTTTTGTTCGCGCTGGCGCACTTCGGCCAGCCGCCGGGCATTTTCCAGCGCAATGGCGGTCATTTCAGCCAGCGAGTGGATGAAGCTGGTTTCTTCTTTGGACAGGGACGCCTCGGGACAGGAGAGTTGGATGCGGCCCAAATCCAGTTCGCCAAAGCGCAGGGGCAGTTCAATCCCATCCGAAAATTCACCCACAGGTAACGGGAATTCTACCACCACCCCATCCAGGGTGGAAAGGCGCACCTGTTGGCAATTCTGTACCTGTAAAATGGCCCGGGCTGCGCTTTCCAGGATGGCTCCTGGCTCCAGGTGGCGGTTGAGCTGGTGGAGCGTCTCCACCAGGATGGACTCGCGTGAGCGTGTGCCTGTTTCGCTTGTTTTTTGATTTTTCATAAAAAACCCTGCCATCACAACTGATATTTTCATCATAATAACAAATTGCGAGTCTATAAGCAACAAAAGGCCCGGGTTTTAATAAATTTGTTACTAATCCAATATCTTTCACTGGTCATAACTTAAACAGGTGATGGGGCAGGGATCGGCGGAGGTTTTTTGCGAATGTGCTTGACGATGCCCAAGTTTTGGTGCTCAGGAGCAGCCACCAGGGATTTGATCGGGTCGGACGCTTCGCCATGTTTTCTAGCCAAATTGAAGTGATACAAGCCGCGAAAGATTATTTCGAGTGAAATACGGTCAAAGGGTAACATCAATTCATTTGCGATTTCATCGCCGCGATCAACCAGGAGAGCAAAAAAGCGTCAGGGGGGCAAGCTTGCAGCAAGATGCTGGTCAGGTATTGGTACCAGGTTGAGCCAAAGCGCATTTCGATCAAGCGCAAAGTCTGTTTGCATTGGTCATTTTTGCAGCCGGGCAGGATCAAACGATCTCGAATTTCTGCGGTTTGGCAGGGTATTGTCTTTTTGCAAGGAATTCCCTCATCCCTGGCCCTTCCCCCGCCGGGGATGAGGGCGATTGCGCCAAAGGTAGTAACTTGAGTTAAGTTGTGCTGAATGCCAGGGGGATATCTAACACGTGGCTTGACGAAATCCTTAATATGAACGTGAGAACCCTTGCAACCCAAGCACGTTCATCCATGGTGAAAGGTATCAGGCCGTTGGTAAAGTTTCAGGATCCCCCAACAGGTGAAGGATTTCAGTTTCGGCGTTTAAGGATCGTCCCAACTGGTAGGCAGATTCATATGCTTCGCGGCCAAGTAAATCCAGCCCGGCGCTGAGTGTTTCGCGCAGGGATTTGGCATCGGGTTCAATAAAGCTGTACCCACCCTGGGTCATGAGTGTTTCTACCAGGGCGCACAGGGCCACCGCCTGCGAGGTTTCTGCCCTCGCGAGCAGGCACCAGGCTTTTGTGACGAGACAGGCCAGTTGCCCGGGGAGATGCCCCAGGGCGCGATTCCCGGCCAGGCTTTCGCGCATCAGGCTGCGGGCGCGGTCAAAATCCCCGGCGTGGATTGCCGCATAAGCCATCATCCGCAGCGGGAAGGGCAGCTGGATTTCATCTCCGAGCGATTGGAAGATGCTAAACATGCGTTCGGCGTATTCGCCCGAGCGGACGTACTCTTTTTGCAGGTGGAACAGGATGGACAGGTTGGCGGCGGCGGTGGCTTCAGCGTTTGGATCGCCCCGGTGGTCGAGACTGCGCAAGAAGCAATCGGTTGCAGCCGGGATATTGCCGTGATAACGATGGATGGTGCCCAGGTCGAGCAGGGCGCGGCTGGTCGTCCACGCCTCGCGGAGGGTGGTGGCCAGGTCCAGGGCTTCCTGTAAAATCTGGCAGGCGTTTTTATAATCGCCTTCGTCGTAGCGCACCAGGCCAAGCATGCACAGGGTGCGCGCCAGTTTGATGGGTTCGTTCAGTTCTCGCCAGAGCCCCAGGCTTTCTTCCAGCGCGGCGCGGGCTTCGGGGAGCTGCTTGAGATGGTAACAGGCTTCTCCGAAATGGTAGAGCGCCCGCGCCAGGTTGGGCGTATCTGCCATCGCGCGGCAAATTGGTAGGCTTTCGCTGGTCAACTGACGGGCGGTAACGTGGTCATACATGCGCCCGGCCATCGCTCCCGCGCCATATAACAGGCGGGCGCGCAGGAGTTGCAATTCGGGCGCATCATCCGGGGTTTCGAGATAGGCGCGGGCGTATTCCAAACCATCGCGAAAGCGGCTGCGCGCCAGCCAGGGCAGGTTGATGGCAGCTGCCAGGCGCATGCCGTCACGCCGGGCGGGCGGGTGGTGCAGCCCCCATTCCAGCGCGGCGATAAGGTTGCTGTGTTCCTGTTCGCCCGAGAGCACCCACTCCATGCGGTCTGGATGGAAAATGTGCGCTTCGATGGTTTCTGCCATGTCGGCAAAATGCGCCAGGTGGCGGCTGCGGTATCGCTCGATTTCGTGCGCCTGGGCCAGCTTTTCGCGCGCAAAATCGCGGATGGTTTCGAGGAAGCGATAGCGCGTTTCGCTGCCCTGCGGTTCTGCCACGATCATTGATTTATCTGCCAGCTGCATCAGCAGGTCGAGCACTTCACCCGGCTGAATATCGGCTTCATCGTCACTGGCGCAGATGGCTTCGACGGCGGGCAGCATCCATCCGCCCGAAAAAACCGCCAGACGCCGCAAAAGCGCCTGGCTTTTTTCGGTCAACAGGTTATGGCTCCAATCCAGCGCGCCGCGCAGGGTCTGGCGGGGTGTATGGATGTTGCGGGCAGCCCAATCCAGGCGGCGCTCAAACTGGCGCAGCATGGCCTGGGGTGAAAGCGCCTTGACGCGCGGCGCGGCCAGTTCGATTGCCAGCGGTAAGCCGTCGAGGCGGCGACAGATTTCGGCCACAGCCTGCCGGTTTTCGCCAGTCAATTGGAAATTGGGCTGGGCAGCCCGGGCGCGTTGGATAAACAGTTGGATGGATGCCGCCCGCTCGAGGGCTTCATCATCTGCCCTGGGAACGGGCAGCGGGTGAAGTGGGAATTCAACCTCGCCTGGAATGTTGAGCGCTTCGCGGCTGGTGACCAGTGCCCGCACCCCGGGACTGTTCCCAATCATCAAAACTACTTTGGGGGCGGCATCCAGCACGTGCTCGAAGTTATCCAGCACGAGCAGGATGCTTTTTTGTTTGAGCACGTTCACAATGCGCGTGAGCATTTGGGCTTCGGAGGCTTCGGGCAATCCCAGCACACCTGCCACTTCTGGCAGCACGCCCCGGGCATCGCTGGCGCGGGTCAAATCGATGAACAGCACGCCGCCTGGGAAGTATTCCTGCATCTGGTGCGCCAGGTGCAGGGCCAGGCGGGTTTTGCCAACCCCCGGCGCGCCAACCAGGGTGATGAGCCGGATTTTTTCATCCCTGAGAAGCTGTTCCAGGCGCGCTGTTTCTTGTTCGCGGCCCAGCAAGGGCGTCAGGCTGATTGGCAGCAGGTGCAGGGATTCTTCGATAACGGAATCAGGCGGCAGGGCGGATTGGCTGCCTGGCGCTGGAATCCCCGCAGCCTCCTCCCGCGCCAGGTTGAGCAGGCGCCCGATCCAGCGGGGTTCATCCTCCAGCCCCAGGGCAGGGATAAAAAGAGCCTCCAGCGTGGAGGCATCGGGGCTGCGTTCGTTTTTTTCCAAGCGGCTGATATAGGAGTAGTGGTACCCCACCTGCCGGGCAAGTTCACGCTGGGTCAGCCCGGCGCGTTCGCGCAGGTGGCGCAATAATTCGCCAAAAGTGCGGAAGGTTTCAGGCAAGGAATGGCGTGATTCCATAACAAGCATTTTACAGGCTTATCGGCTGATTTGCAACACTGCCAAATCGGATAAGATTTGTCAACAAAAGAGTCAACAAAACCCGCGAATTTGACAGGCGAATTCAGTATACTGATATTTGTTACGGTAAGTTTTATTACTCATTTTATTATGGAGGAACCCATGCCCCAGTCAGATTTTCAAACCCTTGTGAACAAAGTTATGTCTGATGACGCTTTCGTTCAGTCCCTGGCCAGTGATCCTGCGCAGGCGTTGAAAGATGCCGGGATTGAACCCACCCCTGAGATAATGGATGCGCTCAAGGGGGTGGATGTTGATTCCATCCGCAACCTGGCCACCTCGTTCAAGGGTGACCAGGCAGCCGCCGCCTGAAAAATAATCCAATAGAAAGGGAAAATATGACCCAGACCGATTTTCAAACCCTGGTGAGCAAAGTGCTCTCTGATGATGCTTTTGCCAAATCGCTCGCTGAACATCCTGAACAGGCGTTGATTAGTGCGGGCATTACCCCAACCCCCGAATTTCTTGATGCTATCAAAGGCGTAGATGCTTCCGCCATCCGCAACCTGGCTGCTTCGCTTGGCGAAGAAAAAGCCGCAGGCTAAATTTCTAACCCTCAGTTCAATTTTTAGGAGTTCAAAATGTCCCAGAACGATTTCCAAAACCTGATCAACAAAGTGATGACCGACGAAGCTTTTGCTAAAGCCCTGGCCGACAACCCATCTGAAACGCTGAAAAGCATCGGCGTGGATGCCACCCCCGAGATGTTGGAAGCGATGAAAGGCGTGGACGCCAATTCGCTCAAACAGCTGGCCGCATCCTTTGGCGATGATCGCGCCGCATTCTAAGCACCAAGAGTTGCCATCATGACCCAAACTGATTTCCAGAACCTGATTAACCGCGTCATGACTGACGAAGTTTTTGCCAAATCCCTGGCGGATAATCCTACCGAGACACTGAAAGGGATTGGTGTCGAAGCCACCCCCGAAATGTTGGATGCGCTAAAAGATGTGGATGCCAATTCGCTCAAGCACCTGGCTGCTACCTTTGGTGACGATCGCGCGGCACTGTAACCTTTTGGAATAACACCACAGGCCGCCAGGCTCATCCTGGCGGCCTGTGGTATTTGACAGGACTCTCTGTGAACCCGACCCTGAGCGCTTCACCCACAATGGCTTTGATCGCCAACCCTTACATTGCTTACCGGCGTTTGCAGGCTATTCCCTTCCCGATCTGGCTTGCCAACCCCGGCGCAACAGGTGGCGCCTGGCTGTTCAGCCGCTACGATGATGTGGTTGCCATCCTGAAAGAAGCGCGCGTTTCTAAAGATATCAGCCGCATTGTGCCAGCCGAGCGCGTCACCCCGGTCAATCATGCTATGCTGAGCAAAGACCCACCCGACCACACCCGCCTGCGGGCGCTGGTCAGTTTGGCGTTTACCCCGGCGCGCATCCATGCCATGGAGCCGCGCATTGCCCGGGTGGCGGATGAATTGCTCGATCAGCTGCGCCAGCGCCGCCAGGCCGATTTCATCACCGATTTTGCCCTGCCGCTGCCGGTCATTATCATCGCCGAAATGCTGGGCGTGCCGCTGACAGACCGGGACAGGTTCCGCGATTTATCCAACCAGGTCATCATGGGCGGGGATGCCAACCAGCCGGGGCGCGATATTAGCAGCGGTTCACAGCGCGCCATCGAAGCCCTGGCCGATTATTTCAGCGGGTTAATCGCTGAGCGGCGTAAAAATCCGCGCGCCGACCTGATCAGCGACCTGATTGCGGTGCGCGACGATGCAAACCGCTTGAGCGAAACGGAACTGGTTGGCACCTGCATCCTGCTGCTGATCGCCGGGCACGAAACTTCTGCCAACATGCTCGGCAACGGCATGTTAACCCTGCTGCGTTTCCCCGAACAATGGGATTTGCTCAAACGCCAGCCTGAGCACCTGCCCGGCGCCGTCGAAGAGATCCTGCGTTACGAAAGCCCGCTCCAGCAGGCCACATTTCGGGTTGCGGCAGAAAATTTCAGCCTGGGCGGGGCTGAGATTCAGCAGGGGCAGCAAATCACCGCACTATTGGGAGCAGCCAACCGCGACCCGATCCACTTCCCAAACCCAGATTTTTTCGACATCACCCGCCAGCCCAACCGGCACATCGCTTTTGGGGTGGGGATTCATTTTTGCCTGGGCTCGGTGCTGGCCCGTGTCGAAGGGCGCATCGGGTTCGGCAAAGTTGTTGAAAAACTGCCAAACCTGCAACTCGCCAGCGAGACACCCAACTGGAATCCCAACTCCTGCCTGCGCGGGCTGGCCAGCCTGCCCGTGACGCTTTGATAAAGAACAATGAACCCAACCTTGATTGAAGAACATCGCATTAATTATTACAGCGACCAACTCGTGGCGCACTTCGCCCAAGTCTACGGCGAGGGCTTCATCTCGCCCGGCGGCCCGGCAGAAGTGGCCCGTATCGTGGAAGGTATCCCGCTGCACGGGCTGGATGTGCTGGATATTGGCTGCGGCATTGGCGGCCCCGCGGCCACGCTGGTGCGCGAGTGCGGCGCAAACAGCATCACCAGCATCGACATCCAGCCTGGGCAGGTTGAGCGCGCCCGGCAATATATCGCCAGCCAGGGATTAAGCGCCAGGGTTTGCCCCACCCTGGTTGAGCGCGGCCCGCTGCCCTTCGCTGACAACACGTTTGACATTGTATTCAGCAAAGAAGCCCTCAACGAAGTGGATGACAAATTTGCCATCTTCCAGGAAATTTACCGTGTGCTGAAGCCCGGCGGCTGGCTACTGGCCAGCGACTGGATGAGCGGCGACCGCCCGCTTTCCAACGCCTTCCACATCTGGGCCTCGTCCATGAATCTGCCGATCACCTTTGAACATCTATCCACGGTTCGGGGTATGCTCTCCCAAAGCGGATTCACCCCGGTTACACTGACGCATCGCGCAGACTGGTATCGCCAGGAAGCCGTAAGCGAACTCAACCAGATGGAGGGTCCCCTGCGCAAGCGCCTGATGCAAATCCACCACAACGATGAGCGCATCTTGCGCATGGCATCCGCTTATCACCGCACCATGCTGCGCCTGCTCGATTCTGGCGAATTTTGCCCGGCCCACCTCCGCGCCCGCAAACCACTATGACACATAATGCCTCCCTTCAAGCCCTGCGCAGCCAGGCCTGGCCCGCCGCCCAGAAATTTTTCAACACCCTGCCCGTCGACCTGTTCCACCAGTCCATGCTGCTCAGGCACAACCTGGCACTGCAATACGCTGAGAGCGGCCAGTTTAAAGATATCTTATGCCGCCCACAAGATTACCCCCTGCTCGACCAGCACTTCTGGCTGTACAAGGATTGGGGCGCGCCTCATGCCCTGGGGGCCAGTCACATTCTGTGCGCCACCTTGTTCCAATTCATGGCGATTCAAACCGAACGTTATATCGTGGATGGCTACGAATTTTTTGATGATTCTTACCAGGAACTGGCCGACGTGCTCTCCCGGCAGGCCCATTTCCACTGGGAACAGGCCGCCCCGAACGATTCCCACTTCTGGGAATCCTATCAGTCAACCCGAAAACTGCCTTCCAATCAATGGGCCATCGCCACCCTGTCACTCATCGCCTCCGCCCGGGCGCTTGGGCACCAATCCGAGCTTCCGCGCCTGCTGGAAATGTCCGCCCACCTCCAGGGCGTTTTCCAGATGGTCGAGCAGCTTTCCAACCTGCGGCGTGATTGCCGCGACGGGCGCATCTCCCAGCCCATCCAGCGCGCCTTACAGGCCGTCCGTGTCACCGACCCATCCAAAATCACCAGCGAATTCGTGCTCGGCGCATTGGCCTTCACCGGCACCGGCGCAAAACTGCTGGATGAATGCCAGCAGCAGACCGATAGCGCCCGCGCCCTGGCCGCCGAACTCAACCTGCCCTCCTTCCTGGCCTTCTGCGCCAAAGTGGATACCCTGATCCAGCAAGTGCGCGGAATATTTTCCCTGCGCACCCAACCTGTGCCGGGGCAGGACAGGTTGCGCGCCTTCTTCACCCCGGCCCACGACATCCTGAGCGATGTCATCGCCAAAGCCGAAGGCTACCTGCTGGCCGACCCTACTTATTACGAAGCCTGGGAAGTCCAGCGCATCACTTTTGCAGATTTTCCCATCCTGACCGGGCAGGCATTTCCCACAGCACTCATCGTTGAAATCCTGGCAAAATACGGGCACCATGTTTCCGCCCAGGTTGAAACCATTTTTGAGCTTTGCCGTCAAAGCGGCTTCCGTTACTACAACGGCAACACCACCCACCTCACCCCCGATGCCGATACCCTGGCTTTTGCCCTGCGCATGCTGCCCTACTCGCCCCGCCGGGATTTCCACGCAGAATTACTGCAAGCCCCCCTGCGCTGGATGCGCCAAAACCAGCGCGCCGATGGGCAAATCTCGGTCTGGTTTCGCAAAAACGACTGGCCAGGCGGTGAATTGTCGCCTCTCGCGGTACTCTATGGCAACGATTGTGCCACCGTCGAAACCAACCTGCTGACGGGCCTGCTCGGTCATGACCGTGAAAGCTACCGCGACATCATCGAAACCTGTGCCGAAAGCCTGGCCAACCGCTGGCTGACTGTTGGACTAGGGGCGACCGAACATTACACCCCGCTCTTCAGCCTGTGGGCCGGGCTGGAGCTGTTCGCCCGCCTGGCCGATTTCCCCGCTCCTGCCGGGCTGCGCCAAAAACTGACGCAGGTTTCAGACCTTTTCATCGAGCGCCTGGCCCGCGAAGCCCAACGCCCCAACCTGTCCCCACAAAATGCCGCCTTCCTGACGCTTTCCAGCTTCTGCGCCAATGATCCTCGCCTGCCCTACGACTCACGCTGGCGCACCATCCTGTTCAAAAACCAGAATTTCGATGGCTGCTGGCCCGGCGAACCCATCTACATCACCCCCTCTGGGCGCGGACTATCCACCACCTGGCATAAAAGCCGCAGTATTACCACCGCATTTTGCTATCACGCGCTCAGGCAAATCCAGGCCCACGCGTAGCGCAAGATCACATCTGGCGTTACATTCTTACGCTGCATCACACGAGGTTCCTTATGGATGAAAAACTCTCGCAACTGATTACCCAATCCATCGAACGGCTGCTCGGGGAACTGGAGCAAACCGCCCCGGAACTGCATCCGCCCATCCAGGCCTGGATGCAATCCCTGGCAGGTGGCCTCGCCCCCGAAGCCTATTTCAAACATCCCCTGGCTTTTCCCACGCTCCTGCTGCCCTGGTGGGCAGAGCAAAGCCTGCGCGGCGAACCCGATCCATCCCTGCAGTTCGATATCGCCTACTCGTCCATCAACGGCTATTACTTCATCCGCATGATTGACAACGTTATGGATGATGAAGCCACAGTGGAGAAAAAACTGCTCCCGGCGCTGGCATTTTTCCATACCGAGTTCCAGACCTCCTACCAGAAATATTTCCCGCTTGACCACCCCTTCTGGGCCTTGCACCGCAAAGTCTGGTTTGGCACCGCCCAGGCAGCCATCGGCGATGCCCGGCTGGCCGAAATTGACCTGAACGCCTTCGAAATGCTCTCAGCCCAAAAGGTCAGCGCCGCCATGATTCCCGTGGCAGCCATCTGCCATTATCACAACCGCACCGATGTGATGGCTCCCTGGCTGGAGTTTGTTCACCGCATCGGCAAATGGCACCAGATGTTCAACGATGTCTTCGACTGGCACAAAGACAGCCAGAGCGGCAACCAGACCTACTTCCTGTCTGAAGCCCGGCGGCTGAAACGTCCTACCGAAAGCGAATTCGAGTGGATCATCCGCGAAGGCTTTTCGCAGGGCTGCAACCAGCTGCGCGCCTGGATGCTCGACGCGCAAGACCTGGCCGACACCCTGGATTGCCCGGAACTGGCGAAATATCTCGATGAACGCTCCGCACTGTTCGAGACGCGGGCAAAAACCTCGCTCGAGGGTATGGAAGCCCTGGCCAAACTGGCAGCACTAACAGCATGAGCGAATCCCAATCCATCCCAGATTTGTTTGAGATTGGCCTGCAAGCCCTGGAGCATTTTAAGAAAGAGTTTGCGGCCTATGGCATCGAATGCGACCCGGAGATGAAACTGCACAAAGGCGCGGGCTTGCTGTGCTATTACGATTTCAACGACCGGCAAATCTACCTTTCGATGCCAGACCTGAAGGCCCCAACCGGCAAACTACAACTGCTCATGATGCGTCAGATGATGGGCGCTGATAGCAGCGAGACGTTGATGCGCTTCCTGGCGATTTTCATCCCCTTCGTGGTGGCGCACGAGATGACCCATCATTTTCGTCACCGCTACGGCCAGTTTACCGAAGATAGCTGGCACGAAGAACAGCTTGCCAACAAAATGGCTGCTGCCGTCAACAAACACCGCCTGCCGCCCGCAGAAAAAGCCTTTGCAGTTCAATTCTTAGAAACATCGATGAAAAAACTGGGCGCGCAAATTGGCCTGGGGCAAGATGCCGTCGATTCGTATTACGATATCGCCCATGCCCTGCACACATCCAAACAACTCAACAACGAAGATATGATCAACTTTCGCATGGCGCAGGGTATCGCATCTGATTCCGCCTCGGCGACCTTGATGCTCAAGCGCAGCGGCAGCCTATCGGATGATGTCCAGGAACGATTGCAAAAACGCCGCAACTTGATTGCCCACTTCAACGAGCAATATGCCAGTGATACGGCCCGCTATATTTACTACCAGATTGGCTGGGTCTACCTGGTGATGAATAGCCAGGAAGCCAGTTATGTGGATGAATTTGCCCGCCGATCCCTGAACATTGCCCCCAAGCTGCTGGAAATTTCCCTGCCAGAAACCTATAAATCCCGCGCCATTTATGCCTGTTTCAAGGCTTCGCAGGAGGCCGCCCCGGTCTCTATCACGGTCAGCCGTTACTTTTACAAGCGCTATCGCGCCCTGCTGCTCGATTACCTGAAGAAAAACCACCAGGCCCTGATGCGGGATGTGGAAGATGCCGCCGAGTTGAATTTCGACTTCCTGGCTACCTGGAACGATCGGGCCACCGACCCCCTGAACTTTATGATCAGCATGGCCTCGCCATTCGTGCGCGAAATCTTCCCCGGGCGCATTGCGCGCGCCAGCATCCTGCCCGATATTAAGCTTCCGGAAGATTTGCCCTCAAGCGAGGATATGCAAATTTGGGCCCAGGTCAACAATCCAGCCCCCAACCCGGTTCAAAATACCATCAAACAGCTTGAGACCCTCGATAAACTGGAGCTGTTCCGTTCCCTTTCGCCAGAAATCCAGCTTGAGGTGGCTCGCAAGCTGTACAAAGTGATCTATGCAGCCGGGGAAACCCTGGTATGGGAAGGGGAAAACAACAACGATGTTTTTATCCTGCTCGAAGGACAATTGGAAGCTATCACCCCTGAAAAAGCGGAAAATTCCATCATCCAACCCGGCCAGGTTTTTGGAGAAATTGCCTGGCTGACCAAAGGTTCCCGCGTGGCCACCGTTCGGGCCATTGTCCCTTCGGTTTGTATGGTCATCAAGGATAATGACCTGCGCCTGCTTTGCTACCAGAGCCCGGGGATTCTCATGTCAATTGCGGGGAGTACAGCCCGGCGCTTCCGGGAGTACCGAACCCAGTAAGGTTGTCCCTGGGAAGCCTAAACCAGCTTTCCTGCGCGGTAGCGATATTCAGTCGCCCACCTTCCCCAAACGGTAGTGGTAAATACCAGACGACTTTGCCAGCCCTGGGATTGCCCGTATCCACAGGAAGGATTTCATCAGCGGCTCATCGTCGGCGTAGTAATTCCATTCATCGAGCAGTTGGAAACCCGCGCCCCAGGCTTCGACCAGGCGCGGGTTTTTCAACTGCCAGCGCAGGCGCGCCTTGACCCGGGTTCCTTCATCAAAACCCTGGCGGGCCGGCTATTTCGGTGCGATTACGTCCATTGTTTTTAGCGCGATACAGGGCCTGGTCTGCCGCTTTGACGAGTTCTATCCCGTTCGTGCCATGTTCTGGCAGCTCGGAGATGCCAATGGAAAGCGTAGCCTGGATGTTTTGTCCTTCATATTGTAGGGTAATATTTGCAAATTTGTTGCGCAGTATTTCTGCGCGCTGGTAAGCGATTTGCCTTGATGCGCCTGGCAAGATCAGGCAAAATTCTTCACCCCCAAATCGGCAGGCAATATCAGAACGGCGGGTCTCTATTGAAACCAGCTTGCCGAGCGCTTTGAGCATTAAATCTCCGGCATCGTGCCCGTAAGTGTCATTGATTTTTTTGAAGTGGTCAATATCCATCATCAAGATGCCCAGGGGCAGCTGATCACGTTCGGCGCGGGAAATTTCACGGGCCAGGGTTTCTTCCATATAACGGCGATTGAACAACTCGGTCAGCGGGTCGCGGATGGCTTGTTCACGCAGTTGGGTTTGCAGGGCGGCGATTTCTTCCAGTTGGAGTTGCAGCCTGCGATTGGCGCGGCGCAAGTTGGATTGCGCGCGCTTGCGTTCCACCAGCTCGCGCTGGCTTTTTTCATACAGTTGGGCATTTTTGAAAGCAATCGCCGCCTGGACGCTGAAGGCTTTCAGCCGCTGGGCATGCGTTTCATTGAAAAAATTTGGTTTGCCGCTATCCAGGTTAAGAATCCCGATGACATGGTCATCTACGATGATGGGGGTGGCGATGTGCGAACGGATCCACAGGCTGTTGTCCAGCTTGATCCAGGTGGGGTCATCATCTGTATCTGGAATCAGGCTGGGTTCTTTGTTTTTTATTACTTTTTTAATATTGGGCAATTTCCTGATCGGGATTTGTAGCATTTGCAGGGTGGCATCGCTGCTGCCCACGTTTTCATACCCCCTGGCGCGAACGAAATGAACTTCTTGTTTTTTGATCAGGGCAATGTTGGCCGCATCATGTGGGACAACGCGTTCAACATTATGGAGAATTTCTTTCAGCGTGTTGTTCAGGTCCAGCTTGGTGTTCATCACTGCGGCGGTATCGCTCAGGGCTTCGGCAAACTCGCGCTGTTCTCTTTCTGAACGTTCGGCCCGGCGGCGGGCGGTGATGTCTTCACCAATGCTGGCAATACCTGTGATGCGGGAATTTTCATCGCGCAGGGTGATATTGCTCCACGAGACGAGCAGTTTTTCGCCGCGATGGGTGTTAATTGTGTTTTCGTGATGTTTTAAAACACTCCCGCGCTGGATTGCGCGCACGAACTGTTCCAACGCCGATGGTTCTCCCGGCTCAAAGGTTCCCATCCAGTTTTTGCCGATCACTTCATTGGGTCGCCAATCGGTGAGATTCAGGAAGTGTTCATTACAAAAGGTGATGATTGCGTTCCGGTCCAGCATGACTGCGATCAAGCTGACGTTTTCGAGAATGTCGCGGAAACGGCGCTCCGATTCTCGCAAGGCTTCCTCGGCCTGTTTGCGCTGGGTGATGTCGGCGACGAAACCCACCACGCTTTCGATTTCGCCGTGTGTATCGTAGATGGGCCGGGCCGAAAGTGCGCCCCAAAAGTAGCTGCCATCTTTGCGGCGATAGCGTTTTTCAATCTCATAATTGTCATATTCGTTGTGGAGCAGGCCATCGAACATGCTGGTGCTGACGATGATATCGTAAGGGTGCAGGAAATTGCTCTCAGATTGACCGATTATTTCACTCGCCGGGTGAACTAGCAGCCCGGCCCAGTAGGCGTTGACAAAAACGAAGCGTTGTTCAAGATTCATCACCCAAATACCCGTCCCGGCATTTTCAAAGATGGCTGAAAGTTGGGCGCGGCTGCGTTGCAGCTCTTCATCTGCCTTTTGGTTTTCTGTCAAATCGGTAATGACAGCAATTGTGCCGATAATTTTGCCATTTCGGATGTGTGGTACGCCAGTGATATGCGCGAATACTTCTCCACCGTCTTTTGTGCGCAGGTGACTCTGGTAAGTGGTGATTTCGCCTTTCATGCGGCGGGCAAATGCGTTTTCGAGATCGATTTTGTTGATGGTGAATTCTTGGGGTGATCTGCCGATTAATTCTTCTGGCCTGTAACCAATCATGCGCGCGTAGGCAGGGTTGACGTATTCAAAGTTTTTATGGCTATCGGTAACGGTTAACCCCTGCCCCATGTTGTTCATTACCAGCATGGCAAAATCGCGTTCGGCTTGTAAATCTTGTTGGACCTGCATCTGGTGGGTGATGTCGTGCAGGGTGATGAGCATGCCGCGTGTATTCTTGCGGTTATCTTTGATGGAGTGGGTGGTAATTTCCAGGTGGCGGCGGGGTTGTACGCCCAGGCTGTTTTCGGTATGACTGTCGGCGATCAAGTGGTAGTCTGTGCCGCTGACTTCGCGAAACAGGTTTTCGAATTTTAGCCGCAAGATTTCGCGCCCTGGGGCCAGCATCTGGTGGGCGATCTGGTTTGCATCGATGATCTGCCCGGTTGAATCGGTGACGATAATGCCATCATCCAGGGTTTCGATAATGAAATCGCGGGCCAGGGGGATGATGTCGAACAGGCCGTAGCGCATGATACCCCAACCGAAGATCGTCCCGCTCAGGATGTAGCCAAAAGCATGAAGCTGGATGCTTTCCACAAACCCCAGCCAGCCCAGGTTGAAATAGATAAAATTCCCCAACCAGGGTGCCAGCCCACAGGCCAGCAGGGTGAAAAATTGCGAGCGGTAAATTTCCGGGTAACGTAGGCCAGTCCAGATCAGGAGGAAAGTGCTAATGGTGCGTATAAGATAATAGTATCCGATGAAGAAATTCATCAGAATGGCGGAGGATGTGACGATTTCGCCGGTTTCGGGGGAATAGGTCAGGCCATTCCAGATTAACAGGTGTTTATCGTTGGTGATGGCCAGGATGGTGATTATCCAGGGAATGATCCAGAGGATGATAATGTTTTTGCGATTGAGCAGGTGGTTCTGGTGGGTGTATTCCAGCGTGAAAATCAGGAAAAACACGGACACAGCAGCCATGCAGATGGTTTCGATTTTTAGCAGGGTGTAGTGGACCAGGATGTTGCTGCCCAGTGTTTCAAACAGCAGGCTGGCCTCCCATATGAATGAAGTAATAACCCCCAGAAGCAGCGGAATGGCTCCCGGCGTAGAACGTTTACGCCATATTAATATGGCAGAACCAGCGCCAATGATGGTGCCAATCACTTGGAATATACCGAAAACAAAATCTGGCTGCGACAAAAACATTGTTGTTTATGACCGGCGTGGTTTGAACCTGTCCATCAATAAGTTGTATTTCAGTCGCCGGGCTGCAATCTTGGCCCGCAGGTGTTTTTGGTCAGCGTCATCCACCTGGTGGTTTATCTTTTGTTCGAGTTCCTCGATTTCTTTCAATAATTGCAGTTCTTCAGGCAGGATGTCGGCATTTTTTAGGATGGAGTATGCCAGCCGCGCATCATCAGGGGTTTCAAAGTAATCATCCAATTTGAGCGGTTTGCCTTTATTTTTTAGATCATTAAACTCGCCTCGCATCATTGCATCCTGGATGATTTCATCGACTGATTTTGACATGCGGTCTTCCTCTTGCACCGGTGATAACCACCTGCGACAAAACGTAGTTTTTGATGCTTGTTTTGGCTGAACTTATGCAGGTTTTGTTAAGGGAAGCCGAAGGGCAAGCTGCGGTACATATGCCCTTCGGCCAGGTTTGGTTGGAGGTGGTTTATTTGCAGGTGATCTTGGCCGGGTTGGGGTCTTTCCCGGCGGCCCAAACACGCTGGAATTCCTCGATGTACAGACGGGCGAGTGTGGGGTCATCGAGGATGATCACGTTTTCGTTGTTGGTTTTGTTGGCGTTATCGGTAAAGTTCAACGAGCCGGTGATGACGTAACGTTCATCAACGATGATGGTTTTGGAGTGCATGAACGATCCATTGCCATCCTGGCGTACTGGTACTTTGTTGCAAAATAGCTTGACCATCTGCCCATATTCTGAATCCGAGCCGGTTGCCTCGAATACACCGCTTACCGTCACCCCGGCCAGGGCTTTTTGAAGCATGGCGTTGCCCAAATCGGGATGTGTGTAGGTAAATGCCATGAAATATACGCTGTTCTGGGCCTGTTGGATATAGGGCAGGATGTGGCTGATGGCATTATCTTCTGGAGAGAATAGCACCTGGATATTGATTCCGTTAACCGTTAATTTTTGCTGGTCAATGGTGGATGGTGACTTGGCGTTAAACTTGCCGCTCCACATATCTTCAAACTGGCGTTCATAGATGGAGGCCAATTCAGGTGATTCGATCACAATAACGTTGTTGTTCTGTTGGAATATGCCGCTGATGGTGATATTGGTGGAGCCTGTCCAGGTTGTTTGGCCATCAAATATCCAGAATTTATTATGCATCAGGCCGCCGCGTTTGTCATCAATGATCGGGATGCCGGCGTCTTCGAGCATTTTGAACTGTCCATGACCAGGTTTTGTATCTGCTTCTATCCCGGCTTCGTCATCGGTGATCCAGCGCACATCTACGCCGCGTTGTTTGGCCTGGATGAGCGCTTTGGCTACATCGGTCAGATCAAACTCATAAGAAGCAATGTGGATGCTCTTGGTGGCCTGGTTGATGCGCTGGATGAGTTTTTCGGCAATGGAGCCATTCATCATTTCGGCTGGGATGCCATTTTTACTATATATATCAGCGTTGGTATCGCTGATTTTTATCGGGTTGACGAAATAGACTTGCCACCAGGCCGGGGTTGGTGTTTGGGTCGGTTGCGCCGGGAGACTGGTTGCGGCCTGGAGGGTGGGCGCTTCCACGATTGCGGTGGATGTTTCCACCAGGGCTGTAGGGGCTTCCACCTGTGTTGTGGGGGCATCGGTTGGGGGGAGTTCGGTGATGGCTGTCTCGGTGAGGGGCAGCGGCATCAGGGTGGGCATTACTTCGGTAATGGAAAGCTCTGTCGGGGCTTCGGTGGGGGCAACCAGGATGGGTGTGGCACTGGCTTCTGGGCTGGAAAGCCCCAGCGGGTCGGAACCCAGCAGTGAATAGACTGCTCCGAACAGGATGACCACTACCAGTGTGATTAAAGTCCCAATCCCATTGCCTTTGGTGGTGCGCTTTTTCTTAGACATCGATGTTTTCTCCTTGGCTTCTATTTTCAAACAGGTTCCTGACCTGTGTGATGGTTTCTTGCTGCCCCAGCTGGGTATCTTTTACCAGTTCTTGCATCGCCGCCGGGTTGGGGCGGAAAAATTTGTCGGCGTAGACGCTGCTGGCGGGCGTGAGCAGTTCATCGAGCAGGGTAAGCCGTTGAGCGGCATCTGCCCTGGCGAAGTTTTTGGCAGCGTTGAGCAGTTTCCGCAGGGCGCGCATGCGCGGGTACATGGCTTCTTCAATTTCTTCGTCATCTTCGCCTTCGGCTTCGCGGGCGATTTGTTTGGCGCAGGTTACGCCCCATTCGAGCAGGGCTGATCCGGCCAGTTCATCCAAGCCCTCGGCGATCGTTTCGTTTTCGAGGATACTTTCAGCGGCCATGCGAATACGGGTTTCGAGTTCTTCCATAATATGCATATCCTTTCTTAGCCGAATAATTTCTCGAACAGGCTTGCCCAAAAATCCCGCATTCCCAAAACACTGCCGGCCATCATAGAGATGCCGAGTACAAAGGGAAACCCGGCTCTTTGGATGAGCCCGGGGATGCGAATGATCAGTTCTGCCAGGCCGAGTGGGCTGCCGCTGTTGATGGTTGCGCTGGCGATCAGCGATGCCAGCCACAGGCTGTAAGCTGCCAGCATCATGCCCGCGAGCAGGGTGACGATTGCCAGTGGGAAGACCCAGGGAGCCTGGCGCAGTGCGATATTGGTGGCGTTTTCGCTGCCAGCCAGTTTTACCATTTCCTGGGCATCGCTCCATACCATGCCAAACTGTTCGCAGACTTGCGATGTGACCTGGTCTGCATCATGGCCTTCGGCCAGTTCATGGATGATGAATTTGTGAACCTGGGATTGGTCAAGCACTATTAAAGTATACCTTTTTCTTGTAATTTATCATGATAATTGTGCAATAATGGGGCGCTTCCGCCGGGCCGGACTCGACAATCGTCCGATTTTGGTAATTGCTGCCATCGCTGGTAAAATCAAAATATTCAGGAGAATGTTATGACCGAGTTAATTTATCAGACAGATGCGTATTGCAAAGAATTCGATGCCATAGTGACGGCGACTGAGGAGGGCACGCGCGGCGTGGTGCTGAATCGTTCCGCTTTTTACCCTGGCGGTGGCGGTCAGCCCTGCGATTTTGGGATGATTCTTGTAGCTGGTGTGGAATATCCTGTTACCCAGGTTAAAAAACAGGGAGCGTCTGTATTTCACTTTGTCGGCGGGGATCAACCGCTCCCGGCGGTGGATGCCAAAGCGCGCGGTGTGCTGGATTGGGATCGCCGTTACAAGTTGATGCGCACGCACACGGCCCTGCATATTCTCTGCGGGACGGTTTTTCGTGATCATGGCGCGCTGGTGACGGGCGGGAATATGGATCCGCTCGAAGGACGCATGGATTTTGAGTTTGAAACCCTGCGCGGCGAGCTGGTGGGGCAGATCGAGGCCGCGGTCAATGCAGAAATCGCCAATGCGCGTGCTTTGCGCGTCAAAATCCTGCCGCGTGACGAAGCTTTCCAAATCCCTGACCTGATTCGCACCAAAATCAACCTGCTGCCCGATGGTATTATGGAAGTCCGCACCGTGGAAATTGTCGGGTTGGATTTGCAGGCCGATGGCGGCACGCACGTCCGCAACACATCTGAAGTAGGGCATGTGCGCGTGACTGATTACAAATCTAAAGGCGCGATCAACAAACGCATTTACATCCAGGTTACCGACTGATGGTTTGTTGGACTCTGAAATCACCAGATTTTGGAACCTGAAATTTCCAGGCGTTGCGTTTCTCATTACCATTTTGGAGCTTTTATGGAATACCGTAACCTGGGCAAGACCGGGCTGAAAGTTTCGGCGCTGTGCCTCGGCTCGATGCAATTTGGCTGGAGTTCTGACGAGCCGACCGCGCAGGGCATCCTCTCGGCGGCCTACGAGGCCGGGATCAACTTTATCGACACCGCCGATATCTATTCGCGTTGGGCACCGGGCAACCCGGGCGGTGTGGCCGAAGAAATCATCGGGCGCTGGATAAAGTCGGCGCAAATCCCGCGCGACAGGCTGATTATTGCCACCAAAGTGCGCGGGCGCATGGGCGATGGCCCTAATGATGAAGGCCTGGGCCGTGTTCACATTCTGGCTGCTGTTGAAGCCTCGCTGCGCCGGCTCCAGGTGGATTACATTGACCTGTACCAGACGCACTGGTCTGACGAAAATACCCCGATTGAAGAAACCTTGCGCGCTTTTGATGACCTGGTGAAGCAGGGCAAAGTCCGTTATATTGGCGCATCCAACCACCAGGCCTGGGAACTGATGCAGGCTTTATGGGCGGCGGATAAATTCAACCTGGCCCGCTACGATAGTTTCCAGCCGCACTACAACCTGATCCACCGCGCCGAGTTTGAGCGTGAACTGCGCGCGGTTTGCAAAAACTATGGGCTGGGCATCATCCCTTACAGCCCGCTGGCTGGCGGATTCTTAACTGGCAAATATCGCCGCAACCAGCCGCTGCCAAACTCTGTTCGCGCCGGGCATCTCAAGGGGGCGCTCAAGGAGCGCAATTTTAGGGTGATCGATAAACTGGATGAAATGGCAAAAGCCCACGGGGCCACCATTTCCCAGATCGCCCTGGCCTGGATGTTGGCTGATCCGCTGGTTTCCAGCCCAATTATCGGGGCGAATTCGGTCAAACAGTTGGAAGACAGCCTCGGGGTATTCCAGGTGCAGCTTTCTGAGAGCGAGAAAATGCTGCTCGATGACACATCTGCCTGGGATGTGGAACAATCCGACTGAATCTACCTGGAGTAAATGGAGGCAATACCCATGACTGCCAAAGTGATCCTGAACCCGTATTCGAATCGCTGGAATGCCAAACAGCGTATTGCCGAGGCCGAACAGGCGCTGCGCAGCGCGGGGATTTCGTACCAGCTGGTGTTTTCGGAACGCGCCGGGCACATCCCCGAACTGGCGGGGCAGGCTGCGCGCGAGGGGTTTTCTCCCATCATCGTGGCCGGTGGTGATGGCTCGATTGGCGAGGCGATCAACGGCCTGGCGCACATCACCCCGGAGGGTGAGCCGCTGCCGCTGGTGGGTATCCTGCCGCTTGGCACGGGCAATGACCTGGTTTTTAGCCTGAAGCTCCCGCTTGGCCTGGAGGCTGCCGCCCGCATTATTGCCGCTGGCAAGGTGGGGCGCATGGATTTGGGCAAAGTCAACCAGCGTTATTTCGTCAATAATTCTGGCCTGGGGCTGGAGCCGTACATTTCCACCATCCAGGAGCGCATTGGTTGGATCAGGGGCAGCGCCCGTTACATCGTTGCTACACTGGGCGGCATCATGGCGGCGCCATTCTGGAATGCGCGTATGGAGTGGGATGATGGCAGTTATGAAGGCCGCGTCTCGCTTATTACCATTTGCAACGGAATGCGTTCGGGCGGCGCCTTTTTTATGGGTCCGCACGCCAGCCTGTTCGATGGCAAGTTGGATATTGTCTACGGTTACCGCAAAACGCGCCTTTCGATGCTTCAACTGATGCCCAAAACGATGAAAGCCGGCAAAGGCAATTACACCGAAAGCCCGGGCGTGTTCGAGCGGCAGGTTTCCTGGCTCAAAGTCCAGCTTGACCGCCCGACCCCGTCGCACACCGATGGCGAGCTTTTCACGCGCAGCATCCAGAATCTGGAATATCGCGTCCAGCCGGGGCGGGCGCAAATCCTGGTTCCGTAAGGCGATTTCAGG
Source organism: uncultured Anaerolineae bacterium (assembly GCA_903822545.1). Classification (GTDB taxonomy): domain Bacteria; phylum Chloroflexota; class Anaerolineae; order Anaerolineales; family Villigracilaceae; genus CAIJPN01. Next base: position 7,241 of record CAIJPN010000121.1, on the reverse strand, counting down.
AGATTTTATGAAAACTTCCCGTGCATCCAGGCTGGATTTCTCCATTTTGATTCTGTTGGCTGGGATGGTTCTCCAGGTGGCCTGGTACAGCCTGGTTTACCTGACCACTCTCAATGCGGAAGGCTACATCCAGGACCTGGATTTCAGGGCCTTTTATACCGGCGGGAAAATTGCTTTTGATGGGGACTGGGGAAATGTGTATGATACCGCCCGGCAGTTGGATGTACAGCGTGAAATTACCGGCAAGCCCTTGAGTTTCAACGAATTGTTGTCTTTTAACCATCCCCCGCTTTTGCTGCCCATCCAAAGACTGGTGGCCGCTTTCGATTATCGCAGCGCCTATTTGTTGTGGAATGTGCTCTCCTTTTTCTTCATCCTGTTGAATGCTTTCCTGGTCTACAAAATTGTCCGCAAAGCAGGTTGGGAAACGGCCCCGACCTGGTTTTTTACCATCCAGGTGGTTTTGTTTTACCCGATTTTTGTCAGCCTGTGCAAAGGGCAAGATACCATCGTCGTGTTGATCGGCCTGAGCATCTGCCTGGCGGGGTTGTATGCGCAGGATGAGAAAAAGACCGGGCTGGGATTGGCCTTGTTGGTGATGCGCCCCCAAATTGCGATTCCCCTGGCGCTTCCATTTGTTTTTAAGCAGCGTAAAACCTGGTGGTGGTTTGTGGCTTTTGCGCTGATATTGGGCCTGTTCAGTCTGTTGATGATCGGCGGCAAAGGCGCACTGGATTATGTGCACCTGCTACTTTTGAGTGATAACGGCGAAAGCATCACCATTCACCAGTATGATATGTACGACCTGAAAGGGGCGCTGATTCGCGCATTTGTGGGGCGCGAATCAAACAGGGTCATTGACATTGCCAGCTGGCTGGCCTTTGCTGCCAATTGCGTTTTCTTGTGCGCGCTCTGGCAAAAATCAGCGCGTATCGACCTGCGGCATATCGGCCTGGCGGTCATCCTGAGCCTGTTTTTCTCGCCACACCTGCAATATCATGACCTGGGCCTGCTGCTGACACCCGTGCTGGCCCTGTGCCTGCTGTTAACCACCAACAAATTGATCCAGCCTTTGAGTGCCGCGCTCATCCTCCTGGCGGTTTCCACCTACATGGCAATTGTCCAGATCAGCCCGCTGCCTTTTGCTGGGATCTATCTTTTCATGTTTCTCCTGGCGGCCGGCCTGTGGTATTGGGAAAAATTCCCCTGGCTGGCACTCAAACATCCCGCCAACCCCTGAGCAGTATTCAGAAACTGCATGAAAAAAAGCCTGACAGCACTTTTTCGTTTGCCTTACGCGCCCATCTTTTGGGTTCCCCTGTTGTTAACAGCCCCCACCTTTTTGACGGGGCGGGCGCTTTTCTGGGGGCCGCCCAGCACCCAGTTTGTGCCCTGGTGGCATGACGCCTGGCGAATGCTCAGTTCGGGACACCTGCCCCTGTGGACTGACCTGGTTGGGATGGGTGCGCCGCTGGCTGCCAACTATCAGTCGGCGGTTTTTTACCCGCCCTACTGGTTCTACTTCCTGCTCGAGGCCCTCGGTGGGGTTCCAGCCCTGGCCTGGGGGCAGTCCATCATCTTCGCCCTGCACTTGATCCTGGCCGGATGGGGCATGGCCAGGCTGTGCCGCGCGCTTGGCCTGGGTGAGCTTGCCCAGGCTGTTGGCGGGTTGGGGTTTGGCCTTTCGGGCTACATCGTCAGCCGTGGAATGTTTCCAAGCATCGTATCCAGCGCGGCCTGGGCTCCCTGGGTCTTGCTGGCCGTTACAAACATCTTTTCCAGTGACCCGCCCCAGGCGCGGCGCCTCCACCTCGTTGCCTGCCTGGCCTTTCCCCAGGCCATGCAATTGCTGGCTGGTCATGCCCAAACCACCTGGTATACCCTGCTCCTGGCCGGTTTATGGGCCATCTACTGGAGCGTCACAACGCGCCGCAGCTTCCCCTTCGTGCACATCAACTGGCGTGGATGGATCTTATTCATCCTCGGCCTGGGGTTTGCCGTCGCGCTGGCTTCCATCCAACTATTGCCCACCTACGAATACCTGCTGCAATCCCAGCGCACCAACCAGGTCGATTACGAAACCGTCATGACCTATTCATTCTGGCCCTGGCGTCTGATCGGCCTGGTTGCCCCCAACCTGTTTGGCAGCCCCGCCAGTGGGAACTTCTGGGGCTACGCCACCTTCTGGGAGGACGCCATCTACATCGGCTTGCTGCCGTTCATCATGTGCCTGCGCGCCTTAAGCATGGTTTTCCACAAAAGCACACATCGAAACCTGGCCTGGTTCCTGCTGGGCGTCAGCATAGTAGCCACCATCCTGGCTATGGGGAAGAACCTGCCGGTTTTCCCCTGGCTTTATGCCCATTTCCCCACCTTTTCCATGTTCAAATCCCCGGCCCGCTTCATGCTCTGGGTTGTACTGGCGTTCTCCATCCTCGCCGGGGTTGGCCTGGATACCTGGCAACGCCCGCAAGGCCGCGCACTATATTGGGCCAGGCTGGCCAGCGTCGGGGCCTTCTCGATCACTCTCGGCGCGCTGCTGGGCTGGTTCATCTTAAAAGACCGCATGACCGGCGCACACCTGGATGTTATGGCCCAGGCAGTTGCCCTGATGGGCATCATTGCCCTTGGATCTGCCCTGCTCAATCTTTCTGCACCGCCTGCTGATGGCCCAACCACCTCGCGCAGCATCAGCCTGTGGAAATTTGCCGTGGTGATATGGGTTTCGCTGGATTTGCTGATCGCCGGACTGGGGCTGAATCCCGCCATCGAGGCTGGATTCTACGCCACCCCATCCGCCCTGACTCAGCCCGTCAAAAACAACCTGGGTTTGGGGCGGCTGTATCTTTCCCTCGCAGACGAAGACCAGTTGAAATACACACGTTTTTTCCGCTTCAAAGACTTTTCCATCGATGAAAACTGGGAAAACATGCGCTTGCTCCTGCTGCCCAACATCACCGCACTGGACGAAATCCCCACCGTCAATAACTACGACCCACTCCTGCCGGGACGTTACACCCAATGGATGGAAACCCTCGAAAAAGCGGATGAGCCACTACGCACCGGCATGCTGCGCCTGATGAACGTCAGCCTGGTTGAAAAGCCCAACCCAACCGGCATAGACTTTACCCCAATCCAGCCAGCCGGGCGCTATCAATGGTACCCCTGCGCTCAAATAGCCGTCAGCGAAGCCGATGCGCTGCTTTTAACCACCCAGATTCTCTCCACCCCGACTCTCCCTGGGCAGCAACCGCCGCTCATTATCGAAACATCACCAGCCGCTGGAACACTCCCCTCGTCCCCGGCCTGCTCCGGGGATTCTGACGCATCCATCCAAATCCAGGCCGAGTCACCCAATACCATCCTGCTTCACGTCACTGCCCCCAACCCCGGCTGGCTCATGACCTCCGACACCTGGTACCCTGGCTGGCGCGCCTGGGTGGATGACCGTCCTGCCACACTTTCCAGGGCCAACTACCTGTTTCGCGCGGTTTTCATCCCGGCGGGCGAGCATACCATTCAGATTGCTTACCGGCCCGGCTGGTTTTATCTTGGCGCAAGCCTGAGCCTCATCGCCTGGGCCGGGTTGCTCTTCATCCGGTTTTCCCTGCGTTGAGTGATCTCGTCCTTTTTTTATGAAAGATGGATTCGTATGGCAAAATACCTGAAAATCGTGGCTGGCATCGTTTTATTTGTTGTTTTTGCCATTCTCATGGGAAGGTTTTTACCAACTCCAGTTTTCTATTCCGATTTTATGTGTCTATATCATGCTTTGTTGGCTTGGAGCAAAGGCTTTTCATTCTACGACTTTGCCCAACAGCAAAAATTAATGTTTGAAACCACTCAATTTTCCCAACCGCAATTTAACATACAACTTTTCCAGTATTTTCCTTACCCACCCTGGTATGCTGGCTTCACCTTTTTCTTGCTGTGGCTGCCTTATGACTGGGCTTATCACACCTGGACCATCATCAATGTTGGTTTGTTAGTTCTATCTGCCAACCTGCTATCTGCCCGGCAGAATCCACGTATTCGGCCTCTGGCGGTGGCGGCGGCCATTTTTTATTTCCCATCCCTGGGATTAATCGTTGTCGGTAATTACACATTGCCTGTCCTGCTGGGCGGAGCCTTGTTCATTTACGCAGCGCGCAAAGAAGAGTCTATCCTGGCCGCAGTGGGGATCGCCTTGATGACTTTCAAGCCTCATATAGGCATATTCATGGCTTTATTTGCTTTTGGCTGGCTATGGCTCCAAAAAACTGTATTTGCTCGAAATGCGCGCTGGATGTCAATCATCGCTGGTTTGATATTGGGACTAATTGGTTTTATGATCGAGCCCCAGTGGATAATTAGTTTCCCGCGCTCTATTTATTTATTCCAGACATCATCTTATATGCATGCCTGCACATACTGTATCAGCCTGTCCAACATCCTGATGGGGCTGGTAAATTCCCAGGCTAACCCGAATTCATCCGGGCTGTTGAGCCTGCTGCTGCTGGCAATCGCCCTTATCCTGGTCTGGCTTCGGCGCACAGATGTCTTTTCGAGCGTGGAGAAAATGATGAGCGTTGCCGTCGCTTTGACAGCGGTAGGGCTGTCTTACATGGTTCATTATGATTTTGTGATCCTGTTAATCCCACTGCTCCTCTTATTTTTTCGGGAAAAAAACAGCAAAGCGCGATTTTTATACATCCTGCTCTACCTGCTGCCCTGGCTCCGCATATTTTCTGACCTTACCGGGAACATCATCCTGACCCTGACCGGCATCGCCATTTTTGCGCGCCTTTTGCTCCCCGATGATTTCCTGAAGCGCCTTTCACAAAGTAAAGCCTGAGCCCAATTTTGGCCGAAACATCGTAATTGCTTGTAACGGCTTTTTATATTTTTAAAATGCAAGCCTGCAAAGGAGTTTTACCGAATTTATGCCAAAACAACAGTTTCAGTTCCCCGCCGGGTGGCGCTTTGCAATTTTGATTCTCGCGCTCGTAGTTCTTGTGCGGCTGCCATCTATCCAGCAGCCATTGGATAATGACAGTGGCGCGATAGCCTATCATGCCCGCTTGATTAACCAGGGTGAGCCGTTGTATGGCACACATCACCCGGCGCATCACCTGCCTGGCAGTTACTACACCTACGCTTTCATCTTCCGGATACTGGGAGATAACCCCGCCTCGCTTAAAATTGCGCTCATTTTCGTGGTCTGGTTGACTGCCTGGCTGTTATTTTTACTGGGCAGACAGCTTGCCGGGGAAAAAGCCGGTTTTTTAGCGGCTGCCTTTTTTGCCCTGATTGGCTCAATGACCAATTTGCTGGGTGATTCGGCTGAGATTGAATTGTTTGCCAACCTGCCCTTGACCCTGGGCATCTGGTTGGCGGCGCGTTTGATCCAAAAACGCAGCCAACCCGCAGTTTACATCCTGGCGGGCATGGTCGGGGCATTGGCATTCCTGTACAAAGTCAATTACCTGGCATCGCTGGCCGCCCTGGGGGTTGCCATATTGCTTGAAGCGGTTTTGGAGAAAAAGAATACAGGCTGGATCACGTTTATCTGGCGCAGCCTGGCACTGCTCTGCGGAGTTGGGATCGTATTGGGGCCGGTAGTGGGCTATTTTATTTCCCTGGGATATTGGGAACGCTTCTTGCTGGTTTTCCAGATGGGTGTGAATTATGTTGGTATGAATCAGGCTCAACCTGTCAGCTTTTTCATTCTGATACCAATCCTTATCATATTGCAAGCGAATGCCGCACTGTTTGTAATAAGCATGGTGGGTGCAATTCGCATCATCAAACAAACGCCCCAAGTATTACGCAGTGATCGTTCCCAGGGCCTGGTACATATTCTGGTGGTAACCTGGCTGGTGGTATCCATTTTTGAAGTTGGATCTTCGCGGATGCCTTTTCCGCATTATGGATTATTGTTAATTCCTCCTCTTTCACTTGTGACAGCCCTTGAGATTATAGCCATATACAAACAGATACCCAAAAGCAGTTTCAGGCTGGCCTGCTTACCGGCCCTCATGGTCGCCATGATTATTGCCAATACACTATTTACATCGAGAAACTATCTGGGCGGATATTTCCAATACATCACCGGGCAAAAAACCTGTACAGAATTTGTACGTCAGGATACAGGGCTGGGTGATCAAAAAAATGAGGCCATTTTAACCGCCAATTATCTCGCCAGCCACACATTCCCAACTGAAACCATTTTCCTGTGGTCTGATCAGGCTCAGATTTACTACCATGCCAACCGGCGGGCCTCCACAGATATTATCTGGCCGCAGTATATCGCCGCGCTTGGCTCACCCGAAAGGGTCTTTGTGTCCAGGCCTCGTTATATTGTGATAGGCCCTGTCTTTTTAAAGAACTATCAAACGCCCCCTGATTGGTTGGTGCAAGAACTGGCAAGTCACTACAGTTACGAAACAACCATCGGCCCAAATAGCCTGTATCGGCGAAAGACGCCGTAAATGAAAATAAAAACCATGATTCGCGCTACTCCGTTTGTAACCCTGCCTCGTAAGCTAGCATCCATCACACAAAATTATTTGCGCCAAAACTCTAATGAATTGTATTTTGCCTTCTTCCTGCTGGCGCTGATCGTTCTGGTGCGATTACCAACCCTCCAGCCGTTCCTGGAGAGTGATAGCGGTGCTTTTGCCTATCATGCCCGGCTGATCACCCAGGGTGAACCGCTATACGGTATTCATCATTCAAACCATCATTTGCCTGGCACTTATTACACTTATGCTTTCATCTTTTGGCTTTTGGGCGATAGCTCCCTTTCGATAAAAATTGCGCTCATTCTGTGGGTTTGGCTGACAGCCTGGCTGCTCTACCTGGTTGGCAAGGAAATGAATGGGACGTGGGTGGGATGTTGGGCTGCGATCTTTTTTTCTGTGACAATTTCTATATCTTTCTTATCGGGAGATGTAGGTAAAATTGAAATGTTTGGCAACCTGCCGCTAACCCTGGGTATTTGGCTGGGGCTGCGGCTGATCAAAAAACGCAGCCGCCCGGCTGCCTACATCCTGCTTGGCGTGGTAGGTGGCGTTGCAATCTTGTATAAGGCCTTATACTTGGCTGGCCTGGCGAGTATGGGGGTTGTCATCCTGGTGGATGCTATTCTTACCAGAAATCGTTCGGCCTGGATCGAATTTTTCCAGCGCGGCCTGGCCATGTTGCTTGGGCTGGGGATTGTTTTTGTGCCAGTGGTGGGCTATTTTATCTCCCAGGGCCTG
>CAIJPN010000120.1 GCA_903822545.1 uncultured Anaerolineae bacterium | reverse complement strand
CGTCAGGGCATTGACCAAATCCATGATCGCGGCAGATCGGCAGGATATTTCTTGGTATACTGTCTCTTGGAACTTGCTGATGGTGGTTTTGCTCACACATTACTTTTATCAGCAAGTTCCACTTTTTGTTAAGGCTTTTGTACCTGTTTGAACTCTAAACTCAAGTGACTGATCCATGAATTCAACGTTCACATACAATCTGTCCGCTATTATCCATTATCGGCATTAATCACCTGAATGCGGTCGATTGGCTCACATAGCACGCGAAAAGGCCGCCGGATATTCCACGCGCCACTTTTTTCGTTATACCAGCCAATGACATATGTTCCCAACAGCATGACCCTGCCTTTTTGAAGGAGCATAATCCGGGGCTGCCAGCGTGATGGAATGAGCTTGCGTACAATCCCACTGTGTGCCAGGACATGATAAGGTATATGGAAAATGCGTGAGATGAACGGGTCAAAAATGTGCCAGCCGCGCAGGAAATAATGCCAGGCCAGCCCAAGCCAAGCCCCATGAACCACCTGGCGCACCTTTCCACGCTGGGCAGCAATCACTTTCCCGGTTATTTCTGCCGCTGTTACTATGTGGGCATCTGTGGCGTGATTGTTATCCCCACGCGTGACCAGGCCATATGGTGTGATTCGTATCACGCGATGCACAATGCCAGATGCGACGCGTCCCGCTGGTTGGAACAGGATCACATCGCCAGGTTTGGCAAAATCCTTGCCAGCGTATGGCGAAATCTCCAGCAGTAGTGGCGCAATGAGCGTAGGATTCATGCTCGAGCCAGTGTACGCTGCGAAAATCGGCAAATCCATATAGGGCCAGGGAAATTGAGTAATGGGATGTAAAAACGAACTCTAAGATTAAACAGGGCCCGACCCAGCATTGCATGTTGTAAAATTCGTTCCAGATGAACCTGATGTGCAGTATTCGGAGTTCGATGTTCCAGGTATACAAGCTACTCCTTGCCCAATGGTCAGGTCATTGAGCGAGACAACCTTGGGGGTCTCGTAGCGCGGTTTTTGGGCTGTTTTTTCATTTTTGCCGGTTGGGGTGGTTTGGGGTGTGGACACTTTAGACTCTCCTTTGTTCGATGTGGTGAAATAATTCGTACATTTTGCGCGCCTGGAAGGCCTTTTCCTGTTCAAATTGCCGGGCGCGGACCAGGGATTTCTCCCGATAAGTATCATATAAATGACTGTCCGTCAGCAATCGTTGAATTTCCTGCTTGTAGTTGTGTACACATTCCAGTATATCCGATTTTACAGGGTCAAAATCAACCAAGATACCGCAATCTCCCAACGCTTCTGGAATCCCACCGCGCCGGTTGGCGATGACGGGCAAACCATTTGCCGTCGCTTCCAGGATGACCAGCCCAAAAGCCTCCTCCCAAACCGAAGGCACGATCAGGATATCCAGTTGGCGATAAAAATCCTTCATGTGGGTCACGTGCCCCAGGGAGATCAGGTTAGGGGCGGTGATTTCACGGGGGTTAAATCGGGTTCCGGCGATTACAAATTGATATTCAGGCAGCATGGGAATCAGCTGGGTCACAATTTCAGTGCCTTTAACCTGGCCCTGGGATGCCGAAAACCCGATCACCCCCGTGCCTGGATGGGTTCCACCCGCCTGGAATTGGCTCAAGTCATGTGGCGGATGCCACGCCAGGGCGGGAATGCCCAGGTCTTTTTCCACACAGGCCTGCATAAACTGGCTGTTGGTGATCACGATGCGGGTTTTGAGCAGCGGGATATAAACCTGGTTGCGCAAAAAAGATGCTATGTGGGGCGGCGACTGGAAAATATGCGCCCCTGGCAGTTGTTGCAGGCAGCCCGCCAGCAGGGGCACATACCCTTCCCCAATGGTCAGCACAAAGTCGATTTTTTGCTCGGCCAGTTTTTGAAGCATGGCCCGGATTATCTCGCGCTGCCGCACGTTCTGCTCAGATATTTGAATGGGCAGGATGGTCTCGATAAAGCGTATGCCCAAAAATGTAGCCGCGCAGGTTCCATTTTCGCGTTGAACCTGCGTGCCAGGATCAGCCAGTGCATCGGGGAAACAAATTTGTGGGTAATCCTGAAGGACAAAAGACAGGGCGCAAACTTCCGCGCCCTGGGCCTGGAGCGCACGCAGGTAGTTGAGTGCGCTGCGCGAGCCGCCATCGTGAAAAAATGGATCGACCTGGTTCAGTGTAACCAGTGCAAAACGTTCAGGCATGGTCTTTCCCGTTGGTGTTTACCGCCAGGCTGTGCTCCATTTCATCCCAAAAAGCGCCGGTCAGGCTGAGTTGCAAGATAAAGCCGGGAATCTGGCTGGCTATCGCCGAGGCCACATCCAGCCAGGCCAGGCGTAATTTGCGCGCGCGTGGTGTATCAAGGTGGTTAATCAGCAGGAGCGAAGCCTGTTCCATTGCGCGAACCAGCCGGGCGGCGCTGTTGCCTGCGCCCAGCGGAATTGCGCAATCTTGCGCGGCCTGTTCCAGGAAAAATACCGCACCCAGCCGCACAGAGTGACCAGTATCCCAACTGCCGCCTGGCCCGCCCGGATGGAAACGGCTCCAGGTAGGCCAGGGGTGCGCCTGATAGCCACCATCCGCAGTGCGCGCGATCATGGTCACATCATCAGACAGGGAAACCCAGGGCGGCGGAAGCCGGTTTGATGCGGTGGTTTTGCCGGTGTCACTGGGGGCGGTCAGCAAAACCCCGAACCCCTTTTCCCCGTTTGGGGCTGGCAGGCCAGGATGGAACGCTAATGCGCCATGCAAAAGCGCCCCGCCGCGCGGATGGGCATCCAATCCAATGAGCGCCAGGTATGTGCTGACCCAGCGAAAAAAAAGACGGGTTTCATCGGTATCCCTGGCGTTTATTTCACAGCGGGCGGATTGGCCGCTCCGGAGCGCATCCACCAGACCGGGCAGTTCACCGCTAAGCGATTTTTTCTGGTCACTGTGAACGAATACAAGCTCGCGTTTGCTACCGTTACACAGGTTTTCATCTCCCTGGGCAGGCCGCAGCTGCATCACGGCAGCCAGGCGCGTGAGCAGTTCACCGGCGGATGAATCAGCGGGACTGAACTTCCAGGTGCAGCCATCGGCCAGGGGGAGGGTGTAATTCAAGATAACGGCTCCAGGAATCGGTCGAGTGAAAAGCCCGGGAAGTGCTCATCCACCAGGGTGTGGCAGTGGTTCTGAAATAACTGGCGCAGGAAATCGCGGTCGCACCGTTCCAGCGCGTTGACGTGGCAGGCAGCTCGGTTGAGATGAGACTGGTCGCGGCGCAAAGTTTCGGGGGGCATGCCAACCAATTCGGCCAGGTCATCGATGCGGTTTGAGATTTCATGGGTGCGCACTACCAGCGAGCGGCCTGGCGGCAATTCTGCCAGCATGGCGCGCACCGAAGCTGCCCAGTATGCGATGATGCTTTCGATGTGGCTGGGCAGGTGGTGGCGCAGTTCGTTTTTGGCCGTTTCAACATCTGGCGGCAGGAAATCTGGCGATTCAAGGTGGCTTCCTGGCGCGCTGAAATGGTTGATGTACGAATTGGCCCACGAAAACGGGTCACGGATCAGGCCGATGAATTTTGCATCGGGGAATATCCCTGCCAATATGCCGGTATACGGCCACAGGGCGTTGGCCGAATCCATTTCAGCGCAGGCCGATCTGTCGCGTTCCAGGATAAATCCAGCCAGCTCTGCCCTGGTGATTGCTCCGGCGCGGAAGGCCCTGAGATGTTGCTGCGCATCTCGCTGTCTGAAATCGTGGATGCTGGTGTAGTTGCCAAAAATGCCGAAGATGGAGTTGGTGCCGGTTTTGGGCAGGCCGATGGCGTAGGCACGGAACTTGCGCATCCGTCCGTTTCGCTGTACCAGGTTGGCAAATTGGCTGGCCTGGTGCAGCTGCAACCCCTGGGAAATCTCCAATAGCAGGCTGCCGGATATTTGGGGCTGTTCACCCGTTTCTATGGCCTGCAACTCGGCTTCAGCCAACCCGCAGCGGGCAGCCAGGGCCGAACGTGAGATTTGGGCCTGTTCGCGCAGGTATTGCAGGTATGCGCCTAACATTCTATCCGCCACCGGCGCGGTGATCTGGTTGGAAACTGGGGAAATGACCGCACTGTATCATGCAAGTTTAAACCCGCGCAAAGCCTTTTCGGGCCAGCCCATCGATGAATGCGATGATTTCATCCGTAACCGTGTCTGGCACATCGGCATAGCTGGCGCGCAAATGCGCAATGATCTCTGAAACTGTTCGACGGCCATCCATTTGTTTCCAGATGGCAGCGCCTATCGGGTTGATGCCGATGGCATCGGCGGTATCCGGGTTGTATAACACCGACAGGTCATCAAAATCTTCACGCAGTACCACGATGGGGTTGGGAACAGGTTTATCAGTGCTGTTCATCTTAAATCTCCGGTGATGCTTTCGGTGAGTTTGCCCGAAAGCTGATCTTGTTTCTGGACGATTTTCATCCACAGGCCGGGGTGGATGTTGGCCGGGATGCTCTCCCTTGTGTTTCTGGCGCGATGCAAGAAATAACGTTGTGTGAGATGCCCAGCTTTCCAGCGTTTTGAGCAACTCGGGGAATGGCTGGCCGCTCCCCAGATCATATGGAACAGGCATGATTATTCTCGCAGTTGCGCCTGGTCGACCAGTGTGGCGGCGCGCTCCCACAATATTTTGCGGTTGGATCCATCCAGCACGGCGGACGGCCAATCGACCACTTTACAGTTCGTGTCGAAATATTTCCCGCTGATGCCTTCCAGTTCGGGTGATGAAGCCAGGTAAACGGGTGAGCGCGAGGCCCTAACCGCGGATTTCCCACCATCGGGGCGGGTCAGCCAACGGAAGAGCGGGTAGAACAGACGCATGGGGCCGGGCAGCATCTCGGGGGTGACGCCGCGCGTCATGGCTGTGCTGGCCTGACCAGGGTAGCAGACGTTGATCGTCACGTTGGAGCCCTGCACACGCCGGGCAAACTCAAGCATAACGGCCATCATCGCCAGTTTGGTCTGGGAGTAGGAGAACAGCCCATCGAAGGAGCGTTCGGTTTGCAGGTTGTCCAGTTCCAGCCGGGCAGGAATATCCCCGCCGGTGAGATTGACCACCCGGGCAGCAGAGCTGGTCCTGAGCAGATCCATCAGCAGGTTGGTGAGCAGGAAGGGGGCGAGAACATTCACCGCAAAATTGGATTCAATCCCATCTTCG
>CAIJPN010000119.1 GCA_903822545.1 uncultured Anaerolineae bacterium | reverse complement strand
TGGTTCACAAGACAGTTCGCACATTGACATTCGTGGATATTTGTTGGCATTCGATTTGTCCTGGTTTGGTATTGACCAGTAATTCTACCTGCCAGCAAACCTTAACAAATCATTCTGCGGATTTATACTTTTACAAGCACTTAGTTCTTCTGATTTGCGCCCGGCAGGTTTTGGTAAAAGCGTCTGCTCTATGGCTGACCAAACCTGATCTTGCAATTCGTAGAGAAATTTGCGCGAAACACCATATTCTTTGGCTAAGGCGCTGGCTTCGCCCCATTCGCGTTCTGGGTTAAGCATTTTCATCGCCAAGTTTATACGGGTTGACAATTCCAGGTGTGTGAGTTGATAATCTGCCATAGGGGGTCGGTTTTTCGTGGTTTGGTTTTGTTGGCGCAAATATCTTCCACGAAAATCTGCCCCCTGTAAAGCCTTTTGTTAAGGTTCCTGTCTTATCTCATTTTTTGTTACCCGATTTCGAACCATCCCGCAAGTTGTGCAAATCTTTTCGGAATTGCTCGAAAACGAACAAAACTGACGCTACCCCTATTTTTTGAGCACTGGCTTTGGGGTGAAAATCTGAAAAGGTGCCAGGGATCTACCCTACCGGCATTCTTGCAGATTCCAGCCCGGATGTGATGTTTTCCAGCTATCAACCGCCGATTCTATTTTAACGACAGCGTCTTTCCAGGCAGTTTCTGGGGTGCTGGCGCCCGTGGCAATGTCTTGAAGCATGGTGTCGATGATGCCGGGCTGGCCAAAGATTTCCCAGGCCCAGGGTGGTGCATATTCGGAGCGATGGAATTTCCCCTGGCGCAGAGACCCCATGTTCATGGCAGGATGGTTGGTGAAGACCGCCCAATCGTAAAAAGAGCGGATCCAATCACTGTGGTCACGGGAATAGGCCGAGGCGTCATTCAATGCTCCGGTACGCACCGACTCAAGGGGCGGGATCATGTGTCCAGGCAGGGTCATGTCATAGCGCAGCAGACGGTCACCGCTGACCAGCCATTGCAGGAAAGCTTTGGCTTCGGGCTGGTTTTTCGTCCCGGCGGCAATGGCAAAACGACTCCAAACGCCAAGCGTCACTTTCTCAGGGCCAAAGGGTGGAAAAATAACGGTTACATCCCGGGCAAGTTCGGGGTGGCTCTCAAATAGCTGAACCCCCAGCCGCCCGCCATAAACCGCCATCGCCACGCGGCCATTCAAGAAAGCGTCAATTTGCTCGCGGTAGCCCCAGGTGGTGTATCCAGGCGGGGCATATTGGGCCAACGCAGCCCAACGTTTGAGCGCTTCGAGAGCTTGCGGCTCGCCGAAGGCCACATTGCCATCGCAAGTGAAATAATCACCGCCGTTTTGCCACAGGAAAATGGAAAAATAATTAACGCTGGCAATATTTTGCCCGGCAGGAAGGGCCAGCCCATAGGTATCGCCGTTGGTCAGGGCTTTGGCAGCCGCGAAAAGCTGGTCATAATCTTGTGGAATGGGCAATCCTGCCTGCTCAAGCATATCTTTGCGCACCCACAGCCCATACACGCTGACAGCGTATGGCACGGCGTAAACATGCTCATTCTGCCTGAAAAGGCTGCCTGCAACAAAATCCCCTTCGCCAATGACAGATACTACATCATCAAGCGGGAGCAGGTACCCGGCATCGACCCACTGCGATATGAGTGTGGGCTCAATCTCGAAGATGCCCAGGTCTGCACCAGATGCAAGTGCCGTTAGCAGGCGGCTGCCCCGCGAAGAGGGCGAGGCCAGGATGATATCGACTTCCACGCCGGGGTTGAGCTGCTGGTATTCCTGGATGATCTGCTGGAGTACAGCTAACTGCCCGGGGTCGCTTTCGGTGGTAAAAAACGGGATGACTTTGAGGGAGGCAGGTGCTTCGGGTACAGTGGCCGTTGGCAGGGCGGTCGGTTCCACGGTGCGGGGAGTTGATGCGCAGGAAAGGCTCATCGGGAGAATCAAAATGACCAGCAGGATGAGTTGCATCCATTTGGTCATTTTGATGAAACGCTGACGAAAGGTCATGCGGTGATTGTATCCGAATATTTTTTATGCCGCTGTTTTTTGTCCAAAAATGCGGCGGAAAAAAGCGCCGAGCTGGCCCCAATAGGGGTTGGTGATAGAGATGGCGGCCAGGATAAGCAGGATGAGCGAGATGGGGCGGGTGACGAAGATGCCCAACGAGCCATCGGAGATGATCAGGGATTGGCGCAGGGCCTGTTCCATCAGGTCACCGAGCACCATGGCCAGGATGATGGGCGCGGCGGGGATATCCAGCCTCCGCAAAATGTAGCCGATGATGCCGAAGCCGACCATCAGGAGCAGATCCTGGACGCTGTTGTTGACGGTGTAAACGCCGAGGAACGAGAATAGGATGATGAACAGCACCAGCAGATAGAGGGGAATATCGAGGATTTTGACCCACATCCCCACCAGCGGCAGGTTGAGCACGAGCAGCATCACATTGCCGATGTACATGCTGGCGATCAGACCCCAGACGAAATCGGGCTGCTGCTGGAAGAGCAGCGGGCCAGGCTGGAGGCCAAGCATGAGCAACGCGCCAAGCATGATGGCGGTGGTGCCCGAGCCAGGGATGCCGAGGCAGAGCAGGTGGATCATGGCGCCACCTGCGGCGGCATTGTTGGCAGCTTCGGGGCCAGCCACGCCTTCGATGGCACCGTGACCGAGTTCCTCTTTGTGTTTCCCGGTGCTTTTTTCAATACCGTAGGAGACAAATGACGCAACCGCCGCGCCCGCGCCTGCCAGCCCGCCAACGAAGAAGCCGGAAAGCGTTCCGCGAATGAAGGCCGGGATGGCGCGTTTCCAATCTTCTTTGGTGAGCCACAGCCCGCCTTTGATGGATAGGCGTTCCATAACCGCCTGGCGCATATCGGCCAGGTTGGCGAGGACTTCGGAAAGCGCGAACAAGCCAATGGCGACCACCAGGAATTCGAGACCATCGAGCATTTCCAGGTTGCCGAAGGTGTAACGCGAGACACCGCTTTGCAGGTCTATGCCGATGGTGGAGATAGCCAGGCCAATGGTGGTGGCGAGCAGGGCCTTAACCAACGAGCGTCCGGCCAGGCTGGTGACAACCGTCAGACCGGCAAACATGAGCGCAAAATATTCAGGCGGGCCAAAGTTGAGGGCAAACTGGGCAATGGCCGGGCCGAGGATCATCAGCATGATGGTGGCAAATGTGCCAGCGATGAACGAACCGATGGCGGCGGCAGCCAGGGCCGGGCCGGCGCGTCCTTTTTTGGCCATTTCAAAGCCGTCGATGCAGGTTACAACGCTGGAGGATTCGCCCGGCGCGTTAACCAGGATGGATGTGGTCGAACCGCCGTACATGGCGCCGTAGTATATGCCAGCCATGAGAATGATGGCAGAGTTGGGCGGCAAGCCAAAGGTGATGGGGATGAGCAGGGCAATGCCGGTCATCGGGCCGATGCCGGGCAGCACGCCAATAACGGTTCCCAGGAACACACCAACAAACGCCAGGAACAGGTTGAAGGGTGTAACGGCCACACTGAAGCCAAGGACGATATTATTCCAGATATCCATAGTGGCCTCGCCTTATCTGAACAGGAATTTGAGCACGCCGATGGGCAGGTTAACCCGCAGGGCGTACCGAAACAGGAAATAAATGCCAAAACTGGCAATAATGGCAATAATCAGGTCGCGCTTCCAGTGTTTGAGGTCGAGCACATAAATCCCGGCCATGAACATCAGGAAAGTGGCAAGCGGATAACCGAGGGACTCAAAGGCCAGGCCATAGCCCAGCATCAGGGCCAGCATGATGCCGATCGTTTTGTAGTCAACATAGTCGCTTAGTTTTTCTTCTGCGCCAATGATGGCTGCGCGTTCATCGTCTTCTTTAACGGGCTGGCGCTGAAATTCTATACGAACGTAGAGCAAGGAAAGAACCAGCATCATCACCCCGATGGTTTTGGGGAAGGCGTCGGGCCCAAGCTGTTGCCTGAGCGGCGGCTCTTTGATGAAAAAAGCCCCGGCGAGATAAGCAATGGCGAGGGCAGTAAATGTCAGGCTGGCGATCCGTTGAGCTTTCATGGCTAGCTCCTGATGAAAATGGAGACCCTGAAGGCGCAATCCTTCAGGGTCTCACAGGGGGTCACAAATTACTTTGCAAAGCCGAGTTCGGTCAGCAAGGCACGATAGGTTTCGGTTTCCTGGCCGAGGAAGGTGGTAAATTCTTCGCTGGGGCTGTAGGCATCGCGCCAGTTAAGTTTCTCGAGTTGGGCTTTCCAGGTAGGAGATTCAACCATTTTTTTGAGGGTGGCTTCCCAGTAGGCTTTGGCTTCAGGAGACAAATCAGCCGGGCCGAAGACGCCGCGCCAGATTTCGTAGGTCACATCGTAACCAGATTCTTTGACGGTAGGAACGTCTTTGAGCAGGTCGCTGGTCAAGCGTTCGGGAGCGGTGATGGCCAGGGCGCGGATGGTGCCCGCTTCGAGCTGGGCCACCGATTCGCCGATGCCGGTCGAAAGGAAGGTCACGTTGCCGCCGAGCAGGGCTGTGGTGGCTTCGCCGCCGCCCGCGAAGGCGATATATTCGAGCTGCTTGGGATCAATACCAGCGGCCTTGGCGATTTTGGCGAAGGCGACATGATCCATGCTGCCAGGGGAGGAAACGCCCGCAAATTTGATGGCCTTCGGGTCAGCGCGCATGGCATTGAGCAGGTCTTCGAGGGTCTGGTAGGGTGAATCGGCCTTGACGACGATGATCTGGTAGTCGGTAATGAGCTTGGCCAGCGGGGTCAAATCCTTATAAGACTTGCCTTCAAAGGTGCCATTGATATTGTTGATAACCAACGGGGGGGAGTAGACAACAAGAGTGTAATCGGTGCCTTTTTGGGCGGCCATGTAAGCCAGCCCCACACCGCCACCGCCACCGGGTTTGTTGGTTACAGAAAGGGGCTGCGAAACCATTTTCTCGGTTTCCAGGCTGACCTGGATGGTGCGGGCCAGTGTATCCCAACCGCCGCCAGGGTTGGCCGGGGCGATGATTTCGATGGGCTGCTCAGGATAGCTGCTGGCAGGGGCACCGCCGCAGGCACTGAGCACCAGGGAGAGCAACACAACGACGAACAAGAGAACACGTTTCATTTTCTACTCCTTTGGAATTTTATTGGATCATCACAATCCGATGTTGTTACTTTATCAAAAGGGATGAAGCTGACCTAGCACCGAATGGAGGGTTTTCTTCCCTCCGTTTGGGAGGAGAATCGAGCCTATCCCACTCATCCAAGCGCGTCAGGCGCTGGCGCTCATCCCAATCAAGCATTACAGATAGCAGCAATTCGCTCGAACGGGTTTTTTGCAGCACCGCCAGAGCGCTCTGCACCGCCCGTGCCGCAATCCGCACTGTCAGGCTGGGGTGGATGACTATTTTGTAGCCCATCTGCGCCAGTTCGTCGTGCGCAAAAAGGGGCGTGGTTGTCCCCTCGGTCATGTTGTAAACCAGCGGCGCAGAAATTTTCCCAGGCAACGCCGCTGCTTCATCGCGGGTGGTGGGCGCCTCGACCAGAACCAGGTCGGCCCCGGCCTCAGCAAACAGGTTGCCGCGCCGCAAGGCTTCATCAAAACCATCGGTTGCCAGGCAATCGGTGCGGGCAATGATCAACATTTCACACCGGGCATGGGCTGCCGCGCGGATTTTTTTCAACATCTCGTCAATGGGGATAACCTGCTTCCCACTGAAATGGCCGCAAACTTTGGGTGTGACCTGATCCTCAACCTGGATAGCCGCCACCCCTGCCGCTTCGTACACTTCCACCGCGCGGACAACGTTGCGCACCGCCCCGTAGCCAGTATCCGCATCAGCAATCACCGGGATTTTTACTGCCGCCACGATCCGACGGATAACATCCACCATCTCGGTCATGGTCACCAGGCCGATATCGGGCATGGCAAACTGGGCGTTGGCAATGCCCGCTCCACTGGCGTACACCGCCTGGAATCCGGCATCTTCCACCAGCCGGGCAGTCAGCGCATCAAACGCGCCCGGGGCGGGGAGAATGCCCGGTTGGGCAAGCAAAGCTTTCAGAACAGAAGTAGTCATCATTGCTAGGATACATCCCCCCCGAAAAAGAAAAAACTGCCATGCGGAGGGTTTTTTCCCATCCAGATGGCAGTTTTTCGAGAACTGGTGCTTATTTCACCAGCCCCATCCGTATCGCCTTCACCGCCGCCTGGGTGCGATCGGTGGTACCGAGTTTGTGCATCACCGTTTGGGCGTAACCTTTCACCGTTCCTGCGCTCAGGCCAAGCACATCACCAATCGCCTGGTTGGTCAGGCCTTCCACCATCAGCTTCAAAATATCCATTTCGCGCGCGGTGAGCGGCTCAACCATCTCGGAGGGCGCTTCCTTGACCCCTTCCGACTCTTCCAGCGAGCGCAGCACATCCTGCAAAAACTGGCTGTCCACCAGCGACGCGCCATCAGCCACCGAGTAAATCGCCGCCAGCAGTTCTTCGCGCGAAATATCCTTGAGCACAAAGCCCGAGGCCCCCGCCGAAAGCGAACGCAGCAGGTAGGATGTAGAGCGATAGGTTGTCACCATAATCACTTTGGTGGGCAGTTTGGCCACGCGAATAGCCTCCAGCGATTGGATTCCATCCATCCCTGGCATGCGAATATCCATCAGCACCACCTGTGGCTGGAGCTTGCGTACCATATCCAGCGCGCTCTGCCCATCTGAAGCCTCGCCAACTACGTTGACGCGCGAAGCGGCCAGCATACTGCGCAGCCCGGCGCGCACCATTGGGTGGTCATCGGCAATTACCAGTGAGATCTCACTTTTCGACATCTTCGCTCCTTCCGGCCAGCGCCGAACGCGGAATTTCCACTTCCACCAGCGTGCCCTCACCCACTTTACTGTGGATGCGGCAAACACCGCCCATCATCGCGGCTCGTTCCTGCATGGATACCAGCCCGAAATGCTTCATCTCGTCTTGAATATCTGCCGAATCAAAACCCCGCCCCCAATCCTGCACACTCAACAACAGGCGCTGATCATCGGCTGAAAGTTCCACCCGCACTTTTTGGGTTTGGGCGTGTTTGCTGACGTTGGCCAGCGCCTCCTGGGCAATGCGGAAGATGGCATTCTGCACAGAGGGGGCAATGTTCAACCCGCCCAGGCTGGCGACCATTTCATAACCCCAGTGATGCACCTCGCAGGTATCGCTGACGTAACGGCGCAAGCCCTGCTCCAGCCCGAAGTCATCCACCAGGGTTGGGCGCAGTTCGGCGATCACTTTGCGGGCTTCGTCGATGGCCTGTTTAACGAGGGAACGGCTCACATCCAGTTCCTGCATGGCCGCCGGTTCCAGGCCCGGGCTGGCGAGCGCATTCAGGGCATTAAGATGCATATTCGCTGAAATGACCAGCTGGGTCAATCCATCGTGCAGATCCAGCCCAATCAGCCGCCGCTCTTCATCCTGGATTTGCGCCAGCCGCCCGATCAGCGCCCGCAAACGCTCTTCGCGGCTGGAAATACCATTCATCATATTGTTAAAGGATTGCGCCAGGCGTGACAACTCATCGCCCCCGGTCAGTTCAACCGGCGTCTGCAAATTTCCGCCCGCTACACGCTGCGCACCGCGCAACAGAGCTGTCATGCTGGAATTCATCTGCCGCGAAAGGCGATACACCAGCCATCCAGCCGCCAGCGTGATGAACAGGGGCAGCCCCACACTCCCCAGCACTGCCATGCGCACAGCGTTTTGGACGGATTGTTGGGCATCGTTGAGCAAATTAGCTTCGTGCGGCTGGATTTTGCCGACAATAATCTGCTGGCCTGCATTGAACACAATCGCGATGAAGTTGGCATACAAAGATTGCTGCAAATCGCGCGCGCTGATGAGCTGGGAGCCGAGCTTTTGCAGCCGGTTCGAGGCAGTGTAGATTTGTGCCAGCCATTCTTGTTCGGCAGGAGTCTTGAGCAACCCAGCAAATTGAGCGCTGTTCTGCCGCAGACCGACGATGGCATCTGTAAATTGTCCGCGTTTGGTTTCATCGGGCGAGGCCACATAGGATGTGACCGATGTCAGCATAGCACGCGAGGCTTCATACATACCAGTTACGGCTGCCTGGTAAGGTTCATCATCCGCACGGACAGGTCTTAAAGTTTTTAGGAGCAGGTCAGTAAATTGCACCTGGGTATCCAGAAAGGACTGCAAATCGGCATTTTGCCGGTCGCGCAGGCTGATGAGTTGGTTGCCAATCGATTCGGCCTGCCCCCGTGATTGGTCCAACTGCGCCGCCCAATCACGCGAAATTTGATCGTCGGTCAGGGCACGATAATGGGCAATGTCAGATGCAAAGAAAGTAATTTTGGAGAAAAACTGGTCAGCAAAGCCGCGCTCCCCCTCAAACTGATACCGGTACAGGGCTGCTTCGGCATCTCGCAGGTGCGCATCCATCTGCGAAGCAGTCAACTGGCGTTCGCGCACCCGGTCAATATCATCCAACAGATTTGAAACAGCCTGCGCCAGGTATAAAAGCGCGAAAATGTTCAACATGACAGCGGTGATGAACAAAACGAGCAGCGCCAGCAACCGGGTACGAATGGACATGGAAATTAATATACCATAACCCAAGTTGCTACCTGTGAAGTATTTGCAATCATCCCTGGCCCTTCACCCGGCGGGGAGATGAGATTTCTCCCATCTCCCCTTTGGAGCTTTTCCATTCAATCCGGTGTGGGAAAACCGTACATGTACTGTTGAAACCCACCAGCTAGCCTGTTATGCTTTAAGTGTAATTGGTGGATTAACTTGAGTTTAGAGTTCAAACAGGAACAAAAGCCTTAACAAAAAGTGGAACTTGCTGATAAAAGTAATGTGTGAGCAAAACCACCATCAGCAAGTTCCAAGAGACAGTATACCAAGAAATATCCTGCCGATCTGCCGCGATCATGGATTTGGTCAATGCCCTGACG
>CAIJPN010000118.1 GCA_903822545.1 uncultured Anaerolineae bacterium | reverse complement strand
TAACTCTCCCCCGAATTCCCGGCCCATAACAAAATGCCAATAATGAGTGAAAAACACCAATTTTTGTCGCTGGGCAAAGGCCGAAACCCTAAAACAAAGCGTCGGTTGGGTGCAAACCGTGACATTGTCAAACTACTTACTGACCAGCAATCTCTAACAACGCTTCTTTGAGCTTTTCGATCTCTTCCAGGGTGTTGTAATGGACTGCGCCAACTCGCACCATCCCGCCCTTGTCTTCAATGCCAAGCCGTTCTGTCACATTGATAGCATAATAGTTACCATCCCAGACATAAATCCCGTGTTCATTCAGCTTTTCGGCAACTCTGCGCGGGCTTAAATCCTTCATCCTGAAAGAAAAAGTGGCAACACGCTGGTCAAGTTTACCGTTATCGGTGATACCGTAAATCTCCAAGCCTGGAATTGCCTGTAAAGCAGAGAGCATCACCTGGTTTTGATCCATCTCATAGCTGCGCAGCGCCGCCATGGCTTTTTTAAGTTCCAGCCGCCGCCCGGTATAACCTGCCTTCAAAAGACCATCTGCAAACTCCCCGCCGAATTCCTTCCCCAGCCACTCGAAGTACTCAACAGACCCCAGGACACCGGCAATCCCCTCATGGTTTTGCGTGCCAGTCTCAAACTTGCCCGGCAGCAAATTCGTAGCCGGACGAACTTTGTACGCCACCAGGCTCTCGAGCAGCTCACGTTTGCCGTACAAAATGCCCGAGTGTGTGCCAAAAAACTTATAAGCCGATGAAACCAGGAAGTCACAATCCAACTGTTGCACATCGATTGGCCCATGCGCAGCATACTGGACTGCATCCACATACACCAAGGCCCCGGCATCATGCGCCATTTTGACAATTTCCTGCACCGGATTGATGGTTCCGAGCGCATTGGATGCGTAGCCCACTGCCAGGAATTTGGGTTTGCGTGCCAATGCCTGTTGCAAACTGTCCAGCTTCAAGGTACCATCTTCAACGTCAAAATCCACCCAGTTGACTTTGCAGCCGCGATCCTGTGCGGCAAGCACCCAGGGTGTGACATTGGCATCGTGATCCAGGCGGGTAACCACGATTTCATCCCCTTCACTCCAGGTACGGGAAATTGACCGGCTGATATGGAGTGTCAATGTAGTCATATTCGCGCCAAACACAATTTCATCTGCGCTGGGGGCATTGTAGAAATCGGCCATGGCCTGGTGCGCTTCATGCAACACAACATCAGATGCCTTGCTGGTGACAAATGCGCCTTCATGATTGGCGTTGCACTCGAGCAAGTATTTATTGATGCGATCCAGGGATTGCCTGGCAATTTGTGTTCCCCCGGGGTTATCGAAAAATATCGCGGGACGGTTTAGGGACGGAAACTGACTGCGAACAACTGAAAGGTTAAGAGCCATGCGAATCCTCCAAAAAGAAAGTGGGCGATAGCCTATAATAACATTACTTTCGCCTGGCTCTCAAGCGAACCATCTGGCCGCGGGATTGTTTGCCAAGGAAAAACGCCGGTAGTTTTTGCAAGAAAAATAACAGGGCGGACTCTTTACGAGTTCGCCCTGTGGCTTTCTTGCAAAAACTACAAGACCAGATTCACTCGATGGTCAGGCTTCCATTCACCAGTGAAACTGCGATAGCTGTGCCGGTGGAATTGGCTAATAAGGCGCCAGCTGGGGCTGCCGGTGTACCGCGAAATCGGATGGCTGCATCACCTGGGGCCTTGGCTCGAAAGGTGATCGCAAGCAGTGTGCCACTGCCGCTGGCAGGAGGCTGGTCGATTTGGGCGATGGCGTAGTCGATGGTTCCTGCGCTGTTGTCGAAGTTGTTTTGCACGATAAAATCGTGGGTCAGGAAGTTGCCATGAGCCAGTTCGGTGACTTCCAGTACGGCCGGGTCGAAGGAAAGGTGCAGTTCGACTGCGGTGAAATCGGAGATGTTCTCAACCTGGATGAGTACTTTGACCGTATCGTTCACTTGAACCTGGGATGATGCTGGTTCAAGTTTGATGACAGTTCCAGGCGTTGAGCAGGATGGAGCCAGCGATAAAGCAGCCAGCGTAATCGCGAGGATGATCTGAACTGTCAGTTTTTTTTGCGCTCTCATAGGTCTCCTGGTTTAGGGGATGCACAATTGCTGCCCGGCATAGATCAGGCGCGCATCGACAAGTTGGTTGACACGCGCGATTTCGGTGTAGCTGACCCCGTAGATGACGCCGATGCGGTAGAGTGTGTCTCCGGGACGCACAACATAATAGGCATGACAGGCCGAGAGCGGTGTGGGGGTGTAGGTGGGCGTCAGGGTAACATGCTGTGTAGGCGTTGCAGTCACTGGGGCTGTGGTGGGCGTGGGGGTGACCGTGGTTGAGATGCTAAACTGCGCCTGGCAGGTCGGGCCAGCCGGGATGGATGTCCACGGGATGTTGGGGATCGTCAGTTTTTGGTAGGGGAAGATGAAGTACGGCCACCACAGGATGTTGTTGGCGCTGGCAATCGCCCACGGGTCCACTTTGTAGGCGCGCCCGATGCAGTAGAGTGATTCGCCCCATTGAACGGTGTGGATGCCGGTACCCGGCAGAACTGGCGGCAGTGGGGTGACGGTGGGGGTGGCAGTTTTGGATGGGGTTGCAGTAACGCCACTGGTGGCGGTTGCCGTGGCAGTGGTTGTCGTCGCCGTGGCAGAAATGGCGGTGGGGGTGGATGTAACGGTTACCGGGCCGGTTGTGGGGGTAGATGTGGGGGTGGCGCCAACACTGAGGCTGCCTTTGACCCACGCCGCCGGGATGGATGTGCCGTTTGTATCCGAAAGCAAGAAGCCACTGGGAGCCGCGCTGACGCTGCGTAAATCGAGTGGTGAGCTGCCATTCGCTTTGGCGCGGAAGGTAATATTCAGCAAAGCCCCGCTGCCCTGGGCAGGGTCGTGGTTGATCTGTGCGATAGCGTAGTCGATGGTTCCTGCGGTGTTATCAAAGGTTTTCTGGGCGATGAAATCGTCAGCGATGAACCCGCCTTTGGTCAGGTCAACCACCTCGAGCACGTTCGGGTCAAAAGACAAATGCAGTTCGATGGCGGTCAGGTTGGCAATATTCTCTACTTTGACAGAAACTATCGGTTTGTCGTTCACGCTGACGGAGGTGACAGCCGGGTCAACCCGGACAATTGTGGCGGATTGGGCAAAAGCGGTTGTTCCCATCAAAGCTGTGACAAAGATGAGCAGGGCCAGTCCAATTCGGATGAAGTGGAAATTACGTGACATGAGAAACTCCTGAGTGAAATGGTGGTGTTGGGTAGTGTGAGGCAACCCGAAAAAAGGGTAAAAACGGATTGGAATAATTGCGGATAAAACCAGTTTTTTGAGGCGGGTTTACTTGCCAGGAACGTGTTTCCACAAAACGGATGCCAGGAAGATTGGCTGGTGCTGCCCCTCGTTTTGGTACAAAACGAGGGGCAGGGGATTGCCAGTGCTGATTACGGCCAGACCGTTGGGCCGACGCTGCCCCAGTTACCGGCAGCAATCGCCAGGTCACTGATGTTGACCAGGCCATCATCGTTGATGTCGGCTGGTTCATCCGTCACACTGCAATCTGCCGAAGCAGATTTGACAGCCATGCCCGATTTGCCAAACTTGCTGATGATCGAGCCAATATCCAGGATGTTGATGGCTTTGTCGCCATTGACATCGCCACCGCGCAACGAGATGCTGCCAGCGTTGAAAATGGGCGCATCCAGGGTGACATCCAGGTCTTTCACAGCGGAGAGATAGCCAGGATAGGCAGCGCTAATCGTATAAGCGCCTTCGGTGATAGCATGGAAGGTGAAAGCGCCAGAAGTGTCGGTGTAAGTCGCCAGGCCACTATCCAGGCTGATGGTGGTGCAGGCCAGGCTGCCCGCGCCCGCGTTGGGATTGGCAGGTGTGCCTTGCCGCAACACGGTGCCATCCAGATCGACATCCGGCAACGCAACTTCCACGCACTGCGCTTCAGCGGGGGTGTGGGTTACTTCAAAACCGTCAGCATCTACCAGGGTGGAATCAAGCACAGTGAAACAAGCTTCGCCACCAGCCAGGGTCTGGAAGTGGAAGCGCACTGCCGTTTCAGTCTGCGTCACCTGCGGCGGGCCAGCCAGAACCAGGTGGACGCAAGGGGATGCGCCGCCCGGGCATTCTGCCGCTGGCAAAAGCTCGTTCACGCTGACACTGGATGTGCCAAAGAAATCGGGCCAGGCCTCGGCAACTGCTGTGCTGGGAGATTGTGGCGATTCCACCATATCCGGGTCGTAGCCCAAAAAGACTTCGATGCCCGAAACACCAGGGGTGACATCTGTCACAGAGATAACCAGATTAAAGCTGACTTCCTCGCCAGCCACAGCCGGGTTGGGAAGAGGCGCAGTGAGATAGATCGCCGCCGATGGCACTGCCTGGTAAAAAGCACTGGCGCTAACCGGACTGGCGGGTAAGGCCAGAACGAGCACCAGGATAATGATAAGAATCCGCCCGTACACTTTCATAAATTAGAATCCTTTCTTAACTGAGTTTGAATACCTCCCGCAAACCCGGGAGATTTTGACCCGCTTTGGTCTTTTCAACTATATCATTCTGGAAATTCAAGAAAGTTGCAACTGCATTGTATACAAGGGATAAACGCATTACAGAGATAATGAAGATGGCATACTGACCATCCCACCGCAATGATAGAATAGCGCCCAAGGAGCCCCCTATGCCAAAAAAGAAATCTTATTCGGTAAATTGGGAAAATGAACAGGCTGTCTCATTTGTTGTAGATGGCATAACCTACGCCAACCTGAAAGATATCCCCAACCTGAGTGACCGGAAAAAACTGCGCACGATGATGTCGGAAACATCTGAACCAGATTTTGACGAGGCCGAATGGGAGCAAACACGCAAAGAAGCCAACAAAGGCCAGGATATCATCCTGTGGGTCTTTGGCGGGGTGTCTGCGCTGATGCTGCTCATCGCGCTCCTTTCAGCGGGCAGCAGCATCCTGGCGCGTTCCAAAGAAAAATCTGCCCCTGGTGTGGTGGTGGATGTGGTTTCGCGGCGCGAATATGTCAGCGAGCAAGATCATGTTGTCCAGGATTACTACTTCCCCGTAGTGCGCTTCACCGCCGATGATGGCCGCCGCCGCGATGTGCAGATGTCCGAAGGCAGCAGCTCACCCGAATACGAATCCGGCGATGAAGTGACAGTACGCTATAACCCCGAACGCCCACTCAAAGCGCGCATCGACTCGTTTGGCAGCACCATGTTGACATGGATACTGCCCGGCATCACCGGGATTTTAGGGTTGGCCTTTGGCGGCGCAGTACTGGCCGTCAAATGGCTGGTCAAATAAGCGCAGGCATTCCGCCCAGGTAATAATGCCACAGTAAACGCGCCGCCACCGCCCGCCAGGGGCTCCAGCGCAGCGCAATTTCGGCCATCTGTGTTTTGGATGGCCGTTTTTCTTGCAAGGTGAGCCTCTGGTAAGCCACTTCCAGCGCCAGGTCACCGGGGGCCAGGTGTCGGGGCGCAGCAAAGCCATTAAAAGGTAAATATTGGCAGTCCAGGGGCCAACGCCTTTGATGGAGAGCAAAGCCGCATAAGCGGATTCATCCTCCAGCCCGGAAATCCGCCCCAGGTCTGTTTGGCCGTTTAATAAGGATGATATAAACCAGCGTTGGGAACCCCGGCTCCCGCTCCCACAATGGCGGGTTACCCAGCCGGGCCTGGATGCGCGCCAGGGCCGGGTCGCGCGCGATCAGGAAGTCCACGCCACAAGCGAGCGTTTCAGGTGTCAGGGGTTGAGTCATGGCTTGGGGAAGCTCAATTTGTCCCGGCTGTTCCCTGGTAGCGCGCCATCAAAATTGGGAAATTTGCGGTTTCGGCAATATCTGCGGTTACATTGGGCGAATAAAGCTGGCGCAGGCTGTGTGAACTGAACTGCGAGCCCATGCAGATCAAATCGTATTGATTTTCCTTCAACTCCGCCAGGATTTCCTCGATAATATTGCCGTTGCGGGTGCGGACTTTGGCTTGCAGACCCAACTCCCGCGCCATTTGCAACCCTTTACGCAGCGTGCGTCCTGGCAGTGTATCCGTCTCTGCCAGGCGCTGCCAGTTTTCGCGGATGTTGCGCGCTTCGGGGTAATCCAGGTCAACTGGCGGAACCACATGCAGGAAGGTCACTCCGGCCCCGGTCATTTGCGCCACCTTCAGCCCCAGGTTTTCTGCCGTCATCACATAATCCAGCCCGCCCAGGCAGATCAGCACCTTTTGGATGGGCAGCCGCATCACCGGCACATACAAGATCGGGTTGACAACTTCCGACATGATCTGCCGGAACGAGCGTCCCACCATCATGCGCCGCAGCGAGGAGCGCCCAAACGGCCCAAAAACGAACAACTGTAACGGGTCGTTCCGCGCCGTTTTGGCGATAACATCTTCGGCGGGGCCGTATTTTAGCTCCAGCCGGTAGCGCACCCCCTGTTCCTGGAAAAAGCCCACAGCCCGGCTGAACATCTCCTCCACCGGGTGTTTTTCATCTTGTGGCTCGATCACCCCTACCAGCGTGATCTCAATCTGCATTTTTCCAGCAAGCCAGGCTGCATACTCAATTGAAGGCCAGGTGCCTTCGTATCCATTGGTAAAAACCAGCAATTCGGGTTTCATAAGAACACCTCAGCGGAACAAAACAACGCCCAAAATCCCCGCGCCAAGCAAAACAACTGGGGATGGAACCTGGAAATACAGCGCCGCTGCGCTTAATACCGCTATGAAAAGTGTGCGACGGTCTACTTTTTTGGTTGTACCTGCCTTAAACAGATCCCATGCCACAACAACCATCAGCGCTGCCACCGCCGGGCTCATCCCTGAGACAAAGCTCTTGAGCCAGGCTTCTTCCTGGAAATATTGCAGGATGGCCGCCACGACCAGCATCATCACCGTTGGAGGCAAGACCGCCCCGACCAGTGCCGCCACCACCCCGGGGAAGCCCCCGGCTGCATGTCCCACGAACATGGCCAGCTTGAGCGCCTCGCTGCCTGGCAGCACATTCGACAGCCCGACCGCTTCGACAAAGCGTTCTTCGCTCATCAGGGTGCCAACCGCTTCATCGAATAACAGCCCAATCGAGGCCGGGCCGGAGGGTGAGAGCAGGTTCACCTTCAGGAACATCCACAACAACTTTGTCCAAACCTGAAAAGGGGTTGGCTGTTCGTTCATCGGATGATCAAAACTCCCAAAATACCCGCCACCAGCAGCACAAAACGGGCCGGGATGTAATCTTTGAACAAAACCACAAAGCTGGCCAACGCAATGCCCCAGCCAAACAGGCCAATATGGCTGGCTGTATTAAAGATTTTCCAGGCTGTGAACAACATCAGCACCGAAATGGCTGGCGTCAGCCCCTCTACAAATTTGCCGACCCAGGCTTCGCGCCGCAGCCGCTGGAGGATCATCACCACACCCAGGATAAGCACCGTGGGCGGCAGGATCGAGCCTGCCAGCGCCACCAGCCCGCCCAAGATGCCGCCTGCCGCGTAGCCGATGTACATGGCCAGTTGCAGGGCATCACTGCCTGGCAGCACAGACGAAAACCCAACCGCCTGCACAAACTGGGATTCGGTCACAAAGCGCCCAACCGCCTCGCTATGCAGCAATCCCACCGAGGCAGGGCCGCTGGTGCTGAGCAGGTTGACCTTTAGGAATGTCAAGAACAAAACCCACAGGGAAGTTTCCATAATCTCTTTCATTTTTCTTCTTTCAACCCGTCAGGAAAGATGAAAGAAGAAAGAAATCGTTTATGACAGCGCTTTGACCAGATAAAGTTCGCCGCGCTCAAAACCCCGGTCGAGATAATATTTGCGTGTGCCAATGGCAGCTATGACCGCGATGCGGGTAAATCCTGCTGCGCGGGCGATGGATTCGGCTTCGGCGAGCAGCCTGGTTCCCAGGCCGATGTGCTGGGCCGCACCACCCTGCTCCGCGCCAACCGGGAGCGACTGCCCGTATACGTGGACTTCCCGGATCAGTGCGGCACCGGCCAAATCAACGAGACCAATATCAGGGGCGGAGGAAGGATCGGGTAGGGATAGCCGAATAAAACCGGCCAGGCCATCACCGGGAGTTATGTAGGAGATGAAATGCTCCTCGGCAGAATCGGCCTGGTAGGTCAGGTCATCCAGCTTCAGGGCGGAAATATCCACATCGGCCTTGCGGACTTCGCGGCAGCGCACACACTGGCACTTTGTCCCGCGCCGCTTCATCTCATCGTGAACATCCTGCCGCAGTGACGTGCGTTTGTTACCTTCCACCACATTGGTAGACGGAATATCGCGGATGACGCGGTTGATGCGGCAGTAGCGCGGCACGGTGGGTTTGATGTCGGCAATCAACTCGACAAGCTGTGCGGTGCTGTAGGGGTGAAACTCGCCGCGCTGCCAGACTTCGTACAATTCGGCATTGGCGAGCAGTTGGTTGGGGTAGATTTTGATCTCGTCGGGGCAATAGCCCTGCCACAGGCGGGCAAAATCGGCGCGATCACTTTCGGGGGTTGCGCCGTGCAGGTTGGGCATCCAGTGCAGCACAATTTTGAAGCCCGCCGCGCGCAGCAGCGAAGTTGCGCGCAAGGTCGCTGCCACTGTATGGCCGCGTTTGTTCATCTCAAGGATGCGGTCATCCAGGCTTTGCGCGCCCATCTGCACTTTGGTAACGCCCAGGTAGCGCAGCCAGGCCAGTTCTTTGAGATTGATCTCATCTGGGCGGGTTTCAATCACCAGGCCAACGTTGCGGTGTGGCGCGCTTTCGTTGAGGGTTTGCGCGGCCAGCAGTTCGCCAGGAGCACATGATTCTCCCTCACCCCTGGCCCCTCTCCCTTCGGGAGAGGGGGATAGCTCCCTTCCCCCCTCGGGGGAAGGGCCAGGGATGAGGGCGGCATTCATGGCATCAAAACAACGCTTAATAAACCACTCCTGGTAATCCCGCCGGTAGGCGCTCCAGGTGCCGCCCAAAATCAACAACTCGATTTTATCGGTGGGGTGACCAAGGTTTTCGAGCGAGACAATGCGCGAGGCCACCTGGGTATACGGGTCAAAATTATGTTCCAGCCCGCGCATCGCGCCGGGTTCATCGGGCAGGTAACTTTTGGGCATGCGCACATCGGTCGGGCAGAAAATGCACTTGCCAGGGCACGGATAGGGCTTGGTCAATACCGTCACCGTGGTCACGCCCGAGAGCGTACGCACCGGCTTCATGCGGATTTTGTCCAGCAGCGCGCTATCGGCCAGCAGTTCGCCGTTTTTAACCATCTGCTGATAAGCCGCCACCAGCGCAGCCTTACTGAGAGTCAGCCCACCGGAGAGCGGGTGCAGCCGCAGCGTGTTCATCACATCTTTGCCCTGGCGAATATCCTCCAACGCCAAACGCGCCGCCGCCAGTTTTTCGGGCGTCAGTGCGTTGGTATCTCGCCAGCGTTGTTTTCGTTCAGAGATTTCCATAGTAAACGGTAGACCAATGGAAGACGGTTTATCGTCCACGGTCAGTTTATAATCAGGATATGAATTCCATTGTGGCACAACGGCTTGTTGAACTCAATCGCCAATTCTACCAGACGTTTGGCAGTGAATTTTCGGCCACCCGCGGGCGCATCCAGCCGGGGGTGCGCAAAATCATGGCGCAAATTGGGGAAACTGAGCAGATTCTCGACCTGGGCTGTGGAAACGGCAATTTTGCCTTTGCCCTGGCTGGAAGTGGATTCTCTGGGACTTACCTTGGCCTCGATTTTTCCCTGCCATTGTTGGGCGATGCCGCTCCCCTGGCCGAAAACCCGCGCTTTCGGTTTGATGTTGCTGATTTGACATCCCTGACCGTAAACCGTAGCTCATTGACTGAGAACTCACCAATCACCAATCACCAATTATCGCCATTCCCTGATCACTGGTCACTGATTACTTGTTTCGCAACACTCCACCATATTCCTTCTGTTGAACTCCGTTTGAACATCTTTCGCTTCGTTCGCCAGAATCTCATTCCTGGGGGACGGTTTGTTCTTTCCAACTGGCAGTTTCTTAACAGCGAAAAGCTCAAGGCGCGCATCCAACCGTGGGAAACGATAGGACTTTCAGGCGCGGATGTTGATCCGGGTGATTACCTGCTCGATTGGCGCAGTGGCGGCAGCGGGTTGCGGTATGCACATCACTTTTCAGCCGGGGAATTAACCCAAATGGCCGCCGAAACCGGCTTCAGGGCGGTCGAATCGTTCTTATCCGATGGGCAGGGTGGAACCCTGGGCCTGTACCAAATCTGGGAGACGGTATGAAATCCAAGGATGAAATTGTCCATAACTGGCTGCCGCGTTATACCGGCGTGCCGTTGAATGAGTTCGGCAGCTATATTTTGCTGGTCAACTTTAGCAATTATGTGGAGACGTTTGCGCAATGGCATGGTGTATCGGTACGCGGCGAAGATAAATCTATGCCGAGCGCCAGCGCCAACGGCATCACCATCATCAATTTTGGTATGGGCAGCGCCAATGCGGCTACGATCATGGATTTGTTGAGCGCCATCCACCCCAAAGCGGTGCTGTTTTTGGGCAAATGTGGCGGTTTGAAGGCCAAAAACGAGATCGGCGACCTGATTTTGCCCATCGCGGCCATTCGCGGTGAGGGCACATCGAACGATTACTTCCCGCCAGAAGTGCCCGCGCTACCAGCTTTTAGCCTGCAAAAGGCGGTTTCGACCACCATCCGCAACCACAGCCGCGACTATTGGACAGGCACGGTTTACACCACCAACCGGCGCGTATGGGAGCACGATGATGCATTCAAGGAATACCTGCGGCGCATCCGCGCAATGGCGATTGATATGGAAACTGCTACGATCTTCTCGATCGGCTTTTACAATGAAATCCCGGCTGGCGCGCTGCTGCTGGTTTCTGACCAGCCGATGACGCCCGAAGGTGTTAAAACCGCTGAAAGTGACCGCCGCGTAACCCAGGAGTTCGCCGATGAGCACCTGCGCATCGGCATCGACTCACTGCGTGAGTTGATCGATAACGGTCTGACCGTGAAACACCTGCGATTCGAGTTTGAGTCGTAGGGTTGTCTCTCCTGCCAAGTTAATTTATACTTTTGCCATATCCCCGTCTGAGGAGAATTGTTATGGATTGGTTAACCAACCCCGAAAACTGGATTGCCCTGATCACATTGGTCGTACTCGAACTGGT
Organism: uncultured Anaerolineae bacterium; assembly: GCA_903822545.1. Lineage (GTDB taxonomy): Bacteria > Chloroflexota > Anaerolineae > Anaerolineales > Villigracilaceae > CAIJPN01. The sequence goes on along the minus strand of CAIJPN010000118.1, from coordinate 13,143 downwards.
ATTGGGTGTCGACAACGTCATTTTTATTTCTATTTTGGCCGGAAAGCTGCCAAAACAAGACCAGGCGCGCGCCCGCACCACCGGCATCGTCCTGGCGGTTATTTCCCGCATCCTGCTGCTGTTCTCACTTTCATGGATCATCAGCCTGGAAGAGCCGTTTTTCAACCTGTTTGGGCTGGAAATTTCGGGTCATGACCTGATCCTGCTGGCAGGCGGTTTATTCCTGCTCTGGAAAAGCACCCACGAAATCCACGACAAACTGGAAGGCCATGAAGGCGAAGCATCATCCAAAGTCGCCGCAACCTTCATGAGCGTTATCATCCAGATTATGCTGCTCGACATCGTCTTTTCGCTCGATTCGGTCATTACGGCAGTTGGCATGGTACAGGAACTGCCCATCATGATCATCGCAGTCATTGTGGCAGCGGGCGTGATGATCTTTGCATCCGGCCCAATCGGCGCCTTCGTTGAAGACCATCCCACCGTCAAAATGCTGGCACTCTCCTTCCTGCTGCTGATCGGCTTCACGCTGATCGTCGAAGGCCTGCACCAGCATATTCCAAAGGGCTACATCTACTTCGCCATGGGCTTCTCCATTTTCGTAGAAGTGCTCAACCTGCAAATGCGCAAACGCGTCGAAGCGCCCATCCACCTGCGCGAAGCCTACGTGGACACCACGAAAAAGCCCAAAAAAGCAAAAATGGCTCACTAAACCTGCTTACCCAGACCGTAGACTGCAGGCATTCAATGTCCAGCAGCTACGGTCTTTTTATAAAAATCCCCATGCAAAAATACAAAGCCATCCTGCGCGCCATCAGTCCGCGTTTCAACGAGTGCGAGATCACGCACATCGACCGTACACCCATCGATCTTGATTTGGCCGCCGCGCAGCACCTTCAATATGAAACTGCGCTCAAAAGCCTGGGGGTGGATGTGATCTCACTGCCTGCCCAGGCAGACCTGCCGGATTCCGTTTTTGTGGAAGATACCGCGCTGGTGCTGGATGAGGCCGCGATTCTCACCCGCCCTGGCGCTGACTCAAGAAAACCCGAAGTGGATTCCATCGCTGAAGTATTAGCCCCACACCGCAAACTATTCCGCATCGAAGCGCCGGGCACCGTGGACGGGGGTGACGTGCTGCGCCTGGACAAAAACATCTACGTGGGCATCACCACCCGCTCGAACCAATCTGCCATCGACCAGATGCAGGCTGCGCTTGCGCCCTATGGATACACCGTGCGCGGAGTGCCCGTCACCGGCTGCCTGCACCTGAAAAGCGCCGTCACCCAGGCCAGCGTTGACACGCTGCTGATTAATCCAGCCTGGGTCGAGAAAAGCCACTTCCCCGGCTGGAAGTTTATCGAAGTCGACCCATCTGAACCCGGGGCGGCCAATATCGTTTACTTCGAGGGCGGGGCCATCTTCCCGGCGCACTACCCCAAAACGCAGCAAAAACTCGAAGCTGCGGGCATCAAGCTGACGATTGTCCCTGCCACCGAAGTGGCCAAAGCCGAAGGCGCGGTAACCTGCTGCTCGCTGATCTTTAAAACATAGTTGTGGCGCGGGATGCTATCCCGCGTATATTTATGTAAAAAAGGGCGGGACACTGTTCCGCATTTTCTACCTTTATCAAACAGGGGCGGGATGTTATCCCGCCCTACGGGTTATATATGATCAACTATTCCAGTTCATTTTGGCGCTCGTCTGTCTTTACCTTTGTCATTCGCGGCACGCTGGCGTTTGTGGCGATGACTGTGATTGCCATGTTTTTTTACCCCGGCGGCTCGATGACTGACCCGACCACTGTGGGTTATTCGTTTTTCGGCAATTTTTTCAGCGAGTTGGGTTTCTGGCACACCAAAAGCGGCGCTTTTAACCCAATCGCCGCAACGTTGTTTTTTATGGCACTGACGCTGGCGGGCAGCGGGCTGGCGATGTTTTTCCTGGCCTTCCCACAGTTTTTCCAGGGAAACCAGTCGCAGTGGCGGCTAAGTGTGATCGGTTCAGCGCTGGGGGTGCTGGCCGGGTTATGTTTCGTGGGCGTGGCCTTCACCCCGGCGGATATTTTCCTGGATGCTCATTACCAGTTTGTGATCTGGGCTTTTCGCTTCTTCCCGGCGGCGGTGTTGTTTTATATCGTTGCCATTTTCCGCCAACCGGGCTATCCGCGCAAGTTTGGCTGGGCGCTGGTTGGATTTTTTGTGCTGCTGGTGGCGTATCTCCTGCTGCTGGAGTTTGGCCCAAGCGCCAAGGATAGCTATCTGGGGCAGGTCATCCAGGCGACGGGGCAGAAGATTATCGTGTACGCATCCATTACCAGTATCACCTTCCAGGCCTGGGGGGCGAGGAAGCTTTCAGCATAGCGCGAGGTATGTTTAATGGGAAAGGCAGCCAGGGCGGATAAAGTCTGTGTTGGCAAAGCCAGGAAATGCACCCCGCCCGGTTGCAGGGGCCTGCTGGGGCGTTGGGGAAATCTCCAATCAATATGCACGGAATCTTATACGCACTGCATTTAAAGCATTTTTACGATATGTTCTTTACGTTTTCGGCAGGTTTTGATGGGGTTATTTAACGGCTTTTAACCTTTACATGGGGGCGGTTTGTTGTATGATTGCACCCGTTTGGCGTTTTTTCGGCCTTCGCCGGTCGGGGGGACGCCGTCAATCTTTAATCCATCTATGAAAGGAAGTTTTATGAATGTCCGAGCAACTAAGTTCCTATCTTTTCCCTAAGTTACAGGGCCGCCCGAAAGCCGATGGCATTGGAAACGGTATTTTTGCCGTAGCCCCGATTAAAAAGGGCGAGTTGATGGCCGTTTTCGGGGGTGTCGTTTATGAATGGGACACCTTTATTCACCTTCCCGAGCGCGAACGTAGTCTGTGTATCCAGGTGGAAGATCGCCTGTTCCTGGTGCCAGATAAGATCGGTGAAGGAGATTATGTCAATCATTCCTGCAATCCGAATGCCGGACTTTCGGGGCAGATAGGACTCGTTGCGATGCGAGACATTCAGCCTGGCGAAGAAGTATGCTTCGACTATGCCATGAGCGATACGATGCCGTATGATGAGTTTGAATGCGGCTGCGGTCAAAAGAATTGTCGTGGGCGTGTGAGCGGCAATGACTGGCAGAAGCCTGAGTTGCAAAAGCGGTATGCTGGCTTTTTTGCGCCGCATGTGCAGCGCCGCATTGATGCGGTGCGCGCGCACCAGCGCATGATGGCACGCGAGGCGCGCCGCGCCAAGTTGCGCGGTTATGCTTCGGCAGCGCTGCCCAAGTCTTTGTATGAGTAGCTTGGCGTGGCCAGGTTTGTTTGTAAAAAAAAAGCCACAGGGTGAATCCTGTGGCTTTTTTTTATCCGCCCCAAACTTTGAATTCCTTCAGGCTGGAGCCGCCCACAAACTCGCGCAGGATGGAGTTGTCGGGCAGGAAATCGTTTTCGAGTGGCAGGAACCATTCCAGGAAGGCCAGCAGGCGTTTGGTTTCGATGTATTCGGGGGTGCCGTGCGGAACCTGGCGCAGCAGCGGCTCGGCCAGCGGTTTGAGCATGGCGGCTTCGTAGACCAGCGCGGAGTTGAACATTACATCGGCGTTTTCCTGGTAGGGGAAGATGTGGCGCTTTTCGCCGCGCCGCACCGATTCCCAGCGTGCGATGGTTTGCTGGGCACTGTAGCCACGCTCGCGGGCATCGCGTACGATGCGGCGGATGAGACGTGTATCGGTGGTGGAAACGCGGTTGTGACGGTCGAGGTTGAGCTGCGTCAGGGCCGAGGCGTAAATGCGAAAGGATTGATCGGCCAGTTTGGCGGGAATCAGCGCCGGGTTGAGTCCGTGAATCCCCTCAATGATGATCAACTGCCCGGGGCGCAGCCGCACCACATCGCCGCGTTCCTGCCTGCCTTCCTTGAAGTTGTAATGCGGCAGGCGCACTTCCTCGCCAGCTACCAACTTTTGCAGGTTATCGCCTAATTGTGCCAGGTCAAGCGCGCCCAGCGATTCAAAATCGTACTGGCCGTTCTCGTCTTTTGGGGTTTTTTCGCGGTCAATGAAGTAGCTGTCCACTTCCAGCGCGTAAGGCGAAAGTCCCAGGGCCAGCAGCTGCACTGCCAGCCGCCGTGAGAAGGTGGTTTTGCCCGAAGACGACGGCCCGGCGATCAGCACCAGGCGCACGTCGCCGCGCTCGGCTACCTGGCGGGCAATATCTGAAATGTGCTGTTCGTGCAGCGCTTCTGAGACCAGGATCAGCTCGCGGGCGCGGCCCGATGAGATGGAGTCGTTCAGCGCCCCGACCGAGTCGATGCCCAGGCGCTCGAGCCAGCCGCCATAACGGCGAAACGCCGCCAGGAGTTTGGGGAAATCATCCATTTTTGAAAGCTGGATGGGCAGTTGGCGGCGTGGGTAGCGCAAAATAAAGCCATCTTGCGCCGAAACCAGGTCAAACCACTGCAAATGCCCGGTGGACGGCACCATGTAGCCGTGGTGATAATCCACATGTTCACCCAGGCGATACAGGGTGATGTATGGTTTGCGGCGGTGGGCCATCAGTCGGACTTTGTCGGGATAGTTTTGCTGCTCGAAGAGTTGGATGGCATCGGTGTTGGGAACTTCGCGCCGCTCGAAGGACAGGTTTTCTTCGACCCTGCGGCGCATTTCTGCTTCGAGAGCTTTTAACTCTTCCAGGCTGAGCGGCTCGCGGCCCTTGACCTTGCAATAGTAGCCTCCCGACCCGACAGAGTGGTCGATATACAGCGCGGCGGTTGGGAACAGGCGCGAAAAAGCCACTTCCAGCAGGAAGGTGAGTGAGCGCCGGTAAATACGCGCGCCATCGGCATCAGATACGCTGACAGGCCGGATGCTGGCTTCCATCTGGATGGGATACGTCAGCTCGTGCAGTTCACCGTTGATGATGGCTCCTACAACCGGGGCAGGCAGCTCGTTTTGAATGGCTTTGAGAAAATCCCCGGCAAAAGCACCGCGCGGCCCTTCGAGCGTCCTGCCATCAGGCAGGTGCACCTGGATGGTTTTACTGGCTGGTTTCAGGCTGATCTGGTTCTTTTTCATAGACAATGACCCGGTTTTTTCCTCTGTGTTTTGCAATATAAAGTGCGCTGTCCGCAACATGCAGCAAGCCCTCGGAGTCTGTACCGTGCATTGGGAAAGTTGCCACCCCTATCGATACGGTGACCTGGATAATTCCGCTGAGCGTGGAGATTTCCATGTGCTGGATCTTATCGCGCCACTCTTCGGCACGGCGGGCAGCGGTGGGGCTGTCGGTTTCTGGCATCACCACCACAAACTCCTCGCCGCCATAGCGGCACAAAATATCGCTGGAGCGAACGTAATGCATCAATAATTCAGCCAGCGAGCGTAAAGCCACATCCCCGGCCTGGTGGCCGTACATATCATTGACACTCTTGAAGTGGTCAATATCCATGATAACCACGCTCAGTGAGCGCGATTTGCGCCGGGCATATTCGAGTTCGCGGCCCAGTGTGCCATCCAGGTAGCGGCGGTTATAGACGCCGGTCAGCCCATCACGCAAGGCCTGTTCGGCCAGTTTTAATTGTAGTTTTTGGATCTCGTCGATGCGCGTGTGCAGTTTTTGGTTAACTTCGTACAGGTTCATTTCGGTCTTTTTGCGCTCGGTGATGTCACGCCAGGTAAAAAGGCGCCCGAGCAGTTCATCCCGATGGTTGTAAAGCGGCGCGATGCGTAAGTCGATGTAACTGGGCGGATCTTCGCGCATACAAATCTCAAGGTTGATGGCTTCGGTAGCCTGGGCAAGCTGCTCGGTCACCTCGGGCCAGCGCGTAAATATCGACTCAATCTTCCCGCCAATAACCAGCGCTTCGGGTGTGATTGGTTTGTTGCGCGCCACCGGATTAAAATCGACCAGGCGGTTAGTGGTGTCCAGCACAAACAGGCCATCGGGCATATTATCCACCAGGATGTCGCGCGCTATTGGGATGATGTCAAGCAGGCGCAATCCGCACAAATCGTAGAGAATCACGCCAGCTGCAATTGAAAACGCAAAGGGGGTCAAATCCAGGTATGGCCAGGGGGTCAATTTGAAGAGGTCGAGTAAATGAACCAGCCAGGGAAAAGCCAGGCTGGAGATGAAAAAGAGCTGGAATTTGTAGAACTGTTTGGAACGGCTGGCAAAACGAACCAGCATGACAATGGAGACCAGCGCGAGAATATAAGAATAAATCACATGAAACCAAAAATAAATTCCACCGCTGAGCACTGTGCTGCCGAGTGGGTCATGACTTTCGCTAAAAAACCAGCCGGTTTGCGCATCTGTCGCCAGGATGATGAGTGTCAGGAGCGGTTCAATCATCAAGGGGCCGATGATGGAGGGCGTCAGCCACTTTTGGCGGCCACTATACTGGAACGCCAGCATGACATAGGCCGCCGGGATAACTGCCACCGCCACATAGATGACCACCATCCAAAAGGTTTTGCTGGCCGGGCTTTGTGCCAGCCAATGAAAGGCATAAGACAATAACCAGATGGTGATCGACATCAGGAAAAACACCAACGGGTTGGATTCTTGCCCGCCACGCCGCCTGAACAGAATTAACAGCGCCGCCAGCGAGGGCAGCGCCACAAGCAGCAAGATAGTGAAATAAAAAATGTTCATATTTGTCGGGTTGAGCCTCCACTGCCCAGGAAATAGAAATACTGCGATCTGTACCTTCGCTGTTAATTATGACACTATTTTATGAAAAGGAGTCCAAAGTCTCCAGGCGTTGGCAGGGCAGCACCAACATCTGGGAATTTCAGGCTCCAGTATCACCTTCGCAGGTCTCAAGCGTGCAGGCGCTTGAGCAATTTTTCGGGCTGGTGGGAATATTCTGCCAGCGGGATGCTCCCATCGGTGAGCGCCAGCAGGGTTTCGGTGAGCATTTTGTTGACCGGGGTGGGCACGCCAAACACCTGCCCGGCGCGGACGACGGCCCCGTGCAGGTAGGTGACTTCACTTTTGCGCCGGCCGGCGTGCAGGTCAATGTGGAAGGATGGCATTTTTGCGCCGCGCCCGGCCCCGGCGGCTTTACTAAGAAATGGTTTGGAAAGCCACAGCGGCAGGCTGGTAGAAAGCGCCAGCAAACGAACAGGAGTGCCGGGTAAATCCACCACACCGATACCCTGGGCTTTCATCACAGCCAGGCACTCGCGCAGCTGGTCAATTTCCAGCCGGTACAGGCCAGGGTGTGCAAAAACCTCGGTGGCGGTCATATCAAGGATGGCGGAAGTGGGGTTGGAAAGCAGGTTGGTCAGCATCTTCGACCACTTCATATCCGCGGCTTTGGGGAAGAGCTGGCAGTTGAGCAGTGCGCCATCCAGGGCTTCGGCCAGTGTTTTTGAGAGTGGATGCCCATCTGCCACGCCGACGCCGCGCAGTTTTTCAAGGATGATGTCACCGGGGCCAGGGCGTCCGACCGCCGAAGTGACGGTGCCGTAGATGACTTTTTCTGCGCCGAGGACGCTGACCAGGGCTGGTTCGTTATCGACGCCATTTTGCAGGCACAAAGCTGGCGGCAGGTCGCGGGCAAACGGTTTGAGCGTTTCGACGGCTGCCGGGGTGTCGTAAGATTTCAGGGCAAACAGGGCCACGTCATAGGGGCCTCTGGATAAAGCCTCCGGGATGGATAATGCAAATTCAACGGCAGGCGGCAGCAGGGTAAATTGTTTCTGTTCGACCCGGCGCGAGTCGAGGCTGAGATCCAGCCTGAGACCGCGTTCGCGCAATCCATCCGCGATCCTGGGTTGTTCAACAAAGGTGACTTTGTGCCCGGCGAGCGCAAGCGACCCGCCGATGTAGGTGCCGATGGCCCCGGCCCCGAAGGATAAGATTTTGAGTGGTTTCATGCTTATTTAACCCCGAAAGCGCACGTCACGTTGCAGGGTCAGGCGCAAACCGTCTTCTAGTGAGATGGACGGACGATAATTCAGTTTTTGGGCCGCCAGCGTCAGGTCGGCGCACATGCGGCTGACACCGCCGCTGGTTTTGGGGTTATAGATGGCTTCAGAATTCGAGCCGGTCACATCTAGCACGGTTTTGACCAGTTCGCGGACGCTGGTTTCGCGCCCGCTGCCGATATTGATAACCAACCCATCCAGGTTTGGGGCGGTGGAACCGGCTACCAGTCCTGAAACGACATCATCGACATAGACATAATCACGGGTCTGGGAGCCATCGCCGTGAACAACGAGTGAGCCGCTTTTGATGGCCTGCCGCAGGAAGTAGGGCACCACCGGCGGGTGCGAGGGCGGCAGGCGCTGACCCGGCCCATAGGCATTGAAAACCCGCAGGCTGACGGTTTCGATCTTCCACAAGTCACCGATGGTATTTACGTAGTATTCGGCAGCCAGTTTGCTGACAGCATACGGTGAGCGCGGGTTGGGCGGCACACTCTCGCGCAGCGGCTGTTCACCCTGGTCACCGTAGATGGCACCAGAAGAGACCAGTACTACCCGCCGCACACCCACATCACGCATGGCTTCCATCAGGCTGACAGTGCCACCGACGTTGACGGCATTATACTCACGCGGGTAGAGCACCGATTCTGGCACTGAGACGCGCGCTGCCAGGTGGTAGACGCAGTCCACTTCCTGGAGCAGCGTCCACAACTTGGGGCGGTCGTTGACATCCCCGCGCGTGAAATGCACATCAGGCGAGAGTAATTGCGGGTCGCCAGTGGAAAGATCATCCAGGCCGCGCACCTGGTGGCCTTCACGGGCCAGGTGATTGGCAAGGGCCGAGCCGAGAAATCCGGCAACGCCTGTGATGAGAAAATTCATGGGGTTGGGTGTCCTATCTAAATTTGATTGAGAAAATTATACTGCCTGTTGGAGGAATCATTATAGCGGGGTGATTGCAGTACGCCGCCCAGCGTGCTAGACTCAAACCAGGCAACCATGAGCTACTACCTTTTCACCACCATGGCATCTGACGACCTGGGCCTGCTAACCCGCAGCCTGCCGGTGGCCCGCGAACTGGCACGGCGCGGACATCGCGTGGCCTTTTGCAACCCGGCAGCCGCCCCGCGCCGCCTCATCGCAGATGCCGGGCTCCCCAACCTGCCGCTGCACCACCCGGCCCACCGCATCAACGATCTGCGCGCCAGTGGAGAGCTGAACTTGCACGGCCTGGCACGCCTTTCAACAGAGTTTGGCGGCCCGCTGGCCTTCACTCAACAGTTTTTGCACGCCATCCCAACCCGCCTGGCTTCTCCCACCGCCCAAATCTGGAACGTTGACCACATGATGGCGATGACCGGCATGTTAAGCGAAAACTTCGTGCGCGCTGAATACCAGGCCATGCGCAGCCTGTTCGAGCAAGAAAAGCCAGATGTCATCGTCGATGCGTGGAACCCGGCGGCCTGCCTGGCGGCACGGGTGATGAGAAAACCGCTCGCCAGCCTGCTCCAGGCAGATGTTCACCCCGCCAGCCGGGGCTTCATCTGGTGGAAGGAAACCCCGCCCGCCCTGCCAGGTGTTACCGTTATTTACAACAAAATCCTGGCCGAAAGTGGATTTGCTCCGCTGAGAAAGATCGAAGAACTCTTGGTGGGCGATCTGACGCTGGTGATGGGCCTGCCTGAAACCGATCCACTGCCAGCTTCGGCCAATGTCCATTACATCGGCGCCATTTTGTGGCAAAACGGCGCGGCCCAACTTCCAGCGTGGATCAACAACCTGCCCGGCGACCAACCGCTCGTCTGGGTTTACCCCGGCAACCCGCGCTACCTGCCGGTACCCTCCCCGCTGGATGGCGAGGGAATTATCCGGGTTTGCATCGAAGCGTTGGGTGGTGAAAAGCTCCAGGTCGTACTCAGCAGCGGGCATCACCCCCTCCCGAAGAAATTCCTGCCGCTGCCGAAGAACTTCACCCACGCCGATTATCTGCCCGGCCTGGCGATGGCCGAACGCTGCGACCTGATGATCCATCACGGCGGCTACGGCTCCTGCCAGACCGGGCTGTATACCGGAACCCCGGCAGTCATCATCCCGACGTTTTCGGAGCGCGAGAGCAACGCCCGGCGGGTGGCCGCCGCTGGCGCAGCCGAGTTTGCGCTGCCGGGGGGCAATCCATTTGGGGCCTTGTGGGGGAAGTGGGGGGCAGACCCGGTTGAAGTGCGCGAAAAAACCTGGAGGGTGTTGAATACCTCGTCATACCAGGAAAACGCCCGGCGGGTCAGCCAAAAGCTAAAAGCCAGCGGCGGCTCAAGCGCAGCGGCAGATTTAATCGAGCAGATGATGTCAACATCCGCCCTTATATAAGAGTTATATGGGAGTGCCCTGGCAAAACATTACTGCTACGACTGGCTGTTGTATAATATTTCTAAGACCACAAAGGAGGCTTACTTATGATTTCCCAAACCATGCAAGACGCAATCAACGAACAAATCAACAAAGAGATGTTTTCTTCGTACCTTTACCTTTCGATGGCAGCTTATTTCGAGAACACCGGCTTGCCCGGCGCAGCCAAGTGGATGTACGTCCAGTCTGGCGAAGAAAATGAACACGCTATGAAACTCTTCCATTATCTCGTCGATCGCGGCGGCAAAGTGGCACTAAAAGCCATCGCCACCCCGCAAGCCGAATGGGCTGGCCCGATGGCCGCTTTCGTGGAAGTGTACGCTCACGAGCAGCTGGTCACCAAATCCATTCACGATCTGTACGAAGTGGCGCTGGCCGAAAAGGATTACGCCACACAGGTACTGCTGCAATGGTTCATCAGTGAGCAGGTGGAAGAAGAGAAGAACGCCGCTGAAATCGTGGATAGCATGAAACGCATTGAAGCGCACGAAACAGCTGTGCTGCAACTGGATCATCGCCTGGGCAAGCGCGGTAACGACTAGCCCGATTGTTGAAACCTGGCCCCGGGGGCATTGGCTCTCGGGGCATTTTTATTGCCCGGCCCCCAGCCAGGGCTGCTTGACAGAACAAAATGTTCGTTGTAACATCTTGAAAACGTTTTCATAAAGCCTTTCCAGGCATTCTTCCCCGCCCAAAGCCCCCCACATGCCCCAACACATCTTTTCCCCATATCGCATCTGCCCGATTGGCGCGCATATCGACCACCAGGGCGGGCCGGTGCTGGGACGCACACTTGGAATAGGCACCAGCCTCGATTACGAGCCGCTGCCCTCGCCAGAGATCCAGCTTTCCAGTGAACAATTCGGCGAAACCGGTTTCGTGATCGGTGAGGAAGTTGATAAAAGCCATTGGGCGCGTTACGCTCACGCCGCCGCGCTGGTTTTAGGAGCGAACCGCCTCCAGCGCGGCATCCGGGCGCACATCAGCGGTGCGCTGGTGGGTGCTGGCCTGAGTTCATCGGCCTCGGTGGGGCTGGCCTATCTCAAAGCGCTGGCCGATGCCAATGCGCTCAACATCCCGGCGGGTGAACTGGTACAGTTGGATTTCCAGCTCGAAAATGGGCAACTGGGTCTGCAAAACGGAATTCTCGACCCGCTGGCAATCGTCCACGGCAAAAAAGATGCCCTGCTTTTAATGGAAACGACAACTGCTTCTGTCGCCCCGATTTTGGACCCGGCTGGGAGCAGCGCCGCCTGGATCGTGGCCTATTCTGGCATCTCGCGTGAACTGACCAAGAGCGGATTCAACCAACGTGTATTTGAATGCCACGAAGCCGCCGAGCGGCTTCAACCCGGTGCGTTAAAACTGGCCGAAGTGCCCCGCGAACTGTTTGAGATGAAACAGGCCCACCTGCCAGCGCATCTGTGTCGCCGGGCCAGGCATTTTTACAGCGAAGTGGAACGCGTCCGGCACGGCGCGCGCGCCTGGCAGCAGGCCAACCTGGCGTTGTTTGGCGAACTGATGAACCAATCTTGCGCATCATCCATTCTCAACTACGAATCTGGCAGCCAGGTGCTGATCGATTTACATGAAATCGCCAGCGCAACACCCGGGGTTTTTGGCAGTCGTTTTAGCGGCGGTGGATATGGCGGGTGTGTGCTGGCGCTCTCGAGCCAGGATCAGGCCGAGGGGGCGGCGCACCAAATCGCAGAAAAATTCGCAGCACGGCACCCGGAGCTTCCATCTAAAGTGTTTGTGGCTGAAATGGGCGCTGGGCTTTGCCGCCAACCCGAGTGCGCCCTGTCACTTTCGGGACAAGCCCAGGGATAAGGATATGATTCACTCTGCCATTCTCCTGGCCGCCGGGCGCGGAAAGCGCCAACGTCCGTACACCGATAGTACGCCCAAACCGCTGCTGGCCGTAGATGGCCGCCCCACGCTGGATTATGTGCTGCGCGCGGTCAAAAAAGCCGGTGTGGGGCGGGTGTGCATCGTGACAAACCATCTCGAAGCGCAGATATTTCACTTCGCGGGTGATGGCTCAGCGTGGGGACTGGAGGTAACCTTTGCGCACCAGGACAACCTGCGCGGCAACGGCGATGCGCTGTTGAGCGTTCCGCAAGCCTGGATTCGGGATGAACCTGTGCTGGTGGTGGCGACAGACTACATCCTGGAAGAAAATTCCCTGCTCGAGCTGGTGCAGGCTCACGAAAAACAACAGGCTGACATCACCATGAGCCTGAAAGAATGTCCTATTCACGAGTTGATGGCGCGCTCGAGCGTGGAGGTGGATGCGGGCTGGCGTGTTCAGCAGATTATTGAAAAGCCCCGGCGTGAACAAATCCTAAGCCCTTATGCCGCGTCGATTTTGTTCATCCTGCCGCCGCAGGTTTGGGGTTACCTGGCAAAAATCCAACCTTCGGAACGCGGCGAAATCGAGATGCAGACTGCCATCGACCAGATGCTCACAGACGGCTACAGCGCTTTGGGGGTGTTACAGCCCGCTCCCAGGGAATGGATGCCGCCAGGAAATGGAGAAAAATTATGAAAGTTGGATATGCCCAAACTGTGATCACCCCAGCGCTGGATCGTCCCGTTTTCCTGGCAGGATTCGGGACCGACCGCCGCGCAGAATCAATCCACGATGAGTTGTTTGCCCGCGCCCTGGCAATTTCTGACGGGCAAGCCACCCTGGTGCTGTGCGCCCTCGACCTGATCGGATTCTTCCGTGCAGATGTGCGCCAGGTTTTGGAGCTGGTAGGCAGGCCGGATGTGCAGATTGTGATCGCATCCACGCACACACACCATGGCCCAGATAC
>CAIJPN010000117.1 GCA_903822545.1 uncultured Anaerolineae bacterium | reverse complement strand
TAATTTAAGTAAAATTCGCGTAATTCGAAAATTTGAGCAATTTGCGTTAAAAAACAGGAGAATCCCTTGAAATCTGACCTTGATGCAATTATGCAGCAACGCAACCTGGATGCGCTACTTGTGTTTGGCAGTGCCGAAAACAACCCGCCGATGATGTACCTGGTGGGCGGCGGGCATGTGGGCGGCGCGACGCTGATTAAAAAGCGCGGCGCAGCCCCGATTTTGTTCTGTAACGATATGGAGCGCGAAGAAGCCGCCAAAAGCGGCCTGGATGTGCGCTCTTACAATGTTTATCCGATTTCCGATTTGCTCAAAGAAGCGGGTGGCGATACCGCATTGATGGCAGCCCTGCGCCTGAAGCTGATTCTGTCCGAGTTGGGTATTGCAGGCCGTGTAGGTGTTTATGGTCACACGGATTTGAGCAACATGTTTGCTGTGTTAGCCCATCTCCAGCGACGGCTGCCTGATTTAGAGCTGATTGGCGAGACGCGCGAGACATCGCTCTTCATGTATGCCATGGAAACCAAAGACGAGGCTGAAGTGGCGCGCATCCGCCGCATGGGCAAGATCACTACCGAAGTGGTGCGCCTGACAGCTGATCTCCTGACAAGCTGCACTGTGCGCGAGGATGAAGTGTTGCTCAAAGCCGATGGTTCACCGCTTTTGTTGGGTGATGTTAAAGCGCAGATCAATCTTTGGCTGGCGGAACGCAGCGCGGTCCCGAGTGAAGGATTCATCTTTTCGCTGGGGCATGATGCCGGTGTTCCGCATTCCCAGGGCAATCCTGCTGACTTGATGCGCCTCGGCCAGACCATCGTTTTTGATATTTACCCACAGGAACAGGGCGGTGGCTACTTCTACGATTTTACCCGCACCTGGAGCCTGGGCTATGCCACACCTGAAGCCCAGAAACGCTACGACCAGGTGAAGAATGTTTACGATAAGGTGATCGATAACCTTGATTTGAACGCGCCTTTCAAGAATTACCAAATCCTGGCTTGTGAAGAGTTTGAGAAGTATGGGCATAAAACCCCGCGCACTGATCAAGCTCCGCTGAATGGTTACGTTCACAGCCTGGGGCATGGCGTCGGCCTGAACATCCACGAACGCCCGTGGAGCGGGCTCACCGCCAGCGATGACAATCTCTTGAAACCCGGCGTGGTTTTTACCATCGAGCCGGGATTGTACTATCCCGAAGAAGGCATGGGATTTCGCATCGAGGATACCTACTGGGTGCGCCCGGACGGAAAGATGGAACTGCTGGCAGATTATCCGTATGATTTTGTATTGGAGATGAAGAAGAAGTGACCCATATTCTCGCCATTGAAACTTCTTGTGATGAAACCGCCTGCGCTGTGCTTGAAAATGGACGCGCGCTGGTATCTTCCGTTGTTGCCTCGCAGATGGATGTCCACGCCCGCTATGGCGGCGTCTTCCCTGAGGTGGCCTCGCGCCAGCATGTGTTGAGTATCACGCCGGTTGTTGAAGAAGCGCTCAGAAAAGCGGGCGTAACCATCAATCAGGTGGATGCCATTGTGGTGACGCGCGGTCCAGGGCTGGCCGGATCGCTCGTCGTGGGGTTAAATGCCGCAAAAGGGATCGCGCTGGGGGCCGGGAAACCGCTCGTTGGGGTGAATCACCTCGAGGGGCATATCTACGCTGCCTGGCTGCACGATGCGTCAGAGTTGAATCCGCCTCCTGCCCCGCAATTCCCGCTGATGGCGCTGCTCGTCTCTGGCGGGCACACCGAACTGAACCTGATGACCGACCATCTCAGTTATAAGCGCCTGGGCGCAACGCTGGATGATGCTGCCGGGGAAGCCTTCGACAAAGTCGCCCGGCTGATGGGGCTGCCCTATCCCGGCGGGCCGTCCATCCAAAAAATCGCCGTCGAAGGCAATCCAACCGCGTTTGCCTTCCCGCGCGCCTGGCTGGATGAAAGCTACAACTTTTCCTTCAGCGGCCTGAAAACCGCCGTCTTGCGCGAAGTGCGCCGCTTTGAAGCCGAAAAACAGCCCATCCCGGTTGCAGATATGGCTGCCAGCTTCCAGACAGCGGTTATCGATGTGCTTTTCAGCAAGACCATGCAGGCTGCGCGCCAGTACGGCGTGCAGGAAATCATCATCGGCGGCGGGGTTTCGGCCAATAAAGCCTTGCGCGAAACATTTTTAGCCCAAAACGAGTTCAAAGTCCACATTCCCCCGCTCAAATACTGCACCGACAATGCCGCCATGATCGCTTCTGCCGGGTACTATCGCTACACCCTCGGCCATACATCTGCCTGGGATATTGACATCCAGCCCACCTGGCCGCTTTCTTGAGCATTACCGAATAAACGCCGCCACCTGCCCCGCTACCGTATCCTGGATGCGCTGCAAGTGATTTCCCAACATCTCCAGCGTGGCAGCTTGCTCCAGCGAAAAATAACCCCAATCCGTGGTTTCATTGCTCAGCCCGGGCTCCCCGCCCAAAACTTCCGCTTCAAAATGCAGCGCTACGGTCTGCACCTTATTCCCATCTTTATACACCACCAACCGGTTTGGGTCGCTATAAACACCCACCATCCGCAGCACCCGCGCCCGCAGCCTGGTTTCCTCCCAGACCTCGCGCACACAGGCTTCCTCCACCGACTCGCCCGGGTCAACTGCCCCGCCGGGCAGGCACCACAGCCCGTTATCGCTGCGCCGAGTCAACAAAACCTTCTCGCGCCCCGCATCGAAAATCACCGCTGAGCAGCCCAGGCGGATTTTGCCTTCCTTGCCAATACGTTCGCCGACCAAGATATTTGCCATGAGATATTTATACAAAAAAACCGGGCAGGTTGTCAACCTGCCCGGCCTTTCACAAACGTCCCATTTTGCAAATCGAACAGGGCCTGTCTGATCTCATCCACGGTATTCATCACAAACGGCCCATAAGGCACAATTGGCTCGCCGATTGGCCGGCCAGCAATCAACATAAAACGCATGGGGGATTGGGAATGGGTTCGCACCCGCACCAGGTCGCCATCATCGAACCAAACCATCGCTGTAGATTTCACCAGCGCATCCGACTCGCCCTGACTATTGCTCCCGTTATAAAAAAGCCCCTCTCCCTCGAACACATACGCCAGCGTGGTATGACCGCGCGGGATGGGCAGCGAAAACTCACTCCCGGCCTCCAGCCGCACATCCAGGTATACCGGGTGGATGGCGATTTCGGTTACCGGGCCTTTCACCCCGGCCACTTCCCCGGCCACCACGCGAATCGACGCACCGCCCACATTCACCGCCGGGATTGTCTTCGCCGAAATCTCCTGGTAGCGCGGCTCCGACATTTTCAATGCCGCTGGCAGGTTCACCCAAAGCTGAAGACCATAAATCACACCCGCAGGGCCGCGCTGCGGCATCTCCTCGTGCAGCACGCCGCCGCCGCTGGTCATCCACTGCGCATCTCCCGGTCCGATGGTGCCCAGGTTGCCTAAACTGTCACGATGGCGCACCAACCCTTCCAACATATAAGTTACCGTCTCAATGCCGCGATGCGGGTGCGTGGGGAATCCCCTGATTGGGCCTTCCAAGGGGTCATTAAAAGCGAAATGGTCAAACAATAAAAACGGGTCTGCCAGGTTCGATTTCAGCGGAGAAATGGAGCGGCGCAGTAATACACCTGCGCCCTCAATTACATATTGCGGGTTGATCACTTGCTTGATTCTTCGTACTTGTTCCATATTTCTCTCCATATTTCTAAAACTTTAGATAAAACTGTAATTAACCCAAGTTGCTACCTTGATATGTCAAACTGCCTTTTTGCAAGGAGTTCCCTCACCCCGGCCCTCTCCCAAAGGGAGAGGGGGGTAATTCCCTTCCCCCGCCGGGGGAAGGGCCAGGGATGAGGGCGATTGCGC
>CAIJPN010000116.1 GCA_903822545.1 uncultured Anaerolineae bacterium | reverse complement strand
GTCTGGGAGCACAGGCACATCCTGATCGGGCTGGCTCATCTGCCAGAGCTGCTCGGCCTCGTGCTGCTGGTTCTGCACCATCTGGTACAGCATCATGGTGAGCAGGGCCGGGAACATGGCATTGGCGTCCGGCTGCTGGATACGCCCCCAGCGAGCATTTGGCCCGGAAACCCACTGGCCTGGTTTCGGTTGGGGCCGAGTTCGCGTCAGCAGGTAGGCGATCACACCCGCAGCAGCCAGCAGCAGAACCGCCAGGGTGACGATGACGACCAGGTTCCCGGCGCTGGCGATCTGGGCGACGCGGGCAGTCTCGATCACAGCCTGGGCCTGTTTGGCAGCGGCATACGACTGCGACATGGACGACAGTCCAAAGAGCAGGACGACGATTACGATCAAAACAAGCGCAAAGATCAGCATAGCTTCTCGCTTTCAAAGAATCAGGATTCTCCATCCGCCGGAATTGGAGCATCTTCTTTCAGGGAGACGGAGCCATTGCGGATGTGGGCATCAATGAATTTCTCCAGGTCTGCCTGGCGGATGCGGATCAGGCGATTTTTCTCGCCGAGCCGGAAGGATGGCAGCAATCCCTTGTTGATCCAATCGTGTACCAGTTTGGTGCTGGTACCCAGGATGATCGACACTTCCGCAACTGAGAAAAATTGCAGGGAAGATGGCAACAGGGGTAGTAACTTGGATTGGGGTAAATTCTTTGCTTGCGTAGACATTTGGGAACCTCCGTGGTTGGAAAATAAAACAGCCCGCTGACACATCGCCAGCGGGCTGTTGGGGCTTAAATGACAGACCGCCTGGATGATTTTCATCATTCCAGGCGGTCTGTCCCTATAAAATTACTTGGTGCGGACCCGACGAGATTCGGGTTCGCGGTGCGTAACTCTAAAGTGGTTTCCGATGAAGTTGAGTTAAGGTGTCCAGTGGGGTGAGTTTCTTCCACCGACATGAAGATTGTATAACGACTGAGAGAACTGGTCAAGGATTTTCGGGGAAGTTCAGAAAAAGTCTAGAACTATGTCCACAACTGTCAAAATCACAATTGCCAGGGATACAGCATCCTTGGCTGGTTTGGTTCCCCTTGTAATGAAATGACCTTTCCGGGGGCGGACACTTGGGGGTAATGTTCCGAGAAGTTTTCCAGGGCGGATGGAATTCCACGTGGGAAATGCAATTTGGTTTCAAATGGATAAACCAGGTCAGGTGTCCGCACAATAAAATCGATTTCCTGCTTTTCGGTGGTGCGCCAGTAATACACTTCGTCTCGCCCGAAACGTTTCACCAGTTCGCCAAATACGCTGGTTTCAAACACAGAACCCAACACTTCTTTTTGCAGTCGTTTGAGCCAGAGCATCTGCATCAAGCCGGTATCGTAGAAGAAAATCTTGGGGGTTTTGGTCAATTCTGTTCGCAGGTTTTGGCTGAAAGGCCTGACCAGCCGGATGATGTAGGTTTGTTCCAGGATGAACAAATAGCGTTCAACCGTTTGCCGCGCCAGGTTGCAGGTGTTG
>CAIJPN010000115.1 GCA_903822545.1 uncultured Anaerolineae bacterium | reverse complement strand
TGCGCGGCAACCAGGCGCTCATGTTGTTTGATGCCACTTCATCCGCATTGTTGGTCAAAAGTGACGCCGCCCGCAAACAAATGGACGCAGAAACCCACAAACCGCCCACCGGCCCGCTGCCTCCCCCGACGATTGAGACACCGCCACCTACACCTGGGGACCCGCCTCCCCCGCCCCCGGCATCGAACCAGCCCAAACGCTTCCACGGCACCGTCACCCTCAACACCCTGCGCGTTGGCGCTGACGCCGGTCGCATCGCCGAAGAAATTATCGCCCACCTGTCCACCCTCCCCGGCGCGACCGTCACCGTCACCCTGGAAATCGAAGCCACCCTCCCCAACGGCGCGCCGGATAATGTAGTGCGCACCGTCACGGAGAATAGCCGGACGCTGCGGTTTACCAGTCAGGGATTTGAGAAAGAATAGACACAGACGTAAAGAGATGAGCCAGATAAACTATTCAATTTATCGTAACGTACTCCGCCTGGTAGCCGAATTGCATTTACGCGGATACCAGGGTCTACGGATTGCCCCAGGAATGTCTCCATCGGGGATGAATTGGCGTTGCAGCATTACACCTGTTACCAATATTTCTGTAAATCATGGCGCAAAAATGGTAGATTGGAATGGGCTTGCTTTTCACTATACGACCAGCCTGCGAACTCACTACTTCGAGGATGCCGACATGCCTTATACCACTCCAAGCCATCTCGCCAACCTGTTTGTTAAGCGTTATCCCGAACTTGTTGAGGCTGGCAAGGGGTCAGATTGGTCGTATGCTGGCTGGTATGTCGAAATGCTCCACCTGACTTATCCTAATTCGTTCCCAATTGCTTATGCCGACTGGGAAGTGCCAGACGGTTACTTGATGACCACCGGAGAGCGAACAGACATTCGCATCCCCATGCCGCCACCAGGTCTTGGAAAAGATGCCCAATAGTTGTGACTTAGCCTGATTAAGGTATTTACCCCATGCCTAACACCAATAACGGAAGTTCTGATGTCGCCATGTTCATCGACTGGGAGAACATGCACGGCTTTATCAATACCAAGGCTAACCTTTCCGCCCTGCGCGAAGTTGCCCAGTCACATGGCAGGCTGGTTTTCGCCAAGGCCTATGCCGACTGGCGAGAACAACGCTTCCAGAGCGACTCGCTGCTCTTGTACCAGGCCGGGGTCGAACCGGTGTATGTTCCCAATGGTTTCAAGAACAACGTGGATGTTAAACTCGCCACTGATTGTATCGATTGTGCCTACAAAAACCCGCATATCGGCATTTTTGTCCTGGTCACCGGCGATGGCGACTTTATCCACGTAGCTACTACCCTGCGTCCACTTGGAAAAAAGGTGATCGTGATCGCACAATCCAACAACGCGTCCAATCGTCTCGGCGATCTGGTGGATACACTGCTGCTCTATGACCGTGACGTGGTTCCCCAAGAGAAAGAAATTCCAACAACAATCGCCCCTCCGAAAAAAGTGGACGAAGTTCACGTTCAGATTGTGGAAATGCTCAAAGGGGAAAAAGGTATCCCAATTCTGGCTCCCCAGGTTAAAGAGCGGCTCACGCGCAAATATGGCATGTTTGACCAAAAAGCTTTCGGCTTCCCAAAATTCAAGGCGTTATTGGAAGATGGGCACAGCAAAGGCTACTATATGCTGAACACTGCTGGCCTGCGAGATTGGGTAACTCTTCCACATAAAAATACATCTACCCCTGATCTGCCCCTGGCAGTGGATGACGTTTACAAAACAATCGTCGAATTCCTGCGCGAGTCTGGCCAGCGGCAGGTGCTTTTGCCCGCCGTAAAAAAGGCTTTGATGGATCGATACGGGGGATTCGATGAATCCGTTTACGGCTACAACCAATTCAAACAGTTTATGCGTGCAGGGGAAGAATTCGGTTACTTCAAAATGGGGTTATCTGACAAAAATGCCCTTTGCGTTGAACGGCCAGATTCTGATAAAATTTTGCAGCAATATTGTTGAGCAAAACACACACGCGACCAAGTGTGGGGGACACCCGATCGCGTGTACTTTTATTATGGCACATTTTTAGAAATCTGTGTGTCACTTCTGCACCGACCT
>CAIJPN010000114.1 GCA_903822545.1 uncultured Anaerolineae bacterium | reverse complement strand
TTGCTGGTGTAAAAAGCAGGAACGGGGAGGCGCTGGTGCGCCTCCCCAGTGTGAACGATCCTGTTTACTACCGTACTCGAGCTAAGCAAGTTCATCTTACCGGAAGAGGCTGAGCAGGTTCTGCGGGGCGGTGTTGGCCTGGGCCAGCATGGCGATGGCGGTCTGCTGCAGGATGGAGAACTTGGAAGCGTTGGTCTGTTCTTCGGCCATGTTGGCGTTCATGATGCGGTTGTACGAAGCTTCGACGTTGATCTGGGCGGTCGAGATCGTGTCTTCCTTGAAGGTCAGGCGGGAAGCCAGCGAACCGAGATCAGAGAGGGCGCTGGTGACCATATCCAGGGCGTTGTTGGCGGTGGTCATGTACTTGCCAGCCTTGGCGGCGGTGGAGACATCTACCGAGAAGTTACTGGCCTGTTTGTAGTTGAAGTATGTCCGGTTTGAACCAGATCCAGATGAAATGTTGGCCCAGGTAGCGGACAAATCGATGCTGACGCCACGACCAGATTGGTATGTTGGAGTAGTAGCACCTGCATCTACATAAGCCGATGTAGATGAGTAGTTTGTGCCGTTTTTGAGGTAGTCAGCTGCCTGACGATTGATCTGCACAGCCAAACCAGATGCATCATTCATTTCAAGCTTTACTTCATTGGCTTTGATGAATTCAAAATTCATCGATTGTCCGGCAACCAGATCCGCAGCACCGGTAGCATAACCGGTATTAAAGCTCAGGGTAACACCAATCGTTTTGCCAGCAGTATCTACCAGGGCACCGCTCAAACTAGTCCCGGTGGCGTCTGACAAATCTGCATCTGCAACCTGAATGGAGCCATTGGTACCCCAGGTTGAGTCATCCAGGTTGGTGATGGTGTAGGTGGTTTTAGTAGCGCTGGTGGCAGCATCAATCGTCAACTTGTAACGTCCAGAAGTCATCAAAGATGATGTGGTTGTAGCAGTTGAAGCTGCCGCAGTTGGAGAAATAGTTCCAGCTATCTGGCTAACACCGGTGACAAGTTTGCTGTTGGTATCTACAATGGCTTTACCTTGGGTAGCGCTCGTGGCTTTGTCGAGAACTTCGATAGAATAATCACCAGTAGATAATTCGGTCATACCGTTGAGCGTACCAGATTGCTCCGCGCCGGCAGCCGCAAAAGATTTTCCAATTACGCTGTTGTTGACCTGAATGTTAGGATTATTCTCAGATAGTTTGAGCGTGGTAGGATCAAGCGCGCCGGGCAGAGTCCAGATGCTGGATTCGCCTTCGTCCACACCGGTCTGGAACTGCTTGGGGCCGGTAGACTGGTCAAGCAACTTGACGCCGTTCCACTTGGTCTGGTCGACAACATCCTGCAACTGCTGGGCATAGGACGAGAGCTGGGTCTGGATGGTGGCACGTTCGGTTGAGCCGAGTGTGTCAGAAGCAGCCTGTTCGGCCTTGTTGCGCATGTTGGTGATGATGTCGGTCATCTTGCTCAGGCCGCCTTCAGCGACGGAGAGCATGTTCTTGGAATCGCCAATGTTGTCGAGGGTGACTTTCAGGCCTTCCGAGCGGGCCAGCATTTTGGTGGCGATGGTGAGGCCGGCGGGATCATCAGCGGCGCTGTTGATACGCTTGCCGGTGGACAGACGGGTCTGATGAGTCGCCAACTTGTTGTTGATGTTCATCAGAGAGTTGAGGGAATTCAGGGCGCCAATGTTTGACGCAATGCGGGTAACATCTACAGTAGCCATTTCAAACCTCCATGTTTGAATGTGATTGGTTTTCAGGGGATCCTTCCCCTGTTTGAACGAAAATTGGTTGGAAATACAGTTGGTTAAGCAGATTGGTGGACTGGTTATCAGGTGAGTGGGTCATGTATTTGTTGTGTGTTCACCTCTTGGTGGGTCTTTTTTTGTTACATACATAGTTTCGGCAGAGGCAGGCCATCCTTGAGGTATTTATGCCGGAACCGGCGTAAATACTGCATTAATTTTCTTTCAGCGCTGCAAGGAATGCAAACTGCATGATTACACACTGATTTGTTATTAATCTTTAGCTGATGTTTGCTACAATAAAGTCAACCTATTACCCAGCCTGGAAAGGAGTGCAGCCAATGGAGGAATTTCTCGAACGCCAGGGAATTGTAGCGCAGCTGGCAATTGTGGCTGTGCTGATTGCAATCGCGGTATCCATCATGTTTTACCTTTCTGGGCAAAACCCCAACACAGAGAGCCGCCGGGTTACCTTCAGGGTCGATGCCTCGGGTGGTTTTGCCAACATCACATTGCAAGCTGGAAGCGTGAAAATTTCCAAAACCACCACCGTTACCGTGCCGTGGATTAAGACCGTCGCCGTTAAAACCGGCAGCGAGGTCTACCTGACAGCCTCCAACCCTACCCAGACCGGCAAATTAACCTGCACCATCCTGCTGGATAAGCAGCCCTGGAAGACCGCCAGTACCAATGCCCCCAAAGATGGGGTGGCCTGCGCGGGGATCGTACCTTGAACGGCTGATGCTAAATCAAACACAAACGCGCTTTTCAAGTTGAGAAGCGCGTTTGTGTTATTCTGGAGTGCAGCGGAAGCGAGCTTCCGCACTCCAAACTTACACCGCGAAATTAGTGGCGGCCAGGGCTTCTTTTTCATCCAGGGAAAGCACCCGGCTCAGGTCGAGCAGGATGATGAGGTGGTTGTTCATCTTGGCGATGCCTTTGATGAAGGCAGAACTGGCTGAAAGTGAAAGCTGTGGCGGCGGTTCGATGATCTCATCCGCGATGCGGATGACCTGGGTAACGGCATCCACTACCAGGCCCACTTTCGAGGCGTCGTTCAAGGCTGAGATCATGATGCGGGTGTTGCGGGTGTGGGCTCCGGGTACCAGCCCAAAGCGTTTGCGCAGGTCGATGACCGGTACCACGCCTCCGCGCAGGCGGGTGATTCCATCTACAAAATTGGGCGCATACGGCAGCCGGGTGATTTCCTGCATTTTGATAATGCTTTCAACAGCGGCAATTTCCACACCATATTGTTCATTTTCCAGGTTGAAGACCACCATTTGATGTTCCATTGGATTATCCTTTTTTAGGGCTTGGGCAGTTCAAAGGCTTTGGGAACGCCCAATTGAGGGGCTTTCAGGTTGGTGGGGGGGCCTTCGCGCAGCGCCAGGTGGATGGTTGTGGCCCCATTGGAGGTGATCAGCGGCACGATCAGGCGGGGATAGTCGAGGGTGGAGATGGTGGCACCCTTCCCGATGATCAGCGAGGGTGTGGAGATATTGGATTCAAACCCTGCTTCGGCCAGCTTCATGCTGGCGCGCCCGGTGATGACGTTGGCCAGCTCGGCGATACCGCTTTGGGCCAGTTTGTCTAGCGTTTCAAATTTTTCACCGATCATGGTGGAGGCCAGCTGCAGGGCGGCATCTTTCGACATGCTGAAGAAGACGGTTCCATCTACCCCGCCAACGAGCGAGATGATGACGGTGATTTCGTCTGTGGTGTAAGGGCCATTTTCCAGGCGCAGGTCGCCGCGCTGCACATCCCCGCGCATTTCCATGCTCAAGATTTCGTGTGCGGCGCTGACAAACGGGTTGAGAAATTTGACATTCATGGTAATCTCCTCTTCACCAGGGGGCATCAGGAATCCTTGGGATTGGCCGGGACTTTTAGCGAAGACATAAACTCGGCGGTAGCTTCGCCGGAGGCTTTTTCTTTCAGGGCCAGGTGAACTGTCAGGGTGCCGAACTGGGTTTCAAGTGGGACGACGATGCGGTGGAAATCCAGGGTGGAGATTTCGATCCCGCTGCCGGTGAGTACCATGGGGGTGGATATATTGGACTGGTAGCCTGCTTCTGAAAAACGGATGGTGGCTCGCCCGCTGATAACGTTCCCCAATTCGGCAACCCCGCTCTGGGCCAGGGAATTCATCACAGTAAATTCCTGCCCCATAATCTTGGAGACCATATTCAGGCCGGTGGCGGTGGGCATTCCATACATGACCACACCGTAGACATCGCCAACCAGGTTGATCAGCACGGTGATGTCATCTGAAGTCATGGCGGATTTTTGCAGGGAGATATTGCCCCGGGAAATTTCCGCGCCGACTTCTGCTTTTAACACTTCGGCAGCAGCCTGGATAAATGGGTTGAGTAGTTTTGCATCCATAGTGTTTGCTTAGCTCCTTCAGGTGACAATCTCAGCCGATGCGTACCAGCTCTTTGGCGTGGCTGAGTTGTTCTGTAGCCTGGGCAACAAATTCCGAAAGGTCTTCTTCGCCAAGACCCAGGCGGGTGAGGGATTCTTCGTGCAGGGGGTAACGCAACCCGTCGATGCCAATGCCAATGCCCATGATCATCACCAGCGCGTTGGCAACATGTACGGTGGAAACCAGGATGTGATAGGAGCTGGTCATCTGCGGCTCGTGATGGTAGGCGATGGCTGAAACCAGGCTGTCGGGAAGCTGCCAGCGGCGGGCCATTTCTGCGCCCAATGTGGCGTGATCGAAGCCAAAACACAACCTTTCCATATCCTGGAAAGGCAGGCTGGCCATTTCTGGGCTGATGTTATTGGCATCACGCAGCACTTTTTCGAAAACCAGCTTGCCAATATCGCATAGCAAACCGGCAAAATAGGCTTCCTCATCGATATTCAACTTACGCTTTTTGGAAATCAGCTTGGCGGTGATGGCTGTACCCAGGGCGTGTTGCCAGAGTTCACCGCGCGCCAGTTCGTAGCCAGGCACAGGCCGGTTCAGGTGATCGGATACCGATGAATTCATGATGAGTTCCTGGATATTTTTCATACCCAGCACCATGATGGCCTGCTGCACCGTCAGGATGCGGTTTTCGAGGCCAAAATACGCCGAGTTGGCCCAGCGCAGCACCTTGGCAGCCAGCACCTGATCCATGCCGATGACTTTCGCCAGGCTGGAGGCGTTGGTATCGGGGTTGCGGATCATCGTCAGCGCCTTCATGGCGGTCTGCGGAATGGGAGGCAGTTTTCCGGCTTCCTGGATGAGCTGTTCCAACGAGTAGGGCGCCATTTCCTGTTACACCTTTTTGTAGAATGAAATGCCGAAATTTGTAAATCCGTATTTATTCGGCCCGGAAATGATCTCTGTGCCGCCAACAAACAGGATGCCGCCGGGGCGCAGGGCCGCGTTGAATTTTTCGTACAGGGTGTCTTTTGCGTCGCTGGTGAAGTAAATCACCACGTTCCGGCAGATGATCAGGTCGAAACCGCTTTCAAAGCGGTCGGCCAGCAAATCTTGCTCGGCAAAAGTGATGTTTTTGCGTAGTTTTTCCTGGACATGATAGGGCGCATCGGGTGTGATGTATTTTTGGCGCTGCGCAGGGTTCAGGTTGCGGATTTCTTCTTTGGTGTAGGGGCCGCCTGCCCGGGCTTTTTGCAGCGCGCCGCGATCAAGGTCGGTAGCCTGCAGGGTGTAGCGCTGCAGCGGGAAGGCTTCGGCCATCAGTATGGCCAGGGTATAAGGTTCGGTGCCCAGCGAGCAGCCGGCGCTCCAGAGTTTGAGCGGGGTGGCAACCCGCGCTTCGGCAGATGTTTTGATCAGGTAGGGCAAAATATCCTGGTGCAGGATTTCCCAGCGCAATGGGTCGCGGAAAAATTCGGTGACGTTAATCGTCAGATAATTGCGAAAACGCTCCAGTTCAAGGCTGTCAGTGGTTAACAGGCGGAAGTAATCCTGCCAGTTGGTTGCGCGGCTGCGCACCAGCCAGGAATCCAGCCGTCGCTTCATTTGCTCATCCTTATAGTGCCCCAGGTCAATTTTTAGGGTTTTTTTGATGGAATGTTTGAGCTGGGAATAAACTTCGGCGTCCATGATAATTTCCTTTTCTTCTTTTTTTAGATCTCGAAAACCTGTTTCGGGAACGCAAGCGCGCTTGCGCACTCCAAACGGCTATCGCATCTCTTTGATCTGGCTTTCAATCGCCCTGGCAATCTTTTGCCTCGGCAAGACGGCGCTGGCTGCCCCGGCCTCGACCACGCTGCGCGGCATGCCCCACACCACACAGGTGCTCTCATGCTCAGCGATGACGTAGCCGCCGGTGCTGCGCAGCAGTGAAGCGCCGAGCGCGCCATCGCTGCCCATGCCGGTCAGGATGACCGCGATGATATTTTTGCCCAGGCGCTGTACCAGCGAGTTGAGCGTCACATCCACCGCCGGGCGCACACCGTGGACGGTTGGCTTTTGGTTCAAGGTGATGCGGTCGTTCTCATCCAGCACCATGTGATAGCCGCCAGGGGCGATCAGCACCTGCCCCACCGAGAGCGCATCGCCGCTCTCCGCTTCCTTGACCCTGAGCGCGGAGATGGCGTTCAGCCGGTCAGCCAGGGAGCGGGTAAACCCGGCTGGCATGTGCTGGACGATCAGCACCGGGGATGGCAGGTTGGCCGGCAGGGC
Organism: uncultured Anaerolineae bacterium; assembly: GCA_903822545.1. GTDB lineage: Bacteria > Chloroflexota > Anaerolineae > Anaerolineales > Villigracilaceae > CAIJPN01. The sequence continues at coordinate 86,117 of CAIJPN010000114.1, read as the reverse complement.
CGGGATAATCTCATTCAACGCGCCAGGCCCGCCGGTAGAGGAACCGATAAAAACCAGCGGCGTCGATTTGTTGTAGCCGCGTACCGGCTTCTCGGTGTAGACCACTGCCGGGGCGGCAGGGGCCAATCGCGCCACTTCCTGCTTGACCCGGGCCCTGGCTGCCACCTTGATCTTGGAAGTCATCTCGTTCATGGCGGCGCGAATATCCAGCCGGTTCTCGGGTTTGGGGATGAAATCCACCGCGCCGAGCATCAACGCCTGGATGGTTTCTGCCGCGCCTTCTTTCGTCAGGCTGCTGAACATGATGACCGGGCGCGGGAAGTTTTTCATCACCTCGCGCAGGGTGGCAAGCCCATCCAGGTGCGGCATTTCCACATCCATGGTGACAACATCTGGCTGGAGCTGCGGGATCAATTTCAGGGCTTCGTTGCCATTGCTGGCAGAACCGATCACCTGGAGGCCAGGGTCTTCGTTCAACTGCTGGGTGATGGCAAACCGCATAAAAGCGGAATCATCCACCACCAGCACCCTCACCGGGGCTGGCGCTTTGGCTGTGGCCTGGGTTTGCGCTGTTTCTTCAGGCATGGCAATTTTATGAAAGCAGCTTGGTGATGGCCTTCATCACGCGTTCATGCTCGAACGGCTTAACGACAAAGTCACGCGCGCCCGATTTGACCGCTTCGAGCACGACCGATTCCTGGCCCAGGGCAGTCAACATCACCACCCGCGCTTTGGGGTCGAACCCGACGATCTCTCTCAAGGCTGTCAGGCCATCCATTTCGGGCATGGTTACATCCATCAGCACCACATCAGGATGAAGTTCTTTGTAAGCTGCCACAGCCTTAAGCCCGTTCTCGGCCTGGAAGACTTCGTACCCATCCGTATTCAGCATCTTGGTCAGACGCACCCGCAGGAATTCTGCATCATCAACGATCAACACTTTTGCCATAGGTTACTCCTTCACATCTCGTTCAATAAGTTGCGCTGCCCCTCACCCCGGCCATCTCCCGCAGGGAGAGGGGCCTGCACCCTTCCCCCATTGGGAGAAGAGCCGGGGTGAGGGCGGGTTCTTCTACAAATCTCGTTCTTTTTCACCGATGACCCGAACGGTCACGCGGCTTTCAGCCACATACACGCGCACGGTGCGCCCGGTATGACCGCCGACATCTGCTGTGACAACCGGCATGCGCAAACGGGCCAGGGTGGTGCGCGCCGATTCTATATTGCGTGTGCCGATATCAAAAGCGCGGGTCATGCCAGCCGACATTAGCATATTGGCCCCGCCTGCCAGCCGGACGGTGATGCGCGTTCGGTTAGCGCCTTCCTTCGTCATAGCAGTCAGCAGCGCTTCGATGCCACTTTCCACATACTTGAAAGGGTTCACGTCCGCGCCTTCCATCCCATCGGCAGCGCGGGGCAGCACAGCATGGAGCAGCCCCGAAATATGCGTCAGGGGGTCGAGCATGATCACTCCCATGCACGAACCCAACCCAAACGCCACCAGGACATCCTCCGGGTTGCGGCTGATCGCCATTTCTCCCAAACCTACGCTGGTTGCATCTTTCATAAGCTAGTAGTCTTTTTCAACAATTCTTGAAGGATTTTCGTATCGGGAATGACCCAAAAATCAACATCGATAAAACGGGCTTCATCGGCGAAGGCGGAATGCAGTAGCAAAATATGTTCATCCACACCACCGGTGGTTGCCACGACAATATCCAAAATTGCGCCAACCATGTCTACCATCACCGCCGGGGGGGTGGGCCTGAAACTCGCGCCAATAGATTTCGCCAACGAGTTGAGAAAGAACGACGCGCACAGATTCCCCAGTTCGCCCATTGCCGATTTTTCCAGCGAGCCAAGCTCCTGGGTGGTGCCCGGTTTCTCGCCCACCAACAAATCTACCAGCTCATAGGCTTTAGAATACGGCACAATCAGCATCACCTGGCCCTCCAGGTCACCATCGAATCGCAGGTAAATGCCCACCGCATCATCATCCGGCCCGCCGATATAGTTTGGGATTTTCAATATCGGCACCAGGCTTGCCATTGGCTTGCCAGGTTTGACCGCCCGCCCCACCATCTCAGAAAACCCCGTCGCCGCGCTTTTAACGCCATTGTCGGCAATGGCAGAAAGCGCATTCAATACCGCCTGATCAAACCAAACAAGATCACTCATAGATCATTCCTTAAATTCCGGCCAGCTTGAACAAGCCGAAAACATCGACGATCAGCGCCACCTGCCCATCCCCCAAGATAGCCGCGCTGGAAACACCGGGAATATCCCCAATGAACGCGCCCAGCGGCTTAACGACCACTTCTTCTTCCCCGACCAGTGAATCGACGATCAGCCCGACGCGCTGCTTGCCCGAATGCACCACCACCGCAAACTGATACTTCTTCTTGCCTTCGTCCAGCCTCATCTTGAAAATATCGGCCAGCTGCACCAGCGAAAGCACGTTGCCGCGCAGCATCGTCACCGGCTTGCGGTAAACGTATTGCACATCCGACTTGTTCAGCCGCAGGATTTCCGTTACCATCACCAGCGGGATAGCAAACGTTGATTCACGCACCCGCACCAATAGCGATGGCACAATCGCCAGCGTCAGCGGCAGCACAATCTGGAAGCAGGTTCCCTGCCCCAGTTTAGTCTCCACCTGGATGACGCCATTGACATGCTGGATGTTAGTATTGACAATATCCAAACCCACGCCGCGCCCCGAGACATCCGTCACCTTCTGCGCCGTTGAAAGCCCGGCCATAAACATCAAGTCAACCGATTGTTCATCGGTCAGGGCAGCAGCTTCCTCAGGCGTAATCAGCCCCTTTGCCACAGCGCTTTTGCGCAGCTTCGCGCCATCGATCCCGCGCCCATCATCTTCCACCGTCAGCAAGATGCGCCCCTGTTCATGCCGCGCCGTCAACGTCAGCGTGCCGCGCTCCGGCTTCCCGGCGGACAGGCGCTCTTCGGGCGTCTCAATCCCATGATCAACCGAATTGCGGATCAGGTGAATGAGCGGGTCATTGATTTCATCGATCATCGAGCGATCCATCTCAGTTTCCTCGCCCCGAATGACCACATCGATCTGCTTACCGAACTTTTGCGCCAGGTCGCGCACCATGCGCGGGAACTTGCTGAAAACGCTCCCCACGGGCAGCATCCGAATGCGCATCACTTCTTCCTGGAGCTGGTCGGTGATGCGCCCCAGGTGCGTGATCGTCTCTGAAAGCCGCTCAAAACTGCCATTCTGGCGCTTTTCGTGTGCCATGTGGCTGCGAATTTGCAACAGGTGATTGCGGTCGGTAATCAACTCGCCCACCAGGTTCATCAGGCTGTCCAACCGCTCCACGTTGGTGCGCACCGTCAGGTCAGTCACACGGCGGCCGCCGTTTTCGGCGGCGCGGCGGCTGGCAGCCTGGGGCGCGCTTTCTTTTGGTTGGGGATTGGGGATTGGTTCCGGGCTGGGAATTGGTTCCGCTTGTGGGGCGAGCGCGGGCTTGGGGCTTTCTCCCAGCGGAGCGCCGCCAAAGAGCACCTTTTTCCCGTTAATCGAGATTTCATCCACCCCCGAAATTTGCATCAGCGCGCGGCTGACAGATTCCAGCGTTTCCCCAGTGCTTACGCTGGCCTTGAATTCCGCCACTGCGCTGGATGCTTCTATTTGCTCCTGGCTGGGGGCCATCTCCAGGATGTCTCCCAGCCCTTGCAGCGCCATCATCAACTGGAAGGCGCGCGCCGCCGAAGCCATGCTGCCCGTGTCGATCTTTGCTTCTACACAGAAAAGACCGCCCGCCTGGTTTTCTTGCGGGGCGGGTTCTTCCAGCCTGGTTTCAACTTGTGGCGCGGGAGCCGGAGTCGGGGCGGTGGTTGGGTTCCCTTCGCTGAATCCTTTCAGCGCCTGCACAACCCCATTAATATCCACATCACTCACCTGCGCTGTGACAACCTCCTCGCGCAGGCTGCGCAGCCGGTCGACTGCTTCGAGACATTGGTCAACGAGCGGGGTTGAAATCTGGATGCTGTTTTTGCGCACACCGTCGAGCACGGTTTCGAGCGCATGGGTCAGGTCGGTCATGCGGCGGTGGCCGATCATGCCGCACATGCCCTTGATGGTGTGCGCCGAACGGAAAACGGTTTGTACCAGTTCGGCGTCAGACTCTTCGCGTTCCAGGCGGATCAGAATGTCATCCAAAACTTGCAGGTGTTCATCCAACTCGGCCAGGAAAATCGGCAGTTCGTCTTCGCTGATGTCAAAGGTGATTTCCATAACTAATCCATTAGTTTCAGGAGGGGTATTTTTTGCTGTAGTTTTAAGGGCCGCCGTTAAACGGGCCAGCCAGGGGAAATCCCGTTTGGTGCGATGTGTCGACCTTCTTTTCATACAGGTATCCTTACTGATAAAAGATAGCACAGGGTGGTTTTTTCCTCAGTAAAGCGCCCGTAAAGAGAAACGAAAAACGAGATAAATTTTTTACGCCGGGTTTAGGCGGTGAAAATTCCCCTTAAACGCAGTAGGGGCGCAGCATTGCTGCGCCCCTACTGGAATGAACATCTGGCTTTATTTTTTATCTTCTTCTTTGTCCGGTTCGCCCTCATCGGCCAGCAGCTTGCGGAGTTGGTCAAAATCTTTACTCTGGTCACCGGCCAGCATTTCTTCAATTTTGGCTTGTTCCTGCACCGCCTGGAAAACTTCCTCGCGCAGGATGGTCAGTTCACGTGGGGCGGTTATCCCCAGTTTAACGCGTTCGCCTTCAACGGCCAGTACCGTAATAACGATCGAATCTCCAATTTTGATGCTTTCGTCTACTTTACGCGTCAGTACCAGCATGGCAGCACTCTCCCGGAACAGGATTTTTTCAGGCCAGGATGAATGCCGCGCGCCGGAGGCCAGTTATCTCAAATAATCAAAAAGGCTGAGCGCCGAAATGGCTCGCTGGCTGACTTCCAGCACGGCCTGGTAGGTGGTCTGCTGGTTGGTGAGCTGGGCGATGCCCTCCGCCAGGTTGGTATCCTCGTTTTTAGAAAGCAGGCTTTTTGTTTCGAGTTTAACCGTTTCCAGGAAGCTGGCGGTGGATTCGACCTGTCGCAGCCGCGCGCCATTCGATGTGCGGTATTCATCCATCGTTTTCAGGGATGATTGTAACCCAGTCAGCGTACTCTGCAAAGTGAGCGGGTCGGTGAGCGGGTCGCCCGTATCGCGGATGTTGTTTTGTTTCAGGGCGTTGAAGGCCTGCGACAGGTTTTGCAGGAAGCCCAGGATGGCCTGGTCGCCGCGCACATTCATCCCAACCGATTGATCCGGGCTGATGCTGCGCTGCATACTGCCGGTATCGCCCAGGTAGTTGACCACCTGGGGCGTGAAAGCTGTTCCGCTGTAATCCAACAGGGTGGTGGTAGCGTCCACCAGTTCAAAAGCCTTGGTGTTGACCTGGTAGCCACCAAAAAGTGTTTGCCCGTTGACGGTGGAGTTGCCAACATCGACGGCTTCCTGGAGCAAGTCTTTCATCTCAGATGCCAGGGTGGTGGCGCGTTCGCTGCCCGAAAGTGTGTCATTCAACCCACGCTCGATCAGGTTGGTGGCGCGGTTGGAGATATTTTCCAGCTGGTCAAAGGCGTTGTCGCTGGCTGTCATCCAGTTGCGGGTGATCTCGGCGGTGTTCGAGTAGGCTTCCAGTGTGCGCAGGTGTGAATTCAGGCTCAGGCTGACCGAAGCGCGCGCCGGATCTTCAGATGCCACCTGGAATTGCTTCTGGGTGGCAACCTTGGTTTGCAGCTTGGAGAGTCGTTCGAGGCTGTTGTTCATATTTTGGATGGCGTTATTCATCGACATTTGGGAGGTGATACGCATACTGTCCTCTTGAAATCCTGGTTCTGCCGCCGATAATTCCGGGTAGGTGCCACCGGTCGTGTGTAAAAAAGCATCTTCTTATGCCAGGTTCGCTTGCAAAAATGCTTCTCGTTATGTCTGGGCGGTTCGCCCCTACCATTCGGCAGGTTACAATCCTACTCTACCCATACGGTTGATGACCAGGTCGAGCAGGTCATCGTAAGCGGTCATAATACGCGCTGCGGCCTGGTAGGCTTTTTGGGCTTTGGCCATGTTGGCGGCTTCTTCATCCAGGTTGACGCCTGCCACTGATTCGCGCTGGTCGCCCAGGGCCTGTGAAACCAGTCCCTGCTGGCGGGCGCTATCGGTGGCGCGTTTGATCACTGCTCCCAGGTCGGTTACCTGGGCGTTGTAAAACTCATTCAGGGTGACGGTGTTGCCCTTCATCCCTTTGACGGTTTTCAACCCGGCAATTTGGGCGGCAATATTGCTGTTGCCAGGCTGGTCAAGGGCGCTGGAACTGGCAACGCTGGCCGCATCGAGGGAAGTGTTCACGCTGATGCTCAGCGCATCGGTGCCGGAGAAAAAGTCCAGCCCGGTGGCATTGTTCAGGCCGTAGCCTGTTGTGTGGATGGCGTTTACCTGGTTGATCAGGCCCGCAGCCAGGGTGTTCAATCCGCTTAACTGGCCGGTCAGGATGGTATCGCGGACGTGCAGCACGCCTTTGAGTGAGCCGTTAGTGGGGATCATCTGCTGGCCATCGGCCCAGTAAATATCGTTGATGCTGGTATCGGTGGCGTTGGGCTGGGTATGCAATTGGATGGCTTCGTTGCCTGTCACCAGGATGTGCCCGCCAACAGAGACCAGCACATCGCCGTTTTTCTGGTCGAATGAAACCGCCCCAGTCAGTTCCGAGAGCCGATCAATAGCCAGGTCGCGTTTGTCCATCAGGTCGTTGGGCTGTTCACCAACGGAGAGTACTTTCATGATTTCGGCGTTCAGGTCGGCGATGTTGCCCGCCAGGGTGTTGACTTCTTCCACCTGGCTGGAGATGGCCAGGTTCTGATCGCTGCGTAGTTGCATGATCTGGTTGGCACGCCGGTTAAAAGCCAGCGAGAGCGAGGCAGCATCTTCGAGCAGGACAGTGCGCAGGCCGGTAGCGGTGGGGTCGGATGTGATCGAGCTCCAGTCCGTCCAGAATTGATCCAGCTTGGGCAGCAGGCCATCTTCGGTGGTTTCGGCCATCATCGGTTCGAGCTGGTTTAAGATTTCGCTTTGTGACTGCCAGTTGTTCTGGTCAGCAGTCACCGCGCGGTAACGCCCATCAAAAAACGACAGGTTGAAGCGCTGGATGCGTTCAATCGTCACCCCGCTGCCGCGCTGACCGGCTCCCAGCCCGTGCTCTGATGCGACGATGGGGGTAGGCGTGGCTGCCGTCAGGATGGCCGACTGGCGGCGATAGCCCGGCGTGCTGGCGTTGGCAACGTTGTGTTCGGTGATCTCCATTACCTGGGAATGGGTCAACAGGGCTTGTAGTGCGCTGGAGATACCTGACATCATTGGCATGGGAAAAACTCCTTAGGCGCGGTATTCAACGCCCAGCCCGGTGCTTTCCTGGTTGCGCGCGCCGTTTTTCTGGGCGCGGTACCCGGTATCGGGTTGGAACATCCCAATCAGGAAAGATTGGGTGGCTTTGAGCCACTCCAGCTTGGAGGTGGCGAGGGCCTGGTTGGCGCGGTTCAGGTCGCGCGCCTGGCTGGCCAGGCTGGTGATTCCCGCGGATAAATTTTTGATGCGGTTGGCATCTTCGGGTTTGAAGTGTGGCAGCAAGGCCTGGATGGATGTGTCGTCATTTCGTAGTTCAAAATCTATCGAGAGTTCCTGGACGATTTTGCGGGTCTCGTCCTCCATCACACTCATTTCATCGAGCAGGGCTTCTTTATCTTCCACGATTTTGAGCACAAGATCGGGGTCGTTCAGCAGCGAGTCACGTTCTTTTTTGGCGAGGTTGATCAGTTCTTGCAGCAGCCGAAACTGGCGCACCAGCGCCTGTTCCAGTTGTAATCGGTTGGTTGTGAAGGAATCATCTACCATGGCGGGAGCCCTCGTTCAGCTATTGCTGGAAAATCTTGGCAGCCAGTTTGCGGGCCAGTTCGCTAACCTGCACGGTGTAATCGCCGTTTTCAATCTGTTTCTTAAGCTGGGCAACGCGTTCAGAGTTGGCATCTTCAGAATTGCCCAGGGCTGTGCGGGCTTTCGCCAGCAGGCGGGCATCTTCAGACATCTGCACAGTATCTTGCGAGCTGCGCACGCTCTGGGTGGCTTTCGCGTCGTTTTTCTTTTCGACGCGCCCCGAGGCATCGGGGCGTTGGGTGTTCAGGGGGTTGATGCCATTATTCTCAATTTTCATAGGACGCTTCCTCCAGCAAGGTAAATGTTCTCACAATTCTATTATCGTCACTTTTTGTAAAAACATTATGCCTTTCTCATGTTAATCGCCTGGGTGATCATCGAATCAGTCTGCTGGAAGGCGCGCACAGACATGGTGAAGGAACGCTGGAGGGTGACCATATGCGTCAACTCTTGCGACAAATCGACATTGGATTGCTCGACATGGCTGGAGAGCACCGCCCCGTAGCCGGCCTCGCCAGGAGTCCCGGTCTGGACCGCCCCGGAAATATCCGTTTCCAGCCAGACGTTATCGCCGAAATTGGTCAATCCGCTGGGGTTGGGGAAGCGCGCCAGCTGGATGGCGCCCACATTAACCACAGCGCCAGTGGCATCTGTGGCTGTCACCTGCCCGGTGGCGGTGATGTTGATATTGATCATCCCGGCAGTGACTGTCCCCGTCCACACCAGCGGATAGCCGCTGGGGCTGACCAGCTGGTTATTGGCGTCCACCGAGAACTGCCCATCGCGAGTGTAGCCGGTCGTACCATCCGGCAGCGTCACCTGGAAAAAGCCCTCGCCCTGGATGGCCCAATCGAGCGGGTTTTCGGTGGCCTTGAGCGTACCCTGCCCGGTGAGCAGCTGGGTGCTGCCCAACTTGGAACCCTCCTTAAACTGCGCATTGAGCAATTCCTGGAAGTTCGAACGCGCAGCCTTATACCCGGCGGTGTTGACATTGGCCAGGTTGTTGCTGGTCACATCCAGGTCGTTCACGCGGCTAAGCAGATCCTGTTTGGAGATATTCAGCGTGTGAAAAAGGGATGACATACTTGCTCCTTATTTTTCACCACGCAGACACGGAGCTCACGGAGTTTTTAAAGGTTTTCTCCGCGGTCTCTGTGTCTTCATGGTTTTCTGGTTTTGTGGCAAACATAACGTTTACCCAATTCTTCCCAGCGACGCAATCGACTTGCCCAGCAGTTCGTCCTGGTTCTGCACCATCTTCTGGGCAGCTTCATACGAGCGGGCGACTTCCACCAGCTGGGCCATCATCTGCGAGGGGTTGGCATTGGACATTTCGAGATAGCCCTGCGCCACACGCGGAACTTCCGTCCCGGTGGAGGCTGCCGGACCCGTGAACAGGTTGCCCTCGGCGCGGGTCAACTCGGTTTCAGGCGCAGCGAACACCCCGATTCCCAGCGTAGCCACAGCGGTTCCATCCACCGTGATCGCGCCGTCCGCGCCGATGGATACTTCCCCGTCCGGCACATTGATGGTTTGCCCGGCATCGTCCAGCACCTGGAAACCATCCACCGTCACCAGGTCGTTGTTTGCATCGCGCTGGAAGCGCCCATCGCGCGTGTAGCGCTGTCCGTTGGGCGTATTCACCGTGAAAAAGCTGGTCAGCCCTTCCAGCGCCACATCCAACTGATTGCCGGTATCCTGCAACGCGCCTTGCTGGTAATCGACAAATTCCGGGCCATTTTGCACGCCCAGCCCCAGCAGGCCGATGTACTCAATATCCGGGTTGATCGTCCGCCCGGTGGAATATACGCCCTGGTTCTGCATAAAATCCTGTGCCGTGGTCAAAACCTGCTTGAACCCGGGCGTCTGCATATTGGCAATGTTATGGCTGAGCACCTGCTGGCGGGTGGCATTCATCACCATCGCCGAAACTGCGGAATAGAGACCTTTAATCATGATTGGCTCCTTTGCCCTCATCCCCCCAGCCCCTTCCCCCGGCGGGGAAGGGGAGCCTGACTCCCCTCTCCCACCGGGAGAGGGGCCGGGGGTGAGGGCATACTTATCTACTTCTTCCCATACGCATTCTTCGCCCCAACATTCAGCACCAACTGCACTTCCTCGCGCGACATGCTGAACTGGCGGGCAATATCCACATCTGACATATTCGCCTCGGCCATCGCGCCGATCAGCCGATTGCGTTCCAACGCGGCAGTCATCGCATCGACGGATGCGGGCTGGCTGGCCTTCGCCTGTCTGACGTTGAGCAGTGCCTTAAAATCGGCCTGCCCCATCATCCCGGTGGAGGGCGGCGTGGTGGTCGCTTGCGGCGCACTGGTGACAATGTTGCGCATCTCATCCACCACCGGCGACATGCGGTTGGCCTGCGCCTGCTTATTCTTCGCCAGCGCCGTTTCCCGTGCCAGCTGCAGCACATACAGCGAATCTTCCAGGGATACTCTCGATACATTACTCATGTTTCACCATCGCTTTCAGCGAGACAATCGCCCGGGCGTGCAGCTGGCACACCCTTGACTCGGTAATTCCCAACACCTTGCCGATCTCGCGGAAGGTCAGCTCATCGTTATAGTACAGCGATAAAACGAGCTGCTCGCGCTCCGGCAGTTCGCGGATGGCATCTCCCAGCAGCGCCACCAGCCCGTTTTCCTCGATCAAATCTGCCGGGTTGGCCTGTTTCTCATCGGGCAGGCGATCATATAGCGCGCCGTCACTCTCCGGGTCGGCTTCCATCATCATATCCAGCGAGACCAGCACCCGGTTGGTATCCGCCAGCCCCTGCTGGATTTCCTCCAGCCCGACCCCCAGCCGCGCCGCGATCTCTTCCTCGGTCGGCTCGCGCCGGTTCTCCATCCACAGGTTCGAGATGGCCTGCTGGATGGCGCGAGTGCGTTTACGCGCCGCGCGCGGCATCCAATCCGAAGTCCGCAGGTAATCCAGGATTTTCCCGCGAATGCGCAGGCTGGCGTAGGTGCTGAAGCGCGCGTTAAACTTCGCGTCGAAGTGATCCACCGCCTCGATCAGCCCCATCAGCCCCTGGTGCGCCAGGTCTTCGTAATCCGCGCCAAGCTCCTGGGTCATGCCCATACGCCCGAGCAGGTAATGTACCAGCGGCACCGATTGCAGCACCAGCTTCTCGCGCAGCTCCGGCGAGCGCGTGGACAGGAACTCCTCCAAAATTTCGGTTGCTTCCGTCTGCATAACCATGATCTAGTGTGCCTCAGTTAACCAAACTCATTTCATCAATCGAACAATCCAGGACGCCCGGCCCAATCGGGATTTTCATCTTCTGCCGCATGCCTTGCGCTGGCAGCTTTTTCTGCTTCTTGCAGATTGGTTTTTGCTACTGTTTTTTCCAGGCTGGTGGCGACTTCCAATTCACGCGCCCTGGCCTTTTTTTTCTCTTTTTGGGATTCCGCTTCCGATTCTTCTTTCTCGACATCTTCCTTCTTGCGTTTTTGTGCCGCTTCCCAATCTGCCAGGCCAATAGACATCATCCCGGTTGAAACCTGCCGCGAGAATAACACCAGCAACCCGCCCAGCACCACCATCGAGACGCTTGTCCGCAATACATACTCCAACAGCGGCGTGCGGCTTAAAACGCTGACGACTGTAAGCGTCAGGAATACCAGGATCAGGAAAACCACCGAAAACGTGAAGCTGAACTCCACCAAAACCGGCAGGTAAGCGCGCGGAGACTTGGGCTTCGGCGCATTCGGTCCCTTTGCGCCTTTCCCAAACGCCGGCAGCTTCAGAGCCTTCTTCGGCTCTGCTGGTGTTTGCTCTGTTGCTGCTAGAACTTCGTTCTCTGCCATTCCTTATTCCTCTACCACCAAGAAAAATGGTCACAACAAGGATGAACTGAAAATTCCAGGCGTTTCACCACTGAGAACACAGAGAAAAACCTTTAAAAACTCCGTGAACTCTGTATCTCTGTGGTTTTCCGGGTTTTCCAGACCGCTTTTGCGCAATGTGTTTTGCATCACAGCTCATCCTTTATTTGACCGATATCAAAACCAGAAAAAATCCGTGTTCATCCGTGCCCGCTGTGACTCCCATCCCCCATCGGGGGAGGCTGGGGGTGAGGGCAACTACATCCAAACCTTCCCAAACAGCGCCTCCACCAGCCGGGCCGGGTCGGCCACCTCCAGGTGACGCGCAGCATCGCGTCCAGTAGATGCAAAACTGAGCGGGAAAGCGCCCTTGCGCGCAAAGTTGTAGATACTGCCAAACGTGCGCGTTTCATCCAGCTTGGTGATGACAACCGCATCCACATTAAACAGCCCCAGCGCCGCCGACACCTGGAACAAATCGGTTTCTTTGGTGGTGGCCGGGGCGGTCAGGTACGTGCAGCGTTTGGGCATCTCCGAGAGCAGCGCGCCCAACTCGCCCATCTGGCTCTCGCTGCAAGGGTTGTAACCGGGTGTATCCACCAGGAACAGCTCGCCATCCGCCGCCTTATCCACAATCTGGCGCAAATCTGCGGGGGTGTAGACCAGTTTCAGCGACAGGCCCAGCGCGTCAGCGTAGGAGCGCGCCTCGGCCACCGCGCCCGTCCGCACCGTGTCGGCGCAGACCCAGGTGACGTTTTTGCGCAAGTTCTGGCTGAAAAACAGCGCCAGTTTGGCCGTCATGCTGGTCTTGCCGCTGCCGCTTGCCCCAATCACGCAGACCACATTCGTGGTCAGGAAGGCTCCCGCGCCTTTTTGCACGCGCAGGCCGGTTTCCATCAACTGCATAATCGAGCGTTTGCAGGATTCTGCATCGGCCAGGGTGGTTGGGCTGAGGGTTTCCAGCGCCAGGTCGAGCAGGTTTTGGATAAGGGAACTTTCCACACCCTGTTGGATTAACTGCTCCTGGATTTTTTTCAACGCTGGCGGGATGTACTTCTCGCCAGCCGGGGCCTTTGTCGCCGTTTTCGGGGCGGATTCTGCCCTGATAACGGGAGCAGGCGCCGGGGCGGGCTGCCGGGGGGCGGCATCTGGCGTGGGCGTAAGTTTCAGCTTGATAGGCGGGGGCAGCTTCGAGGGGTCTTTCTCCGCCATAATCGCCCACTCAATCTCTGGCCGCTCCTCCACAAACAATACCGCTTTTCCCCCTCCCCCTTCGGGGGAGGGTAGGGGTGAGGGCGCGCTCGCCGCAGAAGCCCTCCCCCCGTCCCTCTCCCGGGGGGCGAGGGGGGCAACATCTGGCGCAGACGCCACAATCTCCACGCCCTTCTTCTGCCAGGGATTCCAGACCGGCCCCATGGGCACCTCGCGCATCGATACCACGATGGCGCTCACGCCCAACTCAGCTTGCACCATTTGCAGCGCCTGGATCATCGTCTCGGATTTGTAGGTTTTGGTGGTCATAAGTTCTCCATCAGTGTCGGGGCGACCCGCCCGGTGCTAAATTTCGTCATTGCGGGCAACACCGCCTGGCTTATCCGGCAGCCGGATGGCCTGGACGGGTCGCCCATGCGTTATTCTGTCGTCACCATGCCATGCGCCTTGACGCGCGTGCCCTGCCCGACTTCGGAGAAGGCCATCACGATCAGGTTGGGCAGCGATTGCTCGACCAGGCGGCGGAAGGCCAGGCGCAGTTCGCGCGGGCAGATCAGGATGGGGAAAAAGCCCTGCTGGGCGAGGCTTTCCATCTGCTCGCCGGTTTTGATGAGCACGCGCTGCGCCAGCGCCGCGTCGATTTGGAAGGCCGGGCGGCCTTCGGACGAGACCAGCGAGGCGCGCAGGCTGGCTTCGAGCTGCGGGGCCAGGGTGAAAACGTGCAGGGTGTTGGTTTCATCGCGGTACTGCGCCGAGATGGTGTTGGCCATGCTCTGACGCACGGCCTCGGCCAGGATGTGCGGGTCGCGGGTCATCGGGGCGTTGTTGGCGAGCACTTCCAGGATGCCGCTCAGGTCGCGGATGGGGATGCGCTCGCGCAGCAGGTTGCGCAGTACGCCCTGCACATCGCCGATGTTGAGCATTTCGGGAACCACGCCCTCGACCGAGGCCGGGGCTTTCTGGCGCAGCTGGTTGAGCATCTCCTGCACAAGCTGGCGGCTGAGCAGGTCGGCGGCGTGGTTGCGGACGACTTCTGTCAGGTGGGTGCACAGCACCGAGAGCGGCGTGACTACGGTGTAACCTTTCAGCTCGGCCTGGCCCTGGTCGGGTTCGCCAATCCACAGGGCGGGCAGGCCAAAAGCCGGTTCGGTGGTTTCGGTGCCGGGGATGGGTTCATCCACATCCGCGCCGGGGATGGCCAGCAACCGGTCGAGCATGATTTCGCTGGAGGCCACTTCCTGCCCGCGGATTTTGATGCGATAGGCCTGGGGCGCGAGCCGCAGGTTGTCGCGGATGCGCACCACCGGCAGGATCAGCCCCATTTCCTGCATCAACTGGCGGCGGATGCCGGTGATGCGGCGCAGCAGGTTATCTTGGCTGTCTTCGTCGATGACTGGGATCAGGCTGTAGCCGATTTCCAGTTCAATTGGGTCTACCACCACCATTTCGAGCATCTGCTCGGGGGTTTCCGGCTCAGTGGGCAGAGCCGGGGCCTCGGCAGCTTTCAACTCCTGGATAGTAACTTTGTTCTGGGCGCGGTTTACAAAAAAGGCGGCTATGCCCAACCCGGCAGCGACCAGAGCAAACGGCACTGTGGGCAGCCCCGGGACAAACGTCATCAGGCCGACGACGAGGGCCGCCACCGCCAGTACGTTGAAATTAGATAGCTGCGCCGAAACTTCATTGCCCAGCGACGACTCGGATGTCGAGCGGGTCACGATCAAGCCCGCCGCCGCCGAGACCAGCAGCGACGGAACCTGGATGGCCAAGCCCGCGCCGATGGTCAGCAGCACGTAGGTCTGGAGGGCGGTCATCAAGTCCATGCCGCGCTGCAACACGCCGATGACGAACCCGCCGCCGATGTTCACCACCATGATGATGATGGCCGCGATGGCGTCGCCGCGCACGAACTTGCTCGCGCCGTCCATCGCCCCGTAGAAATCTGCCTCCGTTTCGATGGCTTTGCGGCGCTGGCGGGCCTGCGTTTCGTCAATCAGCCCGGCGTTCAGGTCGGCGTCGATGGCGAGCTGCTTGCCGGGCATGGCATCCAGGGTGAAGCGGGCGGCCACTTCGGCCACGCGCCCTGCGCCCGAGTTGATCACCACGAACTGGATAATCATCAAAATCAGGAAGATGACCACGCCGACCACGTAGTTGCCGCCAACGATCAGGTTGCCGAAGGTGTTGATGATGTCCCCGGCCTCGCCGCTGAGCAGGATCAGTCGGCTGACCGAAACGTTGATACCCAGCCGGAAGAGCGTCACCAGCAGCAGCACGGTCGGGAAAACCGAAAATTCCAGCGGCTGGTGAATGAACATCGTCATCAGCACAATCCCAATCGACACGGCGATGCTCAGGGCCACCGCCACATCCACCAGGAAGGCCGGCAGCGGGATGAGCAGCATCCCCACCAGCAGCACCAGGCTGAGCGCCATGACAATGTCATTGGAGCGCAGCAGTCGTTGCAGGGCTTCCATAATGGGGCTACGGGTTGCGGTTGCAGTGGAGTTGGTCATAATTTTCCTGTTTATGTCATTGCGTCAGCCCCCATCCCCCGCCTTCCCCCATTTTCGCACTCCAGAAAATGGGGGAAGGCGCGAGAGTCCCTAAAAAAGCGCTCTTCTCCTCCCCCAAATTCCGTTCTTTGGAATTTGGGGGAGGCCGGGAGGGGGCTTGACGCTGCCTAAAGGCTCATTTGTTAATTTACAGGTTTCTTTGGCAATTACGCCGCCTGTGGCGCTGGGCGCTGCACGGGCGTTTTGCCCTTCAGCTTGTACACATACGCCAGCACCTCGGCCATTGCCAGGTACAAATCGGGCGAAATCTCCTGCCCGATCTCAATCGTCTTATAAATCGCGCGCGCCAGCGGGATATTCTGCACCACCGGGATATTATTCTCCCGCGCCAGCTTCACAATCCGCTCGGCCACGCGGTACGGCCCCTTCGCCAGCACCTTCGGGGCGCGCATCCCCTCGCTGTACTCAATCGCAATCGCCAGGTGGGTCGGGTTGGTCACCACCACCGTCGCCTTGGGCACATTCGACATCATCCGCCCGCGCGCCAGCTGCCGCGCCATCCCGCGCACCCGGCTCTTCAGCAGCGGGTCGCCTTCCGAGCGCTTGTGCTCTTCCTTGATCTCGTCCTTGCTCATTTTCAGGTTCTTATACAAATCCCAGCGCTGGTAGGCATAATCAGCAGCAGCCAGCACCAGGTACATCCCGCCAATGCGGATGGTCAGCGTCACGCACATCCCGGCAAACTGCGTCACCGCTGTGCGCAAATCCATCTGCGCGAACGAAACCAGCGTCAGGTAGTTATCGCGCACAAAGCCATAAGCCGCCCACGACACCCAGGCCAGCTTCAGCAGCGAACGCAGCAACTCAATCAGCCCGTGCGTCGAGAAAATGCGCTTAAACCCATCAATCGGATTGACGCGCTTGAAATCGAACCCGATTTTCTTCCCCGCCCACAAAAACTGCGTCTGCCCCAGGGTGATGGATACACCCGTCAGCAGGATACCGATTAAGAGCATTCCCAGCGGCCCCACAATCTGCCCGCCAAACAGGAAAAACCTGCCCCGCAACCATTCCACCGATAACTCGACTCTCGGCAACTCTGTGATGGTGGTCACCAAAATCTGCTTGAACGCCGTCGCCAGCTCCGCGCCCGGCCCGCGCAGCAAATACGCGCTGACCAGGATGACCACCGCCGTATTCAATTCCTGGCTGCGGACAACCTGACCCTCTTTACGGGCCTCGTCCAATCGATGGGGAGTTGGGGCTTCAGTCTTATCGGCCATAGTGCCTTATCTCGCCCTCACCCTCCGCCCTCCCCGGCAGGGGGAGGGGACTCTTGCCCCCTTCCCCCCTCGGGGGAAGGGCCGGGGATGAGGGCAAAATCTTCATTTGATAAACACCAGCATATTCTCCGCCGTCGCCTTATACATCGGCGACAGCACCGGCGACATCACCGCGAAAGTCAGCCCCAGCGCCACCAGCGCCACCGCGACCTTGACCGGCAGCCCCAGGAAGTAAACCTGCACCTGCGGCGCGACGCGCGCCAGCAATCCCAGCGTCAGGTCGGTTAGCAGCAGCGCGGTCATCACCGGCAGGGCAAGCTGTATCCCGGCGGCGATGAAGGTGGCGGTGGTGCGCATCACGGCTTCCAGCCCGTTGAAGGGTAAAGCGCTGTTTAACGGAACCACGTCAAAGGTGCGCTGGAGCGCCATCAGAACGAGATGATGCCCGTTGATAACGATAAAAACCATCGTGGCGACCATCACAAATAGCTGGTCAAAGGCTGAACCGGCCTCACCCATGGTCGGGTTGAAAATCCGGCCAGACTCAAAGCCGCTGCCGATGCCCATCGCCGCGCCCGCCGCCTGGATCGCGCCGAAGGTCAAATCCGCCGCGAACCCCACCAGCGTGCCGATGATGATTTCTTTCCCGATGGCAATGGCATACGCCAAAAAACCAATCGACTCGGCTTCGGGCGGCAGCGGCTGCCATGGGACGAGCACCAGCGCCAGCGCCATGCCCAGCCCAATCCGCACCTGGGTTGGGATGGTCTGCCCGCCAAACACCGGCACATGGATGATGATCGCCATAATGCGGGTGAATGCCAGGAAAAAAAGCTGGGCCTGGGCTACTGAAATCGTCATACGGGGAATTTTCCTGTGATGATGATACAGGATTCGCTTTTTTCTGTCTGTAAAGGCGATGTGAAGCACAACTAAATATGGCGTAAATTTAATTTCCCCGGCGGCTGCTACTTTCGATCCCCACAACAAAAAAAAGCCGGAGACTTTCGCCTCCGGCCCGATCTTTCACTTTGGGAACAAACTCATCACATACACAATGATTGGCGCCACCACCAGCGCGGGCAGGTAATTGCCCACACGGATTTTCTTAATCTCTAGCAGACTGCTCAACGCCAACCCGAACAGGATTACGCCGCCGGTGGCGGTCATCTCGGTAATCATGGCATCTGTCAGCACCGAGTTGAGCCAGCCCGCCGCCAGGCTGATGCTGCCCTGGTAGGCGAACACCGGCAAGATGGAAAACATCACCCCAATGCCGAGCGTGGATGCAAAAGCGATGGAGATAAAACCATCCAGCACCGATTTGATCGCCAGTAGTTCATAATTGCCCACCAGCCCATCCTGAATCGAGCCGAGGATGGCCATCGGCCCGGTGCAATAGAGCAGCGAGGCCGCCAGGAACCCGCGCACAAACCGGCTGGATGTGTCGTCGCCAGTTCCACCGCCGAAGCGTTTCTCCAGCCATGCTCCCAGCGCTGCAATGCGATCTTCGATTTGCAGCCACTCACCCAGGATTGCGCCAATCAGCAGCGCGCCCAGTACGATCAGGGCTTCATTGGTAGAAAAAAACATCTTCAACCCGATTGCCCCGGTGAAAAGCCCCATACCGTTCACAACAGTTTGCTTCAACTTATCCGGCAGGCGTTCGCCGAAAAACATACCTAACAGACTGCCGATGATGACAGCCACAACGTTGATAACCGTTCCAGTCATTTTTCCTTCGCCAATCGGGTGGTTTGCCCGGCAAATTCATTTTCCACCAACTCCAACACAAAACAGAGCGATGAAAGCCGGTTAAGATAGGCCAGCAGGTGGATATTTTCCAGTTCTTCACCGTGGAACAGCGCCACAATCTGCCGCTCGGCCCGGCGCACCACCGTCCGTGCCAGGGAGAGTGCCGCGCTGGAGAGATTTTCACCGGGGATGATAAACTCGTGCGGCATCGTCACCGTGTCAGCCAGCAAATCAGTCTGGGTTTCGAGCCACTTCACCCTGGCCGCGTCAATTTTACGGAAGCGGGGCGCATTTTCAGGGGTGGCGCCCACCTCGGCCATCAGCAGGTACAGATCACGCTGCGCCGCCAGGATCAAAGCTCCAGTTTGTGGCGCTTTACAGGCGCTGCGAGCCAGCCCCAGGGCGGCGGTGGCTTCATCCAGCACACCCAACGCTTCAATGCGGTCGTCAAATTTCCTTAAACGGCCTTCACCCAGCAGCCCGGTGTAGCCTTCATCGCCAGTACGAGTATAGAAAGGGGACATGCGCGCTATTATACCTGCCTGCACTGCATCCGTTATAATGAACCTATGAAACCCCGATATCACCGCGAAATCACCCAAACAGCCCTGGCCGCGCACTTTAGCCCGGCAGTGCTGGAAGAAGTTATCCGCGCAAACCTGGGGCAGGATGCGCTGCGCTACCAGTTTGGCACCCATCCGCACTTCCATTACGATGAGAACTCCTTCGCGGCTGCCGACCAATACCTGGAAGAATTGCGCCGGGCCACGCTGGAGGCTTTGTCAGCGGGCAAAAATGCCTTGCTCGCCAGGCAGTCTTTTGGCAGGCTGACTCACGCAGCCCAGGATTTCTACGCCCACAGCAACTACGTTACGCTCTGGCGTGAGCAAAACCCCGGGGCGGCGCCGGAGCAGATCGCCCCGCAGCTTGCCTCGCTGACCAGTGACTCGCGCCTCCGCTCGGGCCGGGTTTACTACCCGTTGGAGCTTTTCAGCTTCTTCGAGCCGCTCAAGCCGCTGGTGCAGCCGCTACTCCCCCGCGATTCTCACGCCTGGATGAACAAAGACGATCCATCTCGCCCCGATTTCTCCTACGCCTTCGCCGCCGCCCAAAAACGGACTCTGTTGGAATTCCAACAAATCCTCGCTACAATGGATACAATCCAACAGCGCCAGTTTACTGGCATGTAAAACACACACGCCCTCACCCTCCGCCCTCCCCCGCAGGGAGGGGACTTTCTCCCCTCCCCCTGCGGGAGAAGGGCCGGGGGTGAGGGAGAATTCACCCGAAAGGCATATCTCCTATGGAACTTAAAACCCAACTCAACGACTCACTCAAAGACGCTATGAAAACCGGCGATGAAGTGCGCAAACGCACCATCCGCATGGTCATGGCCGCCATCAAGCAGGTCGAAGTGGACAAACGCATCAGCGTGGATGATGCTGCCGTTCTCGCCATCCTGCAAAAAGACCTGAAAAGCCGCAAAGAATCGCTGGAAGAAGCCCAAAAAGCAGGCCGCGCCGATCTTGTGGCCGCTTCTGAAGCTGAAATCGCCATCATCAACACCTTCCTGCCCAAAGGCTTTTCTGCCGATGAACTCAAAGCCATCGTCCAGGCCGCCATCAACGAGACCGGCGCCACCGGCCCCGCCGACATGGGCAAAGTGATGAAGGCGATCATGCCCAAAGTGGCTGGCCGCGCCCCCGGTGACCAGGTCAGCGCAGCGGTGAAAGAGTTGTTGACGAAATAATCCTACCTGGAGTCCGGAAGCGCTGCTTCCGGGCATCCGCAAGCGAGCTTGCGGATGCCAAAATCTTGCGGTCTCCAAAATTATAGAAGGCTGGCAAACCTGAACGACAAACCCTGGTGGCAACGAATCACCCGGCACGACCTTTTATCAATCATCCTGCTGATCATGACAACAGCAGCAGTTTACGCTGCCCTGATCATACCGGTTTCGTTCAGGGCGGCCCTGCTGCCGGTAGAAGCCGGGCAGGTGGCGCAGCAAGACATCCAGGCCCCGCATAATCTCGAATACATCAGCACAGTGCGGACAGATGAAGCCCGCCAGGCCGCCGAACGCGCCATCCCCAACATTTACACCCCGCCCGACATCACCATTGCCCGCCGCCAGTTAGACCGCCTGAACGCTGCCCTGCAATTCATCCAGGTCACACGCAAAGACACCAATGCCAAATATGAACAGAAAAAAGCCGACCTGCTAGCCATCAGCGACCTGCCACTGGATGAAGCCACCGTTGAACAAATTTTGAATATGAGTGATACCCGCTGGATCAACGTGGAACAGGAATCCATTATCGTTCTGGAGCGCATCCTGCGCAACCCAATCCATGATGACAGCCTTGAAAGCACCCGCCAGAATGTGCCCAACCTCATCAGCCTGAACCTGAACGAAACCCAGTCGGCTCTGGTTACCAAGTTTGTTACCCCATTCATTGTCCCCAACAGCTTTTTCAGCCAGGAAATGACGGATAACGCCCGTCAGAATGCGCGCCAATCGATTCAGCCGGTCACACAAACCTACGTTGCCGGAGAAATTGTCATCCAGCGTGGGCGTGTGCTGACCCCGGCCAACATCGAAGCCCTCGAAAAATTTGGCCTGGTCAACCCCAACCCGCCCTTCACCCAATACCTGGGCGCGGCCTCGCTTGTGATTGGCATCATGACCTTCGTTGGCATGTATTTTGACCGCCGCAGGCCGCAATACTATAACGATGGTCGCAGTATGGTGCAGATTGCCATCCTGTTCCTGGTTTTCCTGTTTGGAGCGCGTCTCAGCATCCCAGACCGAACGCTGTTCCCATACCTCTACCCGCTGCCCGGCTTTGGGCTGCTCATTGCCACCATGTTCAGCCCGGGCGGCGCACTAATCCTGTCTTTTGCCCTGAGCATCCTGACCGCCTACGGAATGCCCAACGCTCTCGAACTGACCCTGTTCTACCTGCTCAGTTCCCTCACTGGCATCCTGGCGCTTGGCAAAGCCCAACGAATTGGCGCATTCGCCTGGGCGGCGCTGCTTACCACCATTTCAGGGATTGTCGCCATCCTGGCCTACCGCATCCCATCGGGAGAACTTGACCCGCTTGGCTACATCCAACTTATGGCTGCTGCCGCAGGCAACGGGGTTGCCTCGGCCAGCATCGCCCTGCTGCTCCAACACTTGCTGGCCGAATTCCTGGGGTTGACCACCCCCCTGCGCCTGCTCGACATCTCTCGGCCTGATGCCCCCCTGCTGCAATACTTCCTGCGCAATGCCCCGGGAACTTACCAGCACAGCCTGTTGGTCGCCAACCTGGCCGAACAGGCCGCCGAAAAACTCAACATGGATACCATGTTGGTGCGCGTTGGCGCGCTCTACCATGATGTCGGCAAAGCCGCCGACCCATCCTTCTTCATCGAAAACCAGATGCCCGGCAACCTGAACTCCCACGATGACATTCCCCCCGAACAGGCCGCCGCCAGCGTCATCCGCCACGTCACAGATGGCGTTGAACTGGGCCATAAATACCGCCTGCCGCGCCGCATCCTCGACTTCATGCTCGAACATCACGGCACACTGCTGGCCCGTTACCAGTACAACAAAGCCATCGAAGCCGCCGGAGGCGATGCCTCCAAAGTGGATGCCAGCAAATTCAGGTATCCTGGCCCGCGCCCACGCTCACGCGAAACCGCCCTGCTCATGCTGGCCGATGGCGTTGAAGCCCGTGCCCGCTCGCAGCGCCCACGTGATGATACCGAACTGCGTGCCATCGTCGAAAAAACCATCGAATTCTGCCAGAAAGAAGGCCAACTGGCCGAAACCCGCCTGACCCTCAAAGACTTGACCATCATCACCGATGCCTTTGTCACCACACTGATGGGCTTTTACCACCCACGCATCAACTACCCCACCGCCCCCGTGGAGAAAAAATGATTTTCATCGACAACGAAAAAGAAATCCCATGCCCCGTCCCCGAAGAAACCATCCGCCGCGCCGCCCAGCAGGCCATCCAGCACCAACGATTGCCCGCCGAAACCAACCTCACCATCGTTCTTTCAGATGACGCACAGCTACAGGAATTAAACCGCGACTACCTGGGGATTGATGCCCCCACCGATGTACTTTCCTTCCCCCTCGACGAACCCGACCCGGAAACTGGCTCACGTTACCTGGGCGACATCATCCTGTCAGTAGAGCGCGCTGCCGCGCAGGCTGCCGCCATCGGCCACCCCCTCGAGGCCGAGATGCAGCTGCTGGTCGTGCATGGCATCCTGCATCTCAACGGCCACGATCACGCCGAAGCGGAGGAAAAAGCCCGCATGTGGCAGGCCCAGGCTGAAATCCTGACAGCGTTGGGGCTTGGCAACATCACCATCCGCGAAGAATAAGCCCCCATGCAAGATTTTCTCCGCTCGCGCATCGCCTCGTTTGGACATGCCTTTCGCGGCTGGTGGTACGTGCTTCGCACCCAGAAAAATGCCTGGATTCACGCCTTTATCTCCACTGCCGTTATCATCGCCGCGCTCTGGCTGAAAATCTCTGCGCATGACTGGGCCACCCTGGTCATCGTCATCGCCATGGTCTGGTCGGCAGAATTTTTCAACACATCCATCGAAGCCGTGGTGGATTTAGCCAGCCCAGCCCACCACCCACTTGCCAAAGTGGGCAAAGATGTCGGGGCAGCGGCGGTACTCATTGCTGCCGGGGCAGCCGTCATTGTTGGCCTGCTCATCCTCGGCCCGCCGCTGTGGGAATGGGTGCTGGCAACTTTTTTTTAATACAGGAGCACTTTATGGGTATCTCTTTCCGTTTCGGCACAGTTGGTTCCCCCATCAACACCCCCAAAAAGCCCGGCGGCTCGGTGGGAGCCATTCAATATGCCCAATCCATCGGCCTGGATGCGCTTGAATTGGGCTGGGTGCAATCGGTGCGCGTTTCTGTCGAAACCTGCGCCGCCATCCGCCAGGCCGCCAGTGATGTAGATGTGGCTGTCAGCGTCCATGCGCCCTATTTTATCAACCTGAATGCCGATGAAGAAGAATGGCCCAAAAGCCGCCAGCGCCTGATGGATGCTGCTCACTATGGCAACCTGGCCGGGGCGACCGATATTATCTTCCACCCCGGATCGTACTTTGAGCAGCCCGCAGCCGATGTGCTCAAGATCGCCATCCCGCGCCTGCAAGGCTGCCTGGATGAACTGCGCGCCGCTGGGAACCCGGTTACACTGCGGCCTGAAACCATGGGCAAAAGCGCCATGCTCGGTTCTTTGGAAGATACGCTGGAAATGTCGCGCCACATCCCAGGCGTGCTGCCCTGCCTGGATTTTGCCCATCTGCACGCCCGGCCTGGCGACGGCAGTATGAACTCTTACGATGAGTGGGCGCCGCGCCTGGAATCTTACGGGAAAATCCTCGGGGCGGAAGCGCTCTCAAAGCTGCATATCCACCTTTCGGGCATCGAATACGGCCCAAAGGGCGAGAAAAACCATCTCCCGGTGGAAGAATCAGACCTGAAGCTGGAAGAACTCTTCCGCGCGCTGAAAGATTTCAACGCGGGAGGGCGCATCTTGTGCGAAAGCCCCAAAATGGAAGAGGATGCGCTATTTATGAAAAAATCCTGGGCATCTGGGCTTTTGGGGATGTAGAGAATGGTGTTTTTTAGAGAACAGCATCGATCATCAAGGCCAGGAAGATGAAGGCCAGGTACATGCTGGAGTAGCGGTACATTTGCCAGGCGACTTTGTTGCCCTCGACACGGTAGACTCTCCAGGCAGCATAAATCAGCCCGAGGCCAAGCAAAACTGCCGAAACAAAATAAAATGTCCCGGTCATGCTAAAGAGTGGCATGACCAGTGTCAGCGCAACCAACCCGATGGTGTAGATGAAAATCTGCCAGCGGGTTTCTTTTTCCCCGCGCACAACCGGCAGCATGGGCACACCCGCGCGGGCATAATCTTTGGCGCGGACGATGGCCAACGCCCAAAAATGCGGCGGTGTCCAGAAGAAAACGATGGCGAACAACATCCAGGCGGCGGCGTTGAGTGAACCTGTGGCAGCTGCCCATCCCACCATGGGCGGGATGGCCCCGGCCCCGCCGCCGATGACGATATTCTGCACGGTGGCTTTTTTGAGATAAACGCTGTACAGGATCACGTAGTAGAAGATTCCGGCTAGCGAGAGCGTGGCCGCCAGGAAGTTGACAAACCCGGCATGGATGTAAACCCCGGTGATGCAGGCTGCCAGCCCGAAAGATAATCCTTCGGCAGGGGTCAGGCGGCCAGCGGCCAGCGGACGGCTGGCTGTGCGCTGCATGAACTGGTCAAGATTGCGGTCAATATACTGGTTGAGGGCGCTGGCCCCGCCCGCGGCGAGTGCGCCGCCCAGCAAAGTCCAGAAGGTCAGCGCGGCGGATGGGAACTGGCGTCCGCCCATCACCAGGCCAGCGTAGGTGGTGACCAGCAGCAAGGCGACGATGATGGGCTTGACCAGGATGAAGAAATCTTTCAGGCGCTGGCCAAGGTGGAAGGGGGGGAATTCTGCACCGGGGGTGCGCGAGAAAAGCCCCGCAGCCACAACCAGCCCGGCCAGCGAAATCCACAGGGTGGTGGCGGTGATGATATGCAGGATGTGCAGCGGTTGGGGAAATCCGCGCAGGGTGAGCAGTGCGCCGGTGTAAGCCTGGGCAAAGAACAGGGTAACGGTGACCGTCGTCAGCGGCAGGATGATGTGGTGGTCGCGGTGAATGCGCCAGGCTTCAAAAAGCAGCACCAGCATCAGGATAGATGTAAAAACAGCGCTGAACTGGTGGAAGATTTCCACCAGGCCGGTGACCCCTTTGGGGATGCACAACGGCCAGCCCGCGCAGGCGACCGGGTTGTTGGTGGATGCCACATACCGCCCGGCGGCAACCAGCAGGATGACGGAAACCAGCACAAACAGGGCCAGCCGCGCAAAGGATGTCGAATAGGTTAATTTCATTAAGACTCCGAAAATGGTTAAATGGTGTGATGCGTGGATGTATTCTACCGGATATTTGGGGTGTATTTTGGGGTGCAAAAGCTCGCTTTTGCATTTTGATAAAGCCGCAGGGTTCTGCAAACAAAAAGTCCGCAAGTAGAACTTGCGGACTCCAAAATTCGGCAATCAAGTCTCTTTTGGCGGGGCGGTTGGGCCGTAATCGAGGATTTTGCGCACACCGGTGTTGTCCTCGGGCGCACCGATGATGCCCTTGTCTTCCATCGCATCCACGATGCGGGATGCGCGGGTGTAGCCGATGCGAAACCGACGCTGGAGCATGGAAACAGAAGCGCGCCCCTCGCGCCGCACCAGGTCAATGGCATCATTCATCAGGGAATCGCCCTGCTCGGCAACCGCGGTGATGTCCTCGGGGAACATGCTGGCCTGTTTGAGCGGCAGGTTGGGCGCGGCCCCATCAACAGCGCCGCCGGTGGGGATGGGTGCAGCCTGGGTGTTTTGTTCACGCCAGAACTCGGTCAGGCGGTGGATTTCACTATCAGAAACGAAAACGCCCTGTAAACGCACCGGAGCCGGGGCATCGGGTGACTGGTAGAGCATATCACCACGCCCGAGCAGGCGTTCTGCCCCAGGCTGGTCGAGGATGACGCGGCTGTCGGTGTTGGATGCCACCGCAAAAGCCACACGCGCTGGGAAATTGGCTTTGATCAGCCCGGTAACAACATCCACCGAGGGACGTTGGGTTGCCAGGATGAGGTGGATACCGGTGGCGCGCGCCAGCTGTGCCAGGCGGGTGATGGTGCGTTCGGTTTCGTCGGGGGCCAGCATCATCAGGTCGGCCAATTCATCGATGATGACAACCAGGTAGGGTAGTTTTTTCTGTCCCTGGGTCTTCAGGCGGGCATTGTAATCGGTGATGTTGCGTGCGCCGACTTCGGCGAACATGTGATAGCGGCGATCCATTTCACGGGTCATCCATTGCAGCGCACCGATGACGCGCTCCATTTCCACCACTACCGGCGAGAGCAGGTGCGGAATGCCGTTATAGCCGGTCAATTCCACCCGTTTTGGGTCCACCAGTACCAGGCGCAGGTTATCGGGGGTATTGTTGAGCAGCAGGCAGGTGATGATGGCGTTAACACATACAGATTTACCGGATCCGGTTGTGCCTGCAATGAGCAGGTGCGGCATGGCGGCCAGGTCCGCGCCGATGGGATGACCGGAAACATCCCGGCCAAGCGCGAAGGAAAGTGACTTTTTGCTACGCTGGTAGGCGTCTCCATCAACGATCTCGCGCAGCGAAACGAGGGTCATCTCGTCATTGGGCACTTCGATGCCCAGGTAACTACGTCCTGGCACCGGAGCCTGGATGCGGATGCGCGGGGCAGCCAGGGCCAGCGCCAGATCATCAGATAGCGAGACGATTTTGCTGACGCGCACACGTGTGCGCCCATTTCGACTTTCTACAAAGAGCGGTTCTACGCCAAACTGGGTGACGGTCGGCCCGCTGTTGATTTCCACCACCTGGGCAGGCGCACCGAAGGAGGCCAGGGTCTCCTCGATGAGCCTGGCGCGCTGCTCGACAAATTCTTCGTTGGTGCTGGAGGCTGTGCCGGGGTTGAGTATGTCGGCAGATTGGGGCAGTTTCCAGGCGATTTGGGATGCAAATGTGGTGACGGGGATGCCTGTGGGGGGCGTTTCGGGTTCGGCAGATGCTGCTGATCGATCCAGCGGCTGGAAACCATCGGCAGCGGTATCAGGTTCCAGGGCCGATGGATTGGCGGCATGCCTGCGCGGGACGAACATCCGCAGCCGGGCCAGGATCGGCCTGGAGATGGCAACCAATCTCATCCAAAAAGGCTTGAGTTTTTGCAGCAGTTCGGGCAGGGTCAGGTCGAAGGTCAGGATGGTAGCGATGAGCATCCAGGCCAGCATGACAACCAGCGCGCCGTTCTCGCCCAGGTTGATGGATAATCCGCGATAGAGCAGGCTGCCGACCCAGCCGCCACCTGTGCCGGTATCTGGTTCGGGATCGCCGCCAAAACGCTGGAAGGCCACCTGGGTGAAGAGCAAGACCAGGGCTATGCCGGTCAGCCGCTCGATGGAGATGGGCGGGATGCGTTCAACTTTGCGGACGATGAGCCACAGGCCAATTAGGATGAGCGCAATCGGCAGGATGGAGCCTCCCCAGCCCAGCAAGAAGGCCAGCACGCTAACGGTGGAATCGGTCAGGAAGCTGCCGCCGGGTGAGAAAAGTGTGATGAGCAAAATAACGCCCACCATGGCGAGGAAAACGCCCAGCAAATCCATCTGGCGTTCGGGGGAGAGTTGGATGAGGGGGGGCGGAGGGGGGGCTGGGGGTTGGGGCAGGGTCTTTTTGGCAGCCGTCGCTTTGGGGCCTGCCGGTTTGGCGGGCTCTGCTTTTGCCGGGGCGGCCTTGCCAGCCGGTTTGCTTTTTGCGCTTTTGGAATCTTTTTTTATCACGCTTTTGCTTTTGTGCGCCGGCGCAGGTTCGCTTTTTTTGAACGGGTTGGAAGCGGTGGGCAGTTTCAGGGGCATGGTTTTTGGGGTTGGGGTGAGAAATTAGAACACATTTTCATTATAGCATAGGTATCTACTCACCGGCCTTGCCGCAAAGATGGCCTTTTTTTATGCGAGATGTCACTTTCGGAGCAATCCAGCCAGGATAAGCCTGTGTCCAGGCTTGGGATCAATCATTGCCCCGACTCTGGTAAAAAAACGAGACACAGGGCCCTGTGTCTCGTTTTGGGTTTTCGTTTGAAAAGCTTAACCCCTGGCGCGGATTTTTGAACCGCAGGCCCGGCAGAAGCGGTCGCCGGGTTTGGCGCGTTTGCCGCACTGCGGACAGTAGACCTGCCCATCATCATCTTCTTCGTCATCGTCATCCATCTGACGAGCATGGCGGCGACGCGAGCGGGGGGACTCGCTGCTTTTGCCGGTTTGCCAGTACCACAGCCCACCACCAACAATCAGCGCAAGGCCCAACCCGCCTAAAATCCAGGGCAGGTAAGTGCTGACGGTATTCTGTCCGCTGGCAGGCTGTGTGCCGGTCGTATCGCCCGGCTGTTGGACGTTCACCGATGAAGCACTCAGGGTGTCGGATGATTTGTTGTAGCTAAGTTCCAGCAAATAGTTTTTCCCGGCAGGCATCTCCACCGTTCCACTGCTGAAATAGGCCAGGTTAAAATCACCAACGCCGGTATTCTTCAGTTCAGGCGTGGTTTTCATCTCAGCAGCATCCACCGGCTGCTGCAAAAGCACCGAAAAAGCCTTAACGGAGTAATCACCAGGCCAGCTAAAAGCATAACTGCGCTGGCGTCCGGTCACGTCCAGCGGCATATAATATTCAATACGGTATGTAGAATTCGCTGTAACATCCAGCGTCACCACCAGCCAATCGCCATCTGTGGCAGTTTTCGAATCCACCGTCACCAGGCCGCCATTAACATCCTGCGCCACCGCCGTCAAATCGGCACCCGCCGGGATGCGCAAACTCACCGTGGCGGGCAGCGTCACATCGGGCGATAACCTGAAATCATACAGCACCAGCATCTTGGGCTGGTCAAACTCCGGCCACAACTGCACCGCCAGCGAATCAAACGTTATCGTAGCTTGCGCCTGCGCCAGCGTGGGAAAAACCAGCGCCAGCAGCATTACCAGCCCCAAAAATAAAGCTTTACGCATGGAACAACCTCCAGACAAACTTCAAGATAGTAGGGCCGATATTACCATGAACCCCGGCGGCGTCTCCATGCCATTTGACACGAATTTTGCTGCAATTTATCCACTTTGTTTTGCGTCCGCAGGGTAAAGCGTGCGCACCAGCTGCCACATAGCCCAATTGATTGGCGCGCGCACACCTTTTTCCTGCCCGGCCCGCACCACCGCCCCACTGATGGCATCGATTTCAGTGGGCGCGCCGCGTTTCACATCCTGGAACATCGAGGAGCGATTGCTGGCCGTGCGCCGGGCCACATCTTCCGCCGCCGAAATGGGATTACTGAACGGCAGCGCCACACCATGCGCCACCGCCACACGCGTCGCCTCGCCCGCCAGGCGGCCCATCAACATACGCGCGCCGGGGCGTTTGAGCAATTCACCGTTGGGCACACCCAGCAGCGCGGTCAGCGGGTTGATGGCGGCATTGATGACCAGTTTGCCCCAGACCAACGTGCGGGCATCAGGCAGGATGTCCACCCGGAACCCGGCTCCGCGCAATGGGTTTTCGAGCAGCCCGATCAATGGGTGCGTTTCGATAGAAATGGAGCCATCCCCGCCTGAGCGTGCCAACCCCGGCCCGAGCAGGGTCGCCCCGGTAGTGGTCACACCTAACGCCACCCGCGCCTGCCCCAGCGCAGCGGAGAGAATCTCCCGGTTGCCCAACCCGTTCTGGAGAGTCACCGCCAGCCCATCGGGTGCCAGGCACACAGATAGCTGTTCTGCCACGCGCGCCGTTTGCCACGATTTGACCAGCACCAGCGCCATCCTGGCGTTTTCAACCTCGCGCGGGTCATCCACCACACGCACTGGCGAAGCCAATTCGCGGCCATCGGCCAACAATAAGCGTGCGCCATCGCGTTTCAGCGCGTCCATGCCGTTTTTCCAGGTACCCAGTAAAGTCACATCCACCCCATTGGACGCCAATCGCGCTGCGAACAGCGTCGCCAGCGCGCCCGTGCCAACAATAAGAATGTCACTCATGGCCATTTTCCTTCAAAAATGCATCCCATTCGTCTTCCGGCATTTCTACGCTGTGTTCGGCACCCGGGAAATTATGGTTTTGCACATCGGTGAGATATTCGCCAAAAGCGCGTTTCATTTCAGCGTTCAGGCTGGCATATTTTTTAACAAATTTGGGTGTAAAACGCTCGAACAGTCCCAGCAGGTCGTGAGTTACCAGCACCTGGCCATCACAGCCAGCACCCGCGCCGATGCCTATGGTTGGGATTTCCAGTTTTTTCGAGATAAATCCAGCCAATCGCGCCGGGACAGATTCCAGGACGAGGCTGAAGCAACCCGCATCCTGGAGCAAAAGCGCATCGTCGAGAAGTTTTTTGGCGGTCAGGGCGTTCTTGCCCTGGGCGCGGTATCCGCCCAGCTGGTGGATGGATTGCGGGGTCAGCCCCAAGTGCCCCATCACCGGGATGCCCGCGCCGGTAATTTGGCGGATGGCTGCGGCGCGTTCGCGCCCGCCTTCCAGCTTAATGGCATCCATGCCGGCCTGCTGTAAGAAGCGCCCGGCATTGCGCACCGCATCTTCCACCGAAACCTGGTACGACATAAATGGCATGTCGCCAACCAGCAGGGCAGCTTTGGCCCCGCGCGAGACAGCCCGACAGTGATGTAGCATCTCGTCCATGGTAACGGGCAGGGTGTTTTCGTAGCCCAAAACTACCATCCCGAGTGAATCGCCAACCAGGATAGAATCGATACCAGCCTGGTCAACGGCCAGGGCGGTGGGATAATCATAGGCAGTGAGCATGGTGATTGGCTCACCGTTTTCTTTTTTCTGGCGCAGTGCCAGGGTGGTCACTTTTTTGCGCGATAGCGCGGGTGATACAACTGTCGTTGTAGACACGGGTACCCTCCGAAGGTGAAATGGTAGAGTCCGGGCTGGCGCTGCATCCCCAGGCCAGTTTGATTTTATTTTTCCAGCGAGCTTAACGCGTCGCGTTCCCGAAAAAGGATACACGCGCAAAAACATTATACCTTTCACTGCGGTTATTTACAAATTTTGATAATTGCTGTTTTCTTTGGGAACGATTCGCAGCGGAAAAGAACGCTGTGGTATATTCAGTCCAATTTTGCGGACAATTTGCGCCGCATTTTGAAGTTTGTACACGGATTTACAGATGTGCATAGATAGATCAAAAGAAATAAATCTGTGTTCATCTGCATAATCCGTTTCACCCGTGTATTAAAAAACCAAACTTTTCCTTACCTCGTTCAAAAAAGGTGCCCGTGTTCAATAAAATCCTGATTGCCAATCGTGGAGAAATCGCCATTCGCATCATGCGCGCCTGCCAAGAGTTGGGCGTGAGGAGCGTGGCGGTCTACTCGGATGCGGATGCCGAGGCCCTGCACACCCGCTTCGCTGATGAAGCCGTGCTGCTCGGCCCGGCGGCCCCGCGCGAGTCGTATCTCAACATTGAAAAATTCATCGCGGCGGCGAAATCTACCGGTGCGGAGGCTATTCACCCCGGCTATGGCTTTCTCTCGGAAAATGCCGGGTTCGCGGCGGCGGTTAAGGAGGCCGGGCTGGTGTTTATCGGCCCACCGGCCAGCGCCATCCGCGCCATGGGGGATAAGGCTGAGTCCAAGATTTCGATGAAAGCGGCGGGCGTGCCGACTGTTCCGGGGGCGGAGGGACTTTCGGCGCTGGAACAGTTCCTCGCAGCGGCGGAAAGCATCGGGTATCCTGTTTTAGTGAAGGCCGCTGCCGGGGGCGGCGGGAAAGGGATGCGGGTCGTCCGGTCCGCGCGGGAAATGCCCGAAGCGTTGGAATCGGCCCGGCGCGAATCCCAAAATGCCTTTGGCGATGAGCGCCTGCTGGTTGAAAAATACGTCGAAAACGCCCATCACATCGAAATCCAGGTGTTTGGCGATAGTTTCGGCCATATTGTGCACCTTTTTGAGCGAGAATGTTCGGTGCAGCGCCGCCACCAGAAGATTATCGAAGAAAGCCCCTCGCCGCTGCTCACGCCCGAACTGCGCGCCGAGATGGGCGCGGCGGCGGTGAAGGCCGCCGGGGCAGTGGGCTACCAGAACGCGGGCACGGTGGAATTTATTTTCGACCCTTCTGCGGCTTCTTTTTACTTCCTTGAGATGAATACGCGCCTGCAAGTGGAACACCCCGTTACCGAGCTGGTTACCGGGCTGGACCTGGCGCAGTGGCAGCTGCGTGTGGCGGCGGGCGAGCGCTTCCCGTTTGCGCAGGTTGACCTGACCCAGCGTGGGCACGCCATCGAGTGCCGCCTGTACGCCGAGGATGTGCCTGGCGGCTTCCTGCCGTCCACCGGGCCGGTGTTGCAATTTATCGAGCCGCGCGGGCCGGGCATCCGCGTGGATGCGGGCATCGAAACCGGCAGCCAGGTCAGCCACTATTACGATCCGCTGCTCGCCAAGCTGATCGTGTATGCCGAAGACCGCCCGGCGGCCATCCGGCGCATGCTGGCGGCGCTGCGCGGCACGGTGCTGCACGGCGTTTTGAACAATGTCGATTTTTTGCAGGCGGTTTTGCTACATGATGATTTTGCCGCCGGGAAAGTGACCACCCGTTGGGTTGAATCTGCGCTGGCGGGCTGGACTCCCCCCGTAGCAGATTTTTCCGCCCTGGCAGCGGCGGCGCTGGCCGAGATGTCTGGTGCCCGGCCCCAGCAATCTACTGCCAGCGCCGAGCCGGATGCTTTCAGCCCGTGGAAGAGCGGCAGCGGCTTTCGGCTGGGAGAAACACGATGAAACTAAAACTTGATTCCCATTCCCTGGAGTTGACTCCCACTGGCAAGAGCTACATGCTCAAAATCGACGGGCAGGAGCTTGCCGCCGAAATCTTGCGCGCCGAAAATGGCCGCATGGAACTGCAACTGCGCCAGGCGGACGGCAGCGCCCGCAAAGTGACGGCTTACGTTTCATCCAGCGGGGCCAGGCGTTGGGTTACGCTCGGCGGGCAGACGTTTGTGCTGGCAAAATCGGCCGGGGTTGGCAAAACGCGCGCATCTGGGCATCACACGGGCGGCGAGTTGGTCTCTCCCATGCCGGGGCAGGTGCGCGCCGTGCTGGTCAACCCTGGCGATGCGGTGACGAAAGGCCAAACGCTGGTCATCGTCGAGGCCATGAAGATGGAGATTAAGGTGGCGGCTCCGTTCGATGGCATGGTCAAAAAAATCCCGGTTAAAACCGGACAGACAGTCGAACGCGAGCAAGTTTTGGTCGAGTTGGAACGAGCACACGAGTAGATTCGCCAGGGAGAGACGGAGTTCACAAAGCTTCTCCCCTTTTCTAGCGCAAAAAGGCCAGGTCTGCACAACCCTGGCCTTTTTGTGTTAATCGTCAAGCATCAGCGCTCTTTCAACCACTTCGCAATCATCGGCGGCAAATCCTTTTGCACCTTGCCACTGACGTACATGCCAATGTGCCCGACCGGGTAGCCAACGACGGTGTAATCCTTCGCGCCGACATAATCCTTTAGCGCGATAGATGATGCGGGTGGAACGAGGTGGTCTTCCTCCGCATAAATGTTCAGCACCGGCATGGTGATGTTCTTCAGGTCAACCTTCTCCCCGCCCAACGAGAATTCACCCTTGATGAGTTTGTTACCCTGGTAAAAATCTTTCAGGAACTGGCGGAACGTCTCCCCAGCCTGGTCGGGACTGTCGAAAATCCACTTTTCCATGCGCAGGAAGTTGATCAGCTTGGCCTCGTCATCCAGGATGTCTGTCAGGCCCAGGTATTTTTCCACGTTTAGCTGGAAAGGCTTGAGCAGCAGGAATCCCATATTCATAAAGTCGCCAGGGATGTTGCCCTGGGCCTCCACCATCGCGTCGATGTTCATACTCTCGGGGCCGTAGGCGCAGCCCGCCCAGGTGTTGAGCAGCCCATCCTTGATGTGGAAATCAACCGGCGTGACCATCGTCACCAGGTTGCGCACCTTTTCGGGGTGCAGCGCGGTATAGCACAGGCTCAATGCGCCGCCCTGGCAAATTGCCAGGATGTTGATTTTGTTCAATTTGTGCCGCTCGCAGATGCAATCCACGCAGTCAGCGATGTAGCTGTTGACATGGTCATCGATGGTGATATAGCGGTCATTGCGCTTGGGGTAGCCCCAGTCAATCAGGTACACATCAATGCCAAGTTCGAGCAGGCTGCGCACCAGTGAGCGGTTTTCCTGCAAATCAACCATGTACGGGCGGTTAACCAGCGCATACACAATCAGCAGCGGCACTTCATACAGCTTTTCCTTCACCGGCTTATAGCGGTACAGCACCACATTGTCCTCGCGGAAAACTTCTTCCTTGGGGGCAGTGCCATATTCCACCTGGCTTTCGCGCAGCTGGCTCAGGTTGCGAGTGGCTTTGGCGGTCATCTCCACCACTTCGCGCACAGCATCGGTCGGGCGTATCTGGATCGGGAACATGGCCTAGCCCTCCTTTTTCTTTCGGGAAGTGGATTTTTTCGGCGCTGGAGCAGGCTCCGGGGCAGACTCAGCCGGGGCTTTCATCCCGTTTAATTGCTTTTTCAGCGCCTTAACTTCCTTCCCCAGCTCGTAGATGCGCCGGTGCGCCTCGTCAACCTCGGTGCGCGTGGGCATGTCAAAGATTTCCAGGTATTCTTCCATAATGCGGCGCTGGGCGATGCGATAGCGCATGTTGGCGTTCAGGTATTTGCCCTGTGCCAGCGTATAACGCTCGGTGCGGAAGATTTCCAGGAAGATCGCTTCGGCGCTTTTGGTCCACAGCGCCACCAGGTCGCGCACATTCTCGATCTTCTGGCCTTTTTCGGCCAACTCAGCCAGGTCTTCGCCAAATTTTTTGAAGGCTGCTTCCCAGGTTTCATTGACGACAGCCTGGTATTCCAACCCGGCGTTGTTAACGGCGGTGAAGGCGTCGAACCCTTCCAGCAGGCGCGCGTTGAATTCGCGGGTCATGCCCAGGTTGGGACTGGTAGCCAGCTTACCGAGAGTCTGTTTATAGGCGTTGTGATACACATCGCTCAACTCAAACATGGCGGCAGAATCGCCGCTCACGGCGCGGCCCCACAACCCCGGCCCGCGCATCCAAACGGTTTCCCAGGGCTGGCCAAAGGCCCGCCACTGATCCATGTACAGCTTCCACATGGATTCCATATCCTGGTTCATGGCCGCCATCTCGGCGGGCGCATTGACCCAGCGTTTGCGGAACTCATCCATCGTCTCGTTGAGCGCCTTCTGCCAGTCTTCGCCCGATTTGAATTTGGGCGCGGCATTCTCCCAGGCTTTGGTTGAAAACTCCACGAAGCGCAGCGCAATTGCCTGGGCCGAGATAACCTGTTCGGCAGTGGAGCGCGCGATCGGGTCGGCGGCGGAATTCCAGGCTTGCAGCGACTGGGTGGCCATCTTCTGCCAGTCGTCGGCGAGATCAGCGAAGGTTGGGGCAGGTTTGGCACTATTGGCCATATCTGCCCAGGCCTGCCACATTGTGCGCTGGGCATCCATCCAAGACTGAGTCATTTTAGCGGCTTGTTCGCTCCAGTTGTCTTCGCTCATTCGCGTTTCCCAGTCTGCTCCATCCAGGAGCGCATCCATTTGTTCTGGGCATCCATGATGCTCTGGGTCGAATCCTGCCAGGTTTTAAACATGTTTGTCGGCATACCTGTCCACGCATCGGCGGGGTTGGCCGGGGCGAACTTCTTCATCATGGCAAACCAGTTTTCCATCAGGTCAGCCTGGGTCTTGTTCCACTGGTTGACCATCTGTTGGTATTGTTTGGCCGATTCAACCATCTGGGGCGGTACGCCTTCCATCTTGGCCAGCCCATCCACCCAGGCCGCCAGCCCCTGCGACTGGGCTTTGAGCATATCCTTGAGCATTTGCTCACCCATCGCCAGCGTTGACTCCCATGCGCGGGTGGTTTGCGATTTATTCAACCCTTGCATGGTCTCGAAATAACTATCCCAGGCTTTTTTCTGGGTGTCATTCCAAGATTTCATCATATCGTCGAATTGCGAGTTCCAGTTTGCCATAGCTTACTCCTTCTTTGGGAATGGGATGGAAATATATCGCTTGCCCTGAGCGCAGTCAAAGGGCGCATACGGTGATTAAGCTTCTGGCTTTGGTGCGACCACCACGGCTTCACCATCCACCACCAGCTTTTCATCCAGATTAAAAGGTTTACCTGGTTTCCTGGCGTTTTTCAAGGCGCAGGAAGCGCATCCAGCGCAGCAACTGGCTGGAAAGGAAGCGTTCGAGTTTTTTGTACCAGGGAGACGGTTTCGGCAGCGGTGCAATCACCACAGCTTCGCCTTCCATTACCAGCTTTTCATCCTGATTAAAAACCTGGGTATTGAGTGTGGCGATGCGTTTATCGGCGCGATAGGCAGTCACTGCCACCCGTGCTGTGATTTGATCACCGATATAGACCGGCGCTTTGAATTTTAAGTTTTGGGAGAGATAGATGGTTCCAGGGCCAGGCATCACCATGCCCAGCACGGCTGAGATGAGTGCACTGCTCAAGGCCCCGTGTGCAATGCGCTTTTTGAACACCGTTGTAGCGGCGAAAGCATCATCCAGGTGAACAGGATTCTTGTCGCCGCTGATTTCTGCGAAAACACGCACATCTTCATCGCTGACCAGCTTGCTCATCGACGCGGTATCGCCTACTTGTAACTCACGCGTGGGGTCATAAGTCGTCTGCATGGGCACCTCCCGGGGCAGGAAAATCAGGGTACGGTCAGTGGATACAGGTTCATTATAGCAAAATTAGCCGATATGCAATCGGTACATTCTGTCGATGCTGGAATTGGCATGGAATAATGCCTGGGTGCGGCCTGGATAACCCCGGGTTAAACCACCAGACGGGTCTTTTTCTCGGCCAGACCAATTGTTGCCACCGCCCCGGCGTTGAAGGCCAGGAAATCGGCTTCGACCCCGTCGCTGAAGATGACGCCGCCATCCGACATTTCGGATTCGATTTGCAGCGGCGATTGTGGCAGAACCCGCCCGCAGGTGATGGCCGCGCTGGTTGTTTTGCTGGCAAACGGTTCGCGCACCACAAAAACCAGCTGGTCGGCTTCCCAATCCAGGCGGAAGGGCGGCAGCGGTTTGCCATCCGCGGCAAAGCCTGTCAGGATGCCGTTGGCCATGTTGAACAGGCTGCTCAACCAGCCGGTAGAACCCACCCCGGTGGAGACAATCACCCCGCTGGAGGAGTGGTGCTCCTCCTGTCCACCGCTGCGGATGAGATAACGCGCTGAAATGTGGCTTTTTACCCCGATGAACAGATCGTTGAACGCCAGAAGGGTTTGCCCGTCGTTGAGTTTAGCCTCGGCCATGCTGATCTGCCGTACCTTGAACTGTCCCTTTTGCACCTGGCGGGCTGCCAGCGGGGCACGCGCCACATTAAACGGGAGCAGGATTCCGTCGATGTGAGCCGGGTCGGGGTTGACAGCGATGATCGGCTGGCCATCCAGGTATTTGGCGGTATTCACTACCAGCCCGTCAATCCCCACCGTGACGATGAGATCGGTTTCGGCAAAAACAAAATTGGGCAGGAATCCGCGTTCGATTTCCTGCAATTTGGTGATCTTGGAAAGCTCGGCGCGCAGCGCGGCCACGGCTCGGTAGTAGGTTTCGTGTTCGCGCTCGTAGAACGAGAAATCGCCGCCGCTGTGCTCCAGGTAGAATTTGGCCTGGCCGCGCGTGTTGAAGCGCTCGACCAGCCCCTCGAGCCGCGTTTTGCGCGTTACCAGGATGATTTTTTCGTAATCCAAGGGCGTCTCCAGCCTGGGAAAGTGCGCCGCACCCTCTGCGGCTATTTTCCCTGCTCTCGGGCGTCCAGCAATGACTGGAGCAGGTCGGGCGAAATATTCAGGTTGCCGATTTTCCCGGCGTTTTGGGCCAGTTCCTTAAAGGCCAGGCTGACCATTTTACGAGGGTCGGATGACTGGATGGTGAGCATTTGCAGCACTTCTGGCGGCAGTTGTATGAAGGCTTTCAGTGAAGCTTCAACAGCATAGGCCTGGGCGTCGGCTTCTGCGCGGGCATTTTCGGCGCGCGCCGCCACCAGGTTTTTGCGTTCAGTTTCCAGGGCGATCTCACCGTTCAGTTTGGTCTGGCGCACCTGTTGTTCTTTCGATTCCACTGCCAGGTCGGCTTCCACTTTCGTTTCGCGGATCTGGCGCTTTTTCTCTTCAACGGCGATTTCGGTGTTGAGTTCGTTTTCCTTAATGCGCCGTTCCTGCTCGACCGCTGAGTTGCGCCGGTCGTAGATGGCCTGGTCGGCGCGGCGCAGCAGCTCTTCGCGCGCTTCGGCTTCGAGCGCGCGCGACATTTCTGGCGTTGGGCGGATGGCCTGGATGGAAAGCGCCAGCATCTCCACGCCCAGGGTGGTGAGCGCTTCGCTCCCGGCGAATTTGCCAAACACCGAGGTGGCTACCTGCTCAGAAGCGTAAATTGCCTCGCGCAGCGGCAGCCGCTGGACTTCGGCACGCACCAGCACTTGCAGCAGGTTGATCAGGCGCTGGGGCAGTTTTTGCGGGTCTTCGGAGATGTATTTCTCTGACCCGCCAGCCACGGTGTAATTGAGCAGCTGCGCCAGCTTTTGCGGCTCTTTGATGCGGAAGGTGAGCTGTCCCTGAAGGGTGACGGCCTGGAAGTCGCCGCTGATTTCGTTGAAGATGAACGGCACATCTGCGCTGGCAACCGGGATCACCACCAGCGAGGTGGACGGCTGGAAGTAGAAAAACGCCAGCCCTGCGCCCGAGCGCACCAGTTTCCCGCCGCTATATTGCATTACATAATGGGATGGGGGGATTTTGATGTAGTTGAAACCAAACATGGCGCCTCCTGGGATTTCATCTATATATTGCAAGGGCGGGTCTTTGCCAAAAAGAAGCCCGCCCCGACATTCGATAAAAAGGCTATACCGTTTTTGATGTGAAAACCCGTAGGGGCAACCCGTTATGCGTGAGAAATCGTTCTTTTATGCCAGGATTTCTTGCAAAAAACATCTGGTTATGCCCTGGTGGGTCGCCCCTACCTACATCCACATAAAAAATGGGAGAGCCGATAAAAATAGTATATATCAATTCCTGCTAAAAAAGCGCCTGCCGGGGAATTAAAACCACAGAGACACGGTTCCCCGGAGCCTTTGGTCGGCCCCGCGTACCCTGTGTCTCTGTGGCAAAAACGAATGCTCTGCCATCAAGGCATTGGCCAGATGCTCATCCCGTGTTTTGGGGGGCAAGAGTGGGCATTGCGCCCCAAATGAAACTTTTTCGGAAAAAAAGTTTATCCGAGCAAACCGCTGAAGGTGAGCAGGGCGATCGGAGCGAGTATCCAGCCCAAAATCATGTGGATGTACTTGTAAATGCGAATCCAATGCTTTTTGGGGTTGGGTTCCCATTTGCTGGTGATTCCCAGGTCGACATAAGGGGCGAACAAAGCCAGGGAATACCAGATGGGGTTGTAATCATATTCGGCATCACCGTGATCGATGGGAAGCATATCTTCTTTGCGATGGAACACAAAAGATCCAATAGCGATGACCAGTAAACTCCAGCCGAGGGCAAAAATTGGTCGGTACCCGTAACCGGCAAAAATATCTAGGAACCAGGCCCATAGCCAGGCTCCAGAAAACACCGCCAGGACCTCATTGCGCTCACGGCGTTTTTGTGCCAATTTGACATCGGATGCCCAGTCGGAATGACCTTTTTCGGTGAAAAAATTTGCCAGGTCTTCGTAAGCCTGGAAGCTGTAGGCGGAGCCATCTACCAGGCCTAACAGCACATATTTTGTATCTGTCGTTAGGCCCTGGTCACCGATATCAATATCACTGTATGTCATTCCTCGTAGATTGAAGGCATTTGGAGTAATTGGCCATTGTGGATGGGCATCTTTCACTTTCAGGGATCCAATAACCGCATTACGCAGGTTGATCGCATCGGATACAACCAACTTATCCAAAATGGTTGATTGCCCTACTGACATGCCTTCTGCATCGAAAGTTTTAACCGCAATATTGGTGATCGATAAGGCGCTGTCAATATATGTGTCTGTCAGGTTGATAAAGGCTGCCTGGGGAATATCTTTGGTTTCAATAGACAGGCTGCCAAAACTGCTCCCGGAAAGGTTCAAGCCTGACGGTGAATCTATTTTTGCCAAAGACACCGAGCCGTTCACCCCTGCGCCAGACAGGTCGAAGGGTTCGTTAACAAAGTTGTAGCAGGAAGACTCTATCTCAAAATCTTTGAAGACCATGCTTCCTTCAAATTTAACGGGGCCGTTGAAGATCGAGTCTTTGAAATGGGAAAAGCCAATTTCACTTGAAATGAAGTTCAATCCTTTGTCAAAACTGGTATTTTCTACCCACAAGTAACGGTTGATGCTGGCGTAACTGAAATCAACATCCCCATGAAAGGCTGACAATGTGATATTAAAATCGTGCGTTACTGATGTGTTGCGAAAGTGCACCAAATCATCAAAGCTGACATTTTTAAAGCTAACATCGCGCCCAAAATCGATATTGTTAAAGTTGGATGTTTTACGAAAAATCACGCCGGGGAAATAGGCATCCTTGTTGAACTCGGCATTCTCAAAAATCGCATCACCGCTGAATTTTGCGTTATCGAAATTGGCGTCATCCCCAAAGGTGAAACCATAGAAATTGGCTGATTTTTGGAAAGTGGTATTGTGGAAGTCGGTTTTTCCAAATACTTTGGCGTTTGTAAATTCAACCGCATCACTAAATTCCGCGCCATTAAAGTTGGCATCATCTCCAAAAGTGGAACCATAGAAACTGGCTGGATTTTGGAAGAAAGTATCACTGAAGTTTGCTATTCCATCTACGATGGCGTTTGCAAATTGAACACTGTCGTTGAATTGGGCGCCAATAAATTCGGCATGGGTGTTTAAAACTATACCATTGAAAAAAGTCGCGTTGTTGAAGATCGCTTTTTCAAAAGTTGTGTAGTTTGCTGTTGTAAAACTCTGGAAACTTGTTTCGCCATTAAATTCAGAATTGAGAAAGTAGGCTGCGCCCCCTACACAAGTGTCGTCAAAATAACTGGGCCCTTGAATCTTAGTGCCAGCTATGGCTAAAGCGCCCTCTATTTTTGCGCCCGAGCAAGAAATCCCGCTGTTGAAAATGGAATTTGTGATACTCAGGCTCTTGATTGCGGCGGATGAACAGTCAAATTCCCCATTAAACGTAACCCCTGAAAAATATAAGTTTTGCGGGATGGTTTCATCTCCCAGGAAGACACCATCTACAATGGTTACGTTACTGATGTAAATGTAAGGGTAATCTTTTATGTAAGGATCATTAATCAGCGCATCGAAAACTGTTTCCCCACTGATTATCCGTTCAGCTGGATCGTCAGAAAAACTTTCCAGGTCAACCGCCCCGTAATCACGCAATTCTTGCAAGAAGTAATCTTCTGCTGCCGGGTTGGGAATATCTATTATCGGAGATTGGGCATGCACACTCGAAAAATTCGAGGCAAGCAGGCAAATAATAAATAAGCTGATGGAGGTTATGCGGCAATGAGTTTTCATGTTGTGCTCCACTTTTTTGTTGTTGGCTTTTTTGTTTGCCGGTTGATTTAATTTTAGATGGGTGGTTTGAATAGATTAATTAATTTACACGCTCCTTTTTATCATGGGAATGATCGTTTTGGACAGGAAAACGCAGCATGGGGAACTGTATTTCACCTGTATTTATCCTAGCACAACTGGTACAGCTTTTCAATACAGAGTCATTTCAACCAATAACCCAGGGCAAACCACTCCCATCAAAAAAACTCGTTCCCAAAAGCCGCATGGTATTCCCGCCCCTGCAACATGGGGTCGATGTAATCCCTGCCGTTCGATGGGTATCGGGCTGAATGGAAGAAAACATATACAGGCTGGTGACTTTGCTCACCAGCCTGTATATGTTTTCTAAAAAAATCAATCCCTCAAGGAATTGGCCGGGCGCTGACTGTCGCTCATCTCGCGGACTTTTCGTTTGAGCGCGGCTTCGACATGCGGTGGAACCATGCTCGAAACATCCCCATCCAACATGGCGATCTCGCGCACCGTGGTAGATGACAGGAAGGTGTGTTCCTCGTTGGTGATGAACGAGACGATTTCAATATCTGGGGCGAGGCGGTGATTGGCCAGCGCCATGCGGAACTCAAACTCGAAATCCGAGAAAACCCGCAGCCCGCGCACAATTACCTGGGCATCGATCTGGTGCGCCATGTTGACCGTCAGCCCGCTGTAGCCCACTATGCGGATCTTGGGATGGTCGCGGAAAGACTGTTCCACCAGCGAAATGCGTTCTTCGGGTGAGAACAGCAGGTTTTTGAGCGGTTTATCATAGACGGCAATCACAATTTCATCGAACAGCCGCGAGGCGCGTTCGGCAATATCCATGTGGCCATAGTGAATCGGGTCAAACGTGCCGGGGAAGAGGGCTCGAACCATGAAATGCTCCTATACCTGGTAGGGGCAACCCAATGGGTCACCTCTACCGGGTAAGTTAACTCACATCGCCCTTCCCCTGGCCCCAAAAGCGGTTAAACGCTTCGGCCAGCAGGGCATGTTCGGGTTGGGAAAGTTCAGCGTCAACGGCAAAAAGCTCGGCGGCGTGTTTGCGCGCCTTTTCGATCAGCCCCACATCGGTGAGTGATGCCATCTTCAGGCTGGTGGCATAGCCCGATTGCGAAGTGCCGATAAATTCACCGGGGCCACGCTGCTGCAAATCCAACTCGGCCAGCTTAAAGCCATCGTTGGTTTCCTGCATGGCCTTCAGGCGCTCGTTTTCGGCAGAGTCGGCGCTATCGGGGATCAGCAGGCAGAACGACTCGCCGCCGCCGCGTCCCACGCGCCCGCGCAACTGGTGCAGTTGTGCCAGCCCAAAGCGGTTCGCGCCCTCGATCAGCATCACCGTGGCGTTGGGAACATCCACGCCGACTTCAATTACCGTGGTCGAA
The DNA here is from genome assembly GCA_903822545.1 of uncultured Anaerolineae bacterium. GTDB lineage: Bacteria > Chloroflexota > Anaerolineae > Anaerolineales > Villigracilaceae > CAIJPN01. Next base: position 42,880 of record CAIJPN010000114.1, on the reverse strand, counting down.
ACCAGGATGTCATACTTTTTGTCGCGGAAATCGGCCATCACAGCATCTTTTTCATCGGGTTTCATCTTGCCGTGCAGCAGCCCCAGCTTCAGGTTGGGGAAAATTTCTTTCGAAAGCCGCGCGTGGTCATCCACCGCCGCTTTGAGCGTATCCAGCTTCTCACTTTCCTCGATCAGCGGATAAACGATGAAGGCCTGGTGCCCGGCCTTCATCTGGGCGCGGATCAGGCTGTAGGCGCGTTCGCGTTCGTGCGGGGTCAGCACAAAGGTTGCCACCGGCTCGCGCCCGGCAGGCATCTCATCGATCACCGACAAATCCAGGTCGCCATAGAGCGTCAGCGCCAGCGAGCGCGGGATGGGCGTGGCGGTCATCACCAGCAGGTGCGGGTTCTGGCCCTTGTTGCGCAGCGCCGCGCGCTGATCCACGCCAAAACGATGCTGCTCGTCGATTACTACCAGCTGCAGATCTTTGAAGATAACGGGATCCTCGATCAGGGCGTGGGTGCCGATCAGGATTTTCACCTCGCCCGAGCTGAGTCCAGCCAACAAGGTTTCCCGATCGCCCTGACTGGTGTCACCGGTTAACAGGCGCACCTGCCCCTCGGCCAAAAGCCCATCTGCGATCAGGAACCTGGAGAAATTTTTGAAATGCTGCTCGGCCAGGATGGATGTTGGGGCCATTACGGCCACCTGGCTGCCCTGGCGGTTCACCATCATGGCGGCCAGCGCCGCCACCACGGTTTTCCCCGAGCCCACATCGCCCTGAATGAGACGATTCATCGGGCGGCCCGAGCCAATATCCACGCAGACATCATCGATGGAGCGTTTTTGCGCGCCGGTCAGCGGGAAGGGCAACCCAGCGATGCGCTCCGCCAGCCATTCATCTGGCACATCGAAAATGCGTCCAACAACTGCCTGGGATTTGCGTTTTTGGCGCAAGACACCCATTTGCAGGTAAAAAACTTCATCGAAAGCCAGGCGCTCACGCGCGGCTTTGAGTTTATCTTGTGAACCGGGGAAATGTGCCTGCTGGATGGCTTCGGCCAGCATCAGCAGCCCGGCGGCCCGGCGCACGCTCTCAGGCAGCGGATCGGCCACGCGGTTGGCCCAATAGTTGACGACCGTGTCCATTTGCTGGCGCAGCCACTTTTGGGTGATGCTGGCCGTCAGCGGGTAGATGGGCACGATGCGGTTGGTGTGCAGGTGCTCGGTTTCGATGGGTTCCCAATCGGGGCTGTTCATCACCAGGCGGCCCAGGTATTGCTCGATCTTCCCGGCCAGGGCGATTGCCATGCCTTCTTTGAGACGGTTGATCAGCCAGGGCTGGTTGAACCAGGAGATGCGCAGCACGCCGGTGCTGTCGCTGACCACCGCTTCCAGGATGGTCATCTTGCCGCTGCGTACCTTGCGCTCAACCACACTTTGGATGTGCCCGATAACTGTCACCACCTCGCCATATTGCAGGCTGCGGATCGGCTTCAACTGGCTATAATCATCGTAGCGGCGCGGGAAGTTGTAAAGCATATCGCCCAGGGTGTGCATGCCCAGCTTTTTGAGCGATTCGGCATTGCGCGGGCCAACCCCGTGCAGCACGGTCAGGTCAGCATTGAGGGCGGCGGGCGTCTGGGATGTCTGTGCGCCGGGGTAGGAATTGGAGCGCGGGGGAGCCTGTCTGCGCTGCTGTTCGGGGGCCGGGCCAGGCTGGGGCACGGGAGCGGATCGATGCGCCGAATCAGGCCGGGGGTGGTGTTCCCTGCGCGGGGCGTGATGCTCTTCGATAATGGGAGCACCAGCCAGGGCTTCATCGCGTGCGCTCATCCGGGTGGCGGCTCCCTCTGGCTGAGATCCAGCTTCAGAGTAGACCGGTTCCGGAATGTTAATATCGCCCTGACCCTGGATGCGCTTCCATACCCCCTTCAGGGTATCGGCGCGGGAAGCCGGGGTCAGACGGTGATAATCGCGCAGGCGCATGGCTACCAACTGGATAATATCTTCGGGAACAGCCTCGTTGCGAGCTTCTGATTCCCAAAAATCCAGGATTTTGGCCAGGCCACCGATGACGGCGGTATTGCTGTATTTGTTTTCAGCTTCAAGACGGAAGAATTTACGTAGTTTTTCAAGGGAAGATTGCATGAGAGGTATTTTATCAGATGGGACGAAAGAATTGCTGACGGTAATCTGGGCTCTCCAAGAATTAGCAGCGTCCAGGTGGTAAAACATCCCAAGCATTAGAGCGCGCTGAGTCTTTACATTGTCAACCTTGAAGAAAACGCTGCTTATGATATATTCGGGCCACTCAGGTCAAAACCGATGCCCGAATTCGCCGACTTTCTTGAAATCCAAACCCGCACAGCCTGGGGCAAAACCCTGCTCGGTTTTGCGGAATGGAGCCTATCCGCTGGCAAAAGGATTTCCCTGGCACTCGACATTGGTACCGGCCCAGGCCTGCTCCCGGCGCTACTGGCGACCCGTGGCAACCTGCAGGCCATTGGGCTGGATACTGATTACAACCTGCTGCGCGCCGCGCCTGCCAGTATTCCCGTAACCCTGGGCTGCGCTGCCGCCCTGCCATTTCCTGCCGCATCCTTCGACCTTCTCACCGCCACCAACGTCATCTTCCTGCTGGGTAACCCCTTGCATGCCCTGGGTGAATGCAGGCGCATCCTCAAACCGGGAGGCAGCCTGTGCCTGCTCAACCCATCTGAGCATCTTAGCATATCCTCGGCCACGGCCCTGGCTGATGCACGCGGCCTGACCGGGAAAAACCGAGAGTCCCTGCTGGGCTGGGCGGCCCGCGCCGAAAAACACGGCGGCTGGACAGAAGCCCACGCCCGCAACCTGCACACACTGGCAGGGTTTCAACTCGAAGAAACCCTGTTGCGAGTTGGCCCTGGTTTTGCCCGATTCACCCGCGCCAGCATCCCCTAGGATTACCCCCTTAAGTACGCTTGAATTGGGCGTAATAATCTTGTACAATTCTTTCATCAACACAGGCCTTTTTATTCTGAAGGGAGATTTTTCATCATGGATATGATCAAGGTTTCAGCGAACTCCCGAACATCTGCTGTAGCTGGCGCAATTGCCGGAGTTGTTCGGGAACATAAACGTGCCGAAGTCCAGGCAATTGGGGCCGGGGCTGTCAACCAGGCTATCAAAGCCTTGGTGCTGGCCAAAGGCTATCTCGAAGGCGATGGGATCCTGGTTGTGTGCGTCCCAGAATTTGTCGATGTTGATATCGACGGCAAAGTACGAACAGCGATTAAATTGGTGGTCGAACCTCGCTAAGCGCTGGTTTTTTCCTGTAAAAACAACCCAAGTTTCTCACTATGCCTTCCATTGGAGGTAATTTTATATTGCCACGGCACCCAGACTGCAAAGTCTGGTTTCGCCGTTTAATGGCAGGCTTTTTGTTGGCGACAGTTTTGTTATGGGGCATCTTGGGCCCAAGCGTTTTATATGCCGGGGCTGGGCCAGCACAAACCCAGGGCATCAGCGTTGTTATTAGCCAGTTCCGCACCAATGGCCCGGGTGGCACAGAAGATGAGTTTATCGAGATCTTCAATCCTACCCAGGCTGAAATTGATATTTCGGGCTGGAAAATTCGATTCGCGCCCGTATCTGGCACAACGTTCACCGATGTCATAACCTTCCCCGTATCTACAAAAATCCAGGCCGGTCAGTTCTTGCTCATCACCAACTTTGATACTAACCCCCCGCCACCCAACCGCTATTCTGGCAGTGTGGTTGGGGATTTTACATATTCCAGCGCCAGCCTTGAAGATGATGGCGGCCTTGCCATCACCAGGGCCGACAATACCATCATCGACCAGGTTGGGATGAGCGCCACCACGGAGTATAAAGAAACTGAGCCCCTCGCGCCACTAACCGGCAGCCTTGACCAGAGCTATCTGCGCAATCCCAATGGCGTCGATGGTATCTGCGAAGATAACAATAAAAACAGCAGTGATTTTGTAGTAGTAACACCAGGCGCCCCTCGCAACGGAACCTCCACCTTTGCGCCCTGCGCAGCGCCAACAGCCACCAATACCCACACCGCCACACATACCGCCATCCCTGCCCGAACAGTAATCATCAACGAGGTTGCCTGGGGTGGCACAACTGCCGATGGTTCCAGCGGTCAGTGGATCGAACTGTACAACCCCGGGAATATTGCCATCAACCTTTCGGGCTGGCATCTGATCACATCCAGCAGTGCCGATATTGTGCTTTCTGGCATCATTCCAGCCAAGGGATACTTCTTGCTCGGCAGCAGCACGGGTATTTTCGAAGCAGGTTTTTCGACACCCATCGATCAGACTTTCTCACCGGCGCTTTCTTTGACGAGTGACACACTGCGTTTGTATGGGCCAAGCGCATCCCTGGTAGATACCGCCAATGGTAATGGAGGTTCCTGGCCTGCCGGGCAAGGTTTCCCAAATTACACCAGCATGGAGCGGAACAGCAGCACAGCCGTTGAAGTCGATTCGCTGTGGGTTTCTTTTGCCGGGACAAGTTTCGTGAAGGATCGCCTGGGCAACCCAATCTATGGTACACCCGGGCAGGCTAACTGGGCAGATGGGAAAACCCCAACCCGCACGCCATCCAACACACCCACGATCACACGCACGCCCACGCGCACACCCACCCTATCGCGCACACCCACCCCATCGCGCACACCCACCCCCTCGCGCACACGCACCCCCACCCGCACACGCACCCCTACCCGCACACGCACCCCCATGCGCAGCGCCACACCCTACCGCACATCTACTCCCAGGCCGGTGGCAGTCAGCAATGTGGTGATTAACGAATTTGTGCCTTACCCGCGCTCAGATTTCAACGGCGATGGCCTTGTTAATACCGGGGACGAATATATTGAGTTGATCAATCTTGGGCTGGCTCCCGCTACCCTTTCTGGTTGGAAACTGGATGATGGACGCGGCGATTCCAACCCGTTCACTTTCCCGTCCACCGTAATCCAGCCGGGGCAGCGATTGGTGTTCTTCTCATCGGTTACCAAACTCCTGCTTAGCAATCGCGGCGATACGGTGCGGTTGATTTCAGCATCTAACCTGCTCTACGATGCCCAATCTTACGGCATTGTGGAAATCGCCAACCAGAGTTTTTGTCGCTTGCCCGATGGGAAAACCTGGTCGAACAACTGCGAACCCACGCCGTTGAAAGAGAACCAGCCTGCCAAAAGCCCGTTTATCGGCGACCAGCGCCCGGCGCAGTTGTGTGATTCTGCCAAAATCCTGCCTGGAGTGTACGAGGGTGAGTGTATCCCCTCCGGGCTGGAAACCTGGTCTCCCAATTTGTGGGATGCCAGCGCCAGCAGCTGGCTGCAAATCCACATTTCCAAAGATGATCACCTGTACACGATTGAATGACGCTTGCCATTTGGGTTGAGACTCTATACAATTAACGTATGATCCCTGACCTTTTGCGCAGCATGTTGTTTACTTACATGATGGTCGGGCTGTTCATTTCTTTGTTGTATCTGCGCCACCGAAGGTTAACGGTTGCTGAACTGGCTTTGTGGGGTGCCATAGCCATTTTTGTGCCTGTTTTGGGCCCTTTTGCGGTCATCGCCGCGCGTCCTGGTCATGGACCTCGTCGCTCTTCCCGCCGCAAACCTGTGCGGCGCAATCCCTGAAAGGAAAAAACATGAAACAAGATCGCTTTCTCTTGGGCATCCTGGTTGGGATAGCCCTTCTTATTATTATTTCACTCGCCGTCTTTTTCATCCGCCAGGATCCACTCACCTATGTGGCAGATGATACCCCGGAGGGTGTAGTGCGCAATTATGTCATTGCGATATACAAGCGCGATTACCAGAAAGCCTATGGTTACCTGGCTGAAGATAAGGATAAGCCCAACTATGACTCTTTCCGCGAGAGCTTCATCAATGGCATGGTTTACCCCGAAGGTGCAGGCATCGAAATTGGCTCGGTGGAGAAAACTGCCGAAGGGGAAGCTGTTGTCAGTGTCAGCGTGGTTTACCGCTCTGGTGATCCCTTCTCCAGTGGATATCGCAACACCGACCGGGCTGTGCTAATCAACCAAGGTGGTGGATGGAAGCTCAAGCAGATGCCCTCGGGCAATTTTTGGAACTGGGAGTGGTACCAGGTTACAGCCATGCCCGCCAAACCCTGACGCGTTGACAGATAAAGCGAGGAACTTATGCGTACCATCCGCAGATTGTATTTTTACGCTGTAGCTTTTATCAGCATCGAGGTAATTTTATGGGGGCTGATTGGCCTGATGCGCACCATGCTTTCCAGCGCACTCACCCCTGGCCCCGATACACTGGCCCAGGCCCTGGCGCTCATCCTGGTTGGTTTACCCATTTTCCTGTTGCACTGGGTTTGGGCCCAGCGCGCTGCATCACATGATGAAGAAGAACGAGCCTCCACCTTGCGGGCGATTTTCCTGTACGGGATCTTGCTCGCCACATTTGTTCCCGGCACACAAAATGTGTTGGCGCTCTTCAACCGCACCTTCATCCAAACTGCGGGAATCAGCAGCGCGCGCGCCATCTTGGGCGGGCAGCAAACCTTGCTCGATAACATTATTGCGATCATTATGAATGGAATTGCGGCAGCCTACTTTTTTACGGTGCTGCGCAACAATTGGAAAAATATCGCCAGTAGTGATGATTTCGCAGCCATCCGCCGGATTTACCGCTACATTTGGGTGTTTTACGGTTTGATCCTATCCATTTTTGGTGTCCAGCAAACACTGCGATTCTTGTTTTACATTCCCACCGGCGTACTGGGCGAGGCCGGGCTGGAACTATTTGTCAACGGCACAGCCATGGTTCTAATCGGCGCGCCGATCTGGGCGTATATGTGGCAGGTCTGCCAGGCCGCTTACCAGGCCGAAGCCAGGGAGCGCGGGGCAATGCTGCGAATGGGTGTGCTATACATCCTCTCGCTGGCCGGGGTAGTGGTTGTCCTGACTTCCGCAGGCATCGTGCTGGATGTGTTGCTGCGCCGCCTGCTAGGTGAAGCAATGGGTTGGGAAGAAATGCTGCGACAGGCCAGCCTTTCCATCGCCATTGGTGTGCCGCTGGCAGCGGTTTGGGCCTATTATGGGCACTGGCTGGCAATAGACATCCGCGCTGAAACTGACTTGCCGCGCCGCGCCGGAATGCAGCGTTTATATTTTTATATTCTCTCCTTCATCGGGCTGATCGCCACCTTTGTGGGGCTCTCACTGATACTCTCTTTCCTCGTAAATATTATCGCTGGCTCCTTCAACATCCTGTGGGGAGATACGCTGCGCCCACGCCTGGCCGGGGCTATTGCCGCGCTATTTGCCGGGCTGCCACTCTGGCTGCTGACCTGGAGACCGATGCAAGCTGAATCGCTCAACCCGGGTGATAGCGGCGATCACGCCCGGCGCTCGCTGGTGCGCAAGTTCTACCTGTACCTGGTCATCTTTGCCTGCGTGATCGGCGGGATGATCTCGGCAGTGGTGCTAGCCTACCAGTTGTTTAACGCTCTGCTGGGTGGTTATCGCGCAAACGATTTTCTTACCACCACGCTGAACGCACTGCAAGTGCTGGTACTCTTTGCCATCTTCCTGGCTTATCACCTGGCATCCTTGCGGCGCGATGGCTTGCAGGCTGCCAGCGCACTCTCAGGGTTGCAAGCTGGCTATGCTGTGCTGGTGTTTGAACGCGAAAATAGCGGTTTTTCGGCGCTGTTTATCGAAGCAATGAAAAAGGCCGCGCCAGATGTCCCTGTGGCAGCCCAGCCAGTGGAACAGGGCCTGCCCGAAGCGCCAGCATCAGCCCAGGCAGTGGTATTGCCCTCCAGCCTGGCTTTTGACCCGCCCGAGGCGCTGCGTTTGTGGCTGAAAGAATTCCAGGGAAAGAAAGTGGTCGTGCCCCAGCCGGTAGAAGGCTGGTTATGGCCGGGTGGCATATCCAGGGCAGATTTTGCCCGGGCAGCGCAAATGATTCGCACCCTGGCAGAAGGCCGGGAGGTGCAATCCAGTTCATCTGCCCCCGGTTGGATGATTGTGGTGTATGTGATGGCGGCATTATTTGGCCTGCAAACAGCCTTTGTCGTGCTGATGATTGTGATTAGCGCGCTGGTGGGCGGTCTATAGCCCTCGTGAACTGTTTTTGCCGCTTTTTGTTTTCATGATATACTTTTTTTACCGATTCCCAGCAGGAGATAACCGCCGATGAAAGTTACCGTCCTACAAGAAAACCTGACCCGTGGTTTGAGCGCCGTTTCACGCGCTGTTTCGCCCCGCTCCACACTGCCGGTGCTTGCCAATGTGCTGATTGCCACCGATGAAGGCCGTCTGCGCCTTTCGGCCACCAATCTCGAGATGGGTATCACCTGTTGGATTGGCGCGAAAATCGAAGAAGAAGGCTCCACCACCGTACCTGCGCGCATGTTTGCCGACCTGGTGAACACCATGCCCGATAACCAGGTGCACCTGAACCTGGATACTCGCACACAGACGCTGCATATCCAGTCTGGCGCATCGAAAAACGATGTCAAAGGCATCGACGCCCAGGAATTCCCGCCCATGCCTGTGCCTGATTTCGATAACGCCATCAATATCAGTGTGGCCGATTTCAAAGAAATGATCCAGCAAGTGGCTTTTGCGGCATCCACCGATGAGGCGCGCCCGGTTTTGATGGGTGTGCTGGTCAGCGTGGATAAAGATACGGTAACGATGGCCGCCGCAGATGGATACCGGCTATCGGTGCGAAAATCGACGCTTTCAGCGGTGGCTCCCAGCCCGGTGACGGCCATCATCCCGGCTCGGGCGCTCTCTGAATTGGCGCGTATTGCTTCAGATGGCGAACAGCAGGTGCAGATGGTGATGCCCAAAGGGCGTGGGCAGGTGGTTTTCCGCGTAAAAGATGCTGAACTGGTTTCACAACTCATTGATGGGACTTTCCCCGATTACCAGCAGATTATCCCGCGTTCACACAAGTCGCGCACGCTGGTTTCAACCGCATCACTACTCAAGGCTTGCAAACAGGCTGAGATTTTTGCGCGCGAAGGCTCGAATATTGTGCGCCTGAACATCAAAAACAGCGGGGAACTCCAGCCCGGCGAAGTGGAAATTTCGGCACACTCTGAAGAAACCGGCAAAAATGAGACTTTGGTGGAAGCGACAGTGGATGGCATCCCGCTATTAATTGCGTTCAATGTCAAATTCCTGCGCGAGGTGCTGGAAGTCATCAAAACCCCCAATGTCGCCATCGAAACCAGCGCGCCCAATGCTCCTGGCGTGATCAAACCGGTTGGTGACGAACACTTCCTGCACGTCATTATGCCGATGCATCTCGGCTAACCTGGCTGATAGAATACCAAACGCCCGCGCCATCAAAAAGCCGGGCGTTTTTGATTTCCTGGAGCACGAATGGCCGTAACCATCTTCATCCTGCAAATGCATCAATCTCGATCGGGGCTTTCTTAAAATCAGCTTTTTACCGCCAGGTTTGCCAGGATATCATACGATGCCCAAACAAAGAATTTGGCCCCGTGGCTTCTTGGCGGTTTCGATGTTGTAGATTGCCTCAAAGCCCTGTGGCCTGAAGGGATGGGCATTGCCTTGCCATATAATCTGTGCAATAATCGAACTGTTTATACCGCGTAAACGCATATGGAGAAACAGCGGTAAAAACCTGCAACTGGATAATCTAACCACATGACACAAGCAACCAACCAAAATGAAAATGAATTATTGCGCTCTGAAATACGGGTTGCTCATAAAGCGGCAGACATCACCGCCCAGCTTGTGATCAAACAGTTCGAAGAAACCTACCAGGTGCTGCAAAAGCTGGAGGCTGTCAACGAAAGCCTCCATGCCAGTGAAGAACATCACCGCCTGCTGCTCGATCTTTCTCCAGAACCGATCGTCGTGTACGACCCCCAGGGGGTGGCATTATTCATCAACCGCGCTTTTATCCAGACTTTTGGCTGGCAGCTCCCAGAAATGCTGACCGACAACCTGGAATTTGTGCCAGCCGACAGGCAATCTGAACTACGCGACTACACCTTGCGCGGTTTCAAAGATGGCCAGGTGTTGGATGTTGAAACCCAACGTTACACTAAAGATGGCCGGCTCTTATTCGTGGAAGCCAGCGCGGCCTTCATAAAGGGCAAAGACAGCCAGGTAACGCAGATTATTGTCATCATGCGCAACATCACCGAGCGCAAACGCCTGGAAGAAGAACTGCGCCAGGCCCGCGATGCCGCCGAATCTGCCAATCGTGCCAAAAGCACCTTCCTGGCCAACATGAGCCACGAGCTGCGTACCCCGCTCAACGCCATCATTGGATTCACCCGCATTGTCCGGCGTAAAGCCGAGGGGTTGCTGCCCGACAAACAGCTCGAAAACCTCGATAAAGTTCTCAACAGCGCCGAACACCTGCTTAATCTCATCAACACCGTACTTGACATCTCCAAGATTGAGGCAGGCCGTATGGATGTCTTGCCCGCCAAATTCCGACTCATCGCCCTCATCGACCTGTGCGCCAACACCATCCACCCCATGCTCAAACCCGAGGTGACCCTCACAAAACACGTGGACGAAACCCTGACCCACATCTACTCAGACCAGGACAAAATCCGCCAGATCCTCCTCAACTTGCTCAGCAACGCCGCCAAATTTACACACAGCGGCCAGATCACCCTTGCCGCCCGGCAGGATGGCGAAAACCTGCTTATCACTGTCAGCGACACCGGCATCGGCATCAGTGCAGAAGCCCAGTCGCGCATCTTCACAGAATTCCAACAAGCCGATGCCAGCACAACGCGCCAATATGGCGGCACCGGGCTGGGGCTTGCCATCAGCCGCAACCTGGCGCGCCTGCTCGGCGGCGACATAAGCGTTGAAAGCCAACCCGGCCAGGGCTCAACCTTCACACTCCTCATCCCGATCTACTACCAGAACAAAGCCATCCCCACTCTGGAAGAACCACTCACCCGAGAAACTGCTTCCACCCCAGGCGCCACTGCCAGCTCTCGCCCCGACCCCACCAAAAAGCGCCTGCTGGTCATCGATGACGATCCCGATGCCGTCTACCTGCTCCAAGAAAATCTCGCCCAACAAGAATACACCATCACCGGCACACGCAGCGCGCAAGACGGCCTGCGCATGGCTGTCGAACAACAGCCCCACGCCATCCTATTGGATGTCGTCATGCCCGGCGGAGATGGCTGGCAAACCCTCAACGACCTGAAAGAAAACCCGGCCACCGCCAGCATCCCTGTCATCCTGCTCACCATCGTGGATAAAAAAGCTCTTGGCTTTCGCCTGGGCGCATCCGCTTACCTGCTCAAACCGCTCAACCCGCTAGCGGTTCGAGATGCCCTCCAACGCTTCACAGGTGGCGAACCCAACAGCCTAAAACACGTACTGGTAATCGATGATGATCCAAATGTCGCCGACATGCTGCGCCAGTTCCTGCCCGAAACCGAATACCAGCTTGATTCAGCCTTCGATGGCATTGCCGGGCTGGAAGCAGTCGCCGCATCCCGCCCCGATGTCATCCTGCTCGACATCATGATGCCGCGTCTCGATGGCTTTGGCGTCATCGAAACCCTGCGCGCCGACCCCCAGACCCGTTACCTGCCTATCATCGTAATCAGCGCCAAAGACCTGACCGCCACAGAACTGGATCGGCTCAAAGAAACCGTCTCATCCGTACTCAAAAAACAAGGCTTCCAGGGCCAAAAACTGATGGATGAGATCAAAAACGCACTCAAACCCTAAAACCCCATGTCCTCAACCCCAGATATCCTCCTTTTTGGCGACTACTTTTGTGATGTCATTATCACCGGCCTGAGCGAAACCCCACGCCTGGGTGCCGACATCTTTGGCGAAAGCATGGAAATCGCCCCCGGCGGCGCATACATCCTGGCAGTAGCGCTCAAACGCCTCGGTGTAGATGTGCGCTGGGCCGCGCGCCTTGGCAACGACCTGTTCAGCCGCTTCCTGCTCGAAGAAGCGCAGCGCGAAGGCCTCAACACCAGCCTGTTCACTCACCTGGAGGCGCCACTCCGCAGCATCAGCATCGCCTTTTCATTTTCCTATGACCGGGGCTTCATCAGCTACATGGATCCCCACCCGGAGCAAGATTACCGTGCCCTGATCATAACCCAACGCCCCAAATGGGTCTACAACCTGCCCTTTGACGGAACACCTGCCAGCCGGGAATTAGTAAACACAGCCCACCAAAACGGCGCGCGTGTCTACGTTGATTGCCAATACATCACCACCACGCTCGAAGAGGCGGGATTAAAAGAACTGCTCGGCGCGATTGACATTTTCGCACCCAATCAGAGCGAAGCCGCCCAACTGACCGGGTTCACCGACCCGCAGCAGGCTGCCGCCAAACTGGCCGAATACTGCCCGGTAGTGATCATCAAGGCTGGCGCTGCGGGCGCATTTGCCCGGGCAGGCAGCCAAACCTGGCAATCTCCCGCGCTGAATGTCACCGCCATCGACACCACCGGCGCTGGCGATTCATTCAACTCCGGATTCCTGGCCGCAGCCTTGCGTGGCGAATCGATGGAAACTTGCCTGCGCTACGGCAACATCTGCGGTGGATTATCCGTAACAAAACGTGGCGGCGCATCTGCCGCGCCCACATTGCAAGAACTACAAGCCTATCTGTAACCAACGCCAATAATAGACAAGAAAACAATAGTTTTCACCCTGTCTGAACAAAAAGCCGCCCGGAAATCAGCTCCGGGCGGCTTTGGCAAACAAAAGTAACCAGGGTTACTTTTTACAACATCAAGTCAATCATTTTGCCCAATTTAATTCACTGCTCATCGGCCATATTGATGGTTTCGTCAATCGTGCCATCGCCGCCATCATCAAACTGGATTTCCAGGCTATTCCCCTGCCCATCCCAGTTCCCAACGTTGAAATAGATAATATCGCCAGGCTGCAGCTCAATCCCTTCATCGCCGGTTTCAAAGGTTTCTTCGCCCTCATCGTCAATGCGGGTGATCGCAAGATAGAACACACCATATTCATCCGCAGTGGAGCGCAAAACCAGGACGCCTTTTTCGGCATCAAATTCCACAATGGTTTCCGATCCAGGTTGGATATCTTTCCCCTGAAGTTCAAGCTCAAAATCAGCGGTCGGGCGCTCAATTCCTATGATTATAAAGGGAGATTCGCTGTAGTCGGTCTTGTAAGAGATAGATTTGCCATCCCCGGTCAGGGTCAGGGTGTCTTTTTGCCCCGGATCCATATAAATGCCTTCCACACCGATGTAGTAGCCTGGGCCGATCATAACTGCATCGGTAGAGTTTTCTTCCTTGTTTTTGATGGTATCACCGTCAATCAACAAGGTAAAACCCAGCCCTATGGGTAGTTTGTAAACCGGGGGAACATCCTGGTCAGCCAGTGATGGGCCCTTCAGGTGCGTGACCTGCGCTTCGGGGATTTGATTGACAAAGGTGGTTCCATCAAAGCCCAATTTCCGGTTGCGGCTGTCAGTGAGCAGGAAAGCGGCATCCCCTTCCATCCAAACTTCGTTGTAGCGTGGGGCCGGCGCAGCCAAAACCGGGCCATGACCGTTGTCACTGACACTTTCAGAACAGAAATCGCAGATTTGCTCGCCCAGCCGCGCGCTGGTTGGAACGATTTCCAATGTTTGGGTGTTCGCATCTCCCTGATACAACTCTGATTCAACCTGGGGATTAATCGCCGCTTCGTATTCCCAGGTATCTGCGTTGGTATCTACGATGATGTGGCGGGCTTCATTGGGATAATTATTGTCATAGATCATGATCCAGAAAACGCCGCCACCCTGATCTTCAACTCCATAGGCTGTAACTGCGTGTCCGCCAGTGCCATCCGCTTTGTAAATACCGATGGCATAGGTTTCAGGGCTGTTGCGCCCAGCAGCATAAGCGTTTTGCAAAGCCGTCACAATTTCAGATGGGGTACCCTTGATAATGGAAGCCCGTGCGGGTTCAGTAGCCTGGGTGGTAAACCAATAAGCGATTTCGCGCTGAAGCGGTTCATTCCCATCCAGTTGCAGTTCTGCGGCAACGGGTGCGCCAAACTGGTTCGGGTCCACTATCCCTGAGTAGAACAACAAACTGAGCGCAGCAAAACCTTCGCAATGACCACCGCTCATGCCAGCGTTATTCTGTTCCATCCATTGTTCTGCCGGTGGAATCAGGATACAAGTATCTCTTTCGATGCTGGCGCAGACCTTATCGCCAAACATGCGCCGCATTTCCACCGGTGTCAGGTTGGTTACTTGCTGGTCATCGCCATAGTTTTCAAAGCTGAACCCGTTCACTGCGGGCTGGAAACCCAGTTCCACGCTGCCAGCAGCGGGTGGGTTGTCACTCCCGCTGGGGGGCTGTGGCTCGGTGACAACGGGAGATTCATCTACCCGTTCCAGCACATACACGCTGCCATCATCATCTGCCACCAAGGTTAGCCCACTGCTGTCGAATTGCAGCTTGTATGTGCGCGAGCTGCCATCAGAATAAGTTTCTGTGAGCGTCTCGTTTTCATAAACGTAGGTTGTGCCATCATCCTGGTCATTGGTCAGCATCCTGCCATCTTCGGTGTAAGTGTAAGTGCCATCAGCATCTTTCCACGTTCCTACGATAGGATTGGCATCCACAGCCGCAGGTTGTCCAGCAGTTGGTTCTTCGCCTGTAGACTGTTCGGACGCAGGCTGATCGCCAGCAGGCTGTTCAGCATCCGGGGTATCTTCATCACAGGCTGCCAGGGATACAGCCAAAACCAGCATCAGCAGCCCTGAGAACACACGCACCATCCAGGTTTTTTTTATCATTTGATTTTCTCCTTTGAGATTGATTTGTGGTTAAGTTTAGCAAAAGAAGTGTATCTTGCGACATGTATGCTTCGCGTGTGCAAGGTTTTTCGTTGCGCAGGGTGTAACGTACTCTGATCTTAAAACAGGAATAAATCGTAGATTGCTCCAGTCTCATCATCATTTGGCCTGCCTGGCGTTTCCAAGTCTCCATTGTGCATGACTTTTACGCTTTTGGCAATCCTGTTCTTCCTGTGCATCGAGACCTTCTTAAATTGGAACCCCAGAGAACTACTGAGACACCGATCCACGGCGTTTTTTAGGGGTTTTCTCTGTGGTTTCGTGTCTCAGCTGTAAAACGCTTAGGTGTAATGTTCGCTCTTTGCGTGACCACTAAAAACTTTAACAAAAATCCTGTTCAGTGCTTAAGAAGTCATCGGTTGAAGCAAAAGACCCCGAGGGGTAAGCCTTCGGGGTCTTCAATTGTCACTTACCGTTCACCATTTACTACACCACGATATTAACCAACGATTTCTTCACCACGATCACCTTTTTGGGCGTTTGCCCTTCCAGGTGCTTGACCACGCCTTCGGCTTTTAGCGCTGCTGCTTTGATATCCTCATCGCTGGCCTCGGCGGGCATCACTACCCGGTCGCGCAGTTTGCCGTTGACCTGCACCGGGATGGTGATTTCGTCTTCCTTTGCGGCTTCTTCGTCCACTGTGGGCCATTGCTGGGTGTGGATGCTGTATTTCTTGCCCAAAACATCCGTCCACAGTTCTTCGGCGATGTGCGGGGTGACCGGGGCCATCATTTTGACGTAGATTTCCTGGGCTTCCTGCCACGCTGCTGATCCAGCCGCGCCCGCCTCACGGGCTTTGTACAGCTCGTTCAGCAACTCCATCAGCCCGGAGACGATGGTGTTGAACTCGAAGTTCTCAAAGTCGCGGGTGATGCGCTTTAGTTTTTGGTGGACTTTGCGGCGCAGGTCGCGCAAGGTTTCAGGCGTAGGTGTGCCACCTTTGACATCGTCCGTAAACAGCGCCCACGTCCGGCGTACCCAGCGCGACGAGCCTTCGATACCCTTGCTGTCCCACGGCGCGCCCATTTCCCAGCGCGCGAAGAACATCAGGTACGCGCGGACGGTATCCGCGCCGTATTTTTCCACCAGTTCATCAGGGGCAACCACGTTGCCACGGCTTTTGGACATCTTTTCGTTGTCCTCGCCCAGTACCATGCCCTGGTTGCGCAGTTGGGTCATCGGCTCGTTGCCTTCAGTGATGCCCATGTCACGCAGCGCCTTGTGGAAAAAGCGCGTGTACAGCAGGTGCATGGTGGCGTGCTCGATGCCGCCGGTGTAGACATCCACGGGCATCCAGTAGTTGTATTCTTTATCGTCAAACGGAGCCGTATCACACCAGGGGCTCAGGTAGCGCAGGTGATACCACGATGAGCACATAAAGGTGTCCATCGTATCGGTTTCGCGCTCAGCGGGGCCGCCGCAGACCGGGCAACTGGTGTTCTTCCAGGTTGGGTGCAGCTTCAGCGGCGATTCACCCGTCGGCTTCCACTCCACGTCTTCGGGCAGGGTCACGGGCAGCTGGTCTTCGGGAACCGGATTCCAGCCATCTTTTTCACAATAAATCATCGGGATGGGCGATCCCCAGTAGCGTTGGCGGCTGATCAACCAGTCGCGGTAGCGATAGTTGACCATTTCCTTCCCGATGCCTTTTTCCTCCAACCAGTCGATCATCGCCGCGATGGATGGGTTCTTGCGCCCCTTCTCGACGTTGACCTTTGTCCCGTTAAAGTGGGCGGAGTTGATCATCACACCTTCGCTGATGAAGGCCGCTTCCATGGTAGCCCCATCGGGGTCGGGCGCGCCCTCCGCCTTGAAAACCGGGATGATCTCCAGCCCAAACTTGCGCGCAAAGGCAAAGTCGCGCTCATCGTGGGCCGGGACGGCCATGATTGCGCCGGTGCCGTAGCTCATCAGCACGTAATCCGCGATCCAGATCGGGATTTTGGCGTTATTAACCGGGTTGATGGCGTATCCGCCGGTGAAAACGCCGGTCTTTTCCTTGTCCACGGCCCCGCGCTGGATGTCGCTCTGGCGCGCCGCCTGGGCCTTGTACGCTTCGACGGCGTCCTTATTCTCGGGCGTGGTGATTTTGTCCACCAGCGGATGCTCGGGGGAGAAAACCATAAAGGTCGCACCGAACAAGGTGTCGGGGCGGGTGGTGAATACTTCGATGGGATCTCCCCCCTCTCCCACAGGGAGAGGGGCCAGGGGTGAGGGAGCAGTATGGAAAATCACGCTCGCGCCTTCCGAGCGGTCAATCCAATTGGTTTGCAAGGTGCGCACCCGTTCCGGCCAGTCGATTCCGTCAAATCTCAGCAGTTCGTCGGCGTATTTGGTGGCCTGGAAGAACCACTGCGACAGGTCTTTCTTGATGACGGGCGTGCCGCAGCGCTCGCAGTGGCGGTCGTCACCCCAGACCTGCTCGCGCGCCAGGGTGGTGTTGCACTTCGGGCAAAAATCCACCGGCGATAGTTTGCGGTAGGCCAGGCCTTTTTTGTACAGCTGGATGAAGAACCATTCGGTCCATTTGTAATATTCGGGCTCGCACGAAACCATCTCGCGCCGCCAGTCAAACATCGCGCCCATCGAGCGCAGCTGCTTGCGCATCCGCACAATGTTGTCGCGGGTGCGCACCATCGGGTGGATGCCGCTCTTGATGGCGGCGTTCTCAGCGGGCAGGCCGAAGGCGTCAAAACCCATCGGGAACATGACGTTGTAGCCCTTCATGCGCATATAACGCGCGCGGGCATCGGATGGGGTCATGGCATACCAGTGGCCGATGTGCAGGTCGCCGCTGGGATAGGGCAGCATGGTCAGGGCATAGTGCTTGGGCCGGCTCTCGTCAATATCAGAGTGGTACAGGCCGTCGGCTTCCCACTTTTCCTGCCATTTCGGTTCAATTTCTTTCGGGTTATAGGCTTTTGGGGCCATTCTAGCTCCTTTTTCGTATCGCGATATTTACATCGCGCAGTTTATTATTGATAATTGCAACATGAACGTCGCGTTATAATCGGGCATTCCGGCGTGAACGGACAGGGATTGGCTGAAGGGTGGGCCTCGGTTGAAGAAGACGGCCAAGCGTGGCGCGTATATCTCGCATCGTGTTACGAATATTTTGGATTATCTTTTTCATTTCGGCCTCCTACTCGGTTATCAGGTGGCAGTCACTTTTTGGGATTAAAACAAAAACTCTTCATCCACTACAGGGACGAAGAGAATCTCCGTGGTACCACCCGGTTTGTACATCGATATTAATGTCGATGTACCACTTTGACGCTATAACGGGCCAACCCGGCGCTGACTACTGAGATCACCAGCACAGCCTTCCTTTCGGAATAACAGGCGAGTTCGGTCTTGGATACCCTTCCGGGTGCGCTCCCGTTAAGTGCTGTGCTGGGCTTCCACCTTACTTTCCCAACTCGCTGACGGGATGACCTACTACTCCTATTCTGGCTTTTTAGCAAGTAGGACAGGCTTTGCGCCTGTCCTACGATTGTGTGGACCCAGAGGGATTCGAACCCTCGGCCTTCTCAATGCCATTGAGACGCGCTCCCAACTGCGCTATGGGCCCATAGCCTTTCACAAGGCGACGGCTATTTTACAACCAAACTCTCATTTCGTCAACGAATCTAAAAAAATGCCAGATAATCCAAACCTGAAACCACCGCGTCTTGGTGTTAAGGTTTTGGCCGATTAACCCTCACCTCAGTTTTGGATTTTATGAAAGCCCTGATGCGATACCCAGCCGGTTTGGCAAAAGCCCTAAAACTGAACTTGCCCGATGGGGTTATAATCCGGCTCACAACTTCATCACAGGAGATTTTTATGACGTTCATACTTACCCTTCACTCAATTGTTCGTTGGCTAACTGTACTGGTGGCGATGGCGGCAATTGTCAAATTTGCATTGGGCTGGTTGCAAAAACAACCTTTTGATAAGTCTGCTCGGGCGCTTTCCGGCGCTTTTGGCGGGCTGATGGATCTTCAGCTTTTGCTCGGTTTCATCTTTTTCTTCTGGAATGGGATGATGATCCCTGGCGGGCTGATGTTGAGTCACCGGTTGGAGCATCTCACCACCATGTTGCTGGCGGTAATCGTGGCTCACCTGCCCGCCATGTGGAAAAAGGCCGATGACAACAAACGCTACCGCAATACTCTTTTTGCCATTGTCTTGTCTCTGTTGCTGGTCATTCTGGGTGTAACCATGCTGCCAGGCAGTCGCTGGCTGACCATTACTGGCTTGTTTTAACATTCCAACCTGGTGGAACTTTCCAGCCCAGGCATGATAAGATTGCGAAACAAAATTCTCAAGGGAGAAATCATATGGCAGAAGTACCTTATGTAACTGAGAAGAACTTCAAAAGTGAAGTTCTCGATTCCGCCCAGCCGGTGCTGGTGGATTTTACAGCAGTGTGGTGTGGCCCGTGCAAGATGATCGCACCCATTGTGGAACAACTTTATACTGAGTGGCAGGGTAAAGCCAAGGTGGTCAAATGCGATGCTGACCAAAATCCCAATGTGTTGATGCAGTACGGCATCATGGGCATCCCAACCCTGATTATGTTTAAAGGTGGCAAGGTGGCCGAGCGTGTCAGCGGTTACCAGCCTAAGGATAAGCTGGTGGCGAAGTTTGTCGGGCATATTTAATCGATCAATCGCCCAGGTTGTGCAAATTAGTAAAATGACCCCAAACGGGGTCATTTTACTTTGATGAGTTCCCGCTCTGTGCGCAGGTTTGGGAAGGTTGCGGCAATTGCGGGGTGTACAATCGGGGTAAACGGGAGATTGTGGTGAGATATGAATATTGATATCAATTGTGATATGGGCGAATCGTTTGGTTGTTACAGCCTCGGCAGCGATGCTGCTATTATGCCGTTCATTACCTCGGCCAACATTGCCTGCGGGTTTCACGCGGGCGATCCATCTGTCATGCAGGCAACGGTGCGACTGGCAAAACAGCATGGTGTGGCGATTGGCGCTCATCCCGGCTGGCCAGATTTGCAGGGCTTTGGGCGGCGCGAGATGACCATCAGCCCGGAGGAGGCCGAGACGCTGGTGCTTTATCAGGTAGGGGCTTTGGCGGCTTTTGCAAAGGCCGAGGGGGTGGAACTTCGGCACGTTAAACCCCACGGGGCGTTGTATAACCAGGCGGCAATCCATGCTGCTTTAGCGGAATCTGTTGCCAGGGCGGTTAAACGATTCAGCCGGGATCTGATCCTGGTAGGGCTGGCTGGCTCCGTTTTGGTGGAATCGGGGCGGGCAATCGGCCTGAGTGTGGCAAATGAAGCTTTCCCTGACCGGAATTACAATCCAGATGGTACGTTGATGTCGCGCAAGTTGCCGGGGGCGGTGCTGCATGATCCACAAGCGGTGGCGCAAAACGCTATCCGGCTGGCGCGGGATGGGATTCGGTTTGGCGAGCGGGTGATATTGCCCGATACGTTGTGTTTGCATGGGGATAATGTCGAAGCGCTGGAGAATGCGAGGCTGGTGTGGGTTGAATTGGAGCAGGCGGGGGTAGATGTCAGGAGTTAACGAGTTTGTGGAAGATGTGGAAGTGCCCCGGGTGGATTAATTCCGCCGGGGCACTTTTTACTCATTTTGTGTCAACTTGCCTATTGCTTTTCTTTCTTCCCTTCACTTTCGCCGCTTGCCGGCTTTTTCATGCTGTCATAAATCTGCTGACGGATGGCGTCGGCTTCGGGGGAGCGCTGTTCTTTTTCGTTCTCGCCTGCCAGGGCGCTGTAGCGCTCAGAGAGCAGCATGGTCAGCAAGGCTTCCATGATACTGCCAGATGTGTTGCTGCCTTCGGCATTCCCGCCGCCAGTGACCATGATACGTGGCACAACATCCACGCCGGAGGTTTGGATGGCTTCCGCAAAGCGGTTGAGCACCGTTTGTGTCACCTGGAACTGTGGGCCGCCATAGGCGCGTACCTGCTCTTCGGTGGCGAGTGCCTGGGCGATACCGATGCGGGCGGTCTTTTCCGCTTCTGCTTCGGCCAGCGCGCGGATTTGAGCCGCCTGTTGGATGGAGCGCTGGTACTCAGCCTTACCCTGGTTGGTCTGGATGCTGATGCTGAGCTCTGCCTCGGTCATCTTGGTCTGCATCTGGGCGCGGGATTGCGCTTCACGCAGTTCGCGTTCCTTAACAGCGGCTTTTTCTTGCTGGTTGTAGGTTTCCACCTGTTCAGCGGCTACCTGGCGTGAGCGCAGCTGCATCAGGATGGTTTCGATTTGCGTATCGCCTGCCGGGGAGGATGGCGTGCCAATCAGCACTTCTTCCAGGGCCAGGTTGTAGTGCTCGAACTTTTCCTTCATCTCGATACTGGCCTGCTGTTGGATTTGGCTGCGTTCCTGAATCAGTTGAATCAGTGTGCGCGTCTGGCCGATGTTCTTGAAGTAAGCTGAAACCATCGGGTCGAGGGTTTGTTCCACCAGGCGTTTGATATCGCCAAAGCGCTGAATCACCAGCGGGGCTTTCTGGTAATCGATGTGAACTACCACCGAGAGCGGCAGATTTGGCTCGAAGGCATCCTTGGTGATAAGCGAGACTTCACTCAGGTTTTCATCGAAATGATGTGCACCAACTTCGTTGCGGATCCACTTCAAGATGATGTTGGTGGTCGGGACGGTGGTCACCTTCCCGGCGTAGGTGTTGAAGGCGTATTTACCGGGCAGCAACGGCTCGCTCCAGACACCGCGATTGCCCTTGGAAACCAACTCACCATGGCGATATTCTGTGCCGGAAAGATCTGTGCCAGTATCGCCAGTATAAGACACCACCACCCCAACATTACCGACCTCGATAATAGTCTTTGGGATCATTTCCACGGTGGCAAACAGGCGGTTGATGTAGTAAGTGCCTTCTACCAAAACCTGCAGTTGGCGGCCACGATGCCCGCCCGCTTTCAAGAAGTGGTCGGCATCCTGGAACTTGTTGTGATACGTTTCAGCTTGGGCGGGGTCATCCCCAACCACACGGGCAATGATCTCACCCTGGCCCAGTGATGGCCCATCGTGAACTGTCACCACGCCGATTTTGTCATCGGTATCCTTAATAACTACCGGGCGGAAGCCGCCGCGTTCCTTAATCACTTCAGCCATGCGCAGGATGACATCGTTTTCTTCACGGCTCATTGGCAG
The DNA here is from genome assembly GCA_903822545.1 of uncultured Anaerolineae bacterium. Lineage (GTDB taxonomy): Bacteria > Chloroflexota > Anaerolineae > Anaerolineales > Villigracilaceae > CAIJPN01. Next base: position 20,862 of record CAIJPN010000114.1, on the reverse strand, counting down.
CGAGAAAACGCGTTCTTCCGTGATAACCACGAACTGCACCAGGTTGAAAGCATAAGTGCCCTCGCGCAGGATGCGGCGCTGCGGGCCGCGTTGACCGCCATTTTTCAGAAACGCTGTCACATTCTGGAAATCCTGGACAGCTTCGTTGGATGCCAAAACCTGCGAAGGGTCAAGCTGGCCGCCATCGCGGGCGAAGATGTAACCAATTTTGCCCTGGGAGATGGTTACCAGCGGCATCATGTGAACAACATACTGGATCGGCATCAGATAGTGCAGGCCGCCACGCAACACCTGTGGCTGATAGCCTGCTTCACCGTTCAGCGCAATCAGGCCAGCTTTCACCGAACTCATACCGAACCGTTTTTCCACGAGACCAATCCGATTATTGGGAATGAAGCGGATGCCCGAAAGGGCAACCAGCACCAAAAAGCCCATCAAACAGAATAACAAAAAACCTAGCACTGCGAGTAGATCCATTTTTTCTCCTTTGAACTGTGCAAATTGCACAATCCACATACGAACCAAAAGCCCTGAAAGTTTTGCAACCTTCAGGGCTTTTGATTTGCTAACCCTCAGACAGGACAATTACCTTGTCTTCCGGGGCAAAAGTTACCATATCAGATTTTTTGGGATTGGTGCGGACACCGTATGATTTTGATTGATCCCGCGCCTCGGCTGTGATCCGGTACCCAAGTGCAGTTTCTCCCCGGCGGCGGGCTGCTTCCGTTATAGTAAAGAAGTTCACAGCCTGACCTGTCATTACGTAATCTGTTGCCGGTTTGAGATAAATCTCTGAACCTTCTGGATCGAACAGGTCGGTAAAGACATCGTGCAGGTCGCTGTTCTCGCTCAACTGGGTTACCATCAAGCTGATGAGATGGTCGCTAACGATAAAATCATCCACGTTGGCAACTTCGGCCAGTTTGCGGTTGCGCAGGTCCAGCATTTCGCTTACGATCGAGAAAGGCGTTTCATCCTTTTCGGCGATGTCGCGCAGGTGCAGCAGTGTGACCAGGGTGCGGGCATCTGCTTTTTGCGTGCCCAGGTTTGTATCGGCCAACACGATGACATGATCGTAATCTTGAATGTTTAACCCATCGAGCAGTTGGCGGTTGGTGGTGTTACCGGCCTGGAAGATAAGCTGCTGGTTGGCGAGTTCGCCCAGTGACTGGGCTTCGCCCTCAAAACTTTCATCGGCCACCACGGTAACAGTGGAGCCTTTTGCCACGTAATTATCCAACTCGCGAATAATTGTAGGCGCACTGGCGTTCCAATCCAGAATCAGGCCGCGTTCGGGCGCGGATGTGGCGGCTGATTTGGCTGTAACGATCGAACTTTCAACAACAGCGGGTTTCTCACTATTGAGATGGATGGCATCATCATCCGCGGCGATTACGACCAGTTTATCTCCAGCCCCCATTTTGGTATCCATCGGCGGGTTGAGCATGGTTTTTCCATCGGCGGTGAAAATCCCAATGACGGTGGATGTGGCGTAGGCGTTGAGCACATCGCCGAAGGTTTTCCCGGTGATGGTATCTTCTTTTTTGAAGTAGATTTCATCGCCGCCGAAGTCCAACAACTCTGTGTAAACCACAGACAGCCCTGACTGGCGGCTGGTTTGGGCGGTAACCCGTGCGATCAACTCACTGGTCAGCAATGCGCTGACATTGTCGCGCTGCCCGATCATGCGAACCACGCTCAGGTTCTGCTCATCATGAAGCTGGGTTACGATGGTATAGGGGGCTTCGCGGCGGTTGGGATCGTTGGTGATTGCCAGAATGGTTTTGATAACGAAAGAATCGGGGTCATCATCTTCTGCGGGTAGTACAATGATGGAGCGGGCATCGTGTAAGCTGACAATGGCCAGATCGGTGGGGTCGATGGGCGAACCGGAGCGGCAGATGACACGGGTGGTTTTGGTCTCTGGCACGCGTGCGCGGATTTCATCTTCCATTTCCACTTTGTCTTTATCTGCCAAAATGGCAATGGCCGCGTTTTTCTGGTTGGAGTTGGCCTCCACCAGTTCTGTGATGATGGTGAAAACGTGGGGAGACCACCCCAGGATGACGGTGTGTTTGTTCTCGAGCACTACCGAGCGGCCCTTGCGTAGTTCTTCAAGTTTAGATTCCACGCCCGAGCTGAGTACGCCGATCAGGCTCGATACGATGAACACACCGCCGATCGTAACCGCAAACATTACCAGGCGATATCCGAAACCGGTGTCGCCACCCATCGTGCCTGCATCGAGAGTGCGCATCATGGCTTCCCAGGCGGCTTCGCTGAAGGTAAGCGGTTCGCCATCTTGAGAAATGCCTGCAATGGAAATAATGACACCTGCAACAACGATAATTACAAGGGAGAACAGCACCAACATGCCAATCATCGCCGGGGTGCCAGCCGCCATGACATTATCAAACATATATTGCATGCGTTGTTTTAGTGTAGCTTGTTTTGCCATAAAGCCTCCAAAGGGGAATGATGTAATTTTACGTTCATCCATTATAGAAATATTTTAGTCTGTATGCAACAAAATTGCGAAAATGCGAAAATGAACAGGGCTTTCTAAAGTTAATCTGTGCAAGGGCGTGTTACACCAGGCGGGTTGATTTAAGAGTGCTGCCATACACCGTGCCTGCAAGAAAGCCTTGTATAATCAAAAACGAGCCTGGCTAATATGGCTGTGCCAGCAGTTCATCCAGCGCCTTCCTTGAGTTGTCGTCGACCACAACATGCTGGCTGCCCCCGTGACTATCCATCGTAACCACTACCGGGAAATCCTTAACCTCGATCACCCACATGGCTTCAGGCACGCCAAAATCCAACTTGTAAACGCCCAGCACCCTGACCACTTGCTGGGCAATATACGATGCGGCGCCGCCAATTGCGTGGAAATACACGCCAGGAGTTTCCGCGCAGCCTTGCAGCGTTTTCGCACCCATACCGCCCTTGCCGATCACACCCTTAACGTTAAAATGCTTCATCACAGCGGCCTGGTATGGCTCCTCGCGGATGCTGGTGGTCGGCCCGGCGGCCACAAACTTATAGTTTTTGGTATCCAGCCCACTCACCACCGGCCCGCAATGATAGATTACCGCGCCGTTGAGCAATTTCTTCAATTCATCATATACTGCCAGGTCCTCGCCTTGCGGTTCGCGGGTCTTTTTGATGAACGTTTCCATCATCCACTTATGAGCCGCATCGCGTCCAGTGACCATAATGCCGCTCAACAACACAGGCTCGCCCACTTTCAAGCTGCGAATGTCATCATCACTGATGGGGATTGTTATTTCGCGCATGTTTATCTCCTCATTCGTAAACCACATCCACACCCGTCACCGTCATCTTACGGCGGCGGTATGCCCAACACATATACGATACCGAGACAAAATAACTGGCAGGCAGGCGGTGCATTCCGGTGATTTTTGTATCCAGCACCGTAGTCTGGCCGCCAAAACCCATCGGGCCGATGCCGAGCGTGTTGGCCTCGTGCGTCAGGCGCTCTTCCAGTTCAGCCAGTTTCGGGTCTGTGTTGCGCGTGCCCATTTCACTAAATAAAACTTCTTTGGATTTGATGTAAGCTGACCCGCGGTCGCCACCGATGGAGACGCCGAGTACACCCGGAGCACATCCCTGGCCCTGGGCCTTTTGAACTGCATCGAGAACCACTTTCCGCACCCCGGCCAGGTCGCGCCCCGCGCCGAGACGATTATCGGGCAGGGAATACTGGGCCCCCACATTTTCGCATCCGCCACCCTTGAGCATTAACTCAATCACAAGTGGTTCATCCGCATCAACTTCTTCAAAATGCACCGACGGGAAATCCTCCCCGCCCAGGTTATTGCCGCTGTTCTTGTCATAGATCGAATCTACCGCATTGGGGCGCATATACGACTTTTTTGTGGCTTCTACCATTGCCGCACGAATCTGCTCTTTGAGTTTGCGCGTACTCCAGCCTTCGGGGTAGTGCACGTAGAAGATGGGGGTGCCGGTATCCTGGCAAATTGGGGTAGACTGGGCGCGGGAAAGTTCCACATTTTTAAGGATCGTTTCCAACGCGCCGCGCGCTGCCGAGCCGGGGGTTTCTCGCTCCACAGATTCGCGCAGCTTTTTTTCCACGTCCGGCGGCAGGCTGCTGGATGTGCGCCGGATTAATTCAAGGATTTCATTTGTCAAATCTCGCATGGGGGATGCTCCTCTCTGGTAAATTTATTTTCAGGGCTTATGATACTCCCAAATAGATGAATTATTCCAACTCTTGGCCCAATGGGAATTCCTGGTTTTTTGCAAAACTGCCACAGGGCGGTGAATTCGCCAGGAGTTCGTGGGGCTGGTTGATCCCGGTCTCATTTTCCAAAGCGAAATGATATACTTTTATGATGAAACTTCTCAAATCCGGCGGGGTTATTTTTGTTAAACCGCCGGTAGGATGCTAACCTGGTGGAATCTGTTTATACCGACGAAGAAGTGCTGGTGATGGCCTCGCGCGGCGATCGTGATGCGTTTGGGATGATTTACGAACGTTATGTTGACCGAATCTATAACTATATTTATTACCGAACCGGCAACACCAACGATGCAGAAGACCTGACGGCGCGCGTTTTCCAGCGGGCGATGAACCATATTGTGAATTATACCGATCGGGGCGTGCCCTTTTCAGCCTGGTTATACCGGATCGCGCACAACCTGGTGGCGAACTGGCATCGCGATCGCAGTCGCAGGCAGGAAATCCCGCTTTCAGATGCGCCATTGGTGTCGAAGGGCAATCATCCTGAAAGCAGTATTGTGCATACACAGCAGCAGGAGTCTCTTTTGAGCCTGATTCGTTCGTTGCCGCCGGAGCGCCAGACGCTGCTGATTTTGAAGTTTGTAGAACACATGTCGAACGCTGAGATTGGTGAGATCATGGGGCGCAGTGAGGGCGCTGTGAAGAGTTTGTATCACCGCACCTTGCTGGCACTGCGCGACCAGGTTGGCGATTCGGGCGAGTATGCAGAGTGAGAGGAGCTTTAGATGTTAAGGATTGTGACAGATGGCGCTGCCGACCTGCCAGAAGAGTGGAAGTCGGAGTTTGGCATCCAGGTAGTGCCGATCAATATTCATTTTGGCGAAAAAACCTTTTTGCAGGGCGTGGACCTGGATACGGATGGTTTTTATCGGTTGGTGGATGAAACTGGTAAGGTGCCGAAGACTTCGCAACCTTCGCCGCACCAGTTTGTGGAGTTTTATCGCCGTATTGCGCAGCCAGGTGATACGATCATCTCCATTCATGTGACCAGCAAATTATCCGGGACGTTTGACTCGGCGGTTGCGGCGGCGCGTGAATTGGTGGGCACTTTCAAGGTCATCCCATTCGACTCAGCCTGTGGTTCTTCGGGGATCGGTTTTTTGTGCCGCGAAGTGCGGGTTTTGGAGCGCGCCGGGCTGGCAGTTGAAGACATTGTAAAGAAGTTGACCGAATTGCGCGGGAAGATCGGTGTCATCCTGGCGCTGGATACATTGGAGTATGCGCGTATGAGCGGGCGGGTGGGGACGCTGCAAGCGGCCATCGCATCGGCGTTGAATGTGAAGCCGATTGTGGTGTTGAAGGATGGCCGCCTGGATATGTCGGAGCGGGTGCGCACGCGCCGGGCTTCGCTCGACAGGCTGGTGCAGATGGTGAAGGAGCGGCTGGGCAACCAGTTAGCGAACATTGCTGTTGTCCATGCGCGTGACCTGGTTGCGGGCAAGGACTTGATGGAACGTGTCCGCAAGGAATTCAATATAAAAGAGCTGATCTTGACCGACCTGACGATTTCGATTGCGGCCAATCTTGGCCCCGGCACGGTTGGCATTGTTTTTTATCCGGTAGAGTGATCTATGAACCTGAGAAATTCTTTTTCATCCCAACTTGAATCTGTTGAAGCCCAGTTGCAGGCTGCCTTCAAACCGGTTAAACCATCCCGTGAGTTTGTGAAGACGGTGGAACACCGTATCAAATTTTCTTCCCCGGCGGTTGCCATCCGGCGCGCCAGCAACACGAATACGCTGCTGATCATCCTGGGCAGTGTGCTTTCGGCGCTGGTGCTGATTGTAACGGTGTCGCGGGCGCTGTATTACCTGATGGGAAAATCATCCAGCCAGGTATAATAGCTCATTTGGAATAAAAAAACGGCCCATCCGGGCCGTTTTTTTTGGTTATTCGAGGAGTGGCAGCAACGCCTGGGCTTCTTCTAGCAGGTCAACATCCACAGGGAGTTTGAACTCTTCGGTGACGCGCAGCACGAGATTTTCGGCGGCTTGCCGGGCGCGGGATGGGCTATCTGGCAGCTGCAGGAAGAGATTGAGCATATCATAAGCGCTGGGGCTGCGGGATGTGATCCCTTGCCGGGAAAAATATTCGCGCAGGATAATTCCCGCAGCGCGGCGGGCGCAAACGCGTGCCTGGCCTTCGTTTTTGCGATCTCGGGCGGCGCGGGCGCGTTCCATTTCGTCATCAAAAAGTATTTTCCAATCTGGCATGGATGCTCCGTGTGGGTCAGGTTGCGGCAAAGTATACCTGCTGCGAAGATAAAGTGAGTGCTTTTGATGTATTTCCGGGCAATCTGGAGCATGGGTGAATTCGCTGCCATGCTCGTCTCATCCACTGAGAATTCTTTGGCCTGACCGCTTCAGGTTTTCTTGCGTCGATATAAAATCATCGCCCCGTCACTTGGGGTGGCGGGGCGATGGGGTGGTTTGGGCGCATCTTTGTTCTTGCTGGGGGTGCAAGGAATTACCTGTGCAGTGTGCGAGATGCGTTTTTTCTCATTGCAGGAAGCTCATCCTTGCCCGTGGGTATTTTATGCGGGCTGGCGGCGCAGGAAGAATTTGGTGACTTCTTCGGCGACAGCGGGCATCAGTGCCAGTACCAGGACAGTTGCCCATTCGGTTGGGGTAGGCATATGAGTATTGAAGATGGGCTGTAAGAAAGGTACCAGTGTGGTTAGTAATAGCAGTGTAATGGATACGCCGACTGCGTACTGCATATACTTGTTCGAGAATACGCCGATTGTGAAGAGCGAAGCGCGCTCCGAACGGACTGTGTATGCGCGGAAAAGTTCGGCCAGCGAAAGGGTCAGGAAGGCCATTGTTTCAGCGGTTTGCACATCTACGCCGCGCCAGTTGTGCTGGAAAATGTACAGGAATGGGTTGACCCCATCTGGGATGATTGCCCCGGCTTCGAGATGCCACATCAGACCCAGGGTGAAGGCTGTCAGCACGGCTCCGGTCTGCATGATGGTCTGGATGAAAATGCCCAGGCGCATCGGCCCGTTGATGATGGGTTCGTTCTTGGGGCGTGGATGGCGTTCCATAATATCTGGATCGCCTTTTTCCATGGCGAGCGCCAGCGCAGGCGCGCCATCTGTCACCAGGTTGAGCCACAGCAGTTGGATGGCGGTCAACGGGGCGGGCAACCCGGCCAGCGTAGCCAGGAAGATGATCATAATCTCGGCCACATTACTCGAAAGCAGGAAGAATACAAACTTGCGGATGTTGCCGTAGATAATGCGTCCCTGTTCAACAGCCGAGACGATACTGGCATAGTTATCATCAGTCAATACCATATCGGCGGTTTCTTTGGCAACATCGGTGCCCGTGATACCCATGGCTACGCCGATGTCGGCGCGTTTGATGGCTGGGGCATCGTTGACACCGTCGCCGGTCATGGCGACGACTTCATCGTTGGCTTGCAGGGCATCCACAATGCGCATTTTGTGTTCGGGTGAAACACGCGCAAACACATCGGTGTCTTCGATGATGCTTTTCAGCTTATCATCGTTGATTGCATCCAGTTCCGCGCCGGTCATTACGCCTTTTCCGGGGCGCAGCAAGCCGATGGTTTCTGCGATGGCGCGGGCGGTGTTCGGGAAATCGCCTGTGATCATCACTGTGCGGATCCCGGCGCGGCGGGCAACGGCCAGCGCAGTTTTGACTTCTTCGCGGGCGGGGTCAATCATCCCCAGCAGCCCTACAAAAACCAGTTCGCGCTCCACATCTTCGGCGCGCAGTTCGTTATCGGGAACATCTTTTTCGATGCGGTAGGCCACACCCAGCACGCGCAGGGCGTCTTTGGTCATGGCATCGTTTGCGCCCAAAATGCTTTTTCGGATTTCCTCGGTCAAGGGGGCAGTCGTATCATCCATGCGCTGGTATTGGCTGCACAGCTTGAGTACCACGTCTGGCGCACCTTTTACGGCAATCACATCCCAATCCAGGTGCTGGTTGTTGTAGAAGGGCGAGGGGTCATCATGCACAGGTTTGACGATGCTGTGAACAGTCACCATGCGCTTGCGTTCAGAATCAAACGGGATTTCATTTTCGCGCGGGTAGGCAGCATCCAGGTCGTGGTGAATAGCTCCGGCTTTTTCGGCAGCCACCAGCAGGGCGGCTTCGGTTGGGTCGCCAATGATGGAGTAGGAGCGCTGCGAACCATCCTTGCTGATCTCTACTTCTGCATCGTTATTGATGACACCCAGCCAGAGCGTAGTCATGGCTCCGGGGAAATTGTGCATATCAACTTTTTTCCCATCCACCATGAAATCACCTTGCGGGATATAACCGGTGCCGGTCACATCGATAAACTGGTGATCGGCCCACAACCGGGTGACTGTCATTTCGTTTTGGGTCAGGGTACCGGTCTTATCTGAGCAGATGGTGGTGGCTGAGCCGAGCGTTTCCACCGAAGCCAGCTTGCGGATCAGCGCATGGCGCTTGATCATTTCCTGCATTCCCAGGGCCAGCGAGATGGTAACGACGGCAGGCAAGCCTTCGGGCACAGCGGCAATCGCCAGGCTGACGGCGATCATAAAGACTTCGGTAATTTCCTTGGCAAATTCGCTAAAATATTCGAGCGGCTGGCTTAATAACATGCCTATTTCGGTGCGGTTGAACAGCGCCACCATGAAGACAACCGCCACCAGCAGCAGTGCGCCAATGCTGAGTGTTTTTCCAAGCTCATCCAGGCGTTTTTGAAGTGGGGTTTCTTCTGCCTCGACATTTTGCAGCATGGTGGCGATAAGCCCCAACTGGGTCCTCATCCCAATACTGGTGACGACGCCTTTGCCGCGTCCGTACGAAATGGTGGTTCCCATGAAAACAGTGTTTTTGCGATCTCCTAGCGGGGCGCCGGGTTCCAGCCGAAGGGTGGCATTTTTCTGCACCGGCAGGGATTCCCCGGTGAGCGAGGCTTCTTCCACGCGCAGGTTGACCGCTTCAAGCAGGCGCAAGTCGGCGGGGACAAAATTCCCGGCTTCGAGGAAAACAATATCGCCCGGAACCAGCTCGCGGGCCGGGATAACGGTGCGGTTGCCATCGCGTAATACCTGTGCTTCGGGAGCGGCCAGCTTTTTGAGCGCAGCCAGGGCCTCCTCGGCGCGGCGTTCCTGGATGATGCCGAGGGTGGCATTCAGCACAACGATAGCCACAATGGCCCCTGCATCAATGAATTCGGCAGTGGAACCGGTTTTTAAGTATTCATTCCAGCCAATGACGCCTGAAATGACGGCTGAGATGATGAGCAGCATCACTACGAAGTCGCTGACCTGCTCCCACAACAGGGCCAGAAAACCCGGTCGCGGCGCTTCGGTGAGTTGGTTCAACCCATATTGTTCGCTGCGGTTTTTTGCTTCGCCAGATGCCAGGCCATTTTCTGCCACGCCAAGTTCTTTCAAGACATCTGTGGGTGACAGGGTGTGCCATGCAGGGGTTTGGCTGGCAGCGCTATTTTGTTGATCAGACATTGCTATTCTCCAAAGTGTGTTGGGATAAAATTCCCTTCTGCCCCCGGTATTGCCGGGGAGAGAAGGGGTGTTTTTTATTCGGGGGCGATTTTGGTGCGAGGCATGAGAGTCACATCTTTGGGGATGACGACAATTCCATCCTGGACAACCCAGCTCCCAGCGTCGATATCGGTGCCGCGCGGGAAGGGTTTGATGATAACCCCATCACCGATGCGCACGTTTTTATCGAGGATCGCGCCTTCAATGTGGCAGTTGGCTCCAACGCCCATGGGGATGGCGTCGTGCCGCAGGGTGGCGCCATCGTAATAATCGCCGCCCAGCACGATGCTGTTGATGACTTTTGAGCCGGCGCCTACTACACTGCGCAACCCCAACACTGAGTTGGTGATCTCAGCTTTTTGGACACGGCAACCATCTGAAATGAGCACATCTTTCAGTTTGCTATCCACTACCAGTGAACTGGGCAGGATCGGGCGATTGGTGTAGATGGGCAGTTCCGGGTCATAAAAATTGAAGGGTGACTTCTCTGTTGCCAGTTCAAGGTTGGTTTCGTAGTAGGAGCGGATCGTTCCAATATCCTGCCAGTACCCTTCAAAGTTATATCCGTAGACCGCATGGGTGCCAATGCCATTCGAGATGACATCAGTGCCAAAGTCGTTGTGATCAGGATGGCTGGTCAACAGGTCGATCAGCACATCGGTTTTGAACAGGTAATTGCCCATCGAGCCGAGGAAGGGCTTTTCGGGATCGTTGCGGCTGACGAATTGGGCCTGGACAGCCGCTTCTTTGGGCTTTTCTACAAAAGCGGAGATGCGCCCATCTTCGGCCACTTTCAGGATTCCGAAACGGCTGGCATCTTTTTTGTGTACGGGCTGGACAGCCACCGTTATATCGGCATTCCGGGCAACGTGGAATTCGGCCATGGCGGCGTAATCCATGCGGTAGATATGATCACTTGCCAGGATGAGCACATGTGAGGCATCTGCGGTCTGGATTTCGCGCAGTTGTTTGCGGACGGCATCGGCAGTGCCCTGGTACCAGTCATCGCTTTGCAGGGTTTGCTCGGCGGCCAAAATTTGTACCCATCCGCCGTGGAAGGTGTCAAAGTGATAAGTGTTGGTAATATGGCGGTGCAGTGAAACCGAATGGAACTGCGTTAGCACTGCAATGCGGTAAATACGCGAGTTGATGCAGTTGCTGATCGGCACATCAATCAGGCGATATTTGCCAGCGATGGGCACAGCCGGTTTAGAGCGGGGTTTGGTAAGCGGGTACAGGCGCGCGCCTCGGCCGCCTCCCAGGATGACAGCCAGGGTATCTTCAGTAATTGTGGACATGAGTTGACTCCTGATGGGGATTTCATCTCCGTGCAACAGGCATGGCTAACCACTACCCTTATCACGGGGGTATTTAAATAATTCCAACATTGTAATTATACGTGTTTATGGTGTTCCTTGAAGCCGGATTCTCCATCCTGGCTCCAGCCTGATTGGAGCAGCCCCTGGCCCTTTTACTTCTGTCTGGGCGCAAAACTGCATCCAGCGTACCCAAAACGATACCTGGATGTTCTTAATAACAGGATATCCCGTTTTTTCCTACAAAGGAGCAGGCGATGGCACAGGCTGGAATTCACGCGTTGGTTGGTCAGGCAGTACGCAGGTGGCTCCCAAAAGCCGAGTGGCTGATGCCCGGGCTGGTTTTGGGCAATCTTTTCCCCGATTTTGACAACATCGCTGTGGCAGTGGCAACGGTGGCAAAACTTCCCACCGAGGGCCTGCATCGCACATTTACCCATTCTATCTTCACTGTATTGGCGGCAATCTTGCTCTTTTGGGGGATTGGGAAGCTTAAAAAACAAGCGCGCTGGCAGAATTTTGGGCTGGGGTTTGGATTGGGCATCATCATGCATATCCTGCTGGATTTTGCCATCTGGTTTAACGGTGTTGCGGTTTTGTGGCCGCTGCCAATCTGGATCAATTTCTGGCAGGGGGTTACCCCTCCCACTTGGTTTGAAGCGCTGATGAATCCGCTGGAATTTTTGTTCATGGCGCTGTTTTTCTGGGCGCTGGGGCGGGCTGCCCGAAAAAATAAAACAAACATCGACTTCCTGGGCAAGCTCAATATCTGGTTGATGGTTCTGGGCATCCTGTTTGTTGTCTTTACACCGTTGGCATACATCATGCAAAAGGGCTTCCTGACTCTTTTTGGGGCGGTTTACCTGCTGATGCTGTTTGTAGCGGCGGCTGTCACCTGGCGGATGCGCGAAACGCTTGATACGGTTTGAAACGGTCGGCCCCGGCAAATACCTTCGCCAAAAAATTCCTGCAGATTTTCCGAGACGGGTTAGCGCCCCGCCGCCATACCTGGGCAAGGCGTGATAACATCCTGCGACGCAGCATGCAAATTCCCATACTGCCTGGCTGGATACGAAATGGGGGTTTCCCAAAATTGCATTTTTATTGGAAGTTTGTATAATGAAATTACGTTTCCGATACCTATAAGCAACGAGGTGAACTATGGCGTTTAATCCAGTACGAATTTCACAGCGTGACCCACGCTGGAAAAATGACCGGCTAGGAAAAAGCGGTGAAACCCTGGGCGAATCAGGCTGCGCCCTGACCAGTGTCGCAATGTTCTTGAGCGGGTTTGGGTACCCCGAAACCACTGGCAGCTTGAACCAAAAACTCAAACAGGCTGGTGGTTTTATTGGCCCAATGATCATCTGGGGCTCGGCCAGTTCGGTGTATCCCAAAGTGCGTTTCAAAAACCTGATCATTTGCAAAGGCAATGATGCGCCTATTGATGCGATTGCGGCCTCCATCGCCGCCGGGCAGCCAGCCCTGCTCGAGGTGGATAGCTCGCCAGCGGCGGGCCTGCAAAATCACTGGGTGGTGGCTTATGAAAAGGTCGGCAAAGATTTCCTGATCCTCGATCCCTGGCCCCTGCCAGACGAAGACAAGCAGGAAGTTTCGCTGATGCAGCGTTACAGCCACGGGAAAGAACTGAAACGGGCCATTTCGGCAGTGGTTTTCTATGAATGCACAGCGGATGGAAGCGGCCAGGGCACCGCGCCCACGACCCCGCCCGCAGAACTGACTGGCTACCTTGTGCGCGTCAGCGATGGTCTCGATCTGGGCCTGCGCATCCGCTCAAAACCAAGCACCGATGGCGACACGCTCTCTGTGGAATATTCGGGTACGTTTTTGCAAGTGGTCGAAGATGAAGCCGCCGCCCGGGCCAAAATCGGTGTCAACGGTCAATGGGTCAAAGTCCGCAATGCCAATGGCGTGGAAGGTTATGTCGCTGCCTGGTTTGTGGAAAATACCAGCGGAGAGACTGCATCATCTGGCTCACAACCCGTCACACCCACCCCGGTAACCCAACCACAAAACCTGACGCAGTTGGGCCGGGCAGTTGCCAGTGTGGCGATGGAACCGCCTGTGCGAATCCAGGTCAAACCTGGTTTCAATAGCAACCAACGATTGGTGGCCGATATCTGGAACCGTTATGGCGGCTTGCTCAATGCCCTGGCAAAAATACTCAATATCGATGTCGGCGCGGCAGTGGCCGTTTTAGCGGTGGAAAGCGGCGGGCGGGGGTTTGTGGACAATCGCATGATCATCCGCTTCGAGAATCACATCTTCAACGGCTATTGGGGCAAAAGCAACCCATCCAAATTCAGCCAGCATTTCAAGTTTGATTCTGGCCAGAGCTGGCAGGGCCACCAATGGCGGCCCGATCCCAACCAGGCCTGGCGTGACTTCCACGGCAACCAGTCGGCTGAATGGGATGTATTCAACTTTGCCTGCAAACTCGATGAAACTGCGGCCAAATACTCCATTAGCATGGGGTCGCCGCAGATTATGGGTTTCAACTATGCAGGCATTGGCTACTCCAACGTCCACGATATGTTCAACGCCTTCGCGTCTGGTGACCGCAACCAGATTGTGGGCTTGTTTGACTTCGTTAAAGGCAAAGGCGATGCCTTGAAAGGTCTTAAAAACAAGGATTTTGTCCTGTTTGCCAAAAATTACAACGGTATTGGACAGGAGCAAATGTATGGCAACCTGATTCGTACCAACGCCGAGGCTTTTGGTGGATTGTATGCGGATATTGCTGCCAGCGTGGCCGCTGCGCCGGTTGAAACTACCCCGCCGCCGGTGACTCCGCCTGTAACCCCGCCAGTGACACCCCCACCATCCGAGCCTGTCCCGGTCACACCCCCGGCTGAACCACCCGTCACACCTCCAGCTGAACCTAAAAAGCCACAAGCTGAACCGCCGGTTCCCCCTGTGGCTGAAGATGTGTTCGTTTACGTCGCCAATTTTGTCGGCGCGGGCGGCATCAAAATATACAAACGCCCCGATACAGCCAGTCCCATGCTGGCTTCGGCCTTCCCGCGAGATCCACTCAAATCATTGGATAAAGCTGAAGTGCTCAAAAACCGCATTGGACTGGATGGGAAATGGCTCAACGTGCGTGCCAAAGGCGGCATAGAAGGCTATGTTGGCGCGCAATATGTTAAGCTGACCCAGGATGAAGCCCCGGCAACCCCGGTCACACCGCCAACTCCCCCGGTCACCACACAGCCTCCGGCTGTCACACCTGCCCCGGCAGAACCGGCGCCATCGGCTGACCTGTTTGTATATGTCGCCAATTTTGTTGGTGCAGGCGGCATCAAAATTCGTCGGGGTGCCAATGATACCGCCCCGGTTGTTGGTTCAGCTTTCCCACGCGATGCACTGATGTCGCTTGAAAAAGCCGAAGTCACAAATCGACGCGTTGGCGTGGATGGGAAATGGATCAATGTGCGTGCCAAAGGCGGCGTGGAAGGCTATGTCGGCGCGTGGCTGGTCAAGTTGACGCAAGATGCCGAACCTGCTCCAGCACCTTCGACCGCGCCTGGCGATGGGCAAAAGCTGGTTGTAATTGTCTCGCCATCCGTAGGAACGGGCGGTTTGCGAATGCGCGCTCAGCCGAATGCAGCTGCCGCTATCATCACCACTGTTTACGGTGGCGCAAAACTGAGTGTGCTCGATAAACCCGAAGTGGCCCGCCCCAATATTGGGAAAAATGGTGCCTGGCTGCAAGTGCAGGATGAATCAGCCAAAACTGGCTTTGTAGCTGCCTGGTATGTTACCGAAGATAAAAGCGCCACAAGCCTCTCCTTTGATGTTTCCGATTTCACCACCGAGCCGGCTCCAACGGCCCTTCTGGTGCATGTTTCCAGCCAGCCAGGGCTTGCTGTTGTGCGCTTGCGCCAATCTCCGAACCCCAATGGCAAAATTGTCGCCGAGCTGCATGCTGGTGCGCCGCTGGAAGTGCTGGACGCAGCAGATGAAGCCGAGTTCAAGCTGGGCGTTTTCGGCCAGTGGCTCAAAGTGCAGGCCCCGCATGGGGTCGATGGCTATATCCCAGCCTGGCTGGTTGTGCGCTAGGTTTCCGGTACAAAAACAAAAACGCGAGGCCACCCTCGCGTTTTTGTTTTTGTACCAAAGCCACAGCTGGCAACTATGCCCATCGCGGATGAGAATTGCGTTTTTCTTAAGGCGACAAGCCTAATTCTCACCTGTGGGCATTCTATCCATTCAGGGTACGGAGATTTGCTTGAGTTCCCCAAGTTTTTGGATTTCGTTAATGGAACTGTTCGCATATTCCCAGTACTTAGTCTGTGCCCTGGTTAGCGGCAGGCGACGATTGCGCGCCAGGTAAATCTTGCGAGTCAACGCCATTCCTTCCACATTTACATCCACCACCCGGCCCAGGGCCATACCCCGTGCCGCCGCCAGCCGGGAGACAAATGCGATCCCCAGCCCTTCTTCCACTGCCATTTCGATGGCTTCGGCGTTTCCCAAAACCATCGCCACATTAAGCATCTCAGATGAAATATCATGATTCGCCAGACCGTTGATCAATACTTCACGCGTTCCAGATACTTCCTCGCGCAGGATCATCGGCTCATCGAGCAAATCATCCGGGTAGATTTTGCGATATTGCGCCCAGCGATGCCCGGCAGGCACGATCAAGATAACATCATCCTTAAAAAGCTCCTGGTATTCCAGATCACCATGTTCAATTAACTTACTTGAAACCCCAAATGCCACATCTCCTATGACAAGTTTGTTAATTACCGAGTCCCGGCTGGTAACAAGTACGTTAATTCGCACCTTCGGATATTGATGCCGAAACCGGGCGATCATACCCGGCAGCAGGTACTTACCCGAAGCAGTGGAGCATCCGATCGTCATCTCCCCGATAATTTCTCCCTGCATCGAGAGCATAGTCTGCTCAACACGCTGCGCCGAGTTTAGCAATTCACGCGCCAGTGAAACCAGCATTTGCCCGGCTTCTGTGAGCTGCGCTGAACGTCCCTGGCGGATAAACAACTGCGCAGCTAGCTGGCGTTCCAACCCTTGAATAATCTGGCTGACAGCAGGCTGGGAAAGGTGTAACTGCCGGCCAGCCTCACTGAAACTGCCATGTTCGGCTACGGCCAGGAAAACTTTTAGCGCATCCAGGTTGAGCATGGGTCTCCTCTATATTCCGAAAAACGAATAAAGCAAGCCAAATGTACATGAATACCACGCAATTTATAAGTGACAAATGTCACAATGTGGCTAAATTTACCTGCGAATATTTTCCGTATGGCACAGGAAGGCATTCTACCAGTTTGCTTCCCAACAGAAACAAAAACTGCCCGTGAGCCAAAGCCCACGGGCAGCCAGCAAATTACACGTTTTTTTACTTTACAACCGGCAGGTTTTCGGCCAGCCAGCCGTTCATGCCTTTGAGCAGGCTGTTGACATTGGTGTAGCCCATCATGCGCATTGCCATCATGAAGAGCGCGCCGCGATGACCAGACTGGCAGAGGGCAATAACCGGGGCAGCCTTGTCGGCGGGCAGTTTGGTCAGGTCTTTCATTACCTCATTGACCGGGAGGTTGACCGCGCCCTGAATGTAACCGGTGGCAAACTCATCGGTAGTGCGCAGGTCGATCAACGTGGGCGGGTTGGATGAGGTGGCCGCAGCCTGCACATCGGCAGCCTTCATGCTGTAGAAGCCATCGGGCAGGGTCGAGAGGAAGGCGTCGAGGTCTTTGAAGCGCAGGAAATCGACAGCCGGGGCAGTGCCAGCAACAGGTTCAGCGGGCATGGAGCCTTTTTCCACGGCGAATTCTGCTTTTGTCCAGGCGCCAAAACCGCCACCCAGGTTGCGAACATCGGTGTAGCCCAACATGCGCAGGGCAGCCATCACCAACGCGCCGCGGTGACCGGAGCCACAGTAGATTACGATGGGCTGATTCTGGGCGGGGAGTTTATCCAGGTTTTTGAGCACATTGCGGACAGAGATGTTGACCGCACCCTTGATGTAGCCAGCCGATTCCAGTTCAGACGGTTCGCGCACATCGAGGATGAAGGGCGCAGCGCCGGTATCCACCTGGGCCTTGAGCATATCGGCTTTGAGGGTGTAATAGTCGGCGGGCAGGTTGTTCAGGAAGTCAGTCCAGACGGCTGTCCAGTTAATCTTGCCTTCATATTCAAAACCGGCAGCTTTCCAGGCGCCGAAGCCGCCACCCATGTTCAGGACATTGGTGTAGCCCAGCAGGCGCAGGCCTTCGATGGCGAGCGAGCCGCGCTGGCCGGAGCCGCAGTACAGGATGATGGCAGCATCTTTAGCGGGCAGTTTGTCGAGGCTGGTGAAGAGCTCTTCAACCGGAACATTGATGGAGCCGGCGATGTAACCACCCGATTCGCGTTCGGCAGTAGTGCGCAGGTCGATGACGGTGGGCGGGGTAGCGCTGGCCAGGGCTTCTTTAACCTTGTCGGCTTTGGTGCCGAGGAAGCCATCGGGCAGGGTGGACATGCTTTCGTCAAGCGCAGTGAAAAGCGCCTGGTCGGCAATGATGGGGGTGCTGATGGCAGCCGCAGCAGCGGGCATCGAGCCGGTTTCAACAGCCAGGCCAGCTTTTTTCCATGCAGCCAGGCCGCCGTACATATTGTAGACTTCGGTGTAGCCCAAAATGCGCAGGACACCCGTCAGCATACCGCCGCGCTGGCCGGAACCGCAGTAGACGAAGATTTTTGCATCGAGAGCGGGGAGTTTATCCAGGTTCTTGAGCACTTCGCGCACGGGGATGTTCACTGCGCCTTTGATGTAGCCGTCTTTTTCCAGTTCAGCCGCATCGCGCACATCCAGCAGGAAGGGCGGGGTGGCTTCGGAAAGAACGGTGTTCATATCGGCGGGCTTCATCCCGGCGTAACCCTGGGGCAGCGCGCCGATCATTTGGGCGTAGATCGCCGCAAAATCGAGGGCGGGCACTTCGGTGGGCGGGACGGCTGTGGGCACATCGGTTGGGGGAACTTCGGTTGCGGGAACAGCGGTCGGAGCAACGACCACTTCTTCGGTGGGGGTGGCCGCCGGGGCACAGGCAGCCAGGATCATGCTGAAGATGACCAGCAGGATCAGGGACAGATTGAGTTTCTTTTGCATTTTCTTCTCCTGAGTGAATAATGGGGGCGAACCCAAAATATTTTACGTCCCTATCAGTTTATGGTACAAAGTCGTAAACCAATAGTGACAATTATCACAAGTATCTATCGCAAATATTTATCGAATTGCATAAAGAAAAACTATGGCAAAAGGTGACACCATTCACTATTGTGCTAATCGTCACAATGATAGGATATTCATGTAATTTCAGTATGAAACGAGGCAATAGATGATTTTGAACGATCTTTCCCGGCACGAAGCTGATTTATGTTTTGCCCTGGCCGACCCCAAAAGGGTAGACATCATCCATACGCTTGAAAAGCACCCCTATAACGTGAATGAATTGACTCTGGAGCTGGGGATTCCGCAGCCGATGACTTCCCGCCACCTGAAGATTTTGCGAGAACGCGGCCTGGTTCAATCCACCCGTCACGGCGTTTCCGTTACCTATGCTTTGTCTGACCCGCGCGTTTTGCAGGCGCTGGAATTATTGAGTGAAATTTCGAAATAACGATGTCATTGCCTGCCCTGAGCCGCAGGCACATGTGCGAGGGCAACAGCTGCTTCATCACAAAGAGCGCTCATCGCAATGACATATCCCACACGGAGGAACACATGCACAACAAGAAAACTTTCATTACCCTGCTCACCACCGGCATCCTGCTGGTGCTTTTTGCTGGCTTGTGGCTGGCAACAGCCACCCCGGCCAGCGCGCAGTGCGGCTCGCAGGCATCATCTTGTAAAGATTGCCACGAGGTGCAAGGGCAGCTTTCTGTTAACGCGGATGGCACAGGCTGGCACCAGAGCCACGCTTTTGGCGATTTCTGCTACATCTGCCACGGTGGGAATACCCAATCCACCGATAAGGCTGCTGCGCACACTGGCATGGTCAACCCGATGGCGGATGTGAAAGCTTCCTGCCAGCAGTGTCATCCCAAGGATTTGGATGCGCGCGCCAAAGTCTATCTTGATAAATTGGGGCCTGTAGCTGGTGGTGCCGCGCCGACTGCTGTTCCTGCGGCGGCCTGCCCCTCGCCCGAGCCGACGATGATGCCGGAACCGGCCAGCAACCTCCCCGAAGATACAAGCCTGGTGGTTGCCAAACCGGCCTATACCGTGGATTATGTGGCGCGCTATAACGAGAATGTGCTCGGCGTGCGCACGGTGGATTGGGGCACAATCGGGTTGGTGGCGCTGATCGTCGCGGTGGTACTGGTCGGGTTGTTGGTTCTCGCACAGAAGCTGGGCTGGGTAACGGTATCTTTTGAAAAGGCCGTAAAAGCCCCGGTAACGGAAACATCCACAAAGGCTTAACCTATGGCGACCCTTTCAAGACGTGACTTCTTAAAGATGGGCGGCGCGACTGCGGCGGCGCTGGCGGTGGGGCAGTTCCTGCCCGCGCCGGTGGCGCAGGCGGCGCGGGCTGCCGGGCAGGTGAATGCCCAGGGTGATGGCGAAATTGCGACCCTGTGCGAAATGTGCGTTTGGCGCTGCGGCGTGCTGGCAAAGGTGCGCGGCGGGAAAATCGTCAAGCTGGATGGCAACCCCGAGCAGCCGCACTCGAAGGGCAAACTCTGCCCGCGTGGACAGGCCGGGCTGGCGACAACCTATGACCCCGACCGGGTGCTTTCGCCGTTGGTGCGAACCGGCAAACGCGGTGAGGGCAAGTTCCGCGAGGCGAGCTGGGAAGAAGCGCTGGACATTGTGGCCTGGAATATGCTCAATATCAAGAAGCAGTACGGGCCAGAAGCGATGGTGTTTTCATCCACTCATAATTTGTCTCAGGTGCAGTTTGAGAACCTGTTGCAGGGTTTTGGCTCGCCAAATTATGGTACGCAGCGCAGCCTGTGTTTCAACGCCATGATCGTGGCGAACCAGATGACTTACGGGTTGGAAGAGCCGGGGCGCAGCTATGCCGGGGTGAAGTACATCCTGCTGACCGGGCGCAACCTGGCCGAGGCGATTTCCAACTCGGAAACCGGTGAAATGATTGAAGCGATTGCGCAAAACGCCAAAATGGTCTGCATTGACCCGCGCTTCACCAAGACCGCCGGGAAGGCCGACGAATGGCTGCCGATTAAGCCCGGCACCGATCTGGCCTTGCACCTGGCGCTGATTAACGTGATTATTTCGGAAAAACGCTACAACGCTGAATTTGTGGCCCAACATACGGTTGGTTTTGATGAACTGGCCGCCAGCATCGGCGAATACACCCCCGAATGGGCCGCCGAAAAGACCGACATCCCGGCTGAAACCATCAGGCGAATTGCGCGGGAGTTCAGCGATGCCGCGCCGCACGCCCTGGCCCACAACGGCTGGCGCACATCCAATTTTGTCAACTCGTTCCAGACCCAGCGCGCCATCACGATTTTGAACGCGCTGGCTGGCAACTGGGGTGTGACTGTGCTCCCCAAGGCGGGCGAGGAAGCGGGCGGGCTGGGCAAGCCGCCGCAGCCGCCTTACCCGCGCGTTTCGGCCCTGCGGCTGGACGGCGTGCCGTGGAAGTATCCGTTTGTGCCGCTCAAGCTGGGCGTTTTCCAGGAATTGCGCGACAACATCCTGAAGGATGATCCCTACCAGGCGCATGGCTGGTTTATCTCGCGCCAGAACCCGG
>CAIJPN010000113.1 GCA_903822545.1 uncultured Anaerolineae bacterium | reverse complement strand
TTCAGATATTGCACCCAATCCATACAGGTAGTAGGTTACATTACCAGCCGCGTCCGCGCTCAACGGACGGTCGCCATCCATCAGGTAGTGGGTGGTTACACCAGCAGCGGTCATGCTCAATCGCTGTCCAAGCCCGTTGTAGGCGATGGTGGTGTCCGTCACTGGCCCATCCACTGCAACCAGGCGGTTTTCAGTGTCGTAGGTGTAGTTGGTCACACCGTTCGAGAGCAGGTTGCCGTTGCCATCGTAGCTGAATTGGGTCGTCACGCTTCCTTGCGTGGCGGTTGTGAGTTGGTTGGCAGCGTCATACTGGTAATTGATGACGGTCTCCTGCCCACCGGCTGTGTACGAGTATTCCAGCACGTTGCCTGCCGGGTCGTAAGTGTAGTGAAAAGATACGCCATTGGAATAAGTGGCCCCGGTCAGGCGGCGCAGGGCGTTGTAGCTGTAAATAATCGTCAGCGGGCCGCTGGGGATGGGGGTTGGGGTGGCGGTGGGTGGCAGTAGCGTGGGGGTGGCCGTCACGGTAGGCGTGAAGGTGGCCGTGCTCGTGGGCGTATGGGTCGCCGTGCTGGTGGCTGTTGGTTCAGGCGTGGGTGTCGGAACTGTCACACTGTATGCAATGTGCAGCACCGGCGCGCGCAAGGGGTCTTCTTCATACGCCCGCGCCACACGCTTGCCGCTGCCGGTGATGATGAACACCATCGCATTTCCCGAACTCCAGCCAGCGCGGTTCACGATCTCCTGTACCACCGAAGACAGTTCCGGGGTGCGTTCACCCGGCCCGCCTTCGTCGATCACATTCCAGGCAGGCGGGTTCCATGAAACCGAGGCCGTCGAGCGGGCGCGCGATGAAATGTTCTGGCTGGCAGTCGTGAAGGTTGATGCGTTGTCCGCTGCCTGGGCCTGGAACACCAGTGTCGTGGCTTCGGATGTGGTCTCATCCACCTTGAACTGAATATCCGCGCTCACGATCTGTGCACCCTGCGGCACATTCACCCCTGCGAAGCGCAGTCCCACCACCTGATTGTTGGCGTCGCGGATCAGTTCCAGGTCGGTGCTGGTCAGCGACACGCTGCCGCTGGATGATTCTTCGGCGTCGTCACTGCCGGTCAAGATCGGAATTACCACATCAACAACATTGGAAGGCGGAACATCCGGGAGCGGTTCCAGCTTCACGATAAAGGCATCGCGCTTGTTTGTCTCTGTGTTCACCACATCATACGCGCCACTGGAAACGGGGAAATTTGTAGAGTAGGTCTCCCCCACCAGGTAGATGCGGCCATTCGCATCCAGCGCCAACCCATTGGCAATATCATCGCCACTGCCGCCAACATAGGTGCTGTAAGCCAAGTCCTGACCATCCGGCTCGAATACACTCAGGAAGGCATCCGCACAGGGTGGGGCGGAGCATCCATCCGCGCCTTTGCTGGCCTGCAATGGGTTGACCAGTGGGAAATCGCTCGAACGGCTGAACCCGGCTACATAGGCCCGACCAAAATTATCCACGGCAATATCATAACCCTCTTCATTATTCGAACCACCCAGGTAGGTGCTGTAGATCAGGGCATTTTTCACCGGATTGAACTTCATCAGGAAGGCTTCATAGCAGGTATAGCCACCACATGTGGATGTGTTCAAGGCATACTGCCAGGCCCGCCGCAGCGGAAATCCGCCAGAATTCGTTCGCCCGGTGATATAAAGATTGCCTTCTCCATCTCGTGCAATGGCATAGCCACTTTCGGTTCCACCGCCACCCAGATAGCTGCTGTAAATCAGGGAAGAATCGCCGCTCAACATCGGGTCGATTTCAGTCACGTTAATATCGTCGCTCCCCTTGCGGGTGGGCTGAATGGCATTGCGGGTTGGATATCCATCTGAATTGGTATATCCCACCAGATATACCCTGCCACTCGCATCCAGCGTCAAGCCCAACCCTTTGTCACGACCAGTGCCACCCAGGTAGGTGCTGTACAGGATGGCATTCATTCCACCCAACTCTGGATCAAGCCGGATCAGAGTGGCATCATAACAGGGAGTTGTCCCGGTACAACCACTTGTCCCCCCAAAAGTGCTGTCATAGGCGTTATGGGTTGGAAAGTCTGTCGAAGTAGTTGAACCCACCACATTGATCTTGCCACTGCCATCCACCGCCACAGCACTCAAGTCGTCGATCCCATTCCCACCTAGATAGGTGGAATAGCGGATGGCGCTGCCAGTGGTATTCAGTTGCGCAACAAACATATCCTGGCAGGGATATTCTGCCGAGCAGGTTCCACCACCATAAGTGCTGAGGCCTCCAACTATTGGGAAGTTGGTCGAATCTGTTTCACCCCCGATCACCACCCGCCCCTGCACATCCAGCGCGATGCTGCTTCCCTTATCTTCCCCGCTCCCGCCCAGACAGGTGCTGTACAGCAGACTGCTGCCATCCGCGCTGATTTTGGAGATGATCGCCTCTTCGGTGAGCCCATTCGGCGTTTGGAGAGGGTCAACCGTTGGGTAGGAATGGCAATAGCTGTAACCGGTCAGGTAGACATTGCCAGCCGCGTCAACGACCACATCGTCGCCCAAATCGGTGCCCACGCCGCCCAGGTAGCTGCTGTACACCAAGGTCGGGTCAATCACCAGCGGCAGGGAGGCGGTATAGCCATCCGGAAAAGCGAAGCTCACTTCACCTTGTTGATCCAGTTCAAAGCGCACCGCTACATCCTGGCGCTGTCCGTTTTGTTCCTGCCAGGCTTGGGGCGCATGTTCCACCAGTTCCGCGCCGGGCTGCCCATCCTTGCCATCCGCCAGTTGAATATGCAGGTTGCCAGCTTCATCCAGGTGGATTTCTTGCGCGCCTTTGTATTTCCAGCGGATCATGGTTGCATCGCTGCCTGCCATCACTTCAAACTCGCTTTTGAGATGGCCTTCCTGGCCCAGGTAGCGTAAATCAATGCCCGCATACAGGTTGCGATAAACAATGCCGTTGTAGGTCGGCGCATCGCTGACCCAATTGGCCGCATCTGCGCTAACGATGAAGTTGGCTACCCCTGGCAAGGCTTCCAGCGCCTCGATTTCGGGCTTGTTTTCAGCATTCTTGTATTCAATGCGCAAAACATTCAGCGAAGCCTTCTGCTTGGGTTCATCATCCTTATCGATTTTGGCAGCCTTGCCGTCTGGCAGCGCAAATACCACTTCGGACTGCGTGAAGTAGAGATTCCCGCCCAGGCTGTTGACCTGGAATTTGACATCCTTGTGCGCCTGGCCCATATTCGGGATGAAGGAGAGCGACAGCCGGGACAAATCAACCTGAACCGGCTGCCAGAGATTCTGCCGGTTGGTTTTCAAGGAGGCCAGTGCCAGCTTACCCTGGCCTGCCAATTGCTGGGCTACCACCGGCGCAATGGGTGAATTCTGTCCCACTGCAACCTGCGGGTTTTGCATGTTTTCCACCGCCTTGACCCGGTTCCCCACCGCGTCATATTCATAATGATAGCCGGACAGGTTGGATGTGCCTTTGTCGTGCAGCAGGTCGATCACCTGCCCGTTCTCGTCATACGAGTAGCTAGTCATCACCCCGTTCGGGCGCAGGATCGTCAGCAGGTGTCCCAGCGGGTCATAGTCATACCGGGTGGTCTGGTTTTCCCAGTCAGACACTTCTGCCAGGCGCTTGGCGCTGTCATAATTGTAGCTGGCGGCCTGGCTGGAACCATATCCCAGGCTGGCGCGGTTGCCATCCGAATCGTAGCTGTATCCCACTGTTTTCCCGTTGGGGTCGGTGGCAGTCACCAGACGCCCCAAGTCGTCATAGCCCCAGGTGCTGGTTCCCAGGCCATCAGTCATCGAAATACGCTGGCCCCCATCGTTATACACAAACGAAACATCTGCATCCGGGGTCGGGGCCTGGCCTGAGCTTGTCGAAGGGTAGTCAATGATTGTCAGGTGATTGGCGGCGTCATAGCTGAAATGGGTGATCTTCCCATTCCCATCGGTGCGCGTGATGAGATTGCCCGCCAGGTCATACACATAAGACCAGGTGTTCCCCAGCGGGTCGGTTTTCCCTATCACGCGGTTGAGCGCGTCATAAGAAAATCCTGTGATGTGCCCGTTGGCATCCTTGACCTGTGTCCGGTTGCCCACTGCGTTATAAGTGAACTCGACCCGCACATTCGTATCCGCGTTGGGATTGACTCCTGGCCGGTAATTGTAGATCACCGCGCTTTTGCGGTTCAATTCATCGTAGAGAGAATGGGTCACCACCCCGTTGGCATCCGTTTCATCCGTCACGTTACCAAGAACATCATATGCGGTCTGGCTGCTATGACCCAGCGCGTCGGTCATGGAAATGCGGCGATTGAGTTTGTCATAGGTGTAGCGGGTCACTTGCGCCGCGCCACCACCATACGGCGTAATCGTCACGCTCAACAGGTTGCCCACCGCGTCATATTCGTTGCCCGTAAGGTTCCCATCAAAATCGGTGGCGGTGAGCACACGCCCCAAGACATCATACTGGGTGGTCGATGTGCGCCCGCGCTCAGACCGGGCGATCACATTTCCCAGCGCGTCATACGTGGTGGTGGTTGTGCCAGCCGGGCCGGTTGTGCTGATCACCCGATCCAGCGCGTCATAACTATAGGTGGTTCGCCGCCCGGCTGCGTCGATACTCACGGAGCGCCGCCCCCATTCATCGTACTCGGTCTCGGTGATATGCCCAAGCGGGTCGGTGGTTTTGGTCAGTTGCCCATCCGCGTTATACACATAGTAGGTGCTCTTGGTCAGTGGATCGATCATCTGAACCAACTGCCCCTGGGTGTTGTACACATAGGTTGTGCTATTTCCCAAAGCATCGATGCTGGCGATGCGGTTGCCTTTTGTGTCGTATTCTGTGCGCGTGACACCTGTCAGGGGGTCGGTGGTCTTCACCAGGCGGTTGAAATCATCATACTCGTAGTATGTCGTCCGGTTCATCTGGTCTGTCCGGCTGGTGACATTGCCATTGGCGTCATAGCTGCTGGTTGTAAATGCGCCGGTTGGGTCAACCACCTTCACCACCCGGTTGAGTTCATCATAATAATACCTGGCCGAATGTCCAAGCCCATCGGTCGCTGTGGATGTGTTCGCCATAATATCAAAAGTGGCCGTGCCGGACGAATGTCCCAGCGCATCGATGGTGGATAGCCGCCGCCCGCTCGCATCGTACACATAGCTGGTGACGCGCAGCAAGGCGTCACTCGTGCTCTCCAACTGCCCGGTGGCGTTGTATTCACTGGTGGTGACATTCCCCGCTGCATCTATCGCGCGCAAAAGCCGGTCTGCGCCATCGTATTCATAGCGCGTTTCATGCCCCAGGGCGTCGGTCACTTTCACCTGGTTCCCGTGACTATCATATTCATATCTCGTCGTAATGTTATACAGATTGTTTTCATTTGCCGCGCGGTTGGGGTCATAGTTGCTCGTGGTGGATAGCAACTGCCCGGCATGGTTGTAGACATTCCGGGTTCTGCGCCCACGCGGGTCGATGGTCTCAACCAGTTTCCCAAAATCATCATAGACATATGTGGTGGTTTTCCCGCGCCAGTCGGTTACCGAAGTCCGCTGCCCATGCAGGTTGTAGCCATACGCGGTGACGTGTCCCAATGGATCGGTTTCGGTTTCCAGGTACCCTTCCGGGGTATAGGTGTATGTGGTGGTATTCCCCATTGAATCCGCTTTGCTGGTCAGCAATTTGCCGCTGTATGTGTAGTAGGTGGTGTTCCCAAGCGGGTCTGTTATCGTCTCCAGGTTGTTCAGTCCATCGTAGGTGTAAAAGGTGTGTCCACCCGCCGGGTCGATCTTTTCCAGCAGGTTCTTCCCATCTGCGCTCCATATCATCCCCAGCGTCTGGTTGGCAGCATTGGTAATACTCATAGGACGAAAGTTCAAATCATAGCTCGTGTTCGTCGCCTGGTTCAACTCGTCGCGGGTTTCCGTAACCACATTCTGTCCATTGGGTACATAGGTCTGTGAATTTCCTGCCGCATCGTAGATTGTGGTACTGCCATCGGTGTTGTACCGAATATCTGCAAGTAACTTGCCTGCGCCATCCCATTGGTGATTGGCCCTGCCGTTCACATCATACTCCGTGGTGACGGTTGCCTCTCCCAGCGAATCCAATACCTGCCACAAATGGTGGGGATGATTCGGATCATATGTATATGTCCAGGTCTGGCCCAACAGGTCGGTGACAGTGGTCAGGTCGCCATTGGCATCATAGTTGTATAACACCCGGCGCAAACCGGTTTCGTCGGTCACCGAAAGGATTTGGCCCTGGAGATTATAGCCCAGATCAAAATAGCGCGTCCCCTGGTCTGCGCTGATGCGGATCAGTTTTCCTTGCGCATCATAACTGTATGTGAAGGCATGGCCCTGGGCATCCGCGCGGGAGGTCAGCTTGCCGCTGGCATCAAAAACCAGCCTGGCCTGTTCGGGAGTGGTGAGTGTATAAATCACCGGCGATGTGGCACTCTTTTCCAGTGACGCCAGCACGCCCGGCCCCGGCTGGTAACTGCCATCCGCTTGGAGGCTGAACAGGTATTGATTCCCAATTATGTCTTTGAACAGCACATAACCTTCCCGTCCACTCTCGGAGGATGGCAGGATCAGCCGCGCAGCGTGGTTGTGTGTCCACCCATAACCGAGCACATCGGTATACACTGCTGTCGTTCCAGACGAATAAGCCCGCTGGAACACCATATCCCCAGCCGATGTGGGCACCGAAATATCCGGCACGGCAAACGAAAATACCCCCGTGCGGGTGTTGATCGGATCGCCACAACCTGCCTGGCTGCAACGGATAGGACTGATCTCGTATCCCTTATCTGCTGCCACGGTTTTTGCCTGACTCTTGATTTCTCCCCAGTTCATGGTAGAGATGTTTGGAACATCCGTAGCAGGATCGAAGAGATTTGATGCTATTTTCGTAATGGACACATCAAAATAGTCGGTGACGTAGGCAAAATTATTTTTAACCGCGATGCTGTTTTTTCTCACGTCAGTAGAACCGCTCTTCCATACGGAAGCCCCATGAAAATAAACGTACCAGGCTCGTTCGCCAGCATTGGTCAGCATCGCAACCGTGTTATAACTATTTCTATAATAACTGCTAACAGCAGATACATATATATTACTTGTTCCATTTACCGCAATTCCGAATCCAGCATCCCAACTATTTGCTGCCGTTCCCATAAAAGTATTCCATTGCAATGTGCCGTTATTGTCGATTTTTGCAACGAAGGTGTCCCTGTTCCCCGAAAACGGATTGATCGGCGCTCCCCAGGATGCAAAACTGCTTCCGGTTACATACACATTTCCATCAGGCGACGTGGCCGTGGCGTAGCCAGTTCCAAGAACTTCCCCTGCTCCCAATTTCAAGAACCAGCGTTTCATGCCGCTCGAATTTAGGCTGGATACAAACGGTACATTAGTAGCTGGTGAGAAATAACCTGCTGGGGGCGGAGGAGCATAAGAATAGCTTGCTCCTGTTGCAAATATGTTCCCATTGGAATCCACAGAAATCCCTTGAATTGCTATTCGAGTGGTGATGTCACTCCCAAATGTATTCCAAACCAATAGCCCCGTTCCTGAATCAATTTTTGCAACATAGGCATCATCATAAAAATCTATGATCTTGGCTTGTATCGGATTCCCCCAATTTGACTTGCTCATGCCCGCTATATATAAGTTTCCTTGACCATCTATTGCAATATCTTGCCCGTCATCGTGCGTTGCTGGGTTCCCAAAAACACTTGTCCACACTACAGTTCCGTTGTTGGTGAACTTGACAACTAGAATATCACTAGATGAACCGTCCGTGCTATGTGTGCTTTGTCTTACCCCAACAGCATAAATATTCCCGCTCTCATCAAGGGTGACACCAACAAACTCATCATAAGCACTTCCGCTAACATAATAATTCCATTGGTTGTTTCCACCACTATCCATTTTTGATATGTAAGCATCACAATCATTTGATGAACAGTTTCCTCCTGCTACATATACATTCCCGTCTGCATCTGTTGCAACTTCTCCAATATTTTTGCCCACTCCTGTTTTTTGCCATAGCAAACTGGGATCATAAGCTGTGTCACCAGGCACATAGAAATTCTCTGATAAAAGTCACCCAGGGTTGGCCTGCCTATTCCGCTTCCTGTTCCTGCTCGTAGAAATCAATCCATTATTACTCTTATGAATACCTGTCGATAAAGATGTGGAGACTCCCATCCCAGGCGTTCCCGTGGCTATCCCACCCTGCGCCGAAGCCTGTATCGGTAGCTGACCAAACAAAATTACCACCAGCATCAACAGGTGAACAATGGTTTTGGTTTTCATCTGATTTCTCCCTGTGCTACTATTTTTTTCCCCGTTTCTTGCGACGTGGTTGTTTTGGTTATTTTCTTGCTTCCTGTTTCCCAGCCATGTCCTGCGCTGGTTCTTTCCCGTATCCTGGCACCACTACATTCATTCCTGACTTACCCCAGTCACCTTTCATCCCTGAAAGGTTTCTCAATGATATTCTTTTTGTATTTTCCTGTCAATGCTATTTCGTGCCTTTTTTCACGAAACACAGCCAAGCCAGCATATTTGCCGGGCATCAGGGCCGCGCCCCTGGCAGAATGCCTACATGGTTAACATCCATGTCTGCCTGGTCATCATCCATGCCCACATGGTCATCATCCATGCCCACATGGTCATCATCCATGCCTGCCTGGCTTCATTCCTCTCGCCACACTATTCCAAACCCTTAGGCTCTCCTTTCGCGGCTTTTTCGCTCCTTTTCACCCGATTTTTCCCCTTTTTACACTCTTTTCCCCCCTTTAACACAAAAAAACAGGGTTACTTTCGTAACCCTGTCCTTGTGCGCTGGAGAGGACTTGAACCTCCACGGCTCTCGCCACATGGCCCTCAACCATGCCTGTCTGCCAGTTCCAGCACCAGCGCGGGCAAGGTCGTATTATAATCACCTTCGCCTTTCTGTCAACCTTTGGCAGAAAAGCATATTTCCCTTAATACAGGAGCAGGTTTATGACCAGAATCGTAATTGACGCCATGGGAAGCGACGAATTCCCCACCCCCGATGTTGTTGGCGCAGTCATGGCAGCCCGCGAATACAATATCGGGATTATCCTGGTAGGCGACGAAGCCAAAATCCGGCCCGTGCTTGAAGCCCAAAATCCCGGGAACCTGCCCATCAGCATCGTTCACGCGCCCGAAATGCTCACCATGGAAGACAAGGGCATGGCCCTTGTGCTCAAAGCCCGCCGCGCCAATGCCAAAAACTCCATGGCCATCGGCATCGACCTGGTTAAAAACGGTGAAGCCGATGCTTTCGTCACTGCTGGGAACACCGGCGCAGCCATGACCACCGCCTACTTCCGGCTGGGAATGATTCCCGGGGTTGACAAGCCCGCCCTGGCGGTGATTTTCCCCACCGCCACCGGAAGCTGCGTGGTGCTCGATGTCGGCGCCAACCCGGATGTCAAACCCGAAAACCTGCACCAATTCGCCATCATGGGCAGCATTTATGCTGAAAAAGTGCGCGGCATCCAAAGCCCCAAGATCGGTCTGGTTTCCAACGGAGAAGAAGAAGGCAAAGGCAACGAACTTATCCGCAACGCCCTGCCACTCATCAAAAACACCGGATTAAACTTCTTCGGCAACGTAGAAGGCAAAGAAGTTATCGGCGGCAAGGTAGATGTAGCCGTTACCGATGGATTCACTGGCAACGTAATGCTCAAAAGCTCTGAAGCCGTGGCAAAACTCATCATTGATAAAATCAAAGAAGCCGTAAAAACTGGCGGCCCACTGGCCCTCATCGGCGGCGCACTGCTCAAACCCGCGCTTGGAGAGATCAAAAAACTGCTCGACCCCAGTGAAGAAGGCGCAGGCTCACTGCTGGGCGTCAACGGCCTGGTCTTCATCGGGCACGGACGCTCCGATGCGCTCGCCATCAAAAATGCCGTGCGCGTTGCCAACAACGCCGTCAAAGCCAACGTGTTGGGTGCCATCAGAAACGATATCGCCACCCGCCTGAAAAAATCCGCAGAATAAGAGACCCCATCAATGAAAAGTGTAATTAACGCAAAAACTGTTGAGCGTAACGCCAAAATCGGACAATACACCACCGTCGGCGCGGTCATCGTCCTGGGCTTTGGCATGTACACCGCCTACGCCTACCCCGATTGGATCACCTTCACATTCGTTTGTATGCTGATCGGCTTCATAGGCTCTCAGGTTGGCACCTACTTTATCAACCGCTGGGGCCGCCGCCCGCGCCCCGATGAACAACTCACCGCCAATCTAAAAGGTCTGACCCGCGACTATACACTCTACCACTACGTCACCCCGGTCTCACACCTGCTCGTCGGCCCGGCAGGTGTCTGGATAATAGAAGTCTACTACCAGCGCGGCAAAATCATCTACGAAAAGAAAAAATGGAAACAAAAAGGCGGAGGATTACTACTGCAATATCTCAAACTCTTCGCCCAAGAAGGCCTCGGACGCCCCGACCTGGATGTGGCTGCCGACACAGACAGCCTGATCAAACACTTCAAAAAAACGCTGGCCGAAGAAGACATCCCACCCATCCAGGCCGCGCTTGTTTTCACTGACGACCGCGCCGAGTTAGAACCAAACGACTCGCCCCTACCCATGCTGCGCCCCAAAGAAATGAAAGAATACTTCCGACGCAGCGCCAAAGCCAACCCGCTCGCACCAGAAAGCGTTAAACGCATTCAGGACAGCCTGCCGCAAGGCATCGACATCGAAAAATAAGCCCACAGATGACCGCCATTCGGCGGTCATCTGGTTTTAGATCCCAGCAACATCATCTCCGCTGACCTGCGCTATGATAAACTTTCCCTACTTGAACATCCTCCCGTTCATGGGCTGGTTGATGAAACCCTCACCTGAATTATTCCGCCCTGCAACCCTGATTGCGCTGACCAGCCTCCTCCTGGCCCTGGCTGCCTGTGCCAGCCCAGCCACACCCACCCCCACCGGCATTCCGCTCGCCCCATCCACAGACCTGCCACCCGCCACCGCAGGATTCATCCCCTTCACCGCCACACCCAGCCCCAGCCCGCGCCCACTCCAGACTCCTACCCCGATTCCCACCCGCCCACTTGGGCTGGAAAGAATCCCCCCGGCAGCACGCACCATCCTCCCCACCGCGCTCATCCCGCCCACCCTGCTTCCCGGCGCAGAATGTATCCCCGACAACCCACTGGTGATGGCCGTCGTAGTCGAAATCCTTTCCGGCGACACCTTCAAAGCCATCATCGGCGAGACAACCTATACAGTACGCTACATCGGCATCCAGGCCCCGCAAAACGACCGGACTAACACACCCAAATCAACACTGGCAAACGCCCGGCTGCTGTTTGGCAAAACCGTGGCGCTCATAAAAGATGAAACCGATATTGACGAAAATGGCACGCTGCCACGCTACGTGCTGGTTGAAAACACCTTTGCCAACCTGGAAATGGTCAAACTGGGCATGGCTGCCGCCCATCCCGCTTTTCCCGACACCTATTGCGACGATACCTTCGCCCTGGCCGAATCAGACGCCCAGGGCGACATCACCGGCATGTGGGCACCCACCCCAACCTACGGCCCCAAACCGGCCTTCGTCTGCAAATGTGACCGGGATCGCTACAGCTGCTCCAAACGAGATTTTTACAACCAAAGAGCAGCGCAAGCCTGCTTCACCTACTGCAACATCCTGGGCGCAGGTGATGTTCATGGCCTGGATCGCGATGGGGACGGGATAGCCTGCAAATCAAAATTACCCTAAAAATCACGTCATTTGCGATCACACATACCTTACCCTGGAGCATACACATGACACAAAGCAAACTTTCCACAGCTTCCCCCAAAAAACAGATGCGCTGGCTGGCCTGGGGCGCAGGTGGATTGATCGCCCTGGCACTGGTGGCTTACTTTGGCATCGGCTACTACATCTTCGATCTGTTCACCACCGTCCACCCCAGGTGCGGAAGCCCCTACATGGACGGACGCCGCGAGTTCACCCCGGCCTCCTTCAAAGGCGTGTACTACGAAGAAAACAACATCGATGTCAGCCCCTACCTGGTGCAAAACTTTGAAACAGTGGAATTCCCGGCCCGCGCTGATGGCAATATCATCAGCGCCTGGTTCATCCCATCTACCACGCCCTCTGACAAAGTGGTGATCACCGTTCATGGTGCAGATGTCTGCCGCCACAACACCACCGTCCTGGTTCCATCCGGGATGCTGGCAAACAACGGATTCAACGTGCTGGCAATTGACCTGCGCAGTCACGGTGATTCGCAAGTAGTGCGCAACCGCCTGACCGCAGGTGTCACCGAATACAAAGATGTGCTGGGCGCATTCGATTACCTGCGCGCACAAGGCTACGAAGCCAGGCACATCGGCATATTTGGTGTCTCGATGGGCGGGGCAACCGTCATCAACGCTTTTGGCGAAGAACCGCAAATCGCTGCGCTATGGGAAGACAGCGCCTACGCCGACATTCCCACCGTACTCGAAGACCAGCTTGCCATGAACGGAATGCCGCTGTTCTTCAAAAGCGCTGTGCTGCTCATCGCCCGGCTGAACGGCACCGATATGGACATGGATGCCATCAGCCCGATCCGCTCCATCACCAAACACAATGGCCGCCCCATGACCATCGTCCACGGCACCATGGATGACTGGGTCAACGTCCGCTCGGCCACCTGGCTCTACGAAGCATCCGAAAAAACCGCCAGCCTGTGGATCGTAGACGGCCCGCGTCACGTGGAAACCATGTTCATCTACCCCGAAGAGTACCAAAAGCGTTTAGTGGCCTTCTTTGAAATTGCGCTAAAGTAACCTGTCTCTACCCAAGCAAAAAAACGCCAGGTTGGCAAATCAGCCAATTTAAGTCTATAATAAAGATAGCAAATCCCACCATCCGGCACCATTCATCCACTGAAAGGAGCATCCTATGGCAAACAAAGAACAAGGAAAAAACAAGGACAAGGACAAGCTGAAGAAAAAGAAGGAAAAACCGAAGGCCAAGTAAAAACCCCTTCTACAACAAAAAAAGCGCCGCGCCCTGAGCGCGGCGCTTTTTTGAAATTTATCAGAACATCCGTTTCATGGTAAACTACCCCCATGACATCCATCGTTTGTATTGACCTTGAAACCACCGGGCTTGACCCGCAAAAAGACGCCATCATCGAGATCGGCGCGGTGCGCTTTAACGGCCACCGCATCGAAGATGAGTGGACCTCGCTCATCAACCCCAACCGCCACATCCCCGAAAACATCACCGGGCTGACCGGCATCGACGACAGCATGGTGCGCAACGCCCCACGCTTCGCCGACATCCGCGAGGAACTGGAGAATTTCGTGGGAGATGCGCCCATTTTGGGGCAAAATGTGCGTTTTGACCTGGGTTTCTTGCAAAAACAGCGCATGTTCATGCTCAACGAAGCGCTGGATACTTACGAAATGGCCTCCGTGCTGCTGCCCACGGCCAGCCGCTACAACCTGGGCGCACTCGGCCAGCTTTTGGGGATTCCGCTCACGGCCAGTCACCGGGCGCTGGATGATGTGCGCGTTACCGTGGCAGTTTTCAACCGTTTGCAGGAAATCGCCCTGGAGCTGCCTGCCGAACTACTGGCAGAGATCATCCATCATGGTGAACCGCTCGAGTGGGATGGCAATGGCGGCTTCCAGATGGCGCTCAAGCGCAAGTTGCAAGAAGAGTCCAAGGGCCGCAGGGTCAAGCCACAGACAGGCTACGGCCCCTTATTCGGCGATGCAGATGATGGGCGGAAAGGTCGCCCCCTGGGCCCGGTGGATAAGCCTGTGGCACTCGATCCAGATGAAGTGGCCTCCGTACTCGAATATGGCGGGCCTTTTTCCAATTATTTTGAAAATTACGAATACCGCCCCGAGCAGGTGGATATGCTGCGGGCCGTCACCAATGCGCTCTCGTACGAAGGCCACCTGATGGTGGAGGCCGGGACGGGCGTGGGCAAATCGTTTGCCTACCTGGTTCCGGCGGCGCTGTTTGCCATTCGCAACAATACGCGCGTGGTGGTTTCGACCAATACCATCAACCTGCAAGACCAGCTTGTGGCCAAAGACATCCCAGCGGTGCGCGAGGCGCTGGGCATCGATCTGCGCGGGACGGTGCTGAAAGGCCGCTCGAACTATATGTGCCCCCGGCGGCTGGATATTATGCGTCACAGCGGCCCCAGCAACGCCGATGAGATGCGCGTGCTGGCCAAAGTGCTGGTCTGGCTGACGCAATCCTCCAGCGGTGACCGGGGCGAGCTGAACCTGAACCGCCCGGCAGAAAAAGATACCTGGATGAAGCTCTCGGCGGAAGATGATGCCTGCACCGGCGAAACCTGCGCCGGGCGCATGGGCGGCGTCTGCCCGTTTTACCGCGCCAAACAGGCCGCGCAGGATGCCCACATCCTGGTAGTCAATCACGCCCTGTTGCTTTCAGATGTTGCCAGCGGCAGCAAAGTGCTGCCCGAATACCAGTACCTGATTGTGGATGAAGCGCATCACCTGGAAGGCGCTACCACCGGCGCAATGTCTTTCCGGCTCTCGCAAAGCGACTTCGAGCGTATGCTGAAAGAAGTTGGCGGCATCAACAATGGCGTGCTGGGTTACATGCTCACAACCGCCCGCAGCGGGATGCGCCCCAGCGATTTTGCCAAGCTGACCCAGCTTGTTCACCGCGCATCAGATATGGCTTTCCGGCTCGACAGCCAGGGCAAGGATTTCTTCTGGGGCCTGAACGAGTTCATGACCCACATGCAGGAAGGCCGCCAGCAAAGCATGTACGCCTTCTCCACACGCATCGTCCCGGCCACGCGCACCGCCCCTGGCTGGGATAACGTCGAAATCAGTTGGAGCTCGGCCACCGAAAGCATGAACCTGCTGCTGGGCGTGCTGGCTGAAATCTACAAAGCCATTACCGACCTGTATTCATCTGGCCTTGAAGACCTGGAAGACTCGATCAGCAGCATCAGCAGCCTGTACCGCCGCATGAGCGAAGCCTCCATCGCTATTCACGGCATGATCCACGAGCCATCGCGTGACACCATTTACTGGATCGAAGTCCAGCCGCAGAACAACCGACTGACGCTCAACACCGCCCCACTGCGGGTTGGCCCGCTGGTAGAAGAACACCTGTGGCACCAAAAAAGCAGTGTGATATTGACCTCCGCGACTTTAACCGCCGCTGGCGATTTTACCTACCTCCGCAACGTGCTCAACGCTGATGAAGCCGACACGCTGACGCTGGGGTCGCCGTACGATTACCAGAATTCGACCCTGTTATTTATTGGCAAAGACATCCCCGAACCGAACCAGCCGGGCTACGAGCAAGCCGTCAACCGCGCCCTGATCCAAACCGCGCAGGCTACCGGCGGGCGGATGCTGGCGCTCTTTACCAGTTATGCGCAGCTTAAACGCGCATCCCAAGCCATCAGCACACCGCTGCGCAACGCCGACATCCAGGTATATGAACAGGGTGAAGGCGCCAGCCCCCAGGCACTGCTGGAGGCTTTCAAGGCCAGCGACCAGGCCGTTTTGCTGGGAACCCGCTCGTTCTGGGAAGGTGTGGATGTTCCCGGCGATGCGCTTTCGGTAGTCGTCATCACCAAGCTGCCCTTTGAAGTGCCATCCGACCCGATCATTGCTGCCCGTTCTGAGACTTTCGAGGAGCCTTTCGGTGAGTACCAGGTGCCCGAAGCGATCCTGAAATTCCGGCAGGGGTTTGGCCGCCTGATCCGCACCGCCAGCGACCGGGGTGTGGTTGCCATCCTCGACCGGCGCGTGCTGACCAAGCAATACGGGCGCTACTTCATCGAGAGCCTGCCCACCTGCACCCTGCGCCAGGGCAACGCCGCCGACCTGCCCAGGATGGCAGAGAAATGGCTGGGAATTTGAAAGAAGAAAGAGACCGCCCCGATTGGAGCGGTCTCTTTCTTCTTTCATCTTTTATCTTTCCAGCATCTACCCCTTCAACATCTGCACATCTTTATCGGGCGAGGCTTCCAGGTTGAGTGGCGGAAGCTCGGTCAGGCTGCCCAGGCCGAAGTGCTGGAGAAACTCGGGGGTGGTGCCATACAGGATCGGGCGTCCGGGGCCTTCGGCGCGGCCGACTTCCTGTAAAAGCCCCTTGCTCAACAGGCTTTTGATAACGCCGTCACTGTTCACTCCGCGAATGGCATCCACACCCGGGCGGGTGACCGGCTGCTGGTAGGCGATAATTGCCAGGGCTTCGAGCGCAGCCCGCGAAAGGCGGCTGGTAGCTTCCAGCCCGAGAAAGCGCTCAACGGCTTCGGCCATTTCGGGGGCGCTGGTCAACTGCACACGTCCGCTGTGACGCTGGAGGCGCAATCCGCGCCGGTGTAGTTGTTCTTCCAGTTCGTCGAGACCTTTTTCAACTTCGGTAACGTTCAGATCCAGCGCAGCAGCAAGTTGAAGGGGAGAAACCGGTTCAGCGGCCACAAACAGCAATCCTTCTATCATGGCAGGCAGGGAGATTTGCGGGGAGAGTTCAGATTCGCTCATGCTATAATACTTTCGCTTTTTTGGTGTCAAACTTTCATCAAAAATATCAGGTTTCCCGGTAAGTGCCGCCCGGAACCGAGGTAAAACCGCAGGGCAATTTCCTGGAAAAACATCCTTGAACAAGGTTGTGCCAAATGTACAGCTTTGCCCAGGATGAAAACTTCGTCAAAATATGTTCGAACTATATCTCATCAAGGAGAAGGAAATGAAACGCCATACCGCCATTTCACTTATGCTGCTCGCGCTCGCCTTCGCCAGCCTGGCCTGCACCATGTTCGTTGGCGGGCCAGATTATACCGAAAAGGCCATCCCGGTTTCGACCGAATCAGTTGGACAGCTTCAGGATGAACTGCAAAAAGCCAAGGATGCCGCGCTCCAGACCGGTGTGCTGACCCTGACCATCAACGAGATGCAACTGACCTCGCTGCTGACCTACAAACTGCAAGAAGATCCCGATCCGTTCATCACTGACCCGCAGGTGTACCTGCGCGATGGGCAGATCAAAATCTACGGGAAGGCTGTGCAGGGTAACTTCGAAGCCAATGTTGGCATCGTGCTCTCGATCACACTCGACACCGAGGGCAAACCCGTCATCAATGTGGTTTCTGCTGATTTTGGCCCGCTCCCGGCCCCAACAGGTCTGAACAGCGCCATCAGCGCCGCCGTGGAAGAAGCCTTCACCGGCTCCATTGGCCCGGCAGCCATTGGCTTCCGCCTGGAAACCGTCACCATTGCCGATGGTGTGATGACGCTCTCTGGCCGGACAAAGTAGGCCGATTATACCCGCAACAACGGTTCATTTTCCCCTATGGCTTTCTCTAAAGAAAAAACCAGGAACGTAAATAACTCGAATTTGCGAATTTCGTGGAAATTGGTGAAATTCGCAAATTCTCATTTAGCTTTTGGGGAAAGCGCGCGAAGCCTGTTTTTGTTCCTGCCGTTGATGATACTGCTGGCGCTGCTCACCAGCGCGTGCCTCGCGCCGCAGGTCTCGCAGCGTGAAACCACCGTCAAGGTCAGCATCCTGGCAGATGGGCAGAACCGGGAAGTGGAAATCCCCTCGGGCAGTACCGTGCAAAAGGCGCTGGACATCTCCGGCATCAGCCTGGGCACACTCGACCGGGTGGAGCCTCCCGCTTATACGCTACTCAGCGCCGGAGATGCCATCCGTATCACACGCGTGCGTGAAGAATTCAGCACCGAACAAAAAATCCTGGCCTTCGAGCGCCAGACCGTCCGCAACGAATCGATGCCGCTGGGCGAAGAACGCCTGATCCAACCGGGAGTCAACGGCACACAAGAACTCACCCGCCGCACCGTTTACGAAAACGGCGTAGAAATCAACAGTGCCGTCGTCAAGATCATCGTACTCCAACCTGCCGTACCCGAAATTTTCATGATCGGCGTACAGGCACCCTACGCGCCGCTGGCCATCCCCGGCAGGCTGGCCTACCTGGCAGGCGGCAACGCCTGGCTGATGGAAGAATCCACCGCCACGCGCCGCCCCATCATCACCACCGGCGATCTGGACGGGCGCATCTTCAAACTCTCCAGCGATGGCGAATGGCTTTTATTCACCCGCAAATCGCAAAAACCGCCCGAACAAGAAATCAACAGCCTGTGGGTCTATAACTTCACCGACCCAAAAGCCCCGCTGATCGACCTGAAAGTGCGCAACGTTATCCACTTTGCCGATTTTGACCCCAACGAAGCCCTGACCATCGACTATTCCACCGTCGAGCCGCGTGCCGCCGCGCCCGGCTGGCAGGCCAACAACAACATGTACCGGCGCAAATTCGGCAAAAACGGATTGGCGGGCGTTGAACAGAAAATCATCGAGCCCAACAGCGGCGGCGTATATGGCTGGTGGGGTACCCAATTCCTGTGGTCGCCCGATGGCTCGCGCCTGGCTTACGCCCGCCCAGATGGCATCGGCATCGTCAGCTTCAAGAACAAAGCGCTCATCCCGCTGCTCGAAACCACCCCGCTGCAAACCCGCAGCGACTGGGCGCTCATCCCCGGCCTGGCCTGGGGCGCAGATAGCCGGACTCTCTACCTGGTGACTCATGCCCCGCCGACTGGCCTGGTCAACGCTGAAGAATCGCCCTACTTCGACCTTTCCGCCCTGCAACTGGATACCGGTATCGATGTCAGCATCGTCCGCCAGAGCGGAATGTTCGCCTACCCGGCCGCTTCCCCGTTGATGGGCAGCGAGAACAGCTTCCAGGTGGCCTATCTCCAGGCGTTTGACCCGCTCCAATCGGAGAAAAGCGGCTACAGGTTGTTCCTGATGGATCGAGACGGATCCAACCGCCGGGGCCTATTCCCCATCGAAGGCGGGATCGGGCTCCATCCACAATCCCCCGTCTGGGCGCCTGCTCCCGCCCCATCCAACGGAGCTCTCTTCCTGGCAATTCTCTACCAGGGCAATCTCTATCTCATTGACACTACCACCGGTGAAGCCAACCAGGTCACAGGTGATGGATTAATTCAAAAAATCGACTGGAAATAGTCGAATGGAGGCATAATGCGTATTCTAATCACTGGGGCCGCCGGTTTCCTGGGCTCCCACCTGACCGACCGGCTGCTCTCTGAAGGCCACCAGGTCATTGGCATGGACAATTTCATCACAGGTTCGCCCGCCAACATTGCCCACCTGGCCGGGAACGAGAACTTCACCTTCTACAAACATGATGTTTCCAACTACATCTTTGTCCCCGGACACATCGATGCAGTGCTGCATTTTGCCTCCCCGGCCAGCCCCAACCCGCAATCGCCGCTGGCTTATTTCAACCTGCCCATCCAGACATTGAAAGCGGGCGCGCTCGGCACGCACAACACCCTGGGCCTGGCCAAAGCCAATCGTGCGCGCTACCTGCTGGCCTCCACCAGCGAAATCTACGGTGACCCGCTCGAACATCCCCAAAAAGAAAGCTACGCCGGGAATGTTGATCCCGCCGGGCCGCGCGCCGTGTACGATGAAGCCAAACGCTTCGCCGAAGCCCTGTCGCTGGCCTACTACCGCCAGCACGGCGTCGATACGCGCATCGTGCGCATCTTCAACACCTACGGCCCGCGCATGGATCTGGAAGATGGCCGCGCCCTGCCCAACCTTCTGCGCCAGGCCCTGCTCGGCCAACCGCTCACCGTCTACGGCGATGGCGCACAAACGCGCTCCTTCTGCTATGTGGACGACCTGGTGGATGGCATCGTACGCCTGCTCTATTCCGATGAGCACATGCCGGTCAACATCGGCAACCCCATCGAGATGACCCTGCTCGAATTTGCCAAAATCATCAACGAAGTCACCGGCAACCCGGCAGGCATCATCTTTGTGGCCGATGCCCGCAGCCACCGTGACCCCCAGCGCCGTCGACCCGATATCACCCGCGCTCGCACCATCCTCAAATGGGAACCAAAATTTGACCTGGCCGAGGGGCTGAAACGCACCATCCCCTACTTCAAAGAAAAATTGGGAATTGCATGACCAACATATTAACCCACCCCCAGGAGCGCACCCGCTTCTTGAAATTCGCCGTTGTTGGCGCAATTGGCTCGGTGGTGGATTTTGGCGTGATGAACCTGACCGTCTGGCTCAGCAACGCCCCGCTGACTGTGGCCGGAACAATTTCGTTCATTTGCGCCGTCATCAGCAACTTCACCTGGAATCGCTACTGGACCTACCCCGAATCGCGCTCCAAACCACTCTCCGGGCAGTTGGGACAGTTCGCCCTGGTCAACGCTGCCGGGCTGCTTATCCGCTACCCGATCCTGTTCTTTGGCGAGCCGCTGCTCGACCACTTGCTCGAAACATCCAGCTTGCAGATAGCCTCGCAGTACCACCGCGCCATCAGTCACAACTTCACCCTGGCGGTCGCCATCGGCATCGTGATGATGTGGAACTACTTCGTCAACCGTTATTGGACGTATAATGATGTCAAAATAGCCCAATAGCCAGGCTCACCCCCAAACATCTCCTGCTAGAAAATGGGAGTCAATTCCCCATCCCATCGAGGCAGGGGCCAGGGGGTGAGCAAAAATCCTTTGAGCACTACAGGAAAATGTATGCCGACGCCACCCCAACCTATCCCCATTTACACAACACGCGGCGACGCTGAGGCTTTTCTGGCCTACCCGTATCTTTTCAACCGCCAGGGAGAATGGATCGGCTGGGTTACCCCACAGCGCGAAGTCTATTCCGTGCTGGGATATTACGTCGGCTACCTGACCAGCGACCCGCGCATCCTGCGCAAACGCTCTGAAGATGGCCGCCCGCGCCAGACTCCGCCCCCCGCGCCACAGCGATTACGCCTTCCACCCACGGTGCCGCTGGCAAAAATGATGAGCGAGCTCAACTACGAAACCATCGACGTACTCAACGATGAACCCGAACTACTCCATACCCGCGATTCGGGTGATCTTTTGCAGGATTTAGATTAATGACTGAACTCTCCCCCAAACCGATGAGCGCTTCGCGCACCAGCCTGGCGCAGCTGATGCAAATTGAACAGGCCAACAACCAGGGCAATGTGCACGGCGGCTGGATCATGAAACTGGTCGACGAATGCGGTGCGCTGGCCTGTATGCGCCATGCCGGGCATCGCGTTGTCACCGTGGCCGTTGACCGAATGACCTTCAAGCAACCGATTCGCATCGGCCACGTTGTCCAGCTTACAGCCGAGGTAACTTACGTAGGCCGCACATCGCTCGAAGCCACCGTGAGAGTCGAAGCCGAGAATCCCATCACCGGCGAGCGCACACATACCAACACCGCCCACCTCGTTTACGTAGCACTCGATGATAACGGCAAACCGGCCCCAGTTCCGCCCCTGGTGGCCGAAACAGCCGAAGAACAAGAAAAACTCCAACAAGCCAAAATCCGCCAGCAAAATCGGTTACAGTCATGAGCGAGCAAGAAATTATCGAAATCACCCCTCCCGGCCCAGAAGAAGGGGGCGGCGAAAAGACCCGCCACTTCCGCTCTTTGCGCGAACTGCTAGACACTGCCTCGCACAAAGAGATCATGAAAGGCATGGCCCAGATGGGCGACGCCGGACTGGCAGACCCAATGCCTTTCCCCTTCCTGGCGATGGTCGGCCAAAAAGAAATGAAGCTGGCCCTGCTGCTGGGGCTGATCAACCCCAACATTGGTGGAATCTTGCTGATCGGCCCGCGCGGCACCGGGAAAACCACCGCCGTCCGCTCCCTGCTCGATATCCTCCCGCAGGTGGAACGCAGCACCTGCTTCTACGGCTGCCTGCCCGAAGATGTCCAGGTGGGTGGCATCGACGCCATCTGCCCCGAATGCGCCCAAAAATTCGCCGCAAACGAATCACTCACCCGCCCCGACCGCGTGCGCCTGGTGGAACTGCCGCTCAACGCCCGCCTGGAAGATGTTGTCGGCGGCATCGACGAGCGCGCCGCCATACACGAACGCATGCGCATCCGCCGCGGCATTTTAGCCCACGCCGACCGTAACCTGCTCTACATCGACGAAGTCAACCTGCTCACCAACGAAATCATCGACGCCATCCTCGACGCCTCGGCCCAGGGCACCTACACCGTGCGGCGCGGCCCCGTCACCGCCACCTACCGCGCCCGCTTCCTGCTGATTGGCTCCATGAACCCCGAAGAAGGCCGCCTGCGCCCACAAATCCTCGACCGCTTCGGCCTGCGCCTGATCGTGCGCGGCCTGGATAACGCCGAGGAGCGTCTCGAAGCCTACCGCCGTGTGCGCGCCTACCTGCACAACCCGCGCGCCATGGTAACCCAGTACGCCGAAGAAATGAGCATCATCGCCGAAGAAATCCAATCGGCCCGCAAAATACTCCCACAAGTGACCCTGCCAGATAACCGCGC
The DNA here is from genome assembly GCA_903822545.1 of uncultured Anaerolineae bacterium. Taxonomy (GTDB): domain Bacteria; phylum Chloroflexota; class Anaerolineae; order Anaerolineales; family Villigracilaceae; genus CAIJPN01. The sequence goes on along the minus strand of CAIJPN010000113.1, from coordinate 77,502 downwards.
CACCCGTGCCATCGACCTCGTCCAAAGCATGGGCATCGACAGCCTGCGCGCCGAGATCACCTGGTTCGAAGCCGCCCGCGCCTACGCCGCCGCCGATGCCCGCACCGAAGTCACCGAAGAAGACCTGCTCATCGTCGCGCCCATGGCCCTGCGCCTGCGCCGCTCACAATTTATGTCAGATTACTTCCACAGCCAAAAAGGAGAAGAGGACGAAATGACCGGCCTGCTCAACAGCCTCAGCCGCCTCGCCTCCCCCTAAAAATCATGCGGCGCATCGTCCAGCACCCTGCCAGCCCCATAGCGCTCCTGCTAATTGCCAACCTGATGGTTGGCATTTTTACTTATCACAGCTACGGGCTTTCGTGGGATGAACCGCTCTTCTACAACTACGCCGATTCGATTCGACTGGCTTACAGCCCACAAGCCTTCCAGCCCGGCTTCAACTTCGAGCAAGTCTACGGGCGCAGCGCCGAAGACCACAAATATTACGGCCCGGCCTACCTGCTGCTCGCCTGGCCCATCCAACGCGCCATCATGCTCATTTTAAATGCGGATATGGCCTCCGCCTGGCACCTGGTCAACTTCCTGGGCTTCGAACTCGGCCTGTACTTCTTCTACCGCCTGGGCAGGAAATGGCTCGACCCCTGGCCTGCCACCGCCTCCACGCTTTTCTTCGCCACCCAGCCTGTCTTATGGGGGCATGCCTTCATCAACCCCAAAGACATCCCCTTCATGACCGCTTTCCTGGCCGCATTGACCCTCGGCCTGGAATTCATCGATCAAATCTGGCCTGCAAAAGCGGAGCTTCCGCAAAAAAAACAAACCATCCTCCCCGGCCTGCTCCTGGCTGGACTCAGCCTGGGCATCACATCCGCCATCCGCGTGATCGGCCCGCTGGCAGGGGTGCTCGTCTGTAGCTACGCCCTGCTGCGGCTGATAAGCGAGATATTGCCAGGCCAGGGAAAAGCCCATTTAACCGGCATCCGCCAACGCCTGGGCATCCTCCTGGTATTCATCCTGCTTTACGCTGGCCTCGGTATCCTCAGCATGTACGCCCTGTGGCCCTTCCTGTGGGCCAACCCAGTCTCCCGCCTGCTTGAAGTGCTGCGCCACATGTCAGACAACCCCACCGAACTGGCCGTGCTGTTCATGGGGCAAATCTTCCACGCCGATAACATGCCGCACCGCTACCTGCCCCAACTGCTGGCTCTGACATTCACCGAAGCCACCTGGCCGCTGTTCGTGTTAGGGATTTTCGCCGCATTGCGCAAATTCGCCCTCACCCCAACCCCTCCCCCGATGGGGGAGGGGCTTCGCCCCCTCTCCCACCGGGAGAAGGCGGGGGGTGAGGGCCTGCTGGTGCTTTTTGCACTCTTCGCGGGGATGCTTTCCTATATCGTCACCCGCACCCCGGCCATGTATGATGGCTTCAGGCACTTTTTCTTCATCATGCCGCCAGTCTTCATCTTTGCCGGGCTGGGGCTAGATTGGGTTTTCAAAAAACTCTCCGGGCGGCTGGCAGTTTGGGCGCGGCTGGCAGCCCTGGCCGTTTGTGTGCTGCCCGCCCTGCTGGGGATTCCCAGGCTGCAGCCCTATGAGTACACCTATTACAACAGTTTCACCGGCGGCACGGGCGGGGCTTTCCGCCAGTACGAAACGGACTACTGGCTGACCTGCTACCCTGAAGCGCTGGACTGGGTGCGAGAGAATGCCCCCGAAAAAACCGTCCACATCCAGCGCGAGTTTGAGCTGGCAAATTACTACGGAAGCGAGCTAAATCTGGTTCCGCTGGAAAAAACTCCCCCACCCGGTGACTTGTTGCTTTTTTCCACCCGCGCCAACCTGGATAAACGCTCAGAGTTCCGCAAGCTGCCCATAGTGACAAATATTGGGCGCGATGGCGCAAGTTTTTGCATTATCAAACAAAACCCATAAGGAACACAGCTATGTCACTGGCAATCCCCTTACCCGGACCTGCATACAAAATTGTGACCCCCCAACTGATCATCCGCTGCTATAACCCCAGCGATGCGCAGTTGCTGCACTCAGCGCTGACGGAAAGCCTGGAACACCTGGCCCCCTGGATGGAATGGGCCACCGCCGAGCCCAGGCCGTTGCAGGCAAACATCGAACGCCTGCGCCACTTTCGGGCTGAATTTGACCTGGGGAAGAATTATACCTACGGTATTTTCTCACCGCAGGAAAATCGGCTGCTAGGCAGCACCGGGCTGCACCCACGCGTGGGGCCAAAGGCGCTGGAAATTGGCTATTGGATCCACAAAGATTACATCAATCATGGCTATGCCACCGAAACGGCGGCAGCGTTGACGCGTGTGGGCTTCGAGGTGGAGAATGTGGAGCGCATGGAAATCCACTGTTCGGTGGAAAACCTGCCATCAGCGGCGGTCCCGCGCAAGTTGGGATACAACCACGAGGCCACGCTCATACGGCGCAGCTTTTCGCATGGGCAAAAAAGCGACCAGATGGTCTGGTCGCTTTTCCGGAATGAATATCCTGCCAGCCTGGCAGCAAAGCTTGAAATCGCGGCGTACGATGCCGCCGGGCGAAGAATCTTATAGCCAGATATCTTTTACATTACCCAAGAAAACCTGGGCTACATGTGGGTCGAAATGTTTCCCAACCTGTGATTCGACAAATTGGTAAGCCTGGTTAAATTCCATGGCTTTGCGATATGGGCGGTCTGATGTGAGTGCGTCCCATACGTCGATAATGGCGAAGATGCGGGCTGCCAGGGGAATATCTTCGCCCTTGAGGCCGCGCGGGTAGCCAGAGCCATCCCATTTTTCATGATGGCTGTATGGAATATCGAGCGCTGGCACAAGGTAATCGATGGATGACAGCCAGTTGTAAGCATGTACCGGGTGCTGGCGCATGATCTTCCACTCGTCATCGGTGAGCGGGCCAGGTTTTAGCAGGATGGCATCAGGAATACCGAGTTTGCCCACATCGTGCAGCATGGCTCCACGCCAGATGTGTTTAATGGCTGTTGTGTCTGTTCCGATGAGTTCAGCCAGGCGCAAGGTTTTTTCGGTCACGCGCAGGGTATGGCCTTCGGTTTCTTTATCGCGCAGGTCTAGGGCTTGTGACCAACCTTCGATGGTTTTATCGTATGCGGTCAACAGTTCGGCGTTCAAATGTTCAAGTGCGCGACGCTGATCGGCAATGCGACGATAGCGGTTTAGACGAGTCAATCCACGCAGGCGCGCCAACAATTCCATGCCATCAAAGGGTTTGGAGACGAAGTCATCTGCCCCGGCATTGAACCCGGCCAGTTTGGAGGCGCGATCATCCAGGGCGGTGATCAATACAATCGGCACTTCGCCCAGGGCTTCGGTGGAACGGATCACCTGGCAGACTTCGAATCCGCTCAGGTTGGGCATCATCACATCCAGCAAGACAACATCTGGCAGGATCGATGCAGCCAGGGCCAGACCTTCCACGCCATTGGTGGCAAAATGAAGTTCGTAAGGTTCTTGTTCGAGCAGGGCTTCCAATGTGATACGTGCTACGGGCTCGTCATCAACAATTAAGATACGGGGCAGGTTATCTGGATTCATGTTTTCAGCAAATCTCCGAATTGCGAAGTCATGCTATCTCTAAAAAATAGGCAGGTGAACCTTTGCCTGACCGGGATTATGATTTTTATCCTGGCCAGCATGGATTAATATTAGCAGAATTGTACCCCGAAGCTGCCATTAATCGAGATATACGATAGGGGGATTGGTTTATGTTTTTCCGAGCATGCTTTGGATGAGCGCCAATATCTCTGGCAGGCGGACAGGTTTGCTCAGGTATTCATTTGCACCGGCTTTCAGGCAGCGCTCGCGGTCTCCGGGCATTGCCAGGGCGGTGACAGCAATGACGGGCACCGAAGCCAGCTGCGGGTCTGTGTGGGCGCGCAGCCGCCGAATCGTTTCAAACCCATCCATCCCTGGCATTTGAATATCCATCAACACAATATCTGGCCTGGCAGATGCCAGGCCCAAAAGGAAATCTTGCCCGTTCAGGGACGAAAATATCCGGTAGTGTTTTGCGCGCAGGAAATCTCCCACAACGATAACGTTAATTTCGTTATCATCTACAATGGCGATATTGGCAAGATGTGCCCCGGTTGAATTTTCAGGGGAGGCCGGCTTGACGGGCCCGCTTGGCGAGGCGCGATTGGCCTGGATGCGCAATAAAGCCATACGCAGGTCTGCCAGCGTGAAGTGTTTTGACAGGCTGCCCGCTGCGCCCAACTGGATCGCCTGTTCTTCATCCAGGTCAGACGATGTAATGATAGCCGGGATGATTTTCGTCTTTTCGTTGGTTTTGAGCTGTGCCAGCACATCCGCAGCAGGAACACCCTGGATCTGGCTGTTAACCAGGATCACATCGGGGTGGGTGGAAAGGGCCCTGGCCACAATGTCGGCGGCGGTGGGGTAAATCACAAATTCGATGCCCAGCATTTTCAGGTAACGGCTGATCAGTTCAGTATCAGTATTGTTGGGTTCCAGCACCATGATACGACGCGCTTCCCGCGTCCAGCCATTGCGGGCGCGCGGTTGGGTAGCTCCGAATGGCAGGAAGGTCAGGTCGATTGTAAAACGGCTGCCCTGGCCGGGTGTGCTCTTGACGTGAATGCTGCCGCCGTGCATATCCACCAGCCGCTGGACGAGTGCCAGCCCCAGGCCAGTCCCAGCCTGCTGACGGGTAAGACTACTGTTCAACTGCACAAATGGTTTGAAGAGTTTGGATAAATCATCGGGCTGGATGCCTATGCCACGATCCCAAACCGTGATGCTGACAATCTGGGTGACATCGTCAGCGCTTACTTCCAACCCCAATGAGCCATTCTCTGGGCTGTATTTGGATGCGTTGCTGAGCAGGTTTACCAGGACTTGCTTCAATCGCCGGGCATCACCACGTACTGTAATGATGGCAGGATTCATGGTGAATGAGATATTCTGGTATTTTTTCTCTGCCATGCCCTTGATCAATTGCAAACTGGACTGGCAGATTTCTCCCAATGAACAGGGTTCCATCTGGAGTTCCAGTTTCCCGGCTTCGATCTTGGAAATATCCAGGATATCGTTTATTAAATCCAGCAGGTGACGCCCACTGCTTTCGATGTTGATCAAGGCATTGCGCTGTTTGTCGGTCAGATCACCGTAGGTGTTGAGTTGCATAGCTTCAGAAAGCCCCAGGATGCCCGTCAACGGGGTGCGCAGTTCGTGGCTCATGCTGGCAAGGAATTCATCCTTCATACGCATGGCCCGCTCCATCTCAAAATTGGCATGCCGCAAGGCTTCTTCAGCTTTTTTATGCTGAGAAATGTCACGGGTGGCAATCAAAGCATGGGTGGTGCCTTCAATTTTCAACAGGAACATTCGGCTTTCAACATTGTGCTTAACCCCGCCTACCCCCACAAAAACATATTCCGCTACGCCAAATGGTTCCTGGTCTTCGCGTGATTGAACCATGATGGCCTGCAAATGCTCGCGCGTTTCATAAGAGACAAACCCCAACTCTTCGGCAGTACGCCCCAGCATCTCCTCACGCGGCAGCCCGGCCAATACTTCATAGGCATGGTTCACGCGGATAATATGCCCGTTTTTATCGAGCAGGGTGATCGCATCGGGGAATACTTCAAACAGCAAACGGTTTTGCTCCTCGCTCTCTCGCAGGGCATCTTCGGCCTTGTTGCGCTCGGTATTATCAAAAACAGTAGCGCGACACATCGAAAAATTACCAGCATCATCATATAGCGCAGTTGCATTAAGCAGCGCCAGCAAGATTCGACCATCTTTACGGACAAGCTCACACTCAAAGTCTTTTACTGCGCCAAACTGTTTGATCTGCAAAAATTTCTCACGAACAGCTCCCAGGCTCCGCTCTGTAACAAAATTTTCGAAACAATGCCCAAGCATCTCATCACGGCTATAGCCAAGCCAATCCAATTCCGTTTGGTTAACCATAATGAAGCAGCCCTCGGGGTTAAGTGAATGGTAACCACAGGGTGCGTTATCATACAAATCTTGCGCCTCGGCGCTGCGCTGCCTGACGCGCTCTTCCAGCGTATGATTCAATTCCTCCAACTTGGCATGGGCAGTTTTTAGATCATCGATGTCGCTGGAATTGACCAGGGCAGATACCACCTGTCCATTTTCCCCATGAATTGGCTGGATGATGGTGCGAGACCAGCGCATCTGCCCCTGCACCAGGGTTTGGTTTTCCACCGTCAACTTTGAATCATCACGAATAACCCTTTGGATGTTTTCCAACTGCCAGTCAACAACGCTAGAATCAGGGAATAATTCAACCATCGTCTTACCGATAAACGCGCTTGCCTGTCCTCCCAATCGCCGGGCAGCCACATCATTCAAATATAAGAATCGGCCATCGGCATCGATAGTGACCACCACAGTATCAAGACTTTCCATCAACCCGCGATATTTCTCTTCGCTGGCTTTCAGCGCCATCTCCACCTGTTTATGTTGGGAAAGATCAATTGCCTGCACAACCAGGATCAGTTCGCCGTTAATAACCACCTTCTCAGCTGCAACAAGCACAAAACACCTGCCGCCCGATTTCTGACAAATCACAGTTTCAAAATCAGTAATCCGGCCCTGGGCTTCAAGCTGAACGAGCATACGCTCCCACTCAGATGCGCTGGACCACATTCCCAGCTCATGGGCGGTGCGCCCAACCATCTCTTCTCGCGCATAACCACACAGTTCCAAGCAGGAACCGTTGACATCCACAATGGTTTCATCGCACAACCGAAAAAGGGTAATACAGGCCGGACTGTGTTGGAAGATGGCCGCGAAGCGATTTTCAACCTGGCGCAGGGTTTCTTCAAGCTGGACGTAACGTGTCAGGTTACTAACAGTGCAAAGGAACAGCATATCCTCGCCGATTTTGTACTGCCCGCTACGTATCCGCGCTGGGAACCAACTTCCATCCTTGCGTTTAGCGCTCAACTCAACATCGCTGCCCGCCTGAACACTCCAGTCAGGAATCAAAGTACTAACAGGTTGGCCAAGCAGGTCTCCCGCCAGGTAACCAAAAAGGGCTTGCAGATGCGAGTTGAGCAACAGGATGTGCCCTGATCGGCCAACGATCAGCATCGCATCGGGCATTGCTTCGATAATATCTTTGAGTTGGGTCTCACAGGCGTCAATCATGCGCTGCACCCCTCCATCTCCGGGCACAATGATATTTGTATCTGAATAGGTGGACATCATTACAGTTGTGGAATGCTTATGTAAAATTGAATCCGTATGTTTACCAGGTTGCGCAAGGGGATAGTTTTTCATGCCTTACCTGTTTTTGAGCCTACCAAATGGTGCTTTGGACAGGACTGTTTATACTGCCACTAAAAAAGAATTTCCCGCAGAAGGTGTCGACAAAATCGGCACACTCGGCGGGAGTGCTTTTGCAAACTGATAAAAAGGCGCTGGAGTGGATGGGATAACGTAATGCCGGGGCGATGATGTGCAGTGAAAGATGATATCTGGCGGCTGCGATGTAATCCGGCGGTGGTTTCCAGGCGAAGGTGGTATCGATGACACCACCCCAGCGCACTTTATCTAACATATAGCCTGCTAACTTTCACAGGCTACTTCAGCCGCAGCCTGCCAGGATGCCAAAACAAATGTTACGAGGAGGGGGCGTCGTTGGTATTCTGACAACCGGCAGGCCGGGCTGAGCAGGAGATTGTTTGGCGAAAGGCACAATCAGGGCGGGATGGGGCTGCGGCGTCAGGCCCATTGCAGAAACTGCGGTCTTCCATGGAGCTACGATGACAGTTTCATACACAACCAGGAATATCCTGTGAAAGAGGGGGCTGCCTTTGGGGTTCGCCAATCAATCTGAACATCTATATTTTCGCATCATCTTGCTGGTTTTCCTAGTGGGTTTGTCTCTCCCTTTTGCGGGGAAAACGCCCATTAGAACAAGGAGAAACCCTACTTTCATAGATTTTGACAGCCGCGAAAAACCGGCCGCCCCATTATAAAAACGCAAAGACAGGTAGGGAATTTACCTATATGTTTTGACTCGTTTGCATGTGAAAATAGAGTAAGTATAATAATTTATGATGACTTCTCTCCAGAGGAAAGCTTTCGATAGAATGGGAAATGCTAAGGCCAGAGGCGGTTTGGGGCAACAAACTGGGTATTTACGCTTAAATACCCATCTTCAAAAAAAGGTACAATTCATTCCACGCCAAATATTAAGACATGAGCGTATGGTTCCATACATCAGGACGCAATATCATCGTGTTGGTTGCGCGTTGATGGAGGCAATGAATGGATAAAGTCATTCACGCTTTACAGATAGAAGATAGCAAAATTGATGCAATGCTCCTGGCTGATGCGCTGCACCGCAGCCCTTTGGCAACTTTTGAATTGGATCATGTTGAACGGTTGCACCTGGGGCAGGAAAAACTGAAGGAAAAATCTTACGATATTGTCTTGCTTGACCTTGACCTGCCAGACAGCAAGGGGCTGGAAACTTTTCAACAGATTAAAACTACCTATCCGGGCCTGCCGATTGTCGTTTTTTCAGGCAATGCCGATGAAAATGTTGCAATACAGGCCGTACAAAATGGGGCACAAGATTATATCGTCAAGGGGCAAGCCAGTTGGGATTGGGCGGTGCGCTCTATCTTTTATGCTATTGAGCGTGCACAGGCTCAGGCTGCCCTGCGCATCAGTGAAGAACGTTTCCGGCAGGCGATGGACTCAATCAATGAAGTTTTTTATATCACTGATGCAATCAAAGGCAAGATTTTGTATATCAGTCCGGCTTATGAACTGGTATGGGGACGCACCACACGCAGTCTATATGCAGATAGAAATTCGTTTGTCATGGCGATTGAAGAAGCATATCGCCCAATGGTGTTTGCCACACTGGAAAAACAGATGCGTGGCGAAGCCACCAGCATGGAATATCGCATCACCCGCCCAGATGGCAGCAAGCGCTGGATTCGCGATCGTAGTTTTCCCGGTTTTGATGGGGCGGGTAACGTAATCCATATCACTGGCATCGCCGAGGATGTTACGGAACAAAAAATTGCTGAAGAAAAAATTCGAGAAAGCGAGAGCCGTTACCGGTTGCTGGCTGAAAATATGAGCGAAACCGTCTGGTTGATGGATACAAATTTCAAATATTTGTATGCCAGCCCATCGGTTGCACAGCAGCGTGGCTTCAGCATAGATGAACTAAACGAAATCCCGCTAGAGAAGCAGATGACACCCGCTTCTCACCTGAGAATGCAAGCTTTCATTGCGGAAGCGTTTTTGCCTGAGAATCTGCAAGGCCCCAACCCGCACTTGAAATATACGCTGGAACTTGAGTTTTACAGGAAAGATGGAAGCGCGGCATGGAGTGAGAACAACTTCACCATTATTTGCGATTCTGATGGGAAGCCATTCCAAATTGCGGGCAGTGGGCGCGATATCAGCGAAAGGAAGATGGCTGAACTCGCCATGCAAGAAAGCCAGGCGCGCTTTCGTACCTTTGTGGAGGAATCGCGCGATGGCTTTGTAATAATCAACAAAAACGGGATGATCGTCACATGGAATAAAGCCCAGGAGAAGATCACCGGCATCCCCCAACAAAAAGCTATCAATTCGCCATATTGGGAAATTCAGTATCAGTTAATGACACCCGCATCGCGCAAGAGGGTCAGCCTTGAAATCTTGCGTAATCGACTTCAAAATGCGCTTGGAGATAAAACGGATGCGTACCTGAACAGGGTAAGTGAAGTGGAAATTGTATCTGCTGCTGGTGAGTTCAAGTCGATCCTGACTTCGTCATTCCCAATTGAGACCGGGCAGAATTACTTTATTGGTTCGGTGGTGTATGATATTACCGAGCGAAAAGAAACTGAGACGGCCCTGCGCAACGCCGAAAGAAAATATCACATTGTCGCAGATAACACTGCCGATTGGGAATTCTGGCTCAGCCCTGAAAAAGAATTCATCTATGTTTCGCCATCCTGCGAAAAAATAACCGGCTATACCCGTGATGAGTTCCAGAAAGATTCAAGCCTGCTCGAAAAAATCGTACATCCAGAGGATCTGGATGGCTACATGTATCACCGCCAGACTGTGGATGAAACCATGTTCGCCGGGCGGCATGAATTCCGCATCCGGCGCACTGATGGTTCTTATCGCTGGATTGAACATGCCTGTCAGCCAATTTTTGATGAAAACGGAAAGTTTTTGGGCACACGCGGCAATAATCGTGATGTCACCGAGCGCAAACAGGCCGACCTGGCGCTAAAATTTAGCGAGGAAAACTATCGCTCACTGGCAGAAAATTCTGAGGGCGCCATTGCCGTGCTGGATCGGGATGGCCGGGTGAGATATGCCAATATCCAGGGAATCAAGCTTTGGGACGATCCGCAAGTTGTCGGTAAGACAATCTATGATATCTTTCCGATCGAATATGCTGCCCGCTACGCAATCGCCATCCAAAAGGTAATAGATACCCAGACCAACCTGGTTGATGAGGCTGAAACCATGGTCAACGGAAAACAGATGTGGTTCCGTTTGAGTATGAATCCATTCAAAAACGCGGATGGCAGCGTTAACACACTGATTATGAATGCCTGGGACATCACCAGGCGCAAGCAAGAAGAGCGTTACACCGAAGTACGCCTTCGGCTGGCAAACCTCAGCCAGCAAGAAATAAGCATGGAAAACTTGCTGCGCACCACGATCGACCAGGCCGAGCTATTAACCAACAGCAATATCGGTTTCTTTCATTTTGTGGATGATGACCAGACCAATATTTCGCTGCAAACCTGGTCTACCAACACACTGGAAACGATGTGCCAGGCGGAAGGAAAAGGCCAACACTACCCAATTGCCAATGCCGGGGTATGGGCAGATAGTGTACGCTACGGGCAGTCCCAGGTTTACAATGATTATGAAAACCTGCCAGGCCGAATGGGTGTGCCCGCAGGCCATGTCAAAATCACCCGCATGATTTCAGTGCCAATCAAACGGAACAACCTGGTAGTAGCCGTGTTGGGTATTGGCAACAAACCCCAGCAATATGATTCTCGTGATCTAGAGATGGTGGAACGGCTGGCAGATGAAACTTTTGATATTGTGATGCGCAAACGCACCGAAGAGACCTTGCGGCTGCGCGAAGAGCAGTATCGCACATTGTTTGAAACCATGCTGCATGGGGTGGTTTACCAGGATGTTAATGGGCACATCTTAAGCGCCAACCCTGCTGCTGAACGCATCCTGGGGCTGACGCTCGACCAGATGAAGGGGCGCACCTCCACAGATAGCCGTTGGCACGCCATCCACGAGAATGGAACAAATTTTAAAGGGGATGAACACCCGGCTATGCGCGCGCTACGCTCGGGTCAGCACGCGCATGACCTGATGGGCATCTTCAACCCAGCAAACAGTTCTTACTGCTGGATCGATGTCAACGCTATTCCACAATTCAGGCCTGGGGAACAAACCCCTTACCAGGTTTACACCACCTTCGAAGATATCACCGAGCGAAAGGAAGCCCAGGAACAAAGCCAGGTGCAGATAGCCGCCCTGCAAGCTGCCGCAAACGCCATCATGATCACCAACACCGATGGCATCATCGAATGGGTAAATGCCGCCTGGACAGAGCTGACTGGCTACAGCCCTGCCGAAGCCATTGGCAAAAGCACCAGCATCGTCAGTTCTGGCAAACAGGATCGACTTTTCTACAACCAGTTATGGGATACCATCCTGTCTGGCAGGACCTGGAAAAACGAGTTGATTAACAAACGCAAAGATGGGTCACTCTACTACGAGGAAGAAACCATCGCGCCCGTGCTAAACGAACAGGACAAGGTCACCCACTTCATTGGCGTCAAACAAGATATCACCGAACGCAAAAACGCCGAAAAAGAGCGTCAGGAATTGATCGAAGCGCTGCGCGAACGCACCGAAGATATGTCTCTGCTGCTTGAAGCCGGGCGCGCCTTGAGCGAAACGCTCAACCCGCAAGAGATTTACCGTCTTATCTACTATTACATCACCGCCGCGCTACCCTGTGACAACTTGAGAATCTCGTTATTCGACGAGCAAAGCCAACTAATCAGCTGCGTTTACCTGCAAAATGAATCTGGCATACAGGATGTCGCGAACATCCCCCAACGCCCGCTTGGCGCACCAGAAGCAGATACGCAAAGCCAGGTTATCTGCAGCGGCGAGTCATTGTTGCTGCCTGATTACGTTGAAGAACCCGATGAAAACGGTATTTGCGCCCTATCAGCCATCATCGTCCCGCTCAAGGCGGGTGGAAAAGTGGCCGGATTGCTGCAAATCTTCAGCAGCCACCCCAATGCCCATACCGAAGATCACCTGCGTTTTGTAGAATCGCTGGCTTTCCGCGTTTCAGCGGCACTTTCCAACGCCCAACTGGTAGCCGAATTGGAAAACCGTGTGCGTGAGCGCACCGCCGAAATTGAAACCATCCGTCGCAGGCTGGAGCTGGCCACCAAAGCCGCGGAACTCGGCATATGGGATTGGAATATGAAAACCGGACAGATCATCTGGGATGATCAGATGTACACGATTTACGGTGTAAAAGCGGGAGCTTTCAACGGAAATCTTGAATCCTTTACCAGCTTCGTCCACCCTGAAGATGCCGCAACCCTGGCCGACTTTGTCCAGTTAACCACAAGCGGCGCCCCTCACTCGCAGATACAGTACCGTGTTTTGCGTGACGATGGTTCAACAGGTTATGTGCAGGCGCACGGCGCCATCCTTTACGATGCAGCCGGGAAACCAGAGCATATCATCGGTGTCGTACAAGATATCACCCAGAGCAAACTGGCCGAACAAACCCTGCGCGAAAGCGAAGAGCGCTACCGCAAAGCCATCATCGCAGCCGATGCCGTGCCGTATACCCTGGATTATGCCAGCAACGCTTACACTTTCATTGGTGATGGCATCGAAAAAATCACAGGCTATAACCAGGCTGAAATGAGCCCCCGGCTATTCGATTCAATCATCGAGCAAACCTCCATGCACGGTGACTTGGGCTGGTTAACCACCCACGAAGCCACCCACAAGGTGCGCTCCGGTGACCCCAATGCCTTGCATGCCATCTGGCGCAGCGATTTTCGTATCAGGCAGAAAAATGGTGGCATCCGCTGGCTGTCAGACATCTCAGTGCAAGTGCTGGATGTGCGCAATAAGCCTGTTGGCTCAATCGGCATCCTGCAAGATATCACCGAACGCAAAAAGGCAGAACAAGCCCTGCGCGAAAGCGAAGAAACTTACCGCGCCTTGTTTGAGAATGCCAATGATGCTATTTTCTTGATCAACCCCGATGGCGAACTGGCACGTGTCAACTCGCGCTGTGAAGAACTCCTGGGCTATTCTGCCGAAGAAATGATGGGACACCGGGCTTTTGATTACCTTGTCCGGAATGAAGTTTCAGATGCAGGCAACCGCATGGAACGACTGCTGGCTGGCGAATACATCCCGGCCTATGAGCGCAAATTCAGGCGCAAAGACGGTGTGGAAATCGAAACCGAGATCAACCTGTCCCTCATCCGCGATGAGAATCGCTTGCCCAAACTCGTCCAGAGCATGGTAAGAGACATCACCCAGCGCAAACGCGCCGAACAGGCCCTCAGGCAGAGCGAGGAACAAAACCGGCTGCTGTTTGAAGAATCTCCCGATGCAGTGACCCTGCTCGATGATGCTGGTCATATCATCCGCGCCAACCGTGCGTACGAAGAGTTGACCCACATGCCGCGCAAAGAAGTGATTGGGTTGACCATTCAAAAATTGGGGTTAATGGGAGAAGAATCCATCGCCCGGCTGGAAAAAGCCATTACCCAGGCCAAAATCAAACCAGAGAATATCTCTCCGGTGGAATATGTGCTCAACTTCAACGATGGCCGCCAGCGCAGCATTGAAAGCCGCATCTTCCCACTGGTAATTGATGGCAACACCCACATACTCACCACCAGCCGCGACATCACCGCTCACAAACAGGCCGAAGAAACCCTGCGCCTGGCAAACGCTGAGATGGAACGCGCCCTGCGTCTCAAAGATGAATTCCTGGCAAATATGAGCCACGAATTACGCACCCCGCTCAACGCCATCCTGGGCATCTCTGAAAGCCTGGGGGAGCAGATCAGCGGACCGCTCAATGACAAACAACTGCGCTACATCAGGGTCATCCACGAAAGTGGACAACACCTGTTGAACCTGATCAACGATATTCTCGATCTTTCAAAAATCGAAGCTGGCAAAATCACCCTTGATATTAACAAAGTGCACTTAAAATCAGTATGTGAAACCAGCATGCGCATGGTCAAAGAACTGGCCCTAAAAAAGCGTCAAGAGGTCAGATTCCAGTATGATGACAAGGTTGATTTGATCATGGGCGACGAACGCCGCCTGAAGCAAATGCTGGTTAACCTGCTCAGCAACGCTGTCAAATTCACCCCCGAGGGCGGGCAGTTTGGCATTGAAGTTCACGGAGATACCCATAGCGAGCAGGTATTCATCACTGTTTGGGATAAAGGCATCGGGATCAAGGCAATTGACTTGCCGCGCTTGTTCCAGCCATTTACCCAGCTCGATGCAGGCCTGACGCGCGAACAGTCGGGCACCGGCCTGGGGCTGGCGCTCGTCTCGCAAATGGCGCGGCTGCACGGCGGCAGCGTAGCCGTCAAAAGCGAACAAGGCAAGGGCAGCCGATTCACCATTTCCCTGCCCTGGATCGGCACTCACCCCAGCGTGGCCCCCACCCCGCACCAGGAAATCAAAACCCCGGTGCCCCAACTCCCAGCACCCGAGCAGAGCCGCCCAATCATCCTGCTGGTTGAAGATACCGAAACCGTTGCCATGGTGGTTGGCGATTACCTGGAATCTGCCGGCTACCAGGTGGTGCAGGCCAAAGACGGTCTGGAAGCCCTGGCAATTACCAAGCGCTTGCTGCCCGATTTGATCATGATGGATGTGCAAATGCCAGTTATGGATGGGCTGGAAGCCACACAACGCATCCGCAGCGATGCCCGGTTGGCTCGCATCCCAATCGTGGCCCTGACAGCCCTGGCCATGCAAAGCGACCGCGAACGCTGCCTGGCCGCCGGCATGAACGAATACCTGAGCAAACCAGTCCACTTAAAAGAATTATTACAGGTTATCCAACGCCTGCTTAACCCGGAAGGAGACCCGGCATGAATAGCACTATTTTGGTTGTCGATGACGAACCGAGTGCCCGTGAGACCATATTAGCCATTCTCGAAGGGCAAGGATATATCCTTGAAGCCGCCACAAACGGCCCAGAAGCGATTCAAATGGCAAACAAAATCACCCCAGACCTGATCTTGTTGGATGTAATGATGCCAGGAATGGATGGTTTTAAAGTTTGCCACCACATGCGTGAAGATGCCCGCCTCAGGGAGGTTCCCATCCTGCTGCTGACCGCCCTCGATGACCGTGATTCACGCCTGCGCGGCCTGCGCGCTGGAGCAGACGACTTCGTCGCCAAACCGTTCGACCCACAGGAATTGCGTACACGCGTGGGCACCATCACCCGCCTGAACCGTTACCGCACCCTGCTCGAACAACGCGAACACATCAAAGAGATGGCCGAACGCGTCATTGAAGCCCAGGAAGAAGAACGGCTGCGCATCTCGCGGGAAATTCACGATGATATTGGGCAGGCGCTAACCGCCCACCAAATCCAGTTGCAATTCATTCGTGATAACATTCCCGATGACAGGAGCGACCTGAAAAAATCGCTGCAAGACCTGGTTGTGGAAACATCCCAAACATTCGCCAAACTGCGGTTATTGGCCCAAGACCTGCGCCCACCCTTGCTCGATACGTTTGGAGTAGCCCCCGCACTGAAAGCCTATTGCAGCGACTTTTCCCGGCGCACAGGCCTGTTCACCAACTTCGACTCGGATGAAACCATCCCCGAAGTATCAGACACAATCAGCGTAACGCTATACCGCGTGTTACAAGAATCGCTCTCAAACATCACGCGGCATGCCGATGCCAGCCAGGCCTGGGTATCTCTAAATGCAGATGAAGACGAAATCTGCCTGACGGTGCAGGATAACGGGCAGGGCTTTCATCCAGAAAACGTAACCCACAAAGGTCTTGGCCTGCAAGGGATGAAAGAACGGGTAACACTCTCTGGCGGGACTTTCAACCTGCGTTCCACCTCCGGGGAAGGAACAATCCTCACCATTCGCTTCCCCAATAAAAGATCATCACTTGCAACGAAAGCCGAGGCTGAATGATTCACGTAATTTTAGCTGAAGACCATGCCATTGTTCGCGCAGGCATTCGCGCACTGCTCGAAAAATCAGAAGATGTTGAAATTTTGGGCGAAGCATCAGACGGACAACAAGCTGTTGAACTTGCCGAAAAACTGCTCCCCGATGTTATTGTGATGGATATTATGATGCCGCGTCTGAACGGCATCCAGGCTGCCGAGAAAATGCGCAACGCCAAAATCCCATCGCGTGTAGTGCTGCTGTCCATGTATTCTGATGAGCCGCTGGTTTACCAGGCCCTGCAAAGCGGCGTCAAAGGTTATGTGCTCAAATCGTCGGTGAGTGAAGAGCTTTTATGGGCAGTGCGCGCCGCCGCACGTGGTGAAACCTACCTGAGCGGCCCCATCTCAGAAATTATGGTTAACAATGTACTCAAACCGCGCCCACTCAACACATCCGGCGACCCGCTGACTGTGCTTTCCCCACGTGAAAAAGAGATCATGAAATTAATTGCAGAAGAGCATACCAGCAATGAAATTGCCGAAATGCTCTTCATCAGCGAAAAAACCGTGGAAAAACATCGTGCCAGCCTGATGGAAAAGTTGCATGTGCGCAACCTGGCCGGGCTGGTGCGCCTGGCTGCCAAATACGGGCTGATCAACTTGGATGAGTGATTAGCACCGGTACAAATCAATTCACGCCATCAAACCTGCCTGACCAACGGGATGGTTAGCGTCACCATCACCCCGTTTTCGTTGGGCAGGTTTTGTATATCGCACTTCCCGCCACTCTGCCAGATGATACTGGCTACCATCGAAAGCCCCAGGCCCATGCCGGGAACCTGGCCCGAATAGCTTTTCTCACTCTGGAAATAGGGTTCCCAAACCCTGGGCAGGGCCGGGATCGGCAGCGGCTGCCCGTTGCTGATCACTTCGAGGGAGGCCGATTCATCTGAACGCTGTTTGATGTAAATTAAGATATTGGGATCATGCTCTGGGTGGAACTTGATAGCATTTTCATGCAACTCCCGCAGCACCAGTTCAAGCGCCTTTTCAGAGATGACGGTAGAACAACCATCCAGCGCCGGATCGATGTATGTTTTAACCTGTTTGACCTCAAGGTCAGTCTGGATTTTCTTGAGCAGGGACTCCATATCAGAGATTTGCATGCCTGAAGTCAGCCCGAGGTTGGAAAGCCTGGCATAAGACAAAATTTCCAAAATCTGGCTGGAAAGCTGGTTGGCTCCCTTCAACGCCCAGCGGCTCATCTCAAATAATTCATCTGAAACGCCCTCGGCGCTGGAGGCAATTAATTCCAGGCCGCCGATGATCTGCCCCAGCGGGGTACGCAGCTTGTGATTGATGGCCGAATGGAAGGTGAATTGCTCCATCTGGGTTTGCATTTGAGGGCTGACATCACGCAAGCGCAAAAGATAGGCCGATTGGGCCGGGCTGGGTGTGGAGAGTACATCCACCTTCAGCCACATGGCATTGGCTTCGCTGGTTTCAGGGCGCACCAGGAAGCGCTGGTCTTCTGCGTCAAACAGGTCATTCGGCCAGCCGTTCCAACTGAAATCGGGGACGAGCAAAAATTTCTTTTTGATGGCATCTAGAAACCGCGGCAGGCTGTTTTGCACACCGCTTTCCAGGTTGAGGCACTGCCTGGCTTTGCGGTTGGCATATCGTATGGTGTCATTTTCATCGACAATTAAGTATCCCTCAGCAGTGGCATCCACCACCCACATCAGGCGGCGCTCAGCCGTTACGATACGCCGGTAACGATTGAGGTTGGTGACCATTTTGATGCGGGCGCGCAGTTCCAGCCGGTCAAATGGTTTGGTGATGAAATCATCGGCCCCGGCTTCCAGCCCGCGCAGCTTTTCCTGGCGGCCATCCAGGGCAGTGATCATCAAAATCGGGATGCCATCCAGGGCGGGAGAGCTGCGGATACGCTCACAGACTTCAAAGCCCGAAAGGCCAGGCATCATCACATCCAGCAGGATTAAATCGGGCTGGTTGTCTTGCAGGGCATCCAAAAGCGTCTGGCCGTTCTCAAAAAACTGTAATTCGTAATTCTGGTTCTCGAGCAGGGATTGCAAGGCCATGCGCGCACCCTGGTCATCATCGACAATGTAGATTGTGGCATGAGTCTGCATAGCTATACCTTTCGGTTGCGCACGACATCAAGAAAGATTTGCACGACACGTGGGTCAAAATGCGAGCCTGATTGTTTTTTGATGTATTCAATAGCAGACTCATCTGTCCAGGCAGGGCGATATGGACGGTCAGAAGTTAACGCATCCCACACATCGATAACCGCAAAAATGCGCGCGCCAAGTGGGATTTGTTCACCTTTCAATCCACGCGGATAGCCCGTCCCATCCCATTTCTCATGGTGGCAGTAGGGGATATCGATGGCAGGCGCCAGGTAAGGGATGGTTTCCAGCACCTTTAGGGCATATTCAGGGTGCTTGCGCACAATTTCCATCTCTTCCATAGTCAGCTTGCCAGGTTTGCGCAAAATAGTATCGGGGATGGCCATCTTGCCAATATCGTGCAGCAAAGCCCCACGTTTTAAATATTGAATATCGTGTTCGTTCATGCCAAAACGCCGGGCCATTTTCACCAGAACATCCAGAACCCGTTGGTGGTGTTCCGTTGGCTCAATCTCTCGCAAGTTAAGCGCAAGCGACCAGCCTTCAAGCGTAGAATCATAAGCGCGTTCGAGGTCTTTGATCGCCTGCGTCAGGCGAGTCCGCTCATTGAGCAGGCTGCGATAGCGGTTCAGGCGTGTGATGGAGGCCAGCCGGGCGCGCAGTTCGTAACGGTCAAAAGGACGGCTGATAAAATCGTCCGCCCCGGCTTCCAGCCCACGCAATAGAGAATCGTGGTCATCCAGGGATGTCAGCAATACCACCGGGGTTTCAGCCAGGGTCACATCGCGCCGAATACGGCGGCAAACTTCAAAACCATCCAACCCGGGCATCACCACATCCAATAAAACCACATCCGGCTGGATCTTTGGCATCAAATCAAGAGCTTTTTGCCCATTGTCCGCCATTTCCAGTCGATAACCATCATCAGACAGGGTTACTTCCAGGTTCTGGCGATTAACAAAATCATCATCTACAATCAAAATTGTGCTTGGCATATCTTTTCCTCTATAAATAAGGATTCCATTTGGTGCGAATATACGACTTGCAAAATGGTTACCTAATCAGGTTAAATACCCATCTTATTATGGGAAAGTGTGACTTAAACATTATTTTTTCGCCCTACCCCCCGGGTACAAACGCGCAAACCGTGAACCCGATAAATTGACACAGCAAATACACAAAAAAGCCCTCCCCATCTGGGGAGGGCACGAACAACGGGGGAAATGATTATCTGATTTCGTAGGTCAGTGTCACAGTTGCCGTCAATTGAAGCTGGCCGGGGTTGATCGGCACGGCCACATCCGCAGCCATCGCGCCACCACCCATGCCCTTGCCTTCAAAAACCGGCACCGGCATGCTATCAAAATACTGGATGCTCTGGACATTCACCAGTGACACACCCGCTGCACTGGCCAGTTCCTCAGCCTGCTTCTTGGCCGCAGCCACAGCCGCCTTGCGAGCATCGCTCATCGCCTGGGTCTTATCCGCAACATCAAAAGTAATGCTATTGATGCTGTTCGCTCCGGCCTTTACAGCGCCATCCAGCATATCACCCAACTTGGACAGGTCGCGCACGGTCACATACACAGTGTTATCGACCATATACTTCGTTTCCATCGGCTGACCCTCGGGCGTAAACTGCTGGCTGGGCCAGATGGAAAAATTGGTCGTGCGCACATCTTCAGCCGCCACGCCAAACCCGGTCAAGGCCTCCACCAATCTGGCGGTTTTGGTATTATTCTCAGCCACCGCGCTGGCCGCGCTCACATTTTCAGTGTGCACACCAACATAGATGTAAGCAATATCGGGCTTCAAATATATCTGTCCACTACCGTTGACAGTCATCGTCCGCGCCGGGGTTTGGGTGCCAGCCACGCCACAGGCACTCAGCAGCAGTGCCAGCACAACAATTAGGGAAAAAACAGAAAGTTTGGTTTTCATAAGGTTCTCCTTTTTTTGAATTCCTTCCTAAGACGCCAACCGACAAAAAAAGTTCCCGCGTGGCGCAAAATGATAATTTGCGCTACAATCATAAAAACATAACAAATGTTCTAACCTATGACCATTGACTTCCAGCAAGTATACGAAAAAATCCGTGAAATCGGCGCCACCGCCCAACAGCGCAAAAAAACGCTCGAGGAACGGCGTATGACCGCGTTAAGGCTGTTCTACGAACATGCCAATAACCTGGATGGATTACGCTACAAAGTGGAAACCGCCAAAACAGCGGATCCCGCCCTGCGCTGCGCCCTGCCGTTAAACGAACCTTTGGATTTTCACGCCCTGCCGCCTGCCTTGCCGTTAAACGCAGTTTTAATCGCCGCTGATGGTTCGCAGATCAACCCGGACCGGCACAGCTCCATCCAATTTGGCCTGATCAACGTCGGAGCGATTATCCTGCGTCTGAACTCGGGCGCCGCGCCCCAAATTTTCACCGACTCTGACCTGCTCTTCGACGAACAACTTACCACCGCATCCGGCGCACCACTCTCCGAAGGCATGGTAGCCCTGATGCGCGACCTGCGCGAACGCTCCAAGCTCGACGAACTGGCTGCCAGCTTCGCCGTTGACGAAACCCCCATCATCACCTTCACCGATGGGCCTATCGAACTATGGGGCTCTGCCAGCGGGGAAGATGCCGCCGCCTTTGCCGAAAGCCTGTCCAAATATCGAACCGTCCTTTCCCGCCTGCAAACGCGCGGGGTGGTCACTGCCGGTTACGTTGACAAACCCGCCGCGGACCTGGTCATCCGCCTGCTCGAACTGATGGCGATTGGCGATGTGGCGCAAGTGGAAAATTTGCGCAATATCCATCCCCTGCGCGGCGTCTCTGACCGCTGGCTGTTTGGCAACCGCAAAAACCCCATGCTAGCCCCCGGCGAACGTTCAGCAGTCTTTGCCCTGCAAGCCAAATCTGAAAAAGATTACAAAGGCGTGCTCGCCATTCACTTTTTCTACCTGAACGCTGGCACACAAGGCCGCCCCTGGCCCGTGCGCGTCGAAATCCCCAAATGGGTGGCCGATGACCCCCAAAAACTGGGGCAGTTGCACGCGGTTCTCGTCAGTCAGTGCCGCATGATGGGCGCAAAACCCTATCCCTACCTGCTGCACCGCGCCCATGAAACCGCCGTCGTCTCGTTTGAAGAGAAAAACCAGATCGAACAGCTACTCAGCATGGAACTGCGCCGCGCCGGTGAAGACACCGATGACGGCTCCTACAAACAATCCGCCAAAGATTTGCCCGGAAGAACACATTTTTAACTTTTAACCCCCTCCGGCGCTGCGCGCCACCTCCCCCCAATGATCCGCGAAGTTCATCCGTTCATTTGGGGGAGGCAGGGTGGGGTAGGAGATCCACCTATGCCAACCATTGAAATCGGACGTTTACTCCGCGCCGGGACAACCGGCTTTATCGCCGGGTGTTCCGTCTCGCAGTTTGACGCCCCGGCCTTTGGCGCGCTCGTCCGCGCCCCGCTCGGGAACGGCTACCAGGTCTACGGCCTGATCTACGACATCCACATCGACGATGACGGATTGGTGCGCCAACTCGTCACCGCCGAACATGTCAGCGAGGAAGTGATGCGCGACAACCGCGAGCGGCGCATCGTCCCGGTGGAAATGTCCGTGCTTTCGGTGGGCTACGAACAGGATGGTAGGATCTTCCACCTGCTCCCGCCGCGCCCGCCCCTCAGCCTGGATGTCATCTACCTGTGTGATGACAAAGAACTGGCCAGATTTACCAGCGCCGGCAAATTTGGCTACTTCCGCCACATTCTCAGGGCCAAAGACGCCCCGATTGGAGAGATTTTAGCCGCGCACATCCAACAGGCAGGCGCGGCGCAAGACCCCGCGTGGAAAGAAAAAGCAACACAGGAGTTGATTACACTTCTGCGGGATGATTACCCTACACTTATGAGCGTTTTGGGTGCCCTAGGGGAAGTTCTTTAAACACAAAGGGCACGAAGGACACAAAATTTATGCCTGCGCAACTCAAGAAAATCTTCCAGCCTGTACCACTTGAAATCGAACGTGTCGGCAGAACGGTGCTCGATGCGGCATACAAAGTCCATACCGTGCTCGGCCCAGGCTTACTGGAATCAGTTTATGAAACAGCCATGGTTCATGTTTTGCGAAAAAATGGCGCGTTTGTGGAAACACAAGTCATTTTGCCAATTATGTTTGAAGATGAGCAAATCGAATCGGGTTTAAGGCTGGATTTGCGTATTGAAAAATGCGTTCTTGCTGAATTGAAAGCCGTCGAAAAAATGAATCCGGTCTTCGAAGCACAATTAATGACCTATCTGCGCCTTTCCGGGCTTCGGCTTGGTTTTCTTATAAACTTTAATGTTCCCCATCTGAAAGACGGCATCAAACGAATGGTCATTTAACCTTTGTGACCTTCGTGCCCTTTGTGTTTAGGAGATTTCATGGCAAACAACCAAAAAATCGGCTACATCATCGGCGGTGGATTGAAAGAGTCCTTCTCTGCCCGTCTCAGCGTTGACCCGCTGGATGTGCAGGAAGGCGGCTTTGTCGTCATCGACAGCGGCAACTACCGCTTCTACGGGCTGGTTACCGACCTGAATCTGGGTGCGACCGACCCGCGCTTTGCAGATGAACAATCTGAAACGCGGCTGCACCCGGCCTTGGCCAAAGCCCTGCACGGGCAGACGCTCTATACCAACCTGGAAATCCTGCCCGCCCTGATGCTGGAACGCGGCCCCGAGCCGGGCACCCCCGAATACAAACTCTGGCGCGCCGAACACAGCGAAGACCCTCGCCCCATCCCGGTGAAAACCGTCCCGCTGCATCACGCCCCGGTTTCGCTGGCCGACCAGGCCGACATCGCTGCGATTTTCGGCGACCCGGACAAGGATGGGAACTTTATCATCGGCTACACCCGCGAGCAGGGCCACCCCGTTTGTATCAACCTGGATAAATTCGTCCAGCGCTCCTCGGGCGTTTTCGGCGCGACCGGCACCGGCAAATCCTTCTTAACACGGCTGGTGCTGGCCGGGCTGATGCATCACAACAAGGCCTCGGTGCTGGTGCTGGATATGCACAACGAATACGGCTTCGACGACATCGCATCCGACACGAAAATGCAAGTGATTGGATTAAAGACCAAGTTCAGGAACAAGATCCAGGTGGTCGGGCTGGGAGCCGGAGCGATGATTCGCGGGGCGAACACGCCCGATTTCAACCTTGAAATCGCTATGGGCGATATCGCTCCATCCGACATCGAAATGCTCAGCCGCGAGTTGAATCTCAAAGAGACGACTCCCACCACGTTAAATGCGTTGATGACCACTTTCCGCGACAACTGGTTCCAATCTTTCAAAGAGATGAACCGCGAGGAAATCGAAGTCGAGGATGAGAAAGGCCGCATCAAGAAGCAGCCGCACCCCGAAAGCGTGGCCGCCTGGGCGCTGGCGAACGGCGTCAATGTGGCCGCCGCCGAGGGCCTGCACGACAAACTGCGCCGCCTGTTCAACAAGCACTACATCGTTGAAAAACCTGCCGCCGATAGCATCAAACAGGTTATCGACGCGCTGGAGGCCGGGCGGCATGTGGTTTTGTCGTTTGGCGACAACGAAAGCGACCTGGACTACCTGCTGGTCTCCAACCTGCTGACGCGCAAAATCCGCGAAGCCTGGGAGAAGCGCACCAACGCCTTCCGCTCGCACGGGGCTTCGGAACCGCGCCCGCTGATCATCGTGGTCGAGGAAGCCCATAAATTGCTTAACCGCGAAATGGCCGCACAGACCGCTTTCGCCACCATCGCGCGCGAGCTGCGCAAATACTACGTCACCCTGCTGATTGTGGATCAGCGCCCCTCACAAATCTATGACGAGGTCATGTCGCAGTTGGGCACGCGCATCAGCGGCTGGCTGGGTGATGACCTTGACATCCAGGCCGTGCTCTCTGGCCTGTCGGGGCGGGAGGCCATCCGCGGGATGCTGGCGCGGCTCCAGCCTAAGGAAGAAGTGCTGCTGCTCGGCTGGGGCGTCCCGATGCCGCTGCCGGTACGCTCGCGGCGTTACGATGACCAGTTCTGGCGTGAATTGCTCGGCGCCAACGGCAAAAAAGGCGAGGGCCAGATTTTGAAGGAGTTGGGGTTTTAGAAAAGGCTTACTCATTGAATATGCATGGTTTGTTTTGGATTGTTTTTGGCGCCATCGTGCTTTTTTGCGTGCCAGCCATCTGTTGGAACGCCAGTCTTTATAGGCAATAGCGGTGTCTTCTCGCAAAACGGGCGAATTTTTGCCTTACAGTAAGTGACTTCACTGCAAAAAGATTATTTTCACCATGGAGACACGGGGAACACGTTTTTTTGAGTTTTTCCTGGCGGGAAATTCGCGTTTTTGACAACAAACTGGCGTTTTTCTCTCCGTGACTCGGTGGTTTCCTGGGAAAAACTGGCAGATGCGGCCTTCGCTGTTCAATCCGATCGATTGACCTGGCTCAACGCAGACCGAAATGCTCTGGCAAGCCCAGCTCGAAGAGGTAGTTCTGACTTGTAAAATGCTTGAAACCCAACATCCGCATGCCCAGCCAACATCCACGTAATTTGCCAACAATGCCGAAAGAATGTGTTATGACTTATTCCACGCCCAAGGGGATTTGATTGGCAGCGGTGCTATTGAAACCATCAAGGCGCGCGCGGCCTGGCTCGCAGCGAATGGCACAACCTTTGTATCCAGCGCACCTTACTTCCCTTAGCCAGCTGACAACTTTTGAGGGCGCACAATTGCCTCGTTTTCGTTTGCCCCCTCGTTTTCTCTGGTAAAATCGCGCCCATGTCTCACGCCGAAACTATTGCCTACCAACTTAAAGTCAAACCTACCCAGGTTACCGCCACCATCCAGCTTTTGGATGAGGGCAATACTGTTCCTTTCATCGCCCGCTACCGCAAGGAAATGACCGGCACGCTCGACGACGAGCAGGTGCGCATCGTAGCGGATGAAATCGTCCGCCTGCGCGGAATCGACGAGCGCCGCGCCACCATCCTGGCCTCCATCACCGAGCAGGGCAAGCTGACGGAGGAACTGCAAGCCGCCATCAACGCCGCCGACAGCATGACCGCGCTGGAGGATCTGTACGCACCCTACAAGCCCAAACGCCGCACCCGCGCCATGATCGCCCGCGAAAAAGGCCTGGAGGGGCTGGCCGAACACATCCTGAAACAGACCAAGACCAAGCGCAAGATCGAAGACATCGTGCGCGAAGCGTATCTCAACGATAAAGTCACCACGGTCGAGGAAGCCTTGCAGGGCGCGCGTGACATTGTCGCCGAAACCGTTAGCGACAATGCCCGCGTGCGCCAGATTACGCGCGAGAAGGCGCTCAAGTTTGCGAAACTCGAATCTTCGAAAGTCGAAAATTCGGTAGACGAGAAAAGAGTCTACGAGTCGTATTACGAATTTTCGAATATCGTGAGTCGGCTCCAACCCCACCAAATCCTTGCCCTCAATCGCGGCGAGCAGGAAGGCGTGCTCAAAATCCGCGTGGAAGTGAACGAACGCGACTGGCGTGACGCCGTTTCTGCCGAATTTGAAGAAGACATCATCTCGCCCTTCTCTGACGAGTTGACCATGGCCATCGAAGACTCGGCCAACCGGCTGTTGCTGCCCGCCATCGAGCGCGATGTGCGCCGCGAACTGAGCGAAAAAGCCGACGGCCACGCCATCAACGTTTTCGCCACCAATCTGCGCGCCCTGCTCTCGCTGCCGCCGCTCGCCAACCAGACCGTCATCGGCCTGGACCCGGGCTACCGAACCGGCACCAAAGTCGCGGTCGTGGACCCGACCGGCAAACTGCTCGATACTGGCACCATCTACCCGCACGAACCCAAAAACGACTGGAAAGGCGCCATCGACACCCTGCAAGACATGATCAACCGCCACCGCGTCACGCTCATCACCATCGGCAACGGCACAGCCTCCAGAGAAACGGAGAAATTAGCGGCGGAGTTGACGAGAAATGCCCCGAGCGTCAAATACCTGATTGTGAACGAGGCGGGAGCTTCTGTTTATTCAGCTTCCCCGCTGGCCCGCGCCGAATTCCCCGATCTGGATGTGTCCATTCGCGGCGCGGTTTCCATCGCCCGCCGCGCCCAGGACCCGCTGGCCGAACTGGTCAAAATCGACCCGAAATCGATCGGCGTCGGCCTGTATCAGCACGATGTTGACCAGACGGCGTTGAGCCACAGTTTGGATGGCGTGGTCGAAAGCGTGGTCAACAACGTCGGCGTGGATGTGAATACCGCTTCGCCGGCCCTGCTGACGCATGTCGCGGGCATCGGGCCCAAGCTGGCGGCATCCATTGTCGGGTATCGCAATGAAAACGGGGCCTTCAAAAGCCGCTCGGAACTGAAGAAAGTTTCCGGGTTGGGGCCGAAGGCCTTTGAACAATCAGCGGGTTTTATGCGGATTCGAAACGGGACCAACCCCCTGGACGCCTCCGCCATCCATCCTGAATCTTACACTGTGGCATTGGCCGTGCTCGAACGCGCCGCCCTGAAGCCTGCCTCGCCGTTAAACGAGCGCAAAGCTGCCCTCGAAAAGCTCCAACCCGAAAAATTGGCCGTTGAACTGGGCTGCGGCCTGCCGACGCTGAAAGACATCCTGGAACAGCTCGTGCGCCCCGGCCGCGACCCGCGCGAGGAGGCCCAGGCGCCCATCCTGCGCTCGGACGTGGTCAAAATGGAAGACCTGGCCCCCGGCATGGGGTTGAAAGGCACCGTCCGCAACGTGGTCGATTTTGGCGCGTTTGTCGATATCGGCGTCAAGCAAGACGGCCTGCTGCACAAAAGCCAGATTCCGTTTGGCACGCTGCTCAAGGTTGGCGATATTATTGATGTGGAAATCCAGAAGATCGAGAAAGAGCGCGGGCGGATTGGGCTGGGGTGGCCGGTGAAGAAGTGATCAGTGTTCAGTGATCAGTTTTCAGGTAACCGTAGGGGCGAGCCACCGGCTCGCCCCTACGGTTGCGGGGAATATGTGACAGTGTGTCGCACTCCAGCCCCCTCCCGGCCTCCCCCAAAATCCCCAAATTCGAGGGGGCTTACCCCTTACCACTTCTCACTTACCACTCAAATGCTTTTCAATCTCCCCAATTAACCCCTTCGTCCTCTCAATCACCTCCCCCGCCCCCTGACCATACGGCTCGAAGCTGCGCAGGGCCGCGCGGGCGTACAGCAGCGCATCGGAGGCGCGTCCGTTGTTGGCGAGGGCGATGGCAACGTTGAAACGATATGTTCCAGCTTTATAAAGATTGCCACCCATTTCACGATACTTAATTCCCTGGTTGTAATGCTCCAGCGCGCGCTCCAAACTTTGCCCTGAGCCTGTCGAAGGGTCGCCTGCATTCATGTAAATCAGGCCAAGCTGGTTGTGCGCCACCGCCAGGTCATCCACCGCATCGGGCGGCAGGAGGGCGAGGGCCTGCTGGTAATACTCCACAGCGGCGTTGAGATGTTCCAGCAACTCCTTCTCTCCTCTCTCCTTTTCTCTTGCATCCTTAAATCGCTCGTAGGCAACTAAACCGAGTTGCGCCATGCAGCCGCCTTTGCCTTTCCTATCCCCTTCGGCTCTCAACTCCAAACTGCGTTGATACCAGCGCTCGGCCTCGTCCAGGTTGCGCAGGGCGGGCAGGTCTTGGTAGGCGCGTCCGAGGTTGAAGGCAGTGACGGCTGCGCCGGGTTTGTCATCAATGTGCAGTGAAATACGGTAATCTTCTTGATAGGCTTCAACACATTCTGGCTTTTCCTGCTCGCGCAAAATATCTGCCAGTTGGCTAACAGACACCGCCAGCGTCCGCAGGAAATTTTTCTCGCCCGCGTCCAGCGACCCCGCCGGGCGCTGGACGCGGGCCGGCGGCGTTGCGCCTGTCCCACTCAACACACACACGCTGGAGGCGCTCGGCTCCCGCCCAATCGCGGGATTCTTTCGCCAATAACACGCGATATTGCGTGACCAGGCTCCACTGTTCTTCGCGCCCCGGGATGGGCATATCGTCCGCGCCAACGAAATCGGGGACGATCTCCTCCACCAGGCGCTTCCACTCGGCGCGGCGGCCGGTGTGAGCGTAGAGCGTCTGCAAGCCCTGCATGGTGCCGATGAGCGCACCCGCCATCTCGCCCTTCGACTGCCGCAGTCCGCTCAGGGCGAGCTGGCGGGCGCGCAGCAGGTTGGGCTCCTCGGCGCGCAGGATGCCGATCACATCGCGGTTGCCCTGGCCGTATTCGTGGTGATAGTAGTTGCCGAGTGCGCCCAGGGATTCAACGAAGGCGCGCAAAGCCCTCACCCCCGGCCCCTCCCCCACGGGGGGAGGGGAGTCAGGCGTGGGGCTTACGTCCGCGTGCGCCGAGCGGCAGGCATTCAGCACCAGCACCGGCACATCCGTTTCGTAGAGCACATTTCCCAGCGAAGTGCCATCCACCAGCTCGATATTCTGGTCATCCTGCGGTTTTTCGAACAGCAGGTAGCCATTCGCGCCATTTTCCTCGCCGTGCATCAGCAGCGGCATCTGTCCGCGCAACGCCCCGGCGGCCACTTTTGCATCCCGCACCTTGAGATAAGCCCCATGCCCGTCAAAATGGACGATGTGATAGGGCTGCCCGGCGGCCCTGGCGGCGCGCAGGGTATTGGTCAGCGGGCAAAAGTGGGCGGACGCAGGACATCCAGTTGGAAGCGTTCCGTCGCTTTTTCGTCCAGACCCCGCACCAGTTTCCCCGCTACCGAGCGGAAGGGCACATCCTCCCCCGCGCCGGGCCGGCAGATCACCAGCAGGATCCTGACCTTATCCGGGTTGCCCGTCAGCAGGTTTGGCAGCCGCGCCGGGCTGACCGGCGACCGGACGAAGGATTGCGCTTCCAGCGCCAGCGGCGTATCCGTATCCGGGTCGCGCAGCAGCTCCCAGGGGATGGCGACCGCATCCTTGACGCTGGTCAGGATTTCCACGCGCACATTGCTTAATTTGGCCGCCTGCAACCGCCCCCACAGCTTGATGGCATCCCGACTGGCGAAAACCTTCTCGAACAGTTCCACGCCAATCGCGCGGATGCGTTTCTCCACCTCCCGGGCGATTTCCGGTGCTGGATCCATCGGGTACACCAGGAATTCTTCCAGGTACCAGCGGATGCGGCCATAATCGGCCGGGTCGACCGCAAAATCAAACTCCGCCGGGATGGGCGGCTCGTTTTCGTAGCGAATTTCCACCCGGTGGCGGGTGCTGGTGAGTGAATTCTGGGTTAATCGAAGCAATGGCATGGTCAGTCCCTCCGGCAATTGCGAACGATAGGATTATTGTGCAAACAAATGACTCCCGGCAGCAACAAAAAACACCCTGGCGCCAGGGTGTTTTGATTTCAAAGTTTGGCCGTTATTCTTTGCGCGTGCTGCTGATGGTTTGTCCGCGTGTGTACACCGGGGTTTGGACTTGCGGCATGACCTGCCGCTCGATGCGCACCTGCACCGAGCTGGATACCTGCAGCGGCGGCGAACCGGCCTCGGCCTGGATCACGTAATCACCGGGAGCCAGCGGCTGGGCGCGGTCATCGTAACCGTTCCAGTAAAAGATGTGGCGGCGTCCTACCTTGCGGCGGTTGTGCAAAATGGTCGCGCGCGGGTAGCCCTGCTGGTCGAGCACTTCCAGCGAAACGCGCGCATTTTTGCTCAAATCCAGTGAAATCGCCAGCACCTTCTCTTCATCTGGCCGGCCAGGCACAAAAGTATTCTGCTCCACCGAAAGCGCCAGCGAAACCCGGTTTTGGCGCAGGTAGATCAGCGCCAGTAATGTTGCCAGCACCGCTGCGGTGGGAATGACCAGCATCGGGAACATATCCAGGTTTTCGCCCAGGCGCGCCAGCCCGCTGGTGGTACCGGTCTGGAAGGTTACGCGGCGCACCAGGCGGGTGACGTTCCCGGCCTGGTCGGTGGATTGGATGTCGATGGTGTTGTCACCGTTTAAGAGCGGGATCGTCGACTGGAAATCTCCCAGCGGGCTGACAGTCACCACCCGACCGTTGACCTGCACCGAGCTGCCGGGGTCTACCTTGCCGGTCAGCTGCAGGTTCGGGTCGGCCACCAGCGCGCCATCCTGCACATTCACTTCGATGGGCGGCGCGCCCATCTTCAGGTGGACGTTTCTATCCACTGTGGTGATGTTGCCCAGGTCGTCAGTGGCTACCATTTTCAGCCCGTTGAGACCGTCCTGGAGCAATACCTGGTGCTGGAAGGTGCCATCCGCCTCCACTTTGACCGACTGGTTGTTGATTTGCAGCGTGGTGCCTGGCTGGACGCTGCCCTGGATGGTGAGCAGCTGCTGGTTGGTCCACTCGTTATCGAGCGGGCGGGTGATGATGATTTCTGGGGCCTGGGTCAGCAGGCTGATGTTGCGCTGCACCTGGGTCACATTCCCGGCCACATCGATCACCCGCATTTGCAGGCGATTGTCGCCTTCCAGCAGTTTGATCTGGGTGGAAAAACGTCCGGCGGCATCCACGCGCAGCGGTTCCGCCAGGTTGTTCAGCCAGACCACCGCCCCGGGTTCGGTAACGCCTTCGATCAACAGGTCGCTTTTATTAACGCGCATCGCCTCGGGCATATTGACGAGTTGCACGGTGGGCGCCAGCGTATCCAACTGGGTGGTCAGGCTCTGGGCGGTAGAGCGCATGGCCCCGCTGGCAGTGATCTCGATGCGATAGGTTCCATCTGCGGCAACCCCGCCGGTGTTGTTGCGCCCATCCCAGGTGATGAAGTGATCTCCTTTGGCCTGGGTCTGCCCATCCGTCAGGGTGCGGATAACGCTCTTATCGCTATAGACCAGCGCGGTGATTTTGGCATCTTTATCAATGTTGTAATTGATGGTGAAAAGATCGTAACTTCCATCCCCGTTTGGCGAGATAAACTGCCCGGTGGCAGAAAGAGACAGGTTGGGTACTTGCAGCCAGTCACCAACAAACGTAAAAGCAACCAACAGCAAAACTGCCCCGATGCTGATGGCTGTGGTCAGTGTGCCGGGAGCGAAATCCCGAATCGTGCGGCGCTGCTGGCGGGTCCTGGGAGTGGATGTAGTGCGCTGAGTCTGCATGATATAAGTTGATGCTTAAGTATAGCGCCTGAACAGGGAAACTGGCAATAATTTAATCAAGTTAATTTAATCGAGTTCGAGCATGATCAAATCATCGGGCTTGCTATCTTTGTCCGGTTCTGATGAAGTCCCCTGGGGAACCGGTAATGGCTGGGGCGAGGCGGGTTCTTCTTCCCTGTCGATTTCGAGATTGATTTTGCGCGGGAGGGGCAGGGGGTGGTCGAAAAAGTCGTAGCCGGCTTCGAGTGCGGCGGCGGTGGCGGCAGATGCCAGTGTGGTCAGCCCCAGCCCGGCCCAGGATTCAGTCGAGATGGTGGTACCCAGCCACAGGTTGGCGAGAATCATCAGCAGGGAGATCAGCGGTGCGCCGAGGGCCAGCAGCGCTACGGTGGATTTGGGGCGGCGGTACTGCATCCATTCTTTATCGGCCAGCATGCCGACCAGCCAGCCCGCGAAGGCCCAGATGGCGACCTGTAGAAGATGGTAGAGCAGGCCGGTGGAGTTGGGGGCCAGCGGGTCGAGCAGCTTTAGCAGGGTTTGGAGTGAATCGGCGGTGGCGAAGTGCTGGGGCAGGTAGGTCATGTCGGGCAGGATGCCGAGCAGGCGGATCCAATCGGGGTCGAGGCCGACCATGCCGGCGGCGATCTGACCCCAGAGTGCGCCGAGCGCGCCCATCAGTGCGCCGCCTGCTGCGCCCCACCACAGGCCGCCCAGCAGCGGGATGATCCAGGGCAGGTAGATGGCTCCCAGCAGCGGGGAGGCGATGGTCAGCAGGGTTCCGCCCAGGTTTTGGATGAAAATGTGCTGCCCGATGATGGCGATTGCCAGGAAAAGCACGGCGACGTAGATGGAAACGCTGTAAAGCGGGTAGGCGGCGACGATTATCGCCACGAAATAGCCCACCAACGGCGACCAAAGCGTCAGGGCGAAAACTGCCAGGACGAGGACGATATCCCAATAGAGCGGGTAGACCGGCAGGCTGTGAACCAATCCATAGAGCAGGATGGAAATTCCCAGGGCAACAAAAAAACGCTCCAGCAGGGACAGGTGGCGGCGTGTGAGGCTGTGAAGCGAATAGAAAAAGGTCATAATTCTATCTGGCGCAGGCCGCTGCGGGTGGGAATCGGCCAGTTGCCGGGTGAGGAGGGCCGGGCGTGGGTGCGTGCCCACGAGCGCAGGGCGTTGATCTGGGTTTCCATGGTTTGGGCCAGCGGGATGGTGTGCTGGATGGCGCTGATGATGTCGGCCTGGGTCAGGTCGTGACCGGCTTCGAAGGCGTCGTAGAGGCCGGAGATGACGGCCTGTTCGATTTCTGCGCCGGAGAAGTTTTCACTCTGGCGGGCCAGCCCTTCCAGGTCGAACTGGTGTGTATCGCGTCCGCGCCGGGTGATGTGGATGCTGAAGATTTCGCGGCGCTCGGGCAGGGTCGGCAGGTCGATGAAGAAGATTTCGTCGAAGCGGCCTTTGCGCAGGGCTTCGGGCGGCAGGATGCTGATGTCGTTGGCGGTGGCGACGACGAAAACCGGGGCGGTTTTTTCCTGCATCCAGGTCAGGAAGCTGCCGAAGACGCGCGCGGTGGTTCCGGCGTCGGAAAGGTGCGAGCTGGCGACCCCGGCCAGGCCTTTTTCAAGTTCGTCCAGCCAGAGCAGGCACGGGGAGACGGATTCGGCCAGGCGCAGGGAGGTGCGCATGTTTTGTTCGGAGGAGCCGACCAGTTCGCTGAACATGCGGCCTACATCCAGCCGCAGCAGGGGCAGACGCCACTGGCTGGCGATGGCTTTGGCGATCAGGCTTTTCCCGGCGCCCTGGACGCCCAGTAGCAGCAGGCCCTTTGGCTCTGGCAGCCCAAACTGGCGGGCGCGCTCGCTGAATGCCAGGGCGCGTTTGGCGAGCCATTCTTTTAGCAGCGGCATCCCGCCGACGTAGGCCATATCTTCGGCGGCCTCGAAATATTCCAGGATTTGGGCGCGGCGGATGATCTGTTTTTTCTCGGCGATGATGATGTCTACATCCAGCGAGCGGTTGGTGACCAGCGATTTGGCGAAGACGTTTTCGGCTTCGGTGCAGGTCAGCCCCTGGGCGGCAGATAACACTTTTTCGCGGGTTTCATCATCCAGCTCGAGTTTGATGCCGCTGATCTCGCGCGCCGAACGCACCACCCGGTCGAGCGATTGGGCCATTTCTTCGGGCAGCGGCAGGCCGTAGTCGATGACGACGATGTCTTTTTCCAGTTCGGGGGGGAAATTCAGGAGCGGCGAGAGAATGATAAGGGTTTTGCGGCTCTCTTTGAGGTGGTTGGTGATGTCGCGCATCCGCCGCACGATGATGGGCTGGTCGCTGACTGGGCGGTGTTCATCCAAAAACGGGTGGAAATCTTTTAGCACGAAAATGGCCGATTCCTGCGAGGCGGCGATGACATCCAGCGCGTTGAGCGGGGAGCAGGTGGCCGGGTCGGGGCGCATCCCGTCGTAATCATCCAGCGGGCGGATGCCGTCGGTGATGGTCCAGCCGTAGAGTTTTTTGCGTAGCTGCCCGGCCACATGCCGCAGCATTTGTTCGATGCGGCGTTCTTCCCATGAGACGATGTATAAAATGGGATATTTGGCGCGGATGAGGATATTCAGTTCGTCTTCACGGGTGGCGGGGGAAGAAGTCATAGTCTGACTATAGCATAAGGGTGAATCAGCGTCAATTGTCTGGTGGAACCTGCGGGGGCGTTCTTAGCCCCTTCCCCCATTTTCGGTTTTTGAAAATGGGGGAAGGGGCCGGTTGAGTTGCGTAAACGGACTGCTCGTTGAAGGGGGTGTCTTACCCTCCCGTATTCTGCTTCTTCCTGCGCGAATAGGCTGCCGCCAGCCCGCCGGTGGATGTTTCGCGGTAGAGCGAGGGCAGGGCGTGGCCGGTTTCGCGCATCACCAGCACCACTTCGTCATACGAAATACGATGGCTGCCATCGGTGAAGAGGGCATATTCTGCGCTGGCCAGGGCTTGCGCGGCGGCGAAGGTGTTGCGCTCGATGCACGGAATCTGCACCAGCCCGGCCACCGGGTCACAGGTCAGGCCCAGGTTGTGCTCCAGCGCCATTTCGGCGGCATATTCGATCTGGCGCGGCGTGCCGCCCATCAACTGCGCGGCGGCCCCGGCGGCCATGGCACAGGCCACGCCCACCTCGCCCATGCAGCCCACCTCCGCACCCGAGATGGATGCATTGAACTTGGCCAGGTTGCCTAACAGCCCGGCGGTAGCCAGCGCCCGCAGGATGGTGTCTTCGTTGCAGGAAAGCGCCCCTTGCAGGTATTTCAGCGTGGCTGGAACGATCCCGCACGAGCCGCAGGTCGGCGCGGTGACGATGACCCCGCCCGAAGCATTCTCCTCCGAAACGGCCAGCGCATAGGCCGAAAGCAGCCCCGGGCGCTGTAAATAATCCCCGGCCAGGGTGGCTTTGCGGTAAAACGCCCAGGATTTGCGCGCCAGCCCCAACCCGCCAGGCAAAACCCCCTCGGCGTGCAGTCCGCGCTCGATTGCATCCTGCATGGTTTTCCAGACCAGCGCCAGGTGCTCCCAGGTGCTCTCATCCTCGCACTCGCGCACATATTCCCACAAGCCCAGGCCGTGCTCCTTACAGTAATCCAGGATGGCTTTCATCGTATTTAAGCCGTAAACTTCATCAGCCTCGGCCTGTTCATCATCATCGAGCAGCGCCCCGCCGCCCACGCTGTATACATCCCAGCGCTTGAGCAGCTCGCCGTTGGCAGAAAAAGCCTCGAAACGCATCCCGTTGGGGTGACGCGGCAGCAGTTCGTTGGGTTTCCAGAGCAATTTCAAACGCTCCGGCTCCAAAACAGACTTGATGGCCTGGTCAGTCAAATGTCCGCGCCCGGTGGCCGCCAGGCTGCCAAACAACGTCACCTGGTAAGTATTCGCATCCGGCCACTGCTGGCGGAAAATCTGCGCTGCGCGCCGCGGCCCCATGGTGTGGCTGCTAGATGGCCCAACGCCGATCCGGTAAAGCTCTTGAATGGATTTCATAATTTGATTCCTTCTGCCAAGAAGTTTACCAGACCTTTTACCCACCACGACAGCGCCGGGATGCTTGCCTGGAACCCTGGCCAATTCCAAACAAATACGTAAACCCGATACGTAATATCACCTATTGGCGCATTCGTATGAATTGACTATGATAAACAATATCTTCACCAGGAATTGACTTACGGGATAAATTCATGAAACAACGGCACTTCCCCAACATTGTCCGCATCCTGATTCAAACCTTGCTCACAGCCACGCTATATTACCTGTCAGCCCGGCTGGGCTTTTTAATGGCGCTGCCTCCGGGCAATGTCACAGCCCTGTGGCCGCCATCGGGGCTGGCCCTGGTGATGATGTTGATATTTGGATGGCGTGCCAGCCCGGGCATCTTCATTGCCTCCTTCCTGGTAAATTGGGAGATATTGAACGGCCCTGCCGCCCTGCCAGTGGCAGCCGCTATCGCAACCGCATCCACCCTGCAAGCCTGGGTCACAGCCTGGCTTTTATACCGTTTTATCAAAACCTGGCCCCCCGAAAAAGTACAGCATACCCTCCTGGCAATTGGAATCACCTCCTTTTCGGCCTTGCAGTCGCCAGTGGTGGGCGTCACCAGTCTGTGCCTTGCCGGGCTGGCTCCCTGGGAAAATTTCCTGATCTTGGCAGGCACCTGGTGGCTTGGCGATTTGATCGGGATGCTGGTATTCGCACCAATGCCATTCATCCTGTATAAGCGCTGGAAACAACAGCCGGTCAGCGAACCCTTCTTATGGCCGCTGACTTGTTTGATCCTGGGCGTCTCACTATTCGCCTTTTTATTCATCAATAATATGGAAAAACAGGTGCTGGTAGCCTCCCCCGGAAGGGTAGCCGGGGCCGGCTTGTTTGTGGGGTTACTGATGGTGAGCGCTTTCCTGGCCTTCGTCAAGCGCCGCCAGCGAATCGAAGAAGCCCTGCGCCAGAAAGAAGCCGAATATCGCCTGATCGCCGAAAATACCGGCGATGTCATCTGGCTGTTTGACCTGGAAACCCAAAAATTCACCTACGTCAGCCCTTCTGTGGAAAAACTACGCGGCTTCACCTCACACGAAGTCCTCTCACAGTCGTTAAGCGATGTCTTTACCCCCGACTCGTATGACTTCGTTTTGTGGCTGCTTCCCAAACGCAGCGCCGTATTCTTGCGCGATCATATCTCAGTGACCTATACCGACATCCTGGGCCAGGTCAGGAAAGACGGCAGTGTCGTCACCACAGAAATTTCATCATCCTTTGTGCTGAACGAAGCGGGAAAACTGCAAATGGTGGGGATATCGCGCGACATCACCGAGCGCAAACAGGCCGACGAGAAAATTCTGCGCCTGAACCGGCTGTATGCCACCCTCAACCAGATCAACCAGGCCATCATGCACCCCCACACCCCCGAAAGCCTGTTTGCTGAAATTTGCCACATCGCGGTTGAATATGGCCAGTTCCGTATGGCCTGGATCGGGCTGATCGACCCCATGGAAGCGGTGGTAAAACCGGCAGCATTTGCGGGTGAAGAATTGGGCTACCTGGCGAATATCAAAATCAAGCTTAAAGAAGACCTCCTCGGACAGGGCCCCATGGCTGCGGCCATTCGCAATGGACAGTGCGTCGTTTGCCAGGATATCTCCAGCGACCCGCACATGATTCCCTGGCGCGAACAGGCCTTGCAGCGCGGCTACCATTCACTGGCTTCCGTGTCATTCCGGCGCAATGGTCAGGTGATTGGCGCGCTGACAGTCTATTCTGCGCAGCCCCAGGCTTTCAGCATCGATGAAAACGAATTGCTGGAAGAGATTGGGCGTGATATTTCCCATGCGCTCGAATTTATCGATACCGAAACGCAGCGCCAGCAGGCCGCCATTTTGCAAGAAACAGTCTATCGCATCGCCGAAGCAGCCCAGGAGGTCGAATCCCTGCAAAACCTGTATTTCCAGATCCATCTCCAGATTGCCAAAGTCATGTATGCCGAGAACTTCTACATCGCCTTATATAACGAAACAGAAGATTTGCTGCATTTTGTCTATTCGGTGGATGAAAAAGACCCGGAACTGGTGCAGCCCATGCGCCCCGGCATCGGATTCACATCCCAGGTATTGCGCACCGGCACCTCGCTGCTGGTTGCCCCCCAGCAGCCCGGGCTGGAATTCGTCGGCACCGCCTCCAGCTTATGGTTGGGCGTCCCCCTGAATTTGCGAGGAAAAACAATTGGCGTCATGGCCATCCAGCATTATTCTGATCCCCACGCTTATACCGAGCGTGAAAAGAACATGCTCGAATTCGTCTCTTCCCAGGTTGCGGCGGCCATCGATAGCAAACGCCAGGAAGAAGCCTTTCGGCAAATCGAGAAGCGCAATCGCTCCCTCATTGAACATGCGCCAGATGGGATTGCCCTCCTGGACGCCAACGGCCTGGTCAAATTTGCCAGTTCTTCGGCGTATCGCATGTTTGGCTACGAACTCCATGAAGTAACTGGCATCAATGCCCTCAGCCTGACCCACCCGGATGACAAACCTCGCGTGATGATGAAATTCCGGCGCTTGCTGCGTGACCCTCTGGCCGGGTTCAACCTGGAATATCGCTTCATCCGCAAGAATGGCAGTTATGGCTGGTTGGAGTGTATTTTCACCAACCTGATCGATGATCCGGGTGTGCATGCCATCGTAGCAAACTTCCGCGATATCACCGAGCGCAAATTCGCCAGCGAAATGCTCCAGAAGAGCCAGGCCAGCCTGGAAACTGCGCAATCGATCGCCCACCTGGGCAGTTGGGAATTTGATCCGGTCAGCGGGCAGGGTATTTCCTGCTCGAAAGAGCTGTTCCGGCTGCTTGAGCGCGATCCGGCTCTGGGACTTCCGGGCCTGCCCGATTTCCTGGCAATTTTTCACCCCGAAGATCGCCCACTGTTGATGGATGCGCAGCAGCGGGCAATTGCCAGCAATTCACTGATCACAGGGGAATACCGGGTTCTCTTGCCGCTGCAAGGTTTGCGCCATTACAAGGCCACTTTCCGCCCGGCCTGGGCTGTGCATGGGCAGCAATTGTATGTATCTGGCACCGTGCTCGATATTACCGAAGTCAAATCTGCCCGGCTCGAACTGGAAGAGCTGAATCGCAGCCTGGAGCAGCGAGTCGAAGAGCGCACCGCTGAAGTCCGCCAGAGCGAGGCCATTTACAGGGCGCTGTTTGAAAATTCCAATGACGGTATTTTTTTGCTCTCGCCCCAAAAAGTGGAGTTGCAAGCCAACCAGCGCGCCCTGGATATGCTTGGGTACACCGCCGAAGAATACCAGAATATCGGTAATCAGCACAAACGCATCCAGGAACCATCGCAAATCCAGGATGCCGATGCCCGTTTTGAAGCCATCTTGCGCGGCGAGCGTGTGCCGCTGTATGAGCGTACATTGATTGCCAAAAATGGCGAAAAAATCGAAGTGGAAATCAATCTTTCTGCCATCCGCGATGCTGCCGGGAAAGTCATTATGGTGCAAAGTGTGGTGCGCGACATCTCTGAGCGCAAACGCGCCGAAAAGATGCTTAAAGATACCAGCGAATTGTTCAATGAGATCATGCGCCACTCCCCCATCTATACTTTTGTCAAAGAAGTCAGCGAAACCAGCAGCGTGGTGCGGTATTGCAGCGATAATTACATCAACATGACCGGGATTTCGAGCGCGGACATGGTCGGGAAATGTATGTCGGAGATATTCCCGCTTGATTTTGCCCAAAAGATCATTTCGGATGACTGGTCGGTGGTACGGAATAATCGCGTCATCCGGTTGGATGAAGATTTAGATGGGCGGAATTACACTTCTATAAAGTTCCCCATTTTCCAGGGTGACCGCATCCTGCTGGCTGGCTACACCATTGACATCACCGAGCGCAAACAGGCTGAAGAAACCCTGCGCGAAAGCCGCGACAAGTTACACTCGGCCAACCTGGCGCTCGAAAAAGCCTCACTCGCCAAGGATGAATTCCTTGCCAACATGAGTCATGAACTGCGCACCCCGCTTAATGGCATCCTGGGGCTGTCTGAAGTGCTGCTGGATGGCCGCCGTGGGCCGTTGAACCCGGTGCAGCAGAAATACATCCACACCATCGATGCGAGCGGGCGTCACCTGCTCAGTCTCATTAATGACATTCTTGATCTTTCCAAGATTGAAGCCGGAAAATTGGAACTTCATATTGAAACAGTTGCGGTTGCCGATGTGTGTCATGCCAGCCTGGCTTTTGTCAAAGAACCGGCCAGCAAAAAAGGCCTGCGGATTGATTTTCGGCTCGATCAATCCGTTCCCATTATCAAGGCTGATGTGCGTCGGTTGAAACAAATCCTGGTCAACCTGCTCAGTAATGCTGTCAAATTTACCCTATCAGGCGGCAAGGTGCTGCTCGAAACCTGCGCCAACCGCGAGCAAGGCTATCTTGAGTTTCGCGTTTCTGATACTGGCATCGGCATTGAATCACAAGATTTGAATCGCCTGTTTGCGCCTTTTACCCAGGTGGATAGCAGCCTGACCCGCCAGCACGAAGGCACCGGGTTGGGGTTGGCGCTGGTCAAACGCCTGGTGGAACTGCATGGCGGTGTGATCACTGCCACCAGTGAAGTAGGCACGGGCAGTTGTTTCACGGTAAGCCTGCCCTGGCAGCCAGCCCCGGCCAGTCACGAGAATCCCTCTCCGATGGTTGCCAGCCAGCCTGCCCGGCCCCAGCCAGAAAGCCAGCCCATAATCAACACCCCGGTTTCAGCGGGCAAGGTGTTGCTGGCGGAAGATACCGAAACTAATATCCTGACCATTGGTGATTTCCTGGAGAGTGTTGGCTACCAGCTGGAAGTGGCCCGCAACGGGCAGGAAGCCCTCGAACGGGCAGAAGCGTTCAAGCCGGATGTGATTTTGATGGATGTGCAGATGCCCGTTATGGATGGGCTGGTTGCCATCCGCCACTTGCGCGCCAACCCGCATTTTGCCACCATCCCGATCATTGCCCTGACTGCCCTGGCTATGCCCGGAGATCGGGAGCGCTGCCTGGAGGTCGGGGCCAGCGAATATGTCAGCAAGCCGGTTGGGTTGCGGCAGCTTGCCGAACTACTTAACAGGCTGCTGCGGAAAAACGGATAGCTCTCGTAAATGAAAACGCTCCAGTCTGGCATCAGCAGGCTGGGGCGTTTTCATTTACCAGTCCTGATAAAGCTCAGGATGGCAACCAGCGCGATAATACCTGGCCCAATGTTTCCAGGCTGACCGGTTTGCTGATGTAATCATCCATCCCGGCCTCCAGGCAGGCATCACGATCTCCGATGAGGGCGTTGGCGGTGATTGCGATGATGGTTGTGTGCCCGCCGTTGCGGTTTTCATGTTTTCGCACCAGGCGCGTGGCGGTCAGGCCGTCCATATCGGGCACGTGCACATCCATCAGCGCCAGGCAAAAATCTTGGGGTTGGGTGGTGAGCAGGGTTATGGCCTCGGCGCTGGTTGGGACGGTTCGCGCTGTTAGCCCGAACAGGCGTAATTGCAGCACAATTAGCTGCTGGTTGACTTCGTTATCTTCCAGCACCAGCACTGGTTTGGGGGTGTTGAATGTGGGCAGCGGGGCCGGCTGCTGCGGGTTGGTTTGGCCCTGGGGGTAATGGGAATCATGTGCAGGGTCGGTATTTTCATAGCCGAGGGGCAGGATAAACCAGAAGGTGGAACCCACGCCTTCGACCGAATCAAAGCCGATTTGTCCATTCATCAACTCAACCAGGCGGCGCGAAATTGCCAGCCCCAGCCCGCTGCCGCCATAACGGCGGGTGGCCGAGTTATCTACCTGCATAAATGGCTCAAATAACCGCGCGCAGCCCTCGGCCGGGATGCCGATGCCGGTGTCTGAGATGGCGAAGCGCACCATTGCCGCGTCTGGCCAGTCGGGCAGGATGTCATCCGATGAGTTGGTGATGAGCATCATCACCAGGCCGTGGTCGGTGAATTTGATGGCGTTGCCGATCAGGTTGACGAGCACCTGGCGGATGCGCTCGGCGTCACCGCGCACTTCGGTGGGCAGGGCCGGGTCGATGCTGGTCTCGATGCGCAGGCCTTTTTCGGCGGCGCGCGGCTGTAACATGCGGGTGACATCGTTGACCAGGTGGTGCAGGTCAAATTTGCTGGTTTTGATGATGAATTTCCCGGCTTCGATCTTGGAAAGGTCGAGGATGTCATTCAGCAGTGAGAGCAGGTGTTGGGCTGAATCTCTGACGATGGTGGCAAGTTCGCTCTGTTCTTCATCCAGGTTCGATTCGAGCAGCATTTCGTTCATGCCGATGATGGCATTCATGGGTGTGCGGATTTCGTGGCTCATGGTTGCCAGGAAGGCGCTTTTTAGCTGGGAAGCGCTCAAGGCCTGGCTGTAGGCCTGGCGCAGTTCTTTTTCCATCCGGTGACGTTCGCTCAGGTCTGTGATGGTGGTGATGGCGCCGCCATATTCGCCGTTGATGATGCGTGGAACGCCCGTGAGCAGGGCGAAGATTTCGCTGCCATCACGATGGAGCAGGCGGGTTTCATAAGTTGTAATTTCTCCGCGTGTGCGCCGTTTGTGAGCGGTGAGCAACTCTTCGTGGTCTTCCGGAAAGGTCACATCCGCAGGAAACCTCCCGATCAGGTCTGGAGGCTCGTAGCCTAACATGTGGGCATATGCCAGGTTGACGTATTCAAACTGCCCGTTGGGGTTTGTGATGGTTAATCCCTGGCCCATGCTGTTCATCACCTGCATCGAAAGATCGCGTTCATTTTGGAGCTGCATTTCCACCTTTTTGCGGGTGGTGACATCCTGCAAAATCCCAATGGAGCCGGTCACACGTCCGTTTTCATCTTTTACTTGCACCGAAGTATCTGAAAGCCAGCGCGAATTGCCATCTTTCGTCAGCAGGCGGAAGTCACAACGCCAGACACCCTCGCCATCGCCGCCGCGCACTTGTTTGGTGGCCTCGCTGGTTGCAACCCCATCGAACTTGCCGCGCATGGTTGATTCTTGTATCTGGCCAGAGAACTTGTCTGGTGAAAGTTCCTCGCGCGAAAACCCGGTGATGCGCTCAATTTCCTCGCCAATGAAAACATAGCGTTTCGAGTCATAATCCAGCTCATACGGAACAGCATCGGCTTTGCTGATGGCCGTCCGGTAGCGTTCCTCGCTCTTAATAAGGGCTTCTTCAGAGCGCTTCAGTTGGGTAATATCTGTACCAATGCCGATCAACAGATCGGCGGGGCCTTTGGTGTCAGCCAGCATCAAGGTGCGCCAGGAACCGTCCTTGTGGAGCAGGTGGTGCTCATACGGTTTGGGGTCGGCAGCCACCAACCCGGCGGCAGCGCGCTTCACATACTCGCGTTCCTTTTCGATATTACCTCCCGAAATCTTTTCCAACTCCCACCATTGGTC
This sequence comes from uncultured Anaerolineae bacterium, assembly GCA_903822545.1. Taxonomy (GTDB): domain Bacteria; phylum Chloroflexota; class Anaerolineae; order Anaerolineales; family Villigracilaceae; genus CAIJPN01. The sequence goes on along the minus strand of CAIJPN010000113.1, from coordinate 34,531 downwards.
GCCCAACAACTCATCAGGTTCATAGCCCAAGATGGTCTTCACCGATGGGCTGACATACACAATTTGAGCCCTGCTATCTGAAACCAGCACCAGGTTGCCAATTGCGCGCAAGATGCCAGCTGAAAGCTCCAACTGCTGGCGGGCATTTTCACGTTCGGTGATGTCTACACCATAGATGTTGACATAGCCCATGCGCGCCACCGGGTTAAAAGTTAAGCTGTAGATTTGTTGACCATAACGAACAATCGATTCCGTTTGCTGGCCGATCTCGTACGCCCGGGCAATTTCCTGCTCCCAATCAGGTGGAGCCGATTCCGCCGCAGCCTGCCCGGCCAGCCCAAGCAGTACCCGCCCCGGAGGGTTGGCGAACAATATCTCCCCGTTGGTGCGCACCCGCAACAGCGGGTTGGGGTTTTCCTGCGGGAATGTGGACAGGAAACGGATCTGCTCGTCTGTCTCGCGTCTGGCGGTCATATCCTGCAAAACCGCTACCAACAGGTAGCGCCCGTTCAACATCCCCCGCCCAATCGCCACACCGATAGGAAAATGGTGACCATCTTTATGCAGCGCCATCACATCGCGGAATTCCAACATCGGCCGGAAGGTTTTATCGTGATTACTTGCGAACTCATTAAAACGTTGGATGTGCCTGCCGCGCAAGTGTTCTGGCAGTAAAATGTCAACAGACCGGCCCAATAGTTCCTCTTGCTGGTAGCCGAAGGATTTCAGTGCCATTTCGTTGACCTGGAGAATGTGGTACTTCTCATCGATCAAGATAATTGCGTCAGAAGAAAGCGCCAGGATAATCTCAAGCATGGTTTTTACCTACACTGTGCCAGAACAGGATCACGAACAACGCCCCCATCACAATCACCTGCACCCAGACCACCTGCGCCAGTGACTGGTGGAACAGGATGATGCCAAGCACCTGGGCCACCCCTGCGGCGATGGCAAAACCCGTCTCGCGGCCTTTCCCGAGCGATAGGCGGTAGTTGATAACCACATTTGCCAGCGCGTAGAGCGTTGTCGCCAGGGCATACAGCCACAGCAGCGGGGCAATTCCCAGGTATTTCTCGCCAAACAACAGCTGGACGATGGTTTCGGGCAAGATCAGCGCCAGCAGCGTCACCGGCACGGCGATGGCTGCCACGATTCCCAGTGAAACCCACAGCAGGTGCTGGTAGGGTTCGCCCTTTTTATGTTTTTGGGTGACGATGGGAAACAGGGTGGTGACCACCGACCAGGTGGCGAAAAAAACGATGCGCCCGATCAATGCCAGGGCGGCGTATTGCCCGGCCGCCTGGGGTGGGTAGAAGCTCCGCACCAGCAGGATGTCGCTGTTGTTGATCAGGATCTGCCCGATCTGGGCTACCATGACCGGCAGGGCGAACCCGGCTACAGCGTTGCGCACCTCTGGGGTCAGCGCCCCAGCGCCGGGCAGGTTTTTCCCGGCCGGTAGGGTGGATATCCACGTGGCGATGAAGGACAGGCTGATGCCCAGTACCGCCCCGTTGACCGAGAGTCCGGCCCAGACCAGGAAAATCCCCAGCAGCAGCCGCGACCACATTTCTACCTGGTAAGTGATTGTCAGGGTGGTAAATCTCATCTGCCCTTGCATCACCCCGCGATTGACGCCCTGCGCAAACGCGAAAGGCAGCGCTGCCCCAAAAATGACAAACGGCAGCGCCGAACTGGCCTGGAAAAACCCCGCCAGGGCGATTGCGCCCAGCCCAAAAAATGCCGCCAGCAAAACCCCAAAGCCCACTGCCACCAGCGTCAGCCAGCGGCGGGTGGCGGCCAGCGCCGCCAGGTTGCCATCGGCGCTGTGGATGGCGGCGTAGCGCGCAGCGGTCAGTTGCAGCGGCACAGTGATGAAGGTGATGACCAGCAGCAGCGTGACAATTAACGAAACATCGGCGAAGAGTGCCGGGCCGAGCCAGCGCCCCATCACCAGGTTGTATACGTAATTGCCAGCGTTGACGATGGTCATGCTGACCATCAGCAGCAGGCTGGCAGAGGCAAATGAGCCAAGTTTTTGGCGCAGGACGGTAATCATCAGGCAGGTTGAAGTATTTTTTGCACCATCTCAATGAGGGCGCGTGAACTGGTTGGCTTGGTCAGGAAGCCATTGGCCCCGGCATTTTGCACGGCGATATGTGCCATATCGTCGCCGCTGGCGGTCAGGATGATGACTGGCACCGGGCGCAGGTGTTCATCGGCGCGGATGTGGCGCAGCAGGGTCATCCCGTCCATGACCGGCATGGCCAGGTCTAGGATGGCCATATCAGGGAGGAATTCGTGCAGCGTATCCAGTCCAAGTTGGCCGTTGGCTGCCACGCGCACCTCGTAGCCCGCTTTGCGCAGGGTATAGCTCAACATGCGCTGGTTGTTGGGGTCGTCATCTACAATGAGAATGGTGGGCATGTCTTAAAATCCTTGGGGAATCACCTGTGAGGCTTCGATGGAGATAAAAACCTGGTCAAACCGGGTCAGTTTGAGGATGCGCGAGGCGGCTTCGGCGCGTGGCCAGATCAGGCGCACATCGCCGTTTTTCAGGCGGGCGCGCTTGAGCACGCTGACCATCGCTGCCAGCCCGGCAGAATCCAGCATGGTTACTTCGGTCAGGTCAAATACAAAGTGGATCAAGCCGTCGGCCAGGAACTTATCGCATTTTTGGCGCAGGGCGGGGGCTTCAAAGGCATCCAACCGGCCATCCAGGGTGATGACCATGATGCGGATCATGTGTTCGATGGTTTGGATTTGCAATGGCATAAATTTCACCTCGTTTTGTTGTAATGATTGGGGTATCAACGCCGTTATCGTGCGCCGGCAGTTTTACCAGCGCCGGGTCAGCACCCAGGTATTCAAATCGTTTTCGCGGCGGTAAGAAACATCATCCATCAGGTTTTTGATGATGGCCATGCCATAGCCGCCTTCCATCAGCGCACCGGGGTCGGGCATGGAAACAGAATCCAGGTTGATTTGGGCGGGCTGGCCGCTGTCTTCGGTTTTTATCTGGATATGGGCTGGCTCCACCCGTATGTTGATGTGGATTTGACCGGCCAGGCCTTTCCCGTAAGCGTGGTCTACCAGGTTGGTGAGCAGTTCCTGTAATGCCAGTTCGCACAGGCCGATGATCTCTTCCGGCGCCCCGGCGCGAGTTCCAAGCTCGCGCAGCGCCGCTGCCGGGAGGCGCAATTGTTCATACTGGGCAGATATGGTCAGGTTGGTTTGCATGGCAGTGATTCCCTTTTCACTGGTGATCTTGAGCACGACCAACGTGCGGTCATCATCTTGCGGGTGGTTCCCGGCAAAGGTGCTAATAGCTGCCAGCAGGCCATCGGCGATTTCCCGGGCGCTGCCACGCTGTAGCTTTTGCAGTTCATCCTTGAGCCGCTCGATGCCGAACATTTCTCCGGCTTCATTGCGGGATTCGTTAAATCCATCCGTCATGGCTACCAGTACATCGCCGAGTGAAAGCTGGATGCTGTGGGATGTGTATGTGTAGCCATCGAAAACCCCCACCGGAATATCCGCTGCTTCGAGTAGTTGCGGTTGGTGGGTAGGTGAAGCGTATAGGATTGGGCTTTGCCCGGCGTTGGAATACATCAGCTTGCGGCTGGGCAGGTCTAGTGTCCCTACAAAGGCAGTGGTGAACATCCCCACAGCAGAGTAATCATCCAGCATGTCTTTGTTCAAGCGGTCCAAAACCTGGTGCGGGGCCACGAAAGGCATATAGCGCACGGCTGAGTGGGCGACGGTGTGAGTCATACTCATCAGCAGCGCGGCGGGCAGGCCTTTTCCGGTAACATCGCCGAGCAGGAAAACCAGCGGGCGGTTGGGCATGGCGGCTACATCAAAGAAGTCGCCCCCGACTTCGAGCGCCGGGATGGAGACCGCATGTATGTCGATGCCGTCCAGTTTGGGCAGGGTTTGGGGCAACAGGGCAGTCTGCACCTGGCGCGCCAGGTTCATTTCAGCATCGATCCGGGCGCGCTGGATGGCTTCCTGGTAGAGCAGAGCGTTATCGAGTTTGGCCCCGGCCTGGTCGGTGATGGCTTTGAGCAGTTTCCCATCGGGAGCGGTGAAATCACCAGATTTGTTGAATACGCCCAGGCAGGCAAAAACTTGGTCACGCACCGGCAGCGAGGACATGATCACGTTGCGCATCCCAACCGGCAGGGTTCCGCCATCTTTGAAGGTGCGCCGGTTGGGGTCTCGGCGGTAGAGCGTGGCCGCGGCCAGCAGGTGGGCTTCGGGTAGGGCTTTCTGGCTATGGTGCTGGCGTACGATGGGCGCCTGGCCGGGCAGGTAAACAACGGCGAAGGCGCCGGAGGCATCCAGCAGGCGGCTGGATTCTACTGTGAGCAGTGCCAGCAGGTCATCGACTTCAATTGCGCGGCGTGTGGCGCGGGTCAGGTCATAGAGTGCCACCAGGCGGTCTTGGGTTTCAACCAGTGACGCGGTCAGGGCTTCCATCTCGTTCTCGCTGGTCAGCATCCGCCCAAAGAGTTTGACCTGCATTTCGGCGTTGGATTGCCATTGGTGGTTGTTTACCCCGTAGAGATGTAACTCCAACCCGGTCGCGGCGTCGCGGGCAACCAGTTTTTGCCCATCCTGGGACTGTTTGAGTGGATATGCGGCGATGACCTGCCCATTTTCCAGCAGGCAGACTGAATCTGCGCCCAGCCGCAACCAGGTGGCGGCCAGGGCCTGGAAATCTTGCTGGTGGAGGGGCAATAAATCGGCAAGTGGCATGATTATTCGATATTTTGGAAGGCTGCCAGGGCGGTTGCCTGGTCAGCGTAGATGCTGAAGGCTTTGTCGAGACGGGTCAATTCAAAGATGACGCGCACCGGCTGTTGGAGATTGCACAGGCGCAGTTCGCCGCCTTTTTCGCGGCAGTGTTTCAGCCCGCGCACCAGGCTGGAGAGGGCGGTCGAGTCGATGAAGTTGACCCCTTCCAGATCGATCAGCACCTGGGCCAGCCCGGCATCCACCTGGGTTTGCATCCAGGCCGCCACTGGGGCTACCTCGTGTGCATCAAAACGGCCTTTAAGCTGCAAAATTGCGATTGAACCGGAAGTTTTTTTGATAATTTCCATGGGAGCCTCGTTTGGTTACTTTTTCAATAGCTGTTCAAAATGGATGATGTACCAGTCCACCACTTCGGTGATGGGCAGGCCGTTGGCGGCCAGGTAATTCTTCGAGCCGATCTCCAACATGCGTTCCGGGTTATCGATCACGCGGCAGATGGCATCTGCCAGGCTGTGGGGGTTTTCCGGTTCGAAAAACTCGCCATCGTAGCCTTCCTCCACCACCAGCTGCTCCAGGTCACCCAGTTTGGGCAGCACCACTGCCTTGCCAAAGGCTCCGGCCTGGTGCAGCACGCCCGAACTGCCGGTGGTGCTGGTGTAAGGGAAAACCACTGCCCACGAATCGCCAAAAATGCGCGGCACATCTTCCTCGTTGACATAACCAGTGAAGTGCATATTCGGCACGCGCGCATACTTCTGGCGCACACCCTCCAGGTACCCCTTCACGTTCGGGTTGTCTGTCCCGGCAATTACCAGCCTGGCCTGCGGGTGGGCTGGCAGCAGGCGCTCAAAAGCCTCCACCAGCACTTCCACCTTCTTGTAAGTGCCAAACTTTCCAAAAGTCATAATATTCGGCGGCCCGGCGGGAACGGCTTCGGGCATCTCACTGCTGGGCTCCGTAAAAGAGCCGTGTGGGGCCAGCAGTACGTTATTCGCGCCGTATTTACTCTCCAAAATTTCCACATATTTGGGAATCGTCACTGCCACCAGGTCAGCGTGCAGGATAAAGCGCGTTACCATGTTGCCAAACTGGCGCACAACATTTTCCATCAAGGGGTTGCTGCCAAAACCGGCCTGCTTAAGGTTCACGGTTTCCATGATGTTGTGCAGTAAAACCACCGTTTTAAAGCCTGCCTGGCGCACCAGCCAGGGGGCCAGCAGCCCCAGCGCGGCGGCGGCTTTCCCACCGGCAAACGAGGCAAACTGGATGTTGAACAGAACAATATCTGGATTGGACTCCCGCACTGCTTTGCGGATGCGCAGGGCATTGTTCCACGCTCCAAACTTCCAACACACCTTGAAAGTGACCGGTATCAATCCGGGCTCCTGTTCAATAGAATATTTCTCCCCTCCGGGCAGTTCATCCACCAAAAGTACGATCTCACTCACGCTTTCAATTTTTGTGCGCAGGAAACGGATAAAGTGAAAGCCATACTCGTTGAGCGAGCCTTTTCCGGGTGGGTGGGTGGTGACGATGGCAATTTTCATGCAGCCTCCTGGCGATACACCCCAGAAAGATTATTCACCTGGATTTTCCACAGGTCACGCAAAAAACGTTGCACTTCCTTGCGGGTATCCACTTTCGAGCCGGGCGCATCTACCCAGGCGACGGGCACTTCGGCTACCTTGTAGCCAAACTTTGAAGCCAGGAACAGGATTTCCAGGTCAAACGAAAAGCCCATGATGGTCTGTTTGGAGTGCAGCTTTTTTGCCACATCGCGTGTGTACATCTTGAACCCGCATTGCGTATCTTTTACGCCGATGCGCAGCCCATATTTGACGATCATCCGCAGCCCGCCGCTCAGGATGCGTCGCAGCAGCGACTTTTTACCTTCCTCTGCGCCTTCGGCGGCCCGCGAGCCTACGGCCACATCGAATCCATCGTTTTCCAGCTTTGCCAGCAGTTTTGAGACTTCCTCGATGGGCGTGGAATTATCGGCATCCGCGAACAGGATGTAATCTCCCTGCGCCGCCAGCATCCCGCGCTGCACCGCGCTGCCTTTGCCGCCGTTTTTGGGCGTTTTCAGCACCTTCAGGTTTGCCAGCCCCAGCTCTTCCACCGTTTTGACGGTGGCATCTTTCGAACCATCATCGGCGATCAGCAGTTCCCACGCGAATCCCAGGTCGGAGACATGCGAGGCAATTGCGCCGATGGTGGCCACGATACGTTCCTGCTCGTTATAAGCCGGGATGACAATGGACAGGTGCGGTGTCTGCACCTGTGGAATGGTTTTCCACTTTTCGTAGTTCTCGTAAGGCATACAGTCCTCCTATGCGACAAAAATCCAGTTGACAAAGATGGTGATAAAAACACCCAGGAAGATGATGAACAAAGTCAGGATGGTGCGATCCACCCAATCGTGGCGGCCCCAATCTCCGAGCAGGATGAAGGCCGGGAAGCTGGTCAGCACGTAGCGGATGACACTGCCGGTGGCGCTGGCCGAAGGCACCAGCATCTGGATCAACACGTAGATGGCGTAGCCTTCGCCCAATTTCCACCAAATGAAAGGTGTCAGGGCCAGGAAGCCCAGCAGGGCGGTGAGATTCCAAATACTGGTGATGCGGCCTTTGTTGAGTTCCCCGGCCAGGATGAAGTTGATATTTTTTTGGATCACCGCTACGGGGCCGATGTTTTCGCGTCCCCAGGCTGCCTGGGTTTCGATAAAAGCCAGCGGGCGGTCAAAATTCTGTTTCAGGAAGAAAATGTAGGCAAACAGGCCCAGTGGGATGATGGCGATGATGAGCACATCGCCCCAATGCTGGCGGATGCCGCCCCACAGGCTGGCCCACATCTCTTTTTTGTAGAATTTCCACAGGTTCCAGCCCTGCGCGCGCAGCCATTCCCACATTACCAGCGCCCACATCAGCACGCCGATGTTGCGGGTGGAGGCGCACAGCATCCCCAGCAAGGCGGCGGGAATCCACAGGCGGCGGCGCGCGAAGTACATGGATGCCAGCGAAAGCATCAAGAACAGGCTTTCGGTGTAAACGGAACTGAAGAAGAATGAGGTGGGGAAAACTGCCAGGTAGAGTATTGCCCGTCCGGCGGCTGCGGAATCCACTTCCAGTTCGGTCAATAAGTAGAGAAAGACCAGGGCCCCGAAAAATGCTGCGTTGCTGACTAAAAAACCGGACAGGATGACGTTATTATCCAGGAACTGGCCTAAAATCCGCATCATCATGGGGTAGAGCGGGAAGAAGGCCACGTTGCTTTGTTGTTCGGGGCGGAACCAGTAGCCGTTGGTGGCGATATCGAAGTAATACTGGCTGTCCCATTTGGCCCACTGGCTCAGGAAGGGGCTGTTGGGGTCGGCTACCCAGTGGCCTTCTTCGGTGGGCATCATCAGGTCGCCCACGATCCCGGCCCCGAAGATGAACAGGCGTGAGATGGTGAAAATCAGCAATGGGTAGTACAGCCAGCGGTATTTTTTCATGGGGTTTTGCCAGGCAGGGTGGTGATGGTGGCTTTGACGTTTTTGAACTGAACCACACCGCCATGCGCAAGCAGGCCCAGCCAGCCTTCGGTGCTGGTCAGTTTCATATCCTGGACAATTATCTGATCATTGACAAGCACATCCATGCGGTTGCCGCGCACGGCCAGTTTGAGCACGTAGCTGGCGGCTTTGGTCAGTTTGGCTGAGCCCATGCCCTGGAACTTGCTGTTTTCATCGAAGTAGCCCCAGAAGATGCTTTCGCCGCCGTTGACCAGGCGCACGATGTATGCGCCTTTGCGGGTGCCCCGGTCTGGCATGTGGAAGATGAATCCGCCGCCGGTTTGGCCGCCGTTGGGCAGGCTGATCTCGGCTTCGATGGTGTATTCGGTGGCGTAGGTGCCAGAGTTGAGGATGTATTCGCCAATTTCGGTCACTTGCTGGGTGATGGTGTTGTCTTTGGTGTCCCATTTGCCGCTCAAGATTTTCAGGTCGCTGAGCGGGTCGACCACGTTGGTGGTGGGTTCGGGTGGTTTGGCGGTGCTGCCAGTGATTTCAACCTGGTCGTAGGATACCGATGCGCGCGAAGTGAGCAGGCCAATATGCCCGTAATTTTGTTTGGAAGGTAGATCTTTGACGATCAGGTTGTTATCGAGATAGATATCGTAGGTGTTTTTTTTGCTGACCACGCGGAACAGGTGATGATCGGTGCTGGCTTCGGGAACGTCGGCGTAGCCTTCGCCGATGAATTTGCCGGTGTCATCAAAGTAGCCCCAAAAGATGGCGCCTGGCCGCCGGTCTGAGTAGCGCACGAGGTGTGCGCCGTTTAACCGGTCTGTGTAGGGCATGTTGAAGAGTAGGCCGCCGCCAAAGCCACCCTGGTGTGTCAGGCCAACGGTGATGCTGTAGTTGGTGTAATCTACCGGGGTGTAGACGATGCTCAAGTCTGTGGCCTGGCTGTCGGTCTGGACCAGGTTGCCGCCCGAGAAGGCCCAGTCTCCGCGGATGACTTTCCAGCCGGAGTTTTTGAAGTTGCCGGTGAAATCGCCTTTGTAAGATGTGGATTCGCCGGTGACGATGGTATTCCCATCGGTGGTGGATTTGGTGGGGGCGGTTGTTGTTTTTTGTGCGGTGGCAGATGCTTTTGGGGGGGCGGCAGAGGCTTTGGCTGTGGGATTCACTGGCAGGGCGGTTTGTTTGGGGGGTGGGGTCGATGTGATAACGGGAGTCAGCACCTGGGGGGTGGCGCTATCGGCTCCAAAGAGTGGGAAGATTTCTACAAGTGAGTATCCAGCCGAGGCGCGCGATGTGACCAATCCCACGCTGCCACGGGTTTCTTGCAGCGGGACATCGCGGGCGATCAGGGTTTCATCGATGAAGATGTCGTAGCTGTTTTGGCCGGAGAAGATTTTGATGGAGTGTTCGCTGGTGCCCGGCGGCTCAATATTGATGTAACCCTGGCGGCTGAATATGCCTTTGTCATCGTAAAAGCCCCACAGCAGCACATCGGCTTCATCAGAAAAACGAACCATGTGTGCGCCGTTGATCTGGTAGGGCGAGGGCATGTTGAAGAGTACGCCGGCCCCTGACCCCTGGTTTAGGGCGAATCTGGTGTGCAGCACGTAGTTTTGGAAGGTGCTGGTTTCGTAGCCGATGCCTGCGTCGATGGCGGTTGGGTCATTCTGGGTCATGTTCCCGTTGATGATGCGCCAGTCGCCTTTGAAGGGCACCCAGCCCGCGCCGCCGGGGTCCTGGTCGAAATCGCTGGTGTAGACCTGGTCGCCGGGGTTGGGGTTGTCGGCTGCGGTGATTTGCAGGTTGTCGAAGACGGCGCTGGCGATGGTGTAGAAGCCTAGCATGCCGTTATGGTAGAAGAGCGGGCGTTTTTCGATCATGCGCTGGCCGTTGAGCTGGACGATGTAGGTGTCGGTGTAGACGAACAGGTCGAGGCGGAATTCGGTGGTGTTGATGTCGAGCGGGATCTGGGCCTGTGGCACGAAGCTGCCGGTTGCATCCATGTACCCGGCGACGAGTTGCAGGGTGTTTTTATCGGGCCGGTGGATGAAGACGCGGTGCTGTTGCTCGGTCAGTTTGGGGTATTGGGCGTTGAAGCTCAGCCCGGCAGCGATGGTGTCTTTTTTCATGGTGATGAAGACGCTGGCGTGGTAGGATGAGTCTTCGGGTAGTTTGAGTGGGATGTGCAGGAAGTTGGGTTCTTCACCGCCGATGGTCTGTGAGAGTGTGCCGGTGCGCAGTGTCCAGACGCCGCCTTTGGTGTACCAGTTGCGCAGGTTGATATCATCGAAGGTTTGGGTGTAGGGTAGAACGTAGGTGGTGACGGCCTGTTTGGGAGCAAGCAGCACTTTTATCCCCAGGTATAAGATGGCAGCGACCACCGCCAGCGCTCCCAGCACGATCAGGAATCTGAAGCGCAACAACCAGGGTTTGTAACGCTGGTAGAGCTGCATAATGCGCTGGTAGGGGATGGTTTCTTGAAGTTTCATATTTCCTATCATAAATTTGCTCGCTTCTCTTTTCCATAACAAGAGCATTGTGCGTATAAGTCTGGGGAGTTTTTATCACTCCAGCCAGCCTTAAATGCGGGCGGCGCAGAATCCCATGCGTGTGGGCAGGCGCGGGTGAGGGCCTTTAAGGCAGCCTTGGCGTTTGGTGGATCAATGGCCCGCAGCACAGCGCCCCTGGCTCAACCAGTTGGACGTTTTCTGGCAGGGCCAGCGTCTCATATTCTGCTTCTGGCAGGATGATGATGCCTTCCACCAGCAGTGGGGTGTTATCGGTCTTATCGAAATACAGCGTGTAGGTGCCTTTTTTGCCGGTGACGGTTCCCAGGTCAAAATACTGGTACTGCGCGTTGATGATGACTACATCGGATGGGATTAGCCGGTCAAGCTCCGACTGGGTGTACTGGCTGATATCCAACGGCTGGCGTTTGGTGGCAAAAACCTGGGCTTTATCGTAAAACGCCAGGTTGGAAGGGTCAGAGCGCAACGTCAGGTAGCGCGCGCCGCTGAAGAGTTTGGCCGTCATCACCAGGTTATTCGAAGCCGCCGCGCCGCGCATCATCACCCGGTAGGTGTCATCGCTGGGCAGGGTGATATCAATGCGGAACTGCGTGGGGCGCGGCACACCGATAAAGCCGCCCATAATGGTTCCCCACAGCCCAGGAGTCATCATATTCAGCCGGTTCCACTTGCTGTCTGAGAAAAACTGGAACAGCCGGAACATGGGCGAAAGGTAATAGGCGCTGGAGATCAGGTTAGGGTTGAAAGGCATGATCGTGCTGCTCGGGCGAAAATACTGCGTGGGGTGCGATTTGGTATACAAATCCAGCGTGGCATCATGCACATTGTCTGTTACCAGCGTCAGGCGCGAAAAATTCACCAGATCGTCTGAAACATTGGAATGTTGCAGATTGTAGTAACGGGTCAGGGCCAGGTTTTTGGTCAGGATTTTGATAAAACTGGCCCAATCGGTGTCAATATACAGCGGCACGCGCGCAGCTTTGGGCAGGTCGGTGAACTCATAGAGCACATAGCTCTGGTTTTCCATCAATTTCCTGACGTAAGCACTGCGCCGGTCGAATTCCGGGATCAAAATCCGTTCCACCTCGCGCAGGTATTCCTGCCCGCCAACTGTGCTGGCCTTCATTTCTTTATTCACCACAATGTAGCGGATGTTCAGGTCGCGGGCGATATTGATCCACCAGGGCTGCTCGTAATACAGCGCGCGCAGCAAAAGGAAAAACTCATGCTTGTTATCAGAATCCCCGGTCAGGCCGTAGTAATAACTTGGCAGGTCGAGGTAATACAAGTGAAACTTATCGATAAACTTGTGCTCAATCCCGTTAATATCCACCACCGCCTTGGCAGTTTCGGTGGGGGGCAGCACCACCACCTTCCCGGGCGGCAGGCGCAGCAGGGTGTCTTTCACTTCTTTTAGCGGCCCAACCGGATATGGCGCGAAAAAATCACTAAAATTGCCAGAAAAAAAGACATTGGTATACGCCATATTGGAAAACATGGGGACAAGCGCCAGACTCATCACCACAACGGGCAGCACCAGGCTGGAACTCATCCGCCCTGGCGCTTTTGCCCCGTTTCGAAGAATTGAGCTGTGCCTTTTCGGGCTGAACAAACCTGCTGGAAGGGCATTTTCCTGGCCCGGGGCTGCTCTATTAAATAAGGTGTAGCGCACTTTCGGGCGCAGCCACTTTTCGATCTCCCCCTCAGCCCACACCAGCGACATTGGCATCAACATACAGCCAGTGGCGAACATGATGAACTCGAAACGGTGCGGGAAGCGCAGCACCTGCACCACCGTCCCAAACAGCTTCACCACCAGGTCACCGGGCAAAGTCTGGGTGCTGTTGCCAAAATTGCTCAAAAAAGCAATCGTGCGATGAAACGTTGGCATCCAGGCTGGCTCGGCATATCCCAGCGTGGCCCACATTGAGAAAAAAGTAGCGGCATAGGCCACAATCATAAAAATGCGCAAAGGCTCATCGTGGAACAGTTTGCGGCGCATGGGTGGGATGAACAACGGGAACAACATCAGCCCGGTGTAGAACAGGTTCGACCAGCGTGGTGTATCCGAAAGATAATTCCCGCTGGTGACTTTATCCATAATCCCGGCCATATCAAACGCGAACAGGTGTCCTGGCGCGATGGAAGCATCCACAATAAAGTAATAATCTGCCGGGACGGTTTCAGAGAGATTTGCCACCCCGCGCAGCGCATAAAACTTGACGAAAGCGCCATATGGGGCCAGCGTCACCACTCCCAGCATCACAAACGCGCCAATACTGCGCCAGAAACGGTTCTCCACCGCCAGGCGCTTCCAATCTTTGCGCAGGGTTTGCCAGCCCGCCCGCCACACATCCATGCGGTAAATGGCCCGCCACGACCCATTGCGCAGGGCGGTGATGGCATCTAACAGCACCAGCGTTGCCACCGTCAGCGCCATATACAGCGCAAACAGCACCAGGTAATGCACCGCCGGGTTGATCAGCGTAATCAGGCAGGCGGCCACAATCGGCTTGTAGGGCTGTTTTTGCGGGAAAATCAGCCCATACGTCATCAAGATCACGGCCACCACATACCACGAAAAACCCAGGATCAGCGTGTAAAAATGCGTCACCTTGGCATAGGTCATGATCAGGAAAATCGTCAGGTTGGGGGGGACGGCCAGGATGTAGATGGCCTCGGCCCGGTATTGCGGCATGATCTTGGTCAGGAACCAGGCCGAGGCCAGGTAACTCCAGTACCAGATCTGTGGGATGACCAGCACCAGCGCGAAGGGCAGCACCTTGTAGTAGCGCATCCAGGTGGTGTGGAAGGAATAACGCACCCGGAACTCGTACCCGTTCGTAAGCTGGTTAAACTTCCCGGCGGCCTGATCGATCAACTGGCTGTTGGGATTAAAAAACGGCACCAACTCATCCCCGTTAATAACCGCTTCGCCCCGTAAAATGCTCGGAATGCTAAGAATTACTTTCCGAAACATAACCACGGAAAGTAACATGTAAAACAAGGCAACGACGATGGCAATTTTGCGTGTGGAAGACATAAGAGATCGGTTGGAAACGCCACGACCCCAAACCAGGATGCGTTGGGGCAAACTGCCTGGTGTTAACCAGATGCGCTCGCATGCCTGGCTTGCTTTAGCAGGCTTTCTAAGCTTTATCGGGGAAGTTCAACTCCAGGCAGATATCGAAAGCCAGGTTTGGTTTAACGGCCCAAGAATTTTGCGCGCAGTTCGGCAAAATAGACAGAAAGTTCCTGGCGCAGGGCCGTACTGCGCTCAACCAGGTGCCCGCGCACCAGGGTGCGATTTTCCAGCAGGCTGGACAGGCCGCCGCGTAAGGTTTCACTGGTGAAAGGTGCATTGATATTGATGGAGTAATCGCTCATGTCAAGATACTCCACCAACTCGCGCACTTTAACATCGTATACCAGCCCAAAGAATGGCCTGCCGATGATCGAAGCAATCACCAGGGTGTGCAGGCGTTCGGCCACGATCAGGTCACAGCCAGCCATGATGCTGGCGGCTTCCTGGGCAGTTTGCGGGTTGTGAAGCTGCATCTCGATTTCTGGGATGCGTTCGTGAAAGCTTTGCAGCACCGAGAAATCATCATTCGCTTTGAACCTGCTCTGCATCGGCAGGGCATGAATAACAATCGGGTGGTCGTGGTGGAACATGCGCAAACCTTCGGCCAGGCTGGCCAGGAATCCTTCCCAGGCGGCGCGATTCTCAATGTCATAGTTCAGGTTCAGGGCCAGGTGCAACACTCCAACCGGGTGAATGGTCACAGCTTCGGGAACAAAGGCCTGGGGTGGGTTGGCAAACACAGCATCTGGCACACGCCGCACATTGGAGGGCGAAATCCCCAGATTCAGACAGGTTTGCAGCGATTTTTCATCACGCACCGCCAGGAAATTCACCTGTTTGAGAATGAGACGCGCCAAAAACTCGCCCGTTTTTGTTTTGATCGGGCCAACGCCTATGTTGCTCATCACCACCTGTTTACGCGCCACCAGCCTGGTAAAAGTGACAATGGCCAGGATCATTGCCAGCGTGGAGTAGGGGTTGCGCCCAACGCTGGCATATAGTTCTTTGATGATGCTGCCGCCACCAAAGACCAGCAGGTCACAAGTGAGCAAGTGATTTAAAAAGCGTGGCATGTCTTTGGTGGTGTGGAAGGACTCTACATCAAAATGGGTGCGGGCAGCTTTTTGGGTGAACTCTGGATCATAAGAGTTCACAGCGTAATGATGCTCGCGCCCAAGTTGGGAGAGGAATGTTTCAAGCAGCAGCTCATCGCCGATGTTATATTGTCCGTGTGTACCAAGAAAGAGTATCTTCATGCGCTGATTGTATGCCCCGTTTAACGCATGAAATCTTTTAAGATAATTGCGAACAGCTTGCGTTTTAGTAATGCGGTTTGGTATGGGATGATAAAATCATCCAGCCTGGCAGGTGTTTTGTACTCATTCAGCCAGGCTGCCACCTCACATCTATATCCCACCATCCAGCTCCCTTCAGGGATGGATTCAAACCCGCATTTTGGCTCAAAAGGCGGCAGCCCGGGTTGTTATTGAACACCAACACTTAACAGCGCACTCTAAAATTCACTTACCCCATGTGGAGGAATCGATGAAAAAAATATTCCCTATCCTGTTCCTGATCATTTTCTTGGGAGCATGTGCCACACCTGCCCCTACAACGGTTGTTCCAACCGCTACCGAAGCCTTTGCCCCGCAAGTGACACCGGTTATCAACCCGATTTCAGCCAACACTCCTGTAAAAGCTGCCCCTGCCACCACATCTACCCCGCAGGCTGAATTGGTGCGCATCAGCGGAACCGGGCCGGGAGAAAGCCAACCTTTCACGCTGACGGCTGAAACAAAAATCCGGGTCAACTTCAAAACGTTGAGTGATGAGAGAATCCAGGTGCGGATTGTGAGTCTTGATCCCAACCAGACAGACCCCCGTTATATGGAAACTGCCTACGCTACCACTTACAACCCCACCGAAGGTTTTACCGATAACACCCTGGTAGCTGGACCCTATAAAGTGGTGGTTCTCACCGAAGGGGGTGCCTGGGAAGTGTGGGTGGAAACCTTGACGCAGTAATGCCCATCAGGTTAGTTCTCCGATTCGCTCCAAATCGTGGAGCGATTGCGCCCAGCCTGTTTTGAGAGATACATAGCCTGGTCAGCTTTCGACAGGATTTCATCGGCGGTTTTGCCGTGCATGGGATAGGTGGCAATGCCCATCGAGAGAGTCAGCCCCAGCTTTTTGTTGCGGTACATCACATAGATTTCTGCGCAGGCCTGCCTGATCTCCTCGGCGCGCGCAAAAGCATCTTGTGGGGTGGCCCCCGAAAGCACCAGCAGAAGTTCTTCGCCTCCATAGCGGCAGGCGATATCTGAACTGCGCGCCCGGCTGGCAATTTCCAGCGAAATTTGGGATAGGAACAGATCGCCAGTCTGGTGTCCATAACTGTCATTGATCAGTTTAAAGTGATCGATGTCCATCATGATCATGCTGAGCGGCTTTTTCTCGCGTTTCATGCGCGCCAGGTCGCGTTCGATGGTTTCGCTTAAGTAACGGCGGTTATATAGGCCAGTCAGCGGGTCACGGATGGCCTGTTCGCGCAACTCAGCCTGGAGAAGTTCGATCTCTTCCACCTGGGATTGCAGCTGTTCGTTGGCTTCTTCCAATAATCTTTCGTTCAGTTTTCGCTCGGTGATATCCATAATCGAGACAAGCGAGTAGCGCAAACTTCGATCCGGGTTGCGCACACAGGCAACGTAAGTGGAGGTGTAAACTGTCCCACCATCTTTTCGGATGAAGCGTTTGTCCAACTCGTACGAGTCGATTTCTCCGGAAAGCGTGCGATTGAAAAAGTGTAAATTGATTTCCAGGTCATCAGGGTGTGTTATCTCGACCCAGCTGAGCTTTTTCAACTCATCTTCTGAATATCCAAGCATCTGGCACAAACGGTCATTGACTTCGATCCAGTTTTTTGATGGAGCACTCACTGCCAGACCAACAGCGTTCATATTGAAATAGCGCTGGAAATCTTCGTGACTTTCATTCAGTTCCTTTTCAATGCGCTTGCTTTCAGTGATGTCAGTGGCGTTCAGGCAGATCCCACAGATGCTGCCATCATCTGCGTAAGATGGGTTATAGGTGAGCGCGAACCAGTGTTGCTGCCCATCGATTGTGTTCACGAGCTGTTCATCCCGGATGGTTTTGCCACGCAGGGTTTTCTTGAAGTTGATCTTGAATGCTTTTCTTTCGTTTTCTCGTAAAAACTTGAAGATTGAATCGCCCTCTTGTATTTCCAGCCCGAGCACAGCGCTGGTATTTTGGGCTGCCACCCGGTTAAAAGACAGGATCTCCCCGTTTTTATCCATCAAGATAAAAGACTGCTGGGTGGAGTTGGTCAATGCCCGCAGTTGTGATTGTGAGTTTTTTAGGGCCTGTTCGGTGCGCTGTCGTTCGGTCAGTTCACGCCTGATTTGGTGAGCGCCAAATTCAACCGTCGTTATCAGGAAGTAAACAGCCATTGCTGCAATGAAAAGGATCAGGGCAGCAGCCACCAGGTCGGTCCAGTTGGGGGTATGGAAGGGGCGTTTTACATACCAGTGAAAACTATCTCCAAAAATTAACCAGGCAATGGCTATCAGAGATAAGATCACTGATAGAAATAGCCCTCGCCGCTGTTGGGTCAGGCCAGCAAAAATAATGATGATTGGGTAGACCATGATGACATAATCATGGATTCCCTCGCCAGTTGTGGCGAACAGGGTGGTAAGGGCTGTGTAAATCCCAATGATGGTGTAACTGCAAGCAATCAGGTTCTTGCGCAGGAAAAAAAACAGCGAGATGGCTTGTAAAAAAAAGTTCAGGATGATGAATTGGGTCAGGTTTTTATCTCCCCAAACCTGGTCCAGTACCAGCATCACCAGGCTGGATAGACAGTTTGCGACAATAATAAACCAAAGGATGCGGGCTTTGCGCCGGTCCTCCTCTTTTTTGAACATATTGTTGGAATACCGTTCTATAAATTTAAAAAACAAGGCTTGCTCCTTGATGTCCCGTCTGCATTGTACCGGTAAAGGTTTGGCATCAAGACAGGTGGGGGTGACAGCTATCCTGCATTGTCAAAGTACTCACACCCGTTGTGATGGAGCGGTTTTTGGGGGCGACGAAGGACGATGTGTAACCCAAAATGTCCTTCAATTTAGTCACACCGCACAAACCAAATGCGACCCAGGGCGGAAGTTAAAGGTTTTATCACTGCTGGTGAGTAACCACTTAAATTTTATCGTTATTTTAAAACTCATGTTGTATTTGCTAATAAATCCTACTTGTATTCTCTTGTGATTAATGGTACAAAATATCAGTAAACGTCAGACGATTGTCCACCAACCAATATCATGCGACTTATCCAATCCAAATCAATTGCAGACCAGGTTGAAGAACTGCTTCGCGGACGAATCCGCGAAGGGCTATATGCGCCGGGCAGTCGCATGCCATCAGAGAGTGAATTATCAGACGAAATGGGGGTCAGCCGGGCCACCGTGCGCACTGTGCTGGCAAAGTTGGCCGTCAATGGCCTGATCCTGCGCAAACAGGGCGATGGAACCTACGTGAATGCCATGATGCAAAAAGTCAGCGCCAACCTGGGCAACGTGTGGGATTTTTCATACCTGATCGAAAGCAACGGGTTCGCGCCATCCATCCAGCCTGTTGTTACAGAATCGCGCATCGCCACCGAAAAGGAAGCCCTGGCCTTGGCCCTGGAACCGGGTGAAAAGCTGCTTTCACTCATCCGGCTCTTTTATGCCGATACCCGGCCAGTGATCCTGGCCCGCAACGTCATCCCGCTCTCTTTGGTGTGTGTGCCCATCGAGCAGATTGACGGGCGGCTGCACATCCGCGACATCCTGCAAAATTACTGCAAAAAAGAAATCGCTTTCGTGATTACAGATATTCATTCCGCGCGGGCCGGGGCCGATGTGGCCGCCACCTTATCTAAACAGCCCAACGACACCATTCTCGAATTGGAAGTCTCTTTTTTTAGCGATGATAGCACCCCACTGGTGCTGGGATCGAATTATTTTGATGATGCTGTCTTGCGCCTGAGCCTGGTTCAAGCCTGGACTTGATATGAGCCTACCCTGTTGAGGAGGAAGTGAGACCAATGCGATCTCGACTGAATTCCCTGATTGACGCTTTGATGCCGGTGCTGGCTACCCTGGCCGCGCTGGCTGTCGGGGCCGTGATGTTGCTGGTGCTCGAAGTCAACCCCATTCAGGCCTATGCGGCATTGTGGGATGGCGCCTTTGGCAGCAGCAATGCCATGGCTGAGACCCTGGTGAAAGCCACTCCGTTGTTGCTGGTGGCATTGGGCATCTGTATTGCCTTCCGTGGCGATGTCACCAACATTGGTGGCGAAGGCCAGATGATCATCGGGGCACTCCTGGCAACCTGGGTTGGTCTGACTTTCACCAGCTTGCCGGGTTGGGTGGTTGTTAGCCTGGCTTTGCTGGCGGGTTTCCTGGGTGGGGCAGTGTGGGGAGGCATTCCAGGTTTTCTCAAGGCTTATTTCAATGTTAACGAAATCCTGAGCACGGTGATGATGAATGCCATCGCCGTACAGTTGATGAACTTCCTGCTGCGCGGCCCGATGATCGATCCGGCACAGGCCCAACTGGCATCCAAAATCCCGCAAACCGCGCGCCTGCTGGAGATTTTCCGCCTGCCACGTGTTGGAACCACCCGCCTGCACCTGGGTGCGCTGCTGGCAGTTGGCCTGGCGATTTTGGTATACATTTTGCTCTGGCGCACTACGCTGGGCTACCGCATCCGCGCAGTGGGGCAGAACCCTCACGCTGCCCGTTATGCCGGGATCAACGTCAAACGCTATATGGTGCTGGCGCTGCTGCTTAGCGGCGCATTTGCCGGGCTGGCGGGTGCTGTGCAAGTTTTTGGCGTCAACTACCGTATGATCACCGACGGTTCGGCCTCCGGGTTTACTGGCAGCGCCGGGTTTAATGGGATTGTGGCGGCGCTTTTCGGACAGCTGCACCCACTCTGGTCGATCCCCGCTTCTATATTATTTGGAGCGCTGCTGGTGGGTGCCAATAAGATGCAGCGTGTTGTGCAGGTTCCATCGGCCTTGGTAATTGCCTTGAATGGTCTGGTGGTGGTGTTCGTGGTCAGTAGTGAAATTTGGCGGCGGCGCAGGCAAAAGCGCAGGCTGGCCGATGAACCTGCATCCAAACCGGGCCCAGATGCTTCCGCTCCCGCGAAGGTGACGCCATGATCGCAGATTTTTTCACCATCACAGTATTGGTTGGTATCCTGACATCAGGTATACGCCTGGCTACCCCTTACTTGTTCGCGGCCATCGGTGAGACTTTTAGCCAGCGCAGCGGCGTGTTGAACCTGGGCGTGGAAGGACAGATGCTGCTGGGTGCGTTCGCAGCTTTTTATGTCTCGTACATTACCGGGAATTTGTGGCTGGCCGTGCTGGTTGCCATTGTGGTGGGCGCGCTCATGGGGCTGATTATGGCTTTTGTGAGCGTCAACTTGCAGGCGCAGCAGGGCATCAGTGGAATCGGGTTTTACCTGTTCGGGCTTGGTGCCAGTGATTTGTTGTTCCAAAAACTGGTTGGGACGGTAAAAATTGCCAACAGCTTCTCGCCAGTATATATCCCGGTGTTGAGCGAGATTCCCGGGCTGGGAGAAATCATCTTCCAACAAAATGTGCTGGTATATGTGGCTTTTGCACTGGTTCCGGTGGCATGGTTTGTCTTGAACCGCACCACACTTGGGCTGAAAATCCACGCTGCAGGTGAGAATCCGGCTGCGGCGGATTCTTTGGGTGTGAGCATTGCCGGGGTGCGATACTTTACTATTATTCTTGGCGGGATTCTCTCTGCGCTGGCCGGGGCTTCGCTTTCGATTGCCCAATCCAATGTTTTCCAGCAGGGTATGACCAGCGGTATCGGTTTTATTGCGGTGGCGCTGGTGTACTTTGGCGGCTGGCGCCCGTGGGGTGTGCTGGGCGGCGCGTTGCTGTTCAGCATGGTTAACGCCCTGCAATTGTGGATTCAGGTGAAGGGCGTCGGCATCCCGTCTGATATTGCGGTGATGATGCCGTATGTGCTTACCATCCTGGTGCTGGTTGCCAGTGTTTCGCGTGTGCGCGGCCCCTCGGCGTTAACGAAGCCGTTTGAGCGTGAGAATTAGCGCAGGAGCAAGCCTTCGCGCCCCAAATCATTGAAATTTCCTGCCCAAAACACTATACAACCGGGCAGTGAAGTCAAAAAACGTTCCGTTCTTTTGAAAAGGAGAAGAAACATGAAAAACGCTGTACGTCTGTTTGCCCTTTTGGCCATCCTGGTGATGGCGCTGGGCGCTTGCACCCCGGCCGCTACCCCCACTGCGGCCCCCGAGCCCACCAAGGCTCCCGAAGTCGCCGCGACTGAAGCCCCGGCTCCCACCGATGTTCCCGTCGAGCCTGAAGGCCCCTTCCGCGTTGCGGTTGTGATGCCGAGTGCCATCAACGACATGGCTTTCAGCCAGAGCATTTATGATGCCCTCGTCCGCATCCAGGAAGAGATGGGCGGCCCCGATAAATTCGAGATCGTCTACTCTGAAGGCATGTTCAACGTGGATGATGCCGCCGCTGCCATCCGTGACTATGCCAGCCAGGGCTTTGACCTGGTGATTGCCCACGGCTCCCAGTACGGTTCCTCCCTGCAAGAAATCGCCCCCGATTTCCCCGAAACCAGCTTCGCCTGGGGCACCACGGTGGATACCTTCGGCCAGCCCAACATCTTCGCCTACGAAGCTGCTGCTGACCAGGGCGGATATGTCAATGGCGTATTGGCTGCCAGCCTGACCAAGAGCAGCACCATCGGCGTGGTCGGCCCGATCGAAACCGGTGATGCCAAGCTGTATGTGGATGGTTTCAAGGCCGGTGTCGCTGCCACCAACCCTGCCATCACTGTCAACGTCAACTACATCGGCTCCTTCTCTGATGTTGCCCTGGCTGCTGAAGCTGCCAACACCCACATCGCCGCTGGCGCAGACGTGATGACCGGCACCGCCCAGATGGTTGTGGGCGCCATTGGCAAGGCTGACGAAGCTGGCGCGCTGTGGTTTGGCACGCAGTCCAACCAGACCTCCCTGGCCCCCAAGATCGTTGTTGCCAGCCAGGTTTATCACTGGGAAGTTGTCCTCAGCCAGATGATTGAACTCATCCAGGCCGGCACCCTCGGTGGACAGTCGTTCTCCATCAACCTTGAGAATGGCGGCGAAGTGATCGAGTACAACCCCGATTACGCCGTTCCTGCCGAAGTCCAGGCCCTGGCCGAGACAACCATCAAGGGCATTATCGACGGCTCCATCAAAACCAAGTAATTTGAAGTTGTTTCCCGCCCTGGCAGGTTCTCAACAACCTGCCAGGGTTTCTCCATCTGATTAATGGAGTCCATAGTCTCCCGACTGGGAATCGAAAATCTCCTGATTTTCCATTCTGATAGAGAAATAGACCATTGAGAACAGGAAGGCACCCATGACCGAATCCAGGATTCTCCCTTCTGGTCAGACCCGCATCGACAGCCTGGAGATGCGCGGCATCACCAAACGCTTCCCCGGCGTGCTTGCCAACAGCAAAGTTGATTTTGATGTGAAGGCGGGCGAAGTTCACGCCCTGTTGGGTGAAAACGGCGCGGGCAAAAGCACCCTGATGAAGATCCTCTATGGCCTGTATCATCCCGATGAGGGTGAAGTCTTGATTGACGGGAAACCTGTCAGCATTGATTCACCTAACGATTCGATCAAACTTGGAATTGGCATGATCCACCAGCACTTTATGCTGGTACAAACCCTGACGGTGGCCGAGAATGTGGCCCTGGGGCTGCCCTCCTCGCGCGGCCCGCTGACCGACCTCGACCGCGTCTCCAAACGCATCCTCGAACTGGCCGATATTTACGGCCTGAAAATTGACCCATCCGCCTACATCTGGCAGCTTTCGGTGGGCCAGCAGCAGCGTGTGGAAATTATCAAAGCCCTGTATCGCGGCGCGGCCCTGCTCATCCTCGACGAGCCGACGGCCGTGCTGACCCCGCAGGAAGTCAAAGAATTCTTCATCATCATGAACCAGATGGTGCGTGATGGTCACGCTATTATTTTTATTTCGCATAAACTGCACGAAGTGGTCGAAATCAGCCACCGCGTCAGCGTGCTGCGTGATGGACACCTGATGGGTACCCGGCCCACCTCCGAAATCACCAAACAGGATCTGGCAAACTGGATGGTGGGCCGTGAAGTCGGCTTTGCCCCCGACCGGGGCGTGGTCGAGCGCGGGGAAGTGCGCCTGGAACTGGAAAATGTCACCTGCGGCACGGATCGCGGCACGCCCGGTCTGCGCGGCGTCAGCCTGGAAATTGCTGGCGGGGAAATCTTGGGCGTTGCGGGTGTTTCCGGAAACGGTCAGCGTGAATTGGCAGAAACCATTACCGGCTTGCGCAAAGTTACCGGTGGCAAGGTATTGCTTGAGGGGCAGGATGTCACCAATCTCCCGCCCGCCGAACTGACCGAGCGAAATCTTTCTTACATCCCCGAAGAGCGCATGAAAGACGGCATGATCAAGGATTTCAGCGTGGCTGAGAATATGGTGCTGCGCGAACACCAGAAAACACCCTATTCACGCTATGGCTTCCTTGACCTGGGCGCAATTGCCCGTCACAGCGATGCCCTGATCGCCAAATTCCACGTCAAAACTCCCTCGCGCGAAACCCACGCCAAAAACCTGTCCGGCGGCAACATCCAAAAAATCGTCATCGCCCGCGAGCTTTTCCGCAACCCGCGCGTTTTGATCGCCGCCCAGCCTACCCGCGGGTTGGACATCGGCGCAACCGAATACGTCCGCCAGCAGATCATCGAACAGCGCAAGGCCGGCGTGGCTGTGATGCTCATCTCAGAAGACCTGGATGAAATCCTGGCGCTCTCCGACCGTATCGCCGTGCTCTACGAAGGCCGCGTTATGGATATCGTCCCACGCGACCAGGCTACTCCCGAAAAACTCGGCCTGCTGATGGCCGGTGTAGCGCAGGATTTATCCTGCGAACCTGCGAAATAAAAAACTGCACCCGCGGGATTTACCCGCGCTACACAAACTATCCCAATTTCCATCGGTTCGGTGGTCGCTGGCGAACGGGAAACGCCAGCGGCGTGGGCCACGCCCTCGAAAAGCGCCGCCGTCCTATTCAGGAGGTACCCACCTATGAACCTTTGGCAGCAATACATCCGCCCCGAAACTGTCGCCGATGCGGTGACAGCGCTCACATCCGCGCCTGGCCCGGCGCTGCCCATCGGCGGCGGCACCGACATCATGCTCGACCTGCACCAGGGCCGCCATTCCCCCGTCCACACCATCGTCGATCTCACCGGCATCCCTGAGATGAAAATTCTCGAAATTCGGGATGGCCGCCTTTTCATTGGCGCGGGTGTCGCCATTTCGCATATCGCCCTGCACCCACTGGCCGCCCTCTACGCGCGCGCCCTCACCGAAGCCTGCGACCTGATCGGCGGGCCGCAAGTCCGCAACGTCGCCACCCTGGGCGGGAATGTGGCCCACGCCCTGCCCGCCGCCGATGGCACCATCTCACTCATGTGTTTGGATGCGGAAGCCGAAGTGGCCGGGGTTGCTGGCCGCCGCCGGATGCCGCTGCCCGAACTCTTCCTCGGCCCGGGCAAATCCGCCCTGAAGCTGGGAGATGTGATCGTGGGCTTTTATCTCCCCCTGGCAAAACCCGGCGAAGCATCGGCCTTCAAGCGCATCATGCGCCCGCAAGGCGTGGCCCTGCCGATCATCAACCTGTCCGTCTGGCTCTCCCGCAGCGGGGATACATCCAGCCCTCACCCTGGCCCTCTCCCACAGGGCGAGGGGATAAAGCAAATCCGCATTGCCGTTGGCCCGGGCGGGTCGGTGCCCTTCCGCGCCCGCAATACCGAAGCCTTCCTGGCCGCGAAAGCCTACAGCCCCGAGAACTTCACCGCCGCGCTCGACATCCTGCTCGAAGAGATCAAATTCCGCACCAGCGCCCAGCGCGCCACCGCCGAATATCGCCGTCACCTGGTCGGCACCCTGCTGCGCAACACCCTCGCCGCCGCCTGGGAGCGCGCCGAGTAAATTATCACCCTACCACCCCTCCCGGCCTCCCCCAAAATCCCAAATTCGGGGATTTTGGGGGAGGGGACAGCCCCCTAGATTATGGGTTAGCTCCTTCCCCCATTTTCGCTCTTTGAAAATGGGGGAAGGCCGGGAAGGGGGTTGGTTTTGGGAATCATCACCCGAAGGAAAACTCTCTTATGGATACTACGATCACCTTTACCGTTAACGGAAAATCCCACAACCTAGCCATCTCCCCCGATGAAACCCTGGCCGACCTGCTGCGCAAGCGCCTGAAACTGACCGGCACCAAAATCGGCTGCGAAGAAGCCGAATGCGGCGTCTGCACCGTGCTGGTGGATGGCGAACCAACCATGTCCTGCGTCTACCCGGCGGCCCGCGCCGATGGCAAAGACATCCTGACCATCGAAGGCCTCGCCAACACACGTGATGGTCAACTGGTGCTGCACCCACTCCAGGATGCCTTCGTCAAGCACGGCGCAGTCCAGTGCGGATTCTGCATCCCCGGCCAGATCATGACCTCCTACGCCCTCATCAAACGCCACCCCGAGCCAACATCCGATGACATTCGCCACGCGCTAAAAGATACGCTTTGCCGCTGCGCGGGCTACCCCACCATCGAAAATTCCATCATCGAAGCCGCCCGCGCCCTGCGCACCGGCGAACCCGTCCGCGTCCCCTCCATCCCAGATTCAGTCAACGCCCGCAGCGTGATCGGCAAAAGCCAGGTGCGACCCGATTCGGTGGAAAAAGTTACCGGGGCGGCCATCTACACCGACGATTTGACCTTCCCGGGCATGTTATTCGCCAGCGTCCGGCGCGCCGGTATCCCGCACGGCATCCTGACAAAGCTGGATATCACCAAAGCAAAAGCCCTGCCCGGCGTGGCGGCCATCCTGACCTCCGAAGATATCCCCGGCGAGCACAATCACGGCCTGGTCATCTACGATTGGCCGGTGCTGGTCGGCATCGGCGAGCGCGTGCGCTATGTCGGTGACGCCATCGCCATTGTCGCCGCCGAAAGCCAGGAAATCGCTGAACAGGCCGTTGCGCTGATCGAAACCGAATTCGAGAAGCAAACCGTCATCAAAAATGCCGTCCAGGCCTACCAGCCAGATGCGCCCAAACTGCACGCCAACGGCAACCTGCTCAAACACATCAAAGTCCGCAAAGGCAGCATGGAAACCGGCTTCGCCAGCGCCGACGTGGTGCTGGAGCACACCTTCCAGACCCAGATCACCGATCATGCTTTCCTCGAACCCGAATGCAGCCTGGCCGTGCCGCTCGAAGATGGCCGCATGGAAGTCTACGTTGGCTCGCAAATCCCCTACCAGGATCGCACCCAGGTGGCGCGCGCCCTCGGCTGGCCCGAAGAGCGCGTCCGCATCGTCGGGCAGCTGATGGGCGGCGGTTTCGGCGGCAAAGAAGACATCATGGGCCAGATTCACTCGGCCATGCTCGCCAACGTCACCGGGCGGCCTGTCAAACTGCTGTTTGACCGCCACGAGAGCCTGCTCGTTCACCCCAAGCGCCACGCCACCCAGATCCGCGTCAAACTCGGCGCAAAAAAGGATGGCCGCATTATCGCCGCCGAAACCGAACTGTACGGCGACACCGGCGCGTATGCCTCGCTCGGCGAAAAGGTCATGACCCGCGCCACCACCCACTCGGCTGGCCCCTACGACATCGAACACGTCCGCGCCGACTGCTACGCCATGTACACCAACAACCCGCCCGCCGGGGCTTTTCGCGGCTTTGGCGTGACCCAATCGGCCTTCGCGGTTGAGTCCATGATGGACACGCTGGCCCAAACCCTCGGCCTCGACCCGGTGGAACTGCGCCGCATGAACGCCCTGCACGTCGGCAGCGTCACCAACACCGGCCAGCTTTTGCGAGACAGCGTCGGCCTGGTGGAATGTATCGATAAAGTCGATTCTGCCATGCGGAAGCTGAATCCCGAGCCTTTCAAGCCTCAGCCTGTTCCCGGCTCCGAGCATCTCGTCCGCGCCTGGGGTTTTGCCTCGGCCTACAAGAACACCGGCCTGGGCGGTGGCGCGCCAGACACCTCCGGCGCAGACCTGGAACTGTACGACGATGGCACCTTTGAAGTGCGCTCCTCCGCCGCCGAACTCGGACAGGGCCTCGTCACCGTCATGCGCATGGCCGTCGCCGAAGAAATGTCCGCCGCGCCTGAGATTGTGCGCGTCCTGGTCATGGATACCGACCTGACCCCCAACGGCGGCCCCACCACCGCCTCGCGCCAGACCTACGTCACCGGCAATGCTTCGCGCCTGGCGGCTGTTACCCTGCGCCAAGCCATCACCAGCGCCCTGTCTGAAAAATACGATGTCGCCCCAGAAAAAATCTGCTTTGAAGGCGGCCAGGTTCATGTCAACGGCCATTCCCTGACCTTTGCGGATGTGGCCCGTGAGATGAAAGCGATGGGCCAAAATCCGCGCGCGTTGTATGAGTACGAAGCCCCCAAAACCCAGCCGCTCGGCACCGGCGGCGATATGCACTTCGCCTTTTCTTTCGCCGCGCAGGCCGCCGAAGTGGAAGTTAACACCCTGACCGGCGAAGTGCGCGTGTTGCGCATCCTGGCGGCCAACGATGTCGGCACGGCCATCAACCCGCTGGCGCTGCAAGGCCAGGTGGAAGGCGGCGTGATGATGGGCCTGGGCAACTGCCTGACCGAGAATTTCATCGTCGAAGATGGTTATGTTGTCACCGACCGGCTGGCGCGCTACCGCATCCCGTCGATTGCCCACACGCCTGAGATCACATCCATCATCGTCGAGCATCCTACCGCCGAGGGGCCGTACGGAGCCAAAGGCGTGGGAGAAATCGTCAGCATCCCCACCACCCCGGCCATCACCAATGCCATCTATAATGCGGTCAACATCCGGGTGGATAGCCTGCCCGTCGACCAGGAAAAGATTGCCATGGAACTGGCATCCCGCTAGCGTAGGGAAAAGCGTATCCTGCATTTACCCACCTGAACAAAAAAACACGCCGACAAGACGTGTTTTTTTGTTCAGGTGGGTATTTTTTAGACCGGGAAGCAGACACAGGCCATCGTTTTTCCCTCGCATTCCAGGCTGAAGCTGCCATTCAGTTGCGCAGAGAGCATTTTTACCAGGCGCAGTCCCATTCCGCTGCCTGATTCAAGCTTGGCGGTGCAATCCATCCCCACACCATTATCGGTGATGCACAGGCTGATGGATTCGTTTACCTGGGTCAATTCCATGTGGATTTTGCCGGTGCGTCCATTGGGAAAGGCATATTTGAGCGCATTGGTGATCAGTTCGTTTAATATCAGCCCCAGCGGCAGGGCGCGTTTTAAATCCAATTGGATTGGTTCGAGTTGGGTTTCTATGCTGACCAGACCGCTAATTGGGAAGTAGGAGTCGTGCAGGTCATCTGTCAGTTGCTGGATGTAGGTATGCAGGTTGATCTTGTCCAGCGAACCGCTGCGATAAAGCTGATCGTAAACGGCGGCGATCGAGTGAATGCGGCGTTCGGTGCTGTCGAAAATTTCTTGCGAGTGTTTATCTTTTAGCCCGTTTTTTTCCATGCTCAACAGGCTGGCAACCACGTTCAGGCTGTTTTTGGTGCGGTGCTGGAGTTCTTTCATCAGCACTTCTTTTTCTTCCAGTGAACGTTTGAGGGCTTGCTCGGCGTATTTGCGCTCGGTAATGTCGATAAAAGAAGCCATCATGCAGGTGGGCTTGTGGGCTTCATTGGTCACCAGGCTGGCTGAAATTTGGGCGATGAAGATGCTGCCATTTTTGCGCAGGGCGTTGCGTTCTCCCATCCAGCCGCCATCGCGCATCAGGGCTTGCACAATTTCTTCGGCATCTTCTTCAAATTCCCAGAATGCGCTGACAGGTTGGCCGATGACAGTCTGGATATTTTCGTGTCCCCACAGTGTCAGGAAGGCGGGATTGACGTAGGTGATTTTCCCATCCAGGTTAGAAATTGCCAGGGCGTTGATGGATGTTTCCATGGCGCGGTCTTTCAGGCGCAGGGCTTCTTCGGCTTCTTTGAGTGCGGTGATATCTGTCAGCACAGTGCGCCAGAGCTGGCGTGTATCGGCGGATGGGTTTAATGCCACTGTGCGAGCTTGCACCACCGCTTTTGTGCCATCGCGGCGGCGGATGGTGAGCTGGCAGGTTTGGGCGCTACGGCTTTCCAGGGTAAACTGGCGGTGCTCAAAGTAGGTTTGCAGCGAATCAGGTGTCAGGTGAGATGTGATCGGGCGGCCTTCCATAAAGCGGAATTCGTGTTCGAGCAGTTCCGCAGCGGCATGGTTCAGGTCGATGATGATGTCGTTGTCATCGACTGTGACGTAGGCCACGGGGGCAAAGTTGTACAGGTCGACGTATTTTTCCCGTTCGGTGGCGAGTTGGGACTGGGCCTGGCGCAGTTCTTCGTTTTGCATTTCCAGTTCAATCTGGTGAATGTGCAGTTCCGCGATCAGGCGCTGCATATCTTCCAGTGTCCCGGCCACTTTTTCGGGTTGGACTGCTTTATCAATAACAGCCTCTGCGCGCCTACGCAGGTGGGAGAGTGGCTCAGGCCGGGAGTTTCCATCCTGGTTTTGCATATTAGCCTCTGTTTGTGGAGGAACTCTTTGGCTTGGTGGTAGGTTTCTCTTCTACGTTAATTTCGTGATAGGTAATGATGACACCTTCATCGCCCAATGGCACGGCTGTGACATTGATCCAGACTACCTGCTCTCCGGGTTTGACAACGCCCATACGCACGTCTTCCACTTTACGGTTTTCTTTCAGCGCCCGAACGCTGGCATATTCATTCGGTTGCATCAACTCACCATCTGGGCGGATGATTTTCCATTCCTGCCCGTCGATGGTGCGTTGGGCTTGGGCTTCTTTTGACAGTCCCAGGATGCGTTCGGCTTCAAGGTTGCTTTCTAGCAGGTGGCCCTGTTTGTCGGCTACGGAGATTCCGTAGGGGAAAACATCGAAGAGTACCTGGTATTTTTGGAGGCTCATTTGCAGGGCGTTTTCGGCCTGTTTGCGCGGGGTGATGTCGTTGAAGATGACGGCAAACTGTCCTTTGCGCGGGCAAAAACTCCAAATATCGAAATATTTATCCAGTTCGCGGGCGTAATTCTGGTAGGCAATGGGCTGCCCGGTGGATGCGACTTTGCCATAAACATCGATCCAATATTGTTCGATGTCTGGCATGCTTTCTTTGACGGTTTTTCCTAACAGCCTGGCAGCAGACATGCCGGTGAGTTTCTCGAAGGCCGGGTTCATTTCGAGGAAACGGTAATCCACCGGTTTTCCGGTTGCATCGTAGATCATTTCGTGCAGGGCAAAGCCAACGGTCATATTTTCAAAGAGCAGGCGCAGTTTTCGTTCGCTTTCCTGCAAGGCTTCTTCTGAGTGTTTCAGGTCAGAAATATCATCAATTGCGAAGAGAATCGCCATGATTTCGCCGTTGGCGTTTTTGATTGGCGAAAGCGCCGCAATGCACCATACGGCTGTGCCATCTTTGCGGAAGTAGCGCACTTCTCCGCGCCAGGTGTTGCGCTGCAACAGGGCATTTTTCATGGTGCTGAGCACTTCTACTTTTTCGCTGGAGAAGAGCATTTGCCATGATTTCCCAAGCATTTCTTCGGCGCTGAAGCCGGTGGCTTCAGCAACGCGCGGGTTGGTGTATTCTATGCCGCCATCCAGGCGCGTGATGATGTTGAGTTGGGCGCTCTGTTCCACTGCCCATGAAAGTCGCGCAAGCTGGTTGTTGGCGGTCTTGAGCGCGGTAATATCCATAAAGGTTATGACTACGCCGCCAACCTGTTGTTGCAAGGTGTAGTAGGGCGTCAGGCGCATCTGGTACCAGCGATTGGTCACATCTTGCACTTCCAGTTCGCGCGGGGTGAGTGTTTTTAACACCAGGCGGGCTTCGCTGATCAGGTCGCAGTTGATGAAATCGTGGGTTACGTAGCGCAGTGGGCGACCCAGGTCCTGGTCGAGCAGGTGGAATTCTTTTTGGGCCGCTGGGGTGAACAAGCGGATACGCAATTCCATATCGAGGAACAGGGTGCCCACTTCGGTGCTGCTCAACAGGTTGTTGATATCCTCGTTCAGGCGGGTAAGTTCCTGGATTTTGGCGTGGTATTCGGCATTGACGGTGATGAGTTCTTCGTTGACGGAGTGCAGTTCCTCGTTGGTGCTTTGCAGCTCTTCATTTGCGGCAAAAAGCTCTTCGTTGGTGGCTTGCAGTTCTTCGTTGGATGTTTCCAGTTCTTCCACCGTGGCTTGCAGGCTTTCGCGCGTGTATTGCAGTTCGTGCTCCAAATCTTGGATGCGCTGCTGGGCGCTGCTGGCTACATCGTAAGTTTGGGGTTCGCTGGTGGTGTTCTGGGTTTGTGTCACTGGGCTGAATTCTATAAAGGCCAGTTTTTGGCGTGTGCCCTGGTCAAAGAAGGGTTTGGCCAGCATGTCAATCATCAAGAAGCTGGGCCCGGCGCCAATGTGGATGTTTTTGTATATGACGGGTTCCTGATCGTTTAATACTTTGTGGATGGCCGTGCTGAGCGGGATGGCAAGCCCTTCGCGTGCCTGTTTGATGATGTTGGCGGTGAAGATGCCTCCGCTGGGTACGCGCAGGTAGGCATCCATATCACCAACGGTGTAGATCAGGTTCAGGTTTTCATCCACCACTGCCATGGGGGGCAGGAAGGCTTCGAGCATCCCACGCTGGATGTTGTCCAGCGCGCGCCAGTCTTCACGCAGCCCGGATGGGTTGCGTGTTGTTGTATGCTGGATCATGCCAGGTGCACGGATCAGGCGGTTATCGCTGACGGATGGGCGGAATCCACCTTTGTATTGGTGGATTTTTAGCTTGACATCCATGCACTGGAAGTAATCTTCAGAATCTCCAACGGTTTCGCTGGTGCCGAGGATGAGGTAGCCGTTGGGGTTGAGCGCAAACTGGAAGGCTGTGATCACTTTTTTTTGCAAAACCGGCTGGAGGTAGATCAGTACGTTCCGGCAGGAGATGATATCCACTTTGGAGAAGGGCGGGTCGGTGATGATGTTTTGCTGGGCGAAGATGACCATTTCGCGGATGCGGCGCGAAACGGTGTAGCTGTCACCGCTTTTGATGAAGTAATTTTGCAGGTGATCGGTGGAAACATCTGCGGCGATGCTTTCTGGGTAGATGCCTTTCCCGGCGATTTCGAGGGCGTTTTTATCCAGGTCGGTGGCGAAAACTTTGACATCCATGTGCCGCCCCGATGTTTCCATGTACTCAGTCAGCAAGATTGCCAGCGAGTAGGCTTCTTCACCTGTGGAGCTGCCTGCCACCCAGATGCGGATCGGGTCGCCGCGTTTTTTGTTGGCAAACACGGATGGGATGACATTGCGCCGGATGTAATCGAATGCTTCGGGGTCGCGGAAGAAGCGTGTAACGCCGATCAGGAATTCACGGTAAAGGGTGTTGACTTCAGATGGTGATTGGTAGAGGTAGTGCAGGTAATCGCTTAATTTTTCCATCTGTTTGATGCTCATGCGCCGTTCAATGCGCCGCACCATAGTATTCTGTTTGTAATATGTGAAATCCACCCCGCTGCTGCTGCGCAGGAGCGCGAAAACTTTATTCAGGTTATCATCATCTTGCACGATGGCGCGTTTGATGGATGGATCGCTAACCAGGCAGGGGTGTTGGACGTAGTTCAGCACTTCGCGCACCATTTGTTCGGGCGGCAGGATGTAATCAACCAGGTTGGTGGCGATGGCGCTGCGCGGCATTCCATCGAATTTGGCTGATTGCTCATCCTGCACGATGACCAGGCCACCTTTTTCTTTTATCGCGCGGATGCCGCGGGTGCCATCGCTGCCTGTGCCAGACAGGATCACGCCGATGGCTTTTTCACCCAGGTCATCGGCCAGGGATTGGAAGAAGATGTCGATGGGCAGGTACAACTGCCCGGTTTCGCGTTCGGTCAGGAAGAGTTTCCTGTGGAAGGTGGTCAGGCTTTGGCGGGGGGGAATCAGGTATACGTTGTTTGGTTCGATGGGCATGTTGTCTTCGGCCACGTGTACGGGCATGTCGGTGCGCTTGGCCAGCAGGTCTGCCATCAGGCTTTTGTAGTCAGGCGAAAGGTGCTGGATGATGACAATTGCCAGCCCATTATCGGCAGGTGTGTGGCTGAAGAATTTTTCCAGTGCATCCAGGCCACCAGCGGAGGCTCCCACTCCGACTACATAAAAATCTTGTTTCTCGTTTGTCTCTGACATGGATGTTTCCTTTCCGTCTGGATATGCAAGTGTAGCCCTGTCCCCATAATGGGAGCTGTATGATGCATGAATCGTATTACTCAAGTATAGCGTATTATCCCTCTTGGGAATGTTGGTTTATTCTTTTTTGGGGATGATGTTGTGGATGAGTTGGGCCAGTTTTTTCATGGTGATGGGTTTGCTTATGTAATAATTTGCCCCGGCTTCGAGGCAGCGTTCTTTGTCCCCATCCATGGCCAGGGCGGTGAGTGCGACGATGGGGGTGCTGGCAAAGCGCGGGTTGGCGCGTAAAGCCCGGATGGCCTCCAGCCCATTCATTCCTGGCATTTGGATGTCCATTAAAATGGCATCGGGGGAGTTTTTTTCGACTTGTTCGAGCGCTTCTTTGCCGTTGCGTGCCAGCAGCAGGCTGTAGCCCAGGTCTTTCAGGAAGTCGCCGATGGTGACCAGGTTGGTTTCCACATCTTCGGCCAGCAAGATGCAGGCCGGGGTGGGGGCGGTTTGCATCGCTGATATGGCAGGTTCAGCTTTTGCCAGGATGTCTGGCTCGACCTGGCTGGCTGCATCTTTAATCCAGGGTAGGCGGATGGTGAACTGGCTGCCTTTGCCGACTTCGCTGCTGACGCTGATGCTGCCGCCGTGCATTTCGGTCAGGTGTTTCACCAGGGCCAGCCCCAGGCCGGAACCATCGTGCGGGCGGGTCAGGCTGGTGTCTACCTGGGTGAAAGGGGCAAACAGTCGTTCCAGGTCACTGCTTGCGATGCCGATGCCAGTATCACTGACGGTAAAGTCGATGCAGTGGTGTTCCTGGTCTGCCAGGATGCTGAGCGCAACCTTCCCGTTGGATGGGGTAAATTTGACGGCATTGCTGAGCAAGTTGGTGAGAATCTGCTTCAGGCGCACCGGGTCAGCCAGTATGGTTGAGATAACCGGGTCAGGCCTGAATTCCACCTGGATGTTTTTGCGGGTTGCCAATTCGTCGATGAAAGCCAGGCTCGCCTGGCATAGCTCTGTGATGACGATGGTTTCGGGATGGGTTTCCAGTTTCCCCGCTTCAATTTTGGAGATGTCGAGCAAATCGTTGATCAGGTTTAGCAGGTGTCGCCCGCTGGCGTCTATGGTGTGTACCAATCTCTGCTGGTTTTCGTTTAACGGCCCTTTATAACCATCCAGCAGGATTTCTGCCGGGCCCAGGATGCCGTTGAGCGGGGTGCGTAGTTCGTGGCTCATGTTGGCCAGGAAGTCATTTTTGGTGCGCGAAGCCTTTTCTAG
>CAIJPN010000112.1 GCA_903822545.1 uncultured Anaerolineae bacterium | reverse complement strand
TTGTGCCCCATCTCACAAATCACGGACAGGCGTTAAGCAGATGCTCGTCAAATGTCTCAGAGAAGTTGTGCAGTCCAGAACCATCACAGCGGGCGCGGAAGAAGTAGTAGGGCGTTTGGGCCGGGTAGGCCACCGCCTGGATGGCACTCAGGGCCGGGTTGCTGATGGGGCCGGGCGGCAGGCCGGGGTTCAGGTACGTGTTGTAAGGGGAGTTAACCTGCAAATCTTCCAGCGAAAGCGGTACTTTCCACCATAGGCCATCCACCCCGATTGCATATTGAATGGTCGGGTCAGTTTCGAGCTTCATCCCGGCGCTCAGGCGATTGTAGAAAACCGAGGCGATGGCGGGTTGTTCTTCCACCTGGACGGCCTCGCGCTGGATGATGGAGGCCAGTGTGACCGCCTGGAAAACATCCAGCCCCTGGGATGAGAAAGCCTTTCGCATGTCTGGAGTCAGCGACAGGGCGAACTGGTTCATCAGCGTGGACAAAAGATCATCAACGCTGGCGTTGCGCGGAAGTTGGTAACTGCCCGGAAGCAGGAATCCCTCCGCAGAAACGCCAGGCGGCAGGAAATCAAACCGATCTGGCGGATTTTTGGCTTTGGCCAGAAAAGATTCAGGGCTGATGGCCAGGCCGGAAGTGGGCAGCGAGGCCGCGATTTCTTCCAGCCGCCAGCCAGGCAGCACTACGAAGGTGACCTGTGCGGGCGTGGCATCTTGCAAACGAACGGCGATCTGCATGGCGGTCAGCGCCGGGCTGAGGGTAAACTCACCAGATTGGATGAGCGTATCCAACCCGGAATAGACCAGGTAAGTGGCAAAAGCAGCGCCGTCGCGCACCAGCCCGGCGGTTTGCAGGTTGGCGGCCACCTGGCGCGCACCCTGCCCCGGTTCCACGCGAAAAACCTGTTCCGGGCCATATGGGTCGGCGGGCAGGGTCAGCAGGCCATCGTACCACAGCAGTTTAAGCGAATACTGGAACACCTGCACCTGCCCCAGCGCTCCTGCCGCCGGGCCATAGGCGTTGCGCGCCAGCAGCGGCACGATCAGGTAAGCGGTCAATGCCACAAGCGCCAACAGAACCGGCGGGGCGATTATGCAGCCAGCGGGCAGGTACGTTTTGCGGGGGCGGCGTGTGGGCATACGTTAATCCAGGCTGGAAGTGGGCAGGCTATCGAGATACGATTGCAGCAAAATGGAGGCGGCCAGCGCATCCTGGTGACCGCTGCGCTTTTTACGCGAACGGCCCAATTCCAGGCTCAAGGCGCGAGCATCGCGGGTGGTGAGAGACTCATCCCACAGGATGACTGGGATGGCGGTTTGCTGGCGCAGGGCTTCGGCAAAGTTGGCGGCGCGGCGGCCCGATGAGTTCAACTCACCATCTTCGGTGTACGATACGCCCACCACGATCAGCCCGGCGGCTTCATCGGCGGCGCGCGCGGCCACCAGGGCGGCATCCACGAGCTTCGAGGCGTGTGGCACCACCATCAGCGGGCGCGAAAGCATGGCAGTTTCATCACTCAAGGCCAGGCCAATGTGTTTTTCTCCGGGGTCAACGGCTAAAATACGCATATTGCTCCAATTTCGGGGCCGGTCGGATCACTCTTTTATCTCGATCCGCGAGGGCAGGAAAGGCAGCCACTTCCAAAAAAAGGGTTGGATGATGATGGATGGCGGCTGACTGAGGGAATATTCTTCGGAAAGCAGGCTGGATGCACGCTGGAGACTTTGTCCGCGCACGAGCAGGACCGCCCTGTAGCTGTCCACCGTTGGCTGGAGTGGACGCGCCGCCCGCAGTTGCCAGCGTGAGGCACCGTCGGGGCCGGTGAAGATGGCGGTAACGGCATCCAGCGACAGGGCCGAATTAGCTTTGGGGCTGTAACCCGCCGGGAGGGCAGAATCCAGCGTCAGGGTAGCCAGCTGGCGCAGGTCAGATTCAGCGGCGTAAAAAGCCCTGAATTCTGCCCGCAGGCGCAGGCTGAGCTGCGATCCGGGCTGGTGCAGGGCCGGGGTGTAGATTTCGTCGAGGGTCTGGGATGTTTCCAGCGTGGATGGGAACCATATATCCCCCGGCTGGATCTGGGCTTTGATCTGCTCCTGGGCCTGCTTTTGCAGATCGGCCAGGAGTATCTCGCGCAGGCGGGCGCGGTCGGTTTCGGTCGGCGCGGGCTGGATTTTGTCGCTGCCGCCGCTGGTGGGCGCTGGGTTGTTGACGCTGAGACTCAGCCCCAGCGGACTCTCGAAGGCGGCCACTGTCCCGGCTGGCA
Source organism: uncultured Anaerolineae bacterium (assembly GCA_903822545.1). Classification (GTDB taxonomy): domain Bacteria; phylum Chloroflexota; class Anaerolineae; order Anaerolineales; family Villigracilaceae; genus CAIJPN01. Next base: position 20,716 of record CAIJPN010000112.1, on the reverse strand, counting down.
GATTCCCGGCTGCGCCGCCATCCACAGCGCGGATGTTGGCTTCGACGGTTTTCCCGGCTCCGGCGGGGACGCTGGTGTTTGCCAGGATCTCAAAGCGCGCCACCGGGTTGGTGCGCGCCAGGACAATGCTCCCGGCTGGCACACGAATTTCGCTCTCAGTCAGGTTGGTGAGCAGCACTTTGCCTTCGGCACGCGCATCGGGCAGGTTGATCTTGCCGCTGGCAGGCAAGCTGGCAGTTTTTTCGAGCGTCACGCTGATGGCGCGCGCCGGTATGCCACCTGCCAGGCTGACAGTGCTGTTTTCTGGCGAGGCGCTGACCGGGATGACAATTTCCTGGGTGGTGGTGGGGAGATCGAGCCGGATTTCGGCAGAAGGCAACATGGCCAGCAGCACTACCAGGACAGCCAGCACACCCAGGCTGAAAATGACGATGCGCTCCGGCAGGCTGTAATCGCTGATGGTCAGCCAGGGCATTTGCGCGCGTTGTGCGCGCAGGTCGGGGCGTGGGGCGCGGCGCTGCGGGCGGATGGGTAAGCTGCCCGGCCAGGCTTTACGCTGGGCCTGGATGGCGGTGCGAAAAGCCGGGATGCCCTGCTGGCGGGCGGCAGAGCGCATCCCGCTGTCTGATGTGACGATAGCAAGCTCTGCGCCCAATGTGTCGGCGTGGCGCTGCAAGAGCGTCAGATCGAGCGGACGCACATCCACACGGCCTTTGCGCGGCCAGACCAGCATAATGCGCGGGGTCTTGGCCCACGACATGCGGTCACGGATGGAAATCAGGTCATCGTGATCTTCAAGCTGGATCAGCAGGGTTTTCATTGGGTAATTATACATCCACCAAAAGGAGTACAATTCTCCTATAAGTATTCCTTTTTTTCCACGGAGAATTTTCATGCCTGACACGAAAAGCATCCTGCTGGTTGAAGATGAAGCATTGATCGCCATGGGTCAAAAACGCGTGCTGGAAAAGGAAGGCTACCAGGTAACGCACGTATTCAGCGGCGAGCAAGCAATCGAACTGACATGCTCTAAAGGCCAGGTATTTGACCTGATCCTGATGGATCTGAACCTGGACACGCAGATGACCGGCAGTCAGGCCGCGCGCCAAATTTTGCTTAAGCACGATATTCCAGTGGTTTTCTTATCGTCACACACAGAAAAAGAAATCATTGAAAAAACGGAAGAAATCACATCGTATGGCTACGTGGTAAAAAGCAGCAGCCCAACCGCTCTGATTGTATCCATAAAAATGGCCTTCAGATTGTACGATGCCAACCAGCAGCTGCGCCAGAGTGAAACCCGCTACCGGCGTCTGGTGGAAGGCTCACCAGACGTGGTTTACACATTTTCCAGCAAATGTGGGGGAGTTTATTATTCGCCCCGCGTGGAACAACTACTGGGATATTCACTTGAACACCTGTATGCCCACCCCTTCCTATGGCAGGAATCAATCCACCCGGCTGACCTGCCAAAAATAACCGAAAGTGTTCGCCTTTTTGAACTCGGCTCCCCCTTCGACATTGAATATCGGGTATGTGATGTCCACGGGAAGTGGCATTGGTTACGCGACCGTTCCATCGGACGGCATGTGAATGGCGATGAAATCTTAATCGAGGGGCTGGCAACCGATATCACATCCCAAAAACAAATTTCCGATTCCCTGCTGGCCAGTGAGACGGCCCTGCGCACCTGGCTAAATGCCATCCAGGAATCAGCCGCCCTGATCGACCGGAATGGAATCGTTTTGATGGCAAACTCCACAATAGCCCAGCGAATGAAATCTTCGGTTGATGAGATGATCGGGACGAACATCTTTAGCTATGTAAGGCCAGAAACTGCTGAAACCCAACGCCAATATATGGCAAAGGCGCTTGAAACCGGCAATTTTGTGCGTTTTGAAGATGAAAGGTTTGGCCGCATCATCGACAACCTGATCGCCCCGGTAATTGATGCAGATGGGCAGATCCGGAAACTGGCGATCCTGGCGACGGATATCACTGAGCGAAAACAAATCGAACATTCCCTGCAACTCACCCAACTGACAGTAGATTACGCAGCTGACAGTATTTTCTGGATCGATCGGGATGGTCATTTTGCATATGTCAATAAATCGGCCTGCCGCCAATTGGGATACTCGCAAGCCGAAATGCTAACCATGCGAATTTTTGATATCAACCCCAGCCTTTTGCCTGGCAATTGGGATGATTACTGGCATGCGTTGGAAGAGCATAATTCCCTGACAATTGAAACTATCCACAAAACCAAGTCCGGTCAAGAAATTACGGTAGAAGTCAGTAATAATTTAATAAAAGTGGGAAATAAAATCTTTAACTGCGCTTTTGCGCGTGATATTACCTTCCGTAAACAAACAGAAGCGGCGCTACGCGAAAGTGAAGAGCAATTTCGGAGCCTGTTCGAGAACGCCCCCGATGCAATTTTCCTGGCAAAACCACAAACAGGAATAATCCTGGATGCCAACCAGGCCGCCTGTCTATTGCTAGGCAGGCCTCACAAAGAGATCGTGGGCATGTCACAATCTGAATTGCATCCAACCCAAAATGTAGTTTTCTCAAAAGAATCTTTCCAGCATCATGTCCAGCAAGCCCACGAGGAAGGTTTTACCCGCCCGATTGAAAACGTGGTGGTTCGTTCAGATGGGACACAAGTGCCGGTGGAAATTGTCGCACAAATTATCCGGCTGAATAACCAGCTTACATTAATGGGCACATTCCGCGACATCACTGAACGCAAGCGTGTGGCCAAACAACTTTTGGAAAGTGAGCAGCACTTCCGCGAACTATTTGAAAGCTCCCCCATCGGTCTGTGGGAAGAAGATTTTTCCCTGGTAAAAACGCGTCTGGATGAGCTACGCGCCCAGGGGGTGAATGACTTCAGGGATTACCTGGTTAACCAGCCTCAGGAAATTAACTTCCTGGTTTCCCAGGTAAAAATCGTGGCGATCAACCAGGCGAGCATAACCATGATGAGCGCCAAAAGTAAAGATGAAATGGTTTTGGAACTGCCCCGGTATTTTTCAGAAAAATCAATCGATGTCTTCAAGGAAGAAATGATTGCGCTGGCCGAAGGAGAGACTCATTTTTCCAGCGAAATCACAGTGATCAATGTGGTCGGGCAAGAAATGATATTGGCGCTGAACATGAACGTGATACATGGATACGAATCATCCCTGGCAAGGGTGATTGTTTCGTTTATAGATATCACCGAGCGAAAACACGCCGAGAACCGGGCCAAATCCCTTGTGCATGAAAAAGAATTGCTGCTACAAGAAGTTCACCACCGCATCAAAAATAACATGAATACCATTTCCAGCATGCTGCAACTGCAAATGGATGCGCAGCGCGAAGTAGCAGCCCAGGTAGCGCTGCAAGACGCATCCAGCCGGGTACAGAGTATGATGGTGCTATACGACAAGCTATATCGGTCCGGGAATTTTGACAAAATCCTGTTGGAAGAATATATCCCAGCCCTGCTTCACCAGATCGTCACTCTGTTCCCCTACGGAAACAGGATTCGCATTGAAACCAGGATCGATCCAATCGAACTGACTGCCAAAGTGCTATCGCCCCTTGGCATTATCCTGAACGAGTTGGCCACAAATGCGATGAAATACGCCTTCACTGGCCGTGAAAGTGGCCAGATCAGGCTCGCCGCAACCCAAAAAGGCCACCGAGTCTGCATCGTTTTCGAAGATGATGGCATTGGCCTGCCAGCCTCATTTTCAATTGAGAATTCATCGGGGTTTGGAATGCAACTGGTAGCCATGCTGCTCCAGCAAATCGATGGTGTCATCTCCATCAACGGGGAACATGGAGCCAGGTTTGTGATCGAGTTTCAACCAGAGTGAATCATACCGAGAGGAGCATCTTTATTAAAACCCCGCGCAGGTACATTGCCTGGCAGGTAATCGCGCTATAATGATTTAATAACTTTAGCTATCACACACAAGGAGAAAATCTATGGGATTCGTAATTGGTTTGTTTTTTGGATTTGTAGCGTGGTTTGTCTTACGCTACATCCTGACATCCTTCTATACCGTCGACCAGAATGAACGTGCGGTAAAAACCGTATTTGGCCGGGCCGAGCGGGTTGGAACTGTCAGGACTGCCGACTTGCCCATCGGGGAAACCCTGAGTGAGGAGAATAAACAACGATACAACTACCCACAGGTGCGCATGATCCCACCCGGCGGCCCATACTTCAAGTGGCCCTGGGAAAAAATTTACAAGGTTTCCATCGCCACCCAGACCATCAACATGGCACAGGACCCCGAAGACCCGCGCGCCAATTCTGGCGGTACTTTACTGGATGCCGTGACCAAAGACCAGTTGAATACCGGTCTGACCGGACAGATTCGCTACCGGGTGGCCGAAAACAATCTCTATGCCTATCTTTTCGGTGTCAAGCGCCCCATCCTGCACGTCATGGGCTATTTCGTTTCGGTATTGCGCGAGCGTATCGCAGGTTTTGAAGCGCCACAGCCAGATGAATCTCGCGGCGAAGAAATGAGCGCTGTTATCGGCGTCTCGATCAATGACCTGCGCAAAAACCTGCGCGACCTGAACGAACATATGGAGCACGAGTGCGCCTCGTCTGCCGCGCGCTATGGCATCATCCTGGATGCTTCGTTGATTACAGGCATCGACCCGCCCGCCGAAGTCGAATCTGCGCTGGCAGCCATTAATACCGCCCACAACCAGGTTTCTTCTGATATCAGCCTGGCGCAAGCCTCAGCAGACCAAAAAATTGTGCAGTCCAAACGCGCAGTGGAAATCCAGACCCTAAATGCGCAAGCCGAAGTGGAGCCGCTGGTTGCCCTGTGTGACCAGCTGACCACCCTGCAAAAAAGCGGCCCAAATGTGCTGCAAGCCTATCTACGCAACGTGCGGTTGGGGCTTTATTCGCATGCGCAGCAAATTGTGCGGGAGGTGAAATAATGGACGCCCTTGTTCAATTCATGATCGGAGCAACCGTCTCCTTTATCGGCATGTGGTTCGTCCTGCCGATTGGATTATTCTTCATGCGCCTGGCGGGACTCTACACCATCGTAGAAGAAGGCACCTGTCAGGTTTTCATGCTTTTTGGGCGGGTAGCCGGAATATTGACCGAACCGGGCCTGTATATTTTGCCGCTGAAACTTGGCCCAAGCGCCTTCCTGGTAAACTGGCTGGGCAGCAAACGCGTACTGGATATGCGGCTAGACCAACAATACTTGCGCAGCAACCCGGTAAACTCAGAAGAAGGCGCGCCGATGGGCGTCGGCATCTGGTATGAGATGTACATCAGCGACCCGGTGGCATACCTGTTCAAAAACGCCGACCCGCGCGGATCGCTGGCTGCGAATGTCAGCAATGCCGTCGTTCGCTCGCTGAGCAACCTGCCGCTGGAGAAAATGCTGATCAACCGCCATGCCATGAGCCGCACCGTTCGTGAGGAAGTTTCGCCGCGCTCACATGAATGGGGTTACAAATTAGGCTCAGTTTACATCCGCAAAGTCCATTTCCGCGATACAGGCATGATCCAGCAAATCGAGGCCAAAGTGGTGAACCGCCTGCGCCAGGTGACATCAGCCATCAAACAAGATGGAGCAAACCAGGTTAACATCATCACCAGCACCGCCGACCGCCAGGCGGCCATCGAGTTTGCCAAAGCTGGGGCCATCCGCCCTCGCATAGTTGGACAGGCCATGCAATCTATCACCGCCAACCCCGAAGTTGCCGATGCCATCTTTGAGATCCTCGAAAACCAAAGAATACTGGACAGCAAAGGCCAGTTGACTTTAATTCCGCCGCACAACGAACTGCTCAGTCAGTTATTGACAGCCAACAAGAATCGGACCGGCTGATCCACCTGTTTGCAAAGGGCTGCCCTAACCAGGCAGCCCTTTTTTGTATCGTGATTTTATTCCAGAAAAGACAATTTCAGCCATTAATCAGGCTGGTTGCGCTGCCGCAAGATGGCCTCACGCTCAAAAAATTCCTGTTCCAGGGCTGCCACAACCTGATCAGCTTTAACTGCCTTGATAAAACGAGCCAGCGCATCCACCTGGAGTTGCTGCAATCTCCGGCCTTTTTCGGCGCTGGCGCTGCGCGCATCCCCGGCATAATGCTGCGGGTAATTGGCATACCAGCTAACCGCAGAAATATTGCCAGGGAGGGCATCCAGCCTGCCCAGTGATTCGCCAGGACCAGTCACGTTTTCCATCTTAACCAGGTGCGGATGATTTGCCAGTGAGATGCTGGTTTCACACTCACAGGCATGACCGTGCAACGGTGTCTCTATAATGGCCTGCCATTCAGGGCTGGAGCTGGCTTCGCGGTAGCCATCATAGAAATAAAGGCTGTATGTTTTTTTCTCCCAAAGCATGCTTTGGGCAAGGAAAGGCAACAGGTAATCATTGCCGCCATGGGCGTTTAACAGGATGATTTTCTCAAATCCATTGCGCCCGATCTCATCCAATACACCCAGGATAAGTTCCAAGAGCAGGGTGGGTTTCAAGGTCACGGTTCCGGGGAAACAGCGCGCTTCATAAATTTGCCCATAAAAAAAGGGCGGAAAAACCACTGCCGGTTCTTGCTCGGCTGCCAGGCAAGCCAGGCGATGCCCATTAAGGTAATCTGTGCCAAGCGGTAAATGCTCAGCATGTCGTTCCAGCACACCAAAAGCCACTACGCAAACTTTTGTTCCGATTACAGCCCGGGCGAAATCGGGAGCGGTCAATTGTTCCCATTGCATATTCAACTCCTTTGTTTTTTGTGCCAGCCCGCTGCCATCACTAGCCAGGGTTGTGCCGGTCACATAATTAACCCAAGTTGCTACCTTTGGCGCAATCGCCCTCATCCCTGGCCCTTTCCCCGGCGGGGGAAGGGAATTACCCCCCTCTCCCTTTGGGAGAGGGCCGGGGTGAGGGAACTCCTTGCAAAAAGGCAGTTTGACATATCAAGGTAGCAACTTGGGTTAATTAGGTACACGAAATGAGCGTTTTACCACTATTTCTGGCTTGCATTCACTACGCGCTGGAACTCATCGTGATACAGTTCTGCAACCCTGGGATCATGGATGATCAATACATTTTCATCATTTCTCTGCTCGGCGCTGGCGCTAAAGTTGTATGAGCCCAGCACAACAATCTGTTGGTCGATGATGAAAACTTTATGGTGCATCTGCCCGGAATTGCCATCGATATAGACGGACAGCCCGGCTTCTTTGAATGGATCGTATTCGGTACCCTGGTTCGAGCGCACCTGTTCTTCTTCCATAATCCCGGCTATTTTCAGGCCATCCAGCTGTTTGTCGAGCAGGATTTCGCCGAAATCATCGGCGGTGAAGGAGTATGCCAGGAAGTAGATACTGCTCTGTGCGTTGCGCAGTAACTCTGCCAGGCGCTGGGCCACTCCGTCATCGGGGGAAAAATAGGTTTCGATGTCAATCCCATCTATTGTCAGCTGTGGATTCGGGGTTTTTGCAACCGCATTGGGGCCGAAAAAGCCTTTTTCGAACATCTCATTAAATTCGACTGTGTAGTTTTCGGCCAGCTGCGGTGAATAGATGCGCACCAGGTTGTTGTTATCTTCATAAACGCCGTTGGTGGTCAGGTTCATGGATCCAGTCCACACTTCTGCGCGGTCAATGACCACAAATTTGTTGTGCATCAGCCCATCCATGAAATCACCTTTGATCGGGATACCAGCGGCGATAAGGGTTTGCGGCACAGGCCGATCCATGTTGCCGCTTTCCATTATCAGGCGCACGCGCACGCCACGTTCGCTGGCGTTGAGCAAGGCGTTGCGGATGGAGCCCAGGCTCAGGCTATACGCCGCCACATCCACTGACAGCCGGGCTGATTCTATCGCCTGCGCAAGCGGCACATCCAGCCCACCTTCGATGGTTTTTGCTTCGGGGCTGAATGGATCTGTAAAGTAAATTTCGTAGAAAGGGCCGCGATAACTATAACCAACTTGCAGGGGGATTTCCACTAATTTATCGGGATGCAGCGTCGGGGCGGATTCTGCGGAGTCAGGCCCTGGTTCGGGCGCGGGAGCAGTCTCGGGCAGCAAATCACACCCGCTGAGCGAGAAGATGATCAAAAAAAGGAGCAGGGTCAGGCGTCTGGACATTTTTCCCTTCCTGAAGGTTTGTTGAATCGAACTGATTATAGCCCATCCCCGAATTCTGCCAAAATAAGGTATATTGGAGCTGCCTCAGGCTGGTCGGGCGATCGCGGTCTCACCCTGAGTTTTGAGCTTCGGCGAAAGAGCGAAGGAGTGAGATCGAGGAAAGTCCGCACTCCACAGAGCACGGTGTCGGATAACATCCGGGGCGGGGTAACCCCCAATTGGGGATCAACCTGCCGGACGGGCCACAGAAAACAGGTAGCCACCCGCACCCTGAACCTTCCTCCCAATCCTTTGGATTTGGTGGATGACAGGGATGGATGGTGATAGTGAAAAGGTGGTGTAAGAGACCACCGGCGCCCGCAGTAATGCGGGCGGCCTGGTAACCCCCGCCGGGAGCAAGGTCAAGCAGGGACAAGCGGCTGCTCGTCGCATTTGAGTCCCGGGTAGACTGCAAGAGCGGCGCGGTAACGTGTCGCCTAGAAAGATGACCGCCCATCCCCGCAAGGGGACGACAGAATGCGGCTTATAGACCGGCCTGAGGCACCTTCAGAGCAAGACAATCCTACTTCACCCTGGTTATGGGGTTGAAGCGGAGCCTGAACTTTACCAATCAAATGTTTGCGCATGAATTTATCCTTAGTGTGACATGCCGAGCGGGCGAAAGCGTTCGATGGCTTTGCGGGCATCTTCTACATCTTTTATGCGTGAATAGTGACGGGCCGTAGTGGACTCGTCGCTATGACGCAGGACGAGGCTGATCGCATTAAGTTGAATACCTTCTGACATCATTTCGTGGCTAACGGTTGTTCGCAGGCGGCGTGGATTAATCCCTTCAAGGCCGCATTCTTCTGCGATTTTCTCAACAGCCTGGTGAACATCTTTGCGATTCCATTGTTGGCCTGTACTGCGAATAAATAGCGGCTCACCTGGTTTGAGATGTGAAATAAAGTTGGCAAGCGGGTCTGCGATATCAGGATGAATGGGCACAAACTGATTTACCTGGCTTTTGGTCTCGCGGAGCAATATGAGGCGCCCATCGAGATCAATATCGCTCTTCAAAAGTTTTGCCACTTCTTCCGGGCGCATGGCTTGAAGCCCCAGGAGTGCTCCAGCGAGCACAAGCTGGTTAACGGGTCGCTCATAAGATAAGCGCAAACCAAGCAAGGCTTCAACTTGCGCAACGCTCATCTTTTTGGGATGATTGGGTTTCGTTGGCATGTTCGCTTTTTCAAGCATCCGTTGAATGTTTTGATAAAACTTTGAAGGCATGAACAACTTGCCTTCGTCGGTCGGGAACAGCCACTGTTCGTTGGTTGTAAGCTCATTACGTAAGGTTTTATAAGTGACAAGCAGGTCATTTGTAAAAAACTTATTCAACTCTTCAAAATCAGCCAGCTTTTTTTGCAAGATTTGCTGGAGTGGAAATTTTGAATTACGTGCCAACCAGATAACTGAAATCTCGCGGAAATAGCGAAACTCATTTGATTTTTCGTAAGCCATCATAGATTGCCTCCATAAAAATGTTGTATTCGGTGCGAGGAATGGAAGAAGAAGGATTGCGTTTGTTTTTCAGGCGAATTCCACAATCACGAGCGGTTTTGGGCGTGCTGAAATCATACTCAAGGTGCAGGAATTTCCATAAGGCATTGACACCGTCCAGGCGGCGCTGGATCGTGCTTTCAACGTTACCCTTCCCACGCAGGAATGTGACGAAGCCTCGAAGTGTGCGATCGGAAATCGTGAATCCATTGGGAGCTATCTCGGGTTTGCTTTCGAGAAACTCCAGATAAGTGTCAATATCGTGTTTATAAGCTTCAACCGTTGAGTCTGTGGTTGCCCGCACACCTTTGAGATAGGCATAAAACTCTACAAGCTGATCTGATATTTGGTCTGATGAATTTTGTTGTTGCATAATATTTAGTGAACCTCGTGAGCATATAACGTGTACATTTGTGCACATCTTATCACCTTCTTTCAAATACGCAAGCAGAAAAGAGGAACTCATGCACGCAAATGATGTACTTAAGAATTTTGTTAACCAGAAAATAAAAGAACGAAATTTATCTTTAAGGCAAGTTGCCGCTGGAACTGGAATTGGGGCTTCACATCTTTCAGCTATTTTGAATGGTAAGCGCCCTGTTAGTATGGAAGTTTCCAATTCCATTGCTGACTTTTTTGGGATGCAACGAGTGGAGCTTTATAACCTGTTGGGTTGGGTCACAATGGATGATGACGATGAGTTCATCTATCGTGTTCGTGAGCACAGCAAAAAAGATCCCGAGTTTGCACAATTTATGAAGTTGATTCTTGAAACCACTGACGAAGGCGAGCGAAAGCGCTTAATGCGTGTGATTCGCGCCTCACTGGATAAATAGTCAGGCATGTTCACCAAAATTCGTCAATTTTTCCTTCACTACTCCAGAATGGATTTGGTGAATTGGTTTTCAGTGATCAGTCTATTATTTTTGATGCTGGCAACTACTCGTTATAGCATTGGGAGATTGTTTGCCTGGATATTGTTGCTTGCTGCAATGTTCTGGCTTCTCAATTTGCACAGGGAAATTGATGCGACTGTCGCATCGTGGCGGAAAAAGCATGCTGAAATGAAAGCACGGGGAACCCCTGAAAAATTCCTGCTCTTTTTGAGAATGTCAGAGCTTGAGCTCTGGGGTTACTGGACGATGCTACTCTTTACTGACTGGTTTGGTGTGTTTTGGGGCACAATTGCGTTGGGGTTAGAAGGCTTGGGCAAAGTTTGGGTAGTCCCATTCTTTATCGTTTCCCTATCTGGTATGATCACATCAGTTGTATATTTGGGGATGTATTTTTATCGGGTTTGGGCGCTGAAAAGGTTGTATAACGAGATAGCACAAAAGGTTCTTTCCAAATAATCTCTTCATTCAGCGAGGGTGTCTTATGACCACAATCCAGGAACAAATCGGGCAGATCCGCAAGAAAATTGCGGCTCACCGCATGTTGCAAGAACTGGGAGAAGAGCACACAGATGAAATTGCCGCGCTCGAGACTCAGCTCCAAACCCTGATCAATACCCAGGGCGGGGCGTTTGTGGCGGGCGATGTTCACACCGGCGGAGGAACATTTGTGGGCCGCGACCAGGTGCTTGCGACGCTCGCCGACGGTTCTGTCATTATCGGGGGAAATGCCCAGGGTGTCATCATCGTAACCGGGGAGAACAACCGGGTTATCTTGGGAGCTGACCAGGTTCCACCTGAAGCCTTGCTCAAAATGTATTATCGTTCGCTCACCCTGGAGTGCCGCCGCCTGCCCCTGGGCGTGGTGGATCCCAATTTTGCCGACCCGCTCAACCAGGATGGTGTTTCTCTAAACGAAGTCTATACCGATTTGCATGTGGTTTCGCCCCTGAGCGCCGTTGAAGAAGAAAAAGACATGCGCGCTTTTGGCTTGCACCTGGCGCGCGGCAAGGAGGGGGAGCGGACGAAGTTGCTGGATGCGATTGCTGAACCGCAAGCACGCTTGCTGGCCCTGGTGGGAGACCCTGGCTCTGGGAAGACAACTTTCACTAATTACCTGACCGTTTTGCTGGCCGATGCCCGGGTTTTTGATCGCCAGCCGGAACTGCCAGGCAGTCTGAAAAATCTCCTGCCGGTTCGCCTGGTTTTACGGCAAACCGCCAAATACTTGCCTGCCGATAGCAGCCGGGGGACGGCCAGATTGCTCTGGCTGGCCTTTTTTGCCGAAGTGACCGAACGGATCGGTCAGGCTGCTGCCGCGCAGTTGATCCCCTATTTGCAAAACCGACTCAGCAGCAACGGTGGATTATTCCTGTTGGATGGCCTGGATGAAGTTCCGGACGCCGACCGGCGGCGCAAATGCCTGCTCGAGGCGGTCAACGACCTGGCGCGCGGAATCCCGGCTAACAGCCGCATCTTATTAACAGCCCGTCCGTATGCCTACGCTGACCCCAAATGGCGGGTGCCAAACTTCCAGTTGCTGGCCCTGGCGCCTTTTGATGAAGAACAGGCCAAACGTTTTATCGAACGCTGGTACCAGGCTGTGCGCCCGGTGATGGGTTGGGATGCGTCCACTGCCCGCGAACGCAGTGAACGCCTGGCGGGGGGCATCCAGCAGAAACCATACCTGGCAGACCTGGCCTCGCGCCCGCTGTTGTTGACCCTGATGGCTACGCTCGATTCATCCTGGGGAAAACTGCCCGAAGACCGCGCCGACTTATACGAAGAATCGGTCAAGTTACTGCTATCACGTTGGCAGCGCGGGCGCGAAGTGCGCAACGAAAAGGGCCAGCCAGATTGGGAGCCGAGTATTGGCAAGGCGCTGGGCCTGGGAGAAGAAAAAATCCGCGCAGCGTTGGAGAAACTGGCATACCAGACTCACCTGCGCCAGGCCGGGGAACAGCAGCGCGATGGCGATTCGGCGGATATTCCGCGCGGCGAAGTGCTGGATGTATTTTGTGCCATGCTGCCCGAAGATTTCAATGCCGATCTGCTGGTGAAATACCTTGAAACCCGTTCCGGCTTACTGATGGGGCGTCGCGAGAATGTCTACGCCTTCCCGCATCGTTCTTTCCAGGAATACCTGGCGGCCTGTCACCTGGCAGCCGTGGAACAAGATGTAGCCCTGAAGCTGCGCCAGCTGGTTTACAGTGACCTGGCCTGGTGGCGCGAGGTATTCCTGCTGGGTGCGGGGAAAAAACGCCTGGGCGGGCTGGGCGGTGCGGTGGGATTGGTGAGCGCGCTGCTGCCCTCCGAAGTGGCTTATGCCAAAAATATTACCGAAACCGACTGGCTGGCTGCTGTGCTGGCCGGGCAGGCCTTGCTGGAGATGCGCCTGAATGAGCGCGCCCCCGGCGAAGCTTCCTTTGAAGCCGTAACTGACCGAGTGCGCCGCTGGCTGGTGCGAATTGTAGAAGAAGGCCTGTTGACCCCCGCCCAACGCCTGGAAGCCGCTGACACCCTGGGCACATTGGGCGACCCGCGCTTCGATGAAAAACGCCTGCACCTGCCTGCGACCCTGCGAGGACAGGCCGAGCCGCTGCTGGGCTTCGTTAAAATCCCGGCGGGGACTTTTACGATGGGCAGTGAGAAGAACGACAAAAATGCTTATGATGATGAAAAGCCCGCCCACACGGTAACCCTGCCTGATTTTTATATGGCCCGCTACCCGGTGACCAATGCCCAGTACCGGCACTTTATTGAAGCAGATGGCTACAATATCCAAAAATATTGGACACCCGAAGGCTGGGCCTGGCGTAATGGCCAGGATTTTGATCTTTCAGGGATTAAAAATGATGATTTGCGCCGCATTTGGCAAAACAATATCAAGGCCCGCCCGAAAAACAAGCGTCATCGTCCTTCTTGGTGGAATGACCCGCAGTGGGGCGCATCCAGCCGACCGGTAGTGGGGGTTTGCTGGTATGAAACCCTGGCCTATTGCCGCTGGTTGGATGAACAACTGCGCGATCTTCAACCCGATTTGTTTTCCCAAGGCTACATCCTGCGCCTGCCCACCGAGGCCGAGTGGGAAAAGGCTGGGCGTGGAGATGAAGGCCGCAAATGGGCCTGGGGCGATGAATGGCAGGCTGATCATGCCAACATTGATGAAACCAACCTGAAACAAACCAACCCGGTCGGTATCTTCCCCAAAGGCGCAACACCAGGGACGGGTTTGTTCGATTTGAGCGGGAATGTCTGGGAATGGACGCAGTCGCGCTGGGGCACTGATCCCTTTAATGCTGAGTATCGCTACCCCTACAAAGCCGACGATGGCCGCGAAAACCTGTCGGGGCCGCACTTCCGCATCCTTCGAGGCGGCTCGTGGATCAACAGCAGTAGGTACACGCGCTGTGCTTTCCGTAGCAGGGACATCCCTGACGACTACAACAACGTTGTCGGTTTTCGATGTACAGTTTCCCTGGCGATTTCTGAGTCCTGAATGCTGAATCCTGAATCCGGATTGCAGAATCCTGAGGAGGGGGTGTGGGGGAACGACGTTCCCCCACAGGTTAAGCAAATTTTTTGGGTTTTGTAACGTGATTCGCCAAATCACGCTACAACGGAGTGTTTTATGGCAAAAGCCTATAGCAACCTCTACTCGCATATCACCACCTACGAAAACCTGCTCCTGGGCTTCAAAAAAGCCGCGCGCGGCAACTGCAATGGCTGATCCCAGTCACAGTCAAATTCCCGCGTCAGCAGCGTTTTGTGCTGGCGTCCGCCATCCAAAAAACGGCGCTTGACCTGCATGAAAAGCTGATCGAAGCCGCAAAATCAGACGCGCCGCTGCCAATTTTGAAGCAAGCCGATGTATCATTAACCAAACTGCGCTTTTACCTGCGCCTGTGCCGCGATCTGGAACTGCTCCAAATTGGGCAATACCAGCACGTCAGCCGCATGGTCAGTGAAGTTGGGAAACTGCTGGGTGGCTGGATGAAAAAGCCGTAACGCAAAATAGTATTTTGCGCAACAATCAAAAAGGCCGGGCTGCAATACTTCGTGGTAGCGCCAGCATCCCCGCAGGGGACGGTCGAGTGGAACAAGATCACAAAAAGGCCGGGCTGCAATACTTCGAGGCGGCTCGTGGAACAACAACAGTAGGAACACGCGCTGTGCTAACCGTAACAGGAACATCCCAGACAACTACAACAACAATGTCGGTTTTCGATGTACAGTTTCCATAGCGATTTTTGAAGGAATCATTTTCGTTTTTGCCGGTAAATCCCGATTCTTTGAGAAGCGGGACGGAGCCTTTTAGAAATCGCCAGCCCAGCCCGGTCTTGGTCGCGCCCTCACCCCCAGCCCCTCTCCCGAGGGGAGAGGGGAGTTGTCCGGCCAAATATCGAAGCGCCCCCGCGTCCTGTTGACCAGGTCACGCGGCGCGGGGGCACAACCTGGTAACGCGTATTGCCAACTTGTGCCCCATAGGGGTATTCGCGCTACGATGGAGCATTTTATGAAAAAATCACTCGCTTTTTTGCTTACTGCAATCATCCTGGCCGCGCTGGCGGGATGCACCTGGCTGTTTTGGAAGCCGCTGATGGATTTCCTGGAGGTGCAGAGCGGGCCGCTGCAAAGCGCGGATTCGCTGGTGGCGCTGCTGGCGGCGCTGCTTTCATTGGCGGCGGGGATTTTTTCGTTTTTGAGCAGGCGCAGTGAACAACCAACGCCGCCCGCTGCGCCGGTCAACCAGGTCAACACCGGGGGCGGGGCCTACATCGGCGGGAGTGTCGATACCGGCGGCGGGGATTTCACGGGGCGCGATAAAACCATCAGCGCGACGGATGGCGGGATGGCTGCCGGGGGCAATATCAGCGTCAATATCGCGGAAGTGGTGGTCAGCGAGGTGGCGCAGCAGGTTTGGGCAGGCGCAAAACCCAAATTGGACGGCAAATCGCTCAAAGCCGCCACCGAAGCCTATCTCCAGTTCATCCGCAACCGCCACACCTACCTGACGATGAAAGGCATGGGCACCGCCGAAAATGTGCCGATGAAGCTGGCGCTGCTCGACCTGTATGTGCCGCTTAAGGCGCGCCGCGAAGTGCCCAAAGGCGAAACCTGGGAGCGCAGCCTGAAACTGGCTGGACGCCAGGCCGCCGATGACAGCCCGGAGGCCCTGCAAGCCATGCGCCTGGGCGAACCGGAGCCGCTGCTGGATATTTTGCGCGAGAAGGACGGCGTCATCATCCTGGGCGACCCCGGCGCGGGCAAAACCACCTTCCTGAAATTCCTGGCGCTGGAACTGGCTCATGGTCAGGGTGCTGAACTTGGGCTGGATGGCCGCCTGCCGATCCTGCTGCCGCTAGCGGCTTATGCCAACGCGCTGGCTGCCAGGAATATCCGCCTGGATGAGTTTATCGGCGGCTATTTTGACGATATTGGCTGTGATTTCCCGCTGGGGCCGATGCTGGGCGAGGCGCTGGCGGCGGGCAAGGCGCTTTTGCTGCTGGATGGGCTGGATGAAGTTAAAGACCTGGCGCTGCGCAACACGGTGGTGGAGCGCGTGACCGATTTTTACAGCGATCATCGCAAAGGCAACAAGTTTGTGCTCACCAGCCGGGTGGTGGGCTACCGCGCCGTGCGCGCGGTGGCCGATGGGCTGGTGGAATGCACGCTGGTAGACTTCGATGATGACGAAATTGCCGAATTTATTGCGCACTGGACGGGCGCGCTGGAGAAACAGGCCCAGGGGGATACCCTGGTGGCGCGCCGCGACGCCGAGCAGGAGCGCCGCGAGCTGCTGGCGGCCATGCAGACCAATGAAGGCGTGCGCCGCCTGGCCGCCAACCAGCTGCTGCTGACCATCCTGGCCCTGATGAAGCGCAAGGGCGTGACCTTGCCAGAGCGCCGCGTGCAGCTCTATGACCAGTATGTGCGCACACTGGTGAGCACCTGGAACCGCGCCCGCAGCCTGGGTGGGCGCGCGGTGGGCCGCGACCTGGACGAAGTGCAGATCACCCGCGTGCTGGCCCCGCTGGCGCTGTGGATGCACCAGGTCAACCCCGGCGTGGGGCTGGTGAAGCGCCCCGACCTGCACCGCAAGCTGGAGGAGATTTTCACCTCGCGCAGCGCGCCCGACCCGCAGGCAGCCAGCGTCCAATTCCTGGCGGATGTGCGCGAACACGCCGCCTTGCTGCTGGAGCGCGGCGCGGAAGAATACGGCTTTATCCACCTGACTTTTGAAGAATACCTGGCGGCGATGGCGCTGGCATTTATGGCCCAGGGCCAGCCCCAGCCGGTGGTGGATGCGCTGGCCCCGCACATTGGCGAGCAAGCCTGGCGCGAAGTGACCCTGCTGGCGGTCTCATACCTGGGGATCATCCAAAACCTGCCGGTGGTGGCCGGGCTGGTGGTGGAAGGGCTGGCCGCTGCCCGCAGCGGTGCGCCCGCCGAAGCGGCTGTGCTGGCCGGTGAAGCCGCGCTGGACGCCATGCCAGACGGCATCACCCCCGCCAGTGCGGCGCGGGTGATCGAAAAGCTCCTCCCGGCCATGCAAGACCCGGCTGCGCAGCCCCTTTTGCGCCGCCGCGCCGGGTTGGCGCTGGGGAGATTGGGTTGGAAGCCGGACGATTTGGATAATTTTGTCGAGATCAAGCCGGGGAAGTTCATCATGGGCAGCGATGATGAAAGTGATAACCCAAAGCGAGAAGCGGAAATCAAGCATCCTTATTGGATGGCGAAATACCCCGTGACCAACCTGCAATATGCCCGCTTTATGAAGGCGGGTGGCTATGAAAACAAGGACTGCTGGAGCAAGGACGGCTGGGACTGGCGCACCGGCAAATATGACACCAAAGCCACCCAAGATTACGAGAAAAACGTTTTGGCGCGCCGCCCACTTGACCTGCGTTACCAGCCCATGTTTTGGGATGACCGTGATTTTTCCAATCCGATTTTCCCCGTTGTTGGCGTGACCTGGTTTGAAGCCCAGGCGTACTGCAACTGGCTGGCAAAACAGCCTTTGGGGCTGGAAATGCCCAAAGGCTACAGCGTGCGCCTGCCTACTGAAATTGAATGGGAGCGCGCCGCGCGCTTTACGGATGGGCGCGAGTACCCCTGGGGCGGTGGCTTCGATCCCAAATTTGCCAACACCACTGAAAGTGGCGATATGGGCACAACCGCCGTTTGCGCCTACCCGCTCGGCCAAAGCCAGGAGAAAATCTGGGATATGAGCGGCGACATCTGGGAATGGTCGGCGGACTGGTACCAGAAGGGCCAGTACCGTTCACTTCGAGGCGGCTCGTGGGACCTCAGCAGTAGGTACACGCGCTGTGCTATCCGTAACAGGCTCATCCCAGACTACTTCAACTACGATGTCGGTTTTCGATGAACAGTTTCCCTGGCGATTTCTGAGTCCTGATTGCTGATTCCTGAATCCGGATTGCTGTTTTTCTGGGGGGTGCAGGGGGGCTCCGCCCCCCTGCAGGTTAAGCGAGTTTCCGGGAGTCAAAAATCTCCCGATTTTTGAGTGGCGCAGGGGCAAGCACATTTTTCAGGACGATCCCAACCAATGTGCCCGTTCTAAACGGCATATTCGAGTGTAAAATAGAACTGTGAAGATTTATCTTGATACCAGCGTATACAATCGCCCCTTTGACGACCAGACCCAGCCGCGTATCTGGCTTGAAACCTTGTCCCTGGCGCTAATTTTGCAGTGGATTGAAGCGGGCAATGCCCAACTGGTCAGTTCATCTGTGCTTGAGTACGAAAACTCACGCAATCCGCAAGTTTTGCGCCAAAAATGGATGTCGCGCTGTTTGCAACAAGCGAAAATTTACCAGTTGGTGGAACCATCCATTCGCACACGCGCAAACACTTTGGGAGAGATTGGCTTGGGCGCAATTGATGCCTTACACGTTGCTGCATCTGAGGCAGCGGAGTGCGACTATTTTCTTACCTGTGATGACCGGCTGCTGAAAAAAAGCAAATTTTTTGCCATAAAGTCGATCAACCCGGTTGATTTTGTTCAAAAAGTTATTGGAGTTTTACCATGACCACAATTAGCGTACCCAGT
Source organism: uncultured Anaerolineae bacterium (assembly GCA_903822545.1). GTDB lineage: Bacteria > Chloroflexota > Anaerolineae > Anaerolineales > Villigracilaceae > CAIJPN01. The sequence goes on along the minus strand of CAIJPN010000112.1, from coordinate 2,074 downwards.
GAACGACAAATTATCCAGGAAGCAGCCCAGGTTTTAATGCAGCACCTCAGCCCTTCTAAAGCAACCCGTTTTTGGGCCTCCTGGCAGGTTGGCGAAGGGGATTACCTTCAAATACGAAAAGAGTTGTTCGGCAAAGAGACGGTTGACTCTCTCTACGAGCAAATAGAAACATTCCAGAAGAAGAAATAAACAAAATCAGGGCCAAAAGCCCTGATTTTTACATCTCAACAGGAGGCAACTATGGCAACCAGGAAACAGGAAAAACCTACAATCGACACTGGCGGCGGGGCCTACATCGGCGGCAGTGTCAACACTGGCGGCGGGGATTTTGTTGGGCGTGATAAAAAGGTCAGCGGTGGTGAGCGCAGTATCAGCATCGGCGGCAACGTCAGCGGCTCAAACATCATCGTGGGAGATCACAACACCGTTTCCAACATCGGCGTGCAAAATTTCTTTGCCCCGGTGTATGACGCCATCGAAAAATCTGCCCGGCAAGCGCAAGAAAAAGCTGACCTGAAAGCGGATGTGCAAGAAATTGAAACGGCTGCCGCGAAAAAGGACGCTGTGGACGAATCCTGGCTCTCCCGCCGCCTGCGCAACCTGGTCAAAATGGCCCCCGACATTGGCGAAGTGGCCCTCTCCGCGCTGGGTGGGCCAGGGGCGGCTTTTGGCGCGATAGTCAAGAAGGTGGCGGAGAAGGTCAAGGCGGAAGGGTAAAGCGATTTATAATCAATCCATGCGACAGACAACAACCACCGGCGACCAGCTTGCAAGCGCACTCCATGCGTTGGGAGTGAATTTCATCATGGGCGGGCAGGATGTGAAAGAAAACCTGCATACCCGGCCTGCCCGGCTGCTCAAAGCCCTGGCGCAAAGCGATGAAGCCCGCTTGCGGCTTTCGTTGATCCCCCTTTTTCTTGAGCATCCTGAATATGCCACCCACGTTCACACCGCTGCCAGCCAGCTTGACCCGGCGGCCCTGCTTACGCTGCAATCTTATTACAGCGCGGCAGTCTGGCTATCCAGGAAATATCAGATGGACGACTTGCTCCTGCCAGATATTTTTTCAACAGAACTGGGGCTGAACCCTGGGGACGATCCCGAAGAAAACCTGCGCGCGCTGGCAAAACGCCACAAAGAGTTGAGCCGTTCATTCGTGAACTGGCTGGCAACCTACCAGCACGCTGAGCAGGTCTGGCGCAAAGGCTTGGAGTATCAAAAGGGGTAACTTATGGATCATGCAGAAATCCAATCTGTGCTACGGGCTATGGGTGAGCGAGTTCCACCGGCATCCCAATTGGTACTGGTGGGAGGCAGCGCGTTGGCCTTGCTCGGCAGCCCGCGCCTGACGATTGATATTGACTTCATCGGTGACGATATTCACCCCAACCCGCTGCACCAAACCATCCTGCAAATAGCGCGAGAACTCAAAATCTACGCCGAGCCGGTGCCGATAGACCGGTTCGTGCCGTTGCCGAAGGGGAGCGAAAAGCGCAGTATTCATATCGGGCAATTTGGGAACCTGGAAATCTTCGTAGCTGACCCTTACAGCATCGCTCTCAGCAAACTGGATCGTGGTGCAGACACGGACTATGATGACCTGGTATTCCTGGCACAAAACCACTACATCGATGCGCATGAATTTGAACGCATGGTGCTGGAAGCTCTTCCTCTTGCGAACAAGTATGACTTCAACCCAGATATCCTTGAACACCTGCAAGAGCTAAAAAATCGTTTGAAATCCTAGTGATGGGGGTAATAGCCGGGCAGGCGCGCCCCAACCGGCCTGATTTCGCTGGTTTTTGGCCGCTGAATTTGTTTTGACAAATACCCTTGTGCGAAGCAAAAGCCTGTAATTTAATCGCATAACAGCAGCTTTGCCTGGAGATAAGCGCGAAAAATACGTCGCATAAAATTGAGATATTCGACACGCGCATAAGCTTTTGATTCCATGCTAAACTAAATTATGGGGGAAATGGCCCCCAGAGCCTTTATGCCCAACACGCTGACACTCTCCCAACTCGAATCCTATCTCTGGGAAGCCGCCAATATTTTGCGCGGCTCTCCCGTTGAC